>CAVSAR010000001.1:0-946820 GCA_963726085.1 uncultured Pseudomonadota bacterium | reverse complement strand
AGGACCTCGCCTGCAGGACGTTAGACCCGATGCGGCTCTTCGTGACCGGCGGCAGTGGAACACTGAGAATTACCCGCCGTGCTTAATCGCTAGCCGGCAGTCCGGGGTCGTGCTCCAGCTGGACAGGCATACCGTGTGGCGTACGTCGAAACGCTTCGGCCCATGCCTCTTTGCGCTCCACGAATGATGCCGGGTCGGTCAGCTGCTTTGCTACTACGAGAAACTCGAGCGCCGCGAGCCAGCAGTAGTAATACCGCGAACCGTCATCCGGTGCGCCGCGTGCGGCATCCGCCTTCAGTTCTTCAGCCAGCTGCGCTGCCCACTCATTCCAGGTGAAGTGCCCAAGCTCCGAGAGCTTGACGGCAAGGGCAAAGGCTTGCGCTTGCCATGGCTCGGCAAACACTGGCCCATAGTCATCACGTGGCAAGCGCGGCAGCGCCGTCAGAATGTCGGCCTGCATCGTGGCGCTACGCCGGTTCAAGATAACCCTCCCACAAATCCGCGTACACGAAATCGCGAGGATTTGCCTGCTCGCCCCACAGTTCGCGCGCGGCGAAGCGCACCGTATAAACGTGCTGCTGCTTCTCCCCGAGCCCCCGAGTCTCGGTGTCCTGCAGTTCCTCGATGCCGCCGTCACGCTCAATGGTCCCGATTTTCCCACGCACGTAGCGCGGCAGCCTCGTATGGCCCAGGGGATTTAGGTTTCGAGCGCGGACGCACTGCCCGATGTGTAACTGCGATAGAGCCGTTATCGTGCCGCTCGTAGGGGATATGGGTTGTATCCGAGCGGCCACATCGGCGACGCTGAGGACGTGCCACTTTGTGTTGACGCCGTTGAGCACTTTCCCGCTCTCGATCTCGGCCGCACTCGCCATGCCGGTCTTTGTAAGGATTGGCACCAGAGCCGCCAGCCACTTCTCATAATAGCTCATGCGCAAATAGTCCGCCGGCGGGATCAATTCAATCTGGGTTCTGCGATACGGCCACTGCACGTCAGTTGCGACAAACAGGGCGAAGGCACGCCTCTCCCACTCGGCGTGAAAAATCGGTGCGTCCTTTTCGGGTGCTATCGGCCCCATGTCCTGCATCCCGCCCATGTCATGTGCCCCGTTCATGCGCGAGCCCGTTCTTGCGGTACCGAAACCAAAGCGACCCCGACCATCGAGTCCCGCGTCACGAGTGCCGCCAGTTCCGCTTCGCTCAAGCTGGATGTGCCGGCCGGGCGTTCCGGAAGCACCAGATATCGCAAATCCGCTGTGCTGTCCCAGACCCGCACTTCCACGTCGACCGCCAACGTGACGCCGAATTCACGTAACACACCCCTTGGATCGATAACTGCCCGCGAGCGATAGGCCGCCGACTTGTACCAGACCGGTGGCAAACCTAGTACCGACCACGGATAACAGGAGCACAGCGTGCACACGACGAGGTTGTGAATCTTGGCGGTGTTTTCGACCACTATCAGTGTCGTAGCGCGGTAACCTAGCTCGGTAATAGCTGCGTTTGCATTGCTTAGCAGCCGTTCTCTATATTCGCCATCTATCCAAGCCCTGGCCACCACTCGGGCGCCGTTACGTGGACCGACTGTATGCTCATAGGTATCGATGAGTGCATCGAGCGCTGCGCGATCGACCAAGCCCTTTGCTACCATCAGTGATTCGAGCGCCCTGGTGCGCAGCTCTGGATCCGAAGGCACGTCCTGGTGATCACGGTCGTGATCGTGATCATGTGTTTGGGCAGGCGCAAGACTCGGGGTTACCGCGGCTTCGGCCGCCACTGTTCCGGCGCTGACTAAATCACGGCGGGTCGTCGTCATGTGACTCCCCAAACTGGTAGATCGCCAGTATAAGTCCGCGCGCCGCCCGTTGGCTCCGACAAGAGGCTGCATTGGAGTTGTGAATGGAAGTCCGGTAATTTCGGCTTCTGGCAGTATGCGGAGCTTGGCCAGGGTCGCGACGCGTAGGTACGCGCTTCGGGAGCCTCAAAGAAATCGTATTGGCACCGCCTGCTTTGGCTTGCCGCTACAAGGTTCGGCAAAAGGTAGGGTGAGGGAGAGCCATCTAAGTTGTTGATTTGACGTCACAGTCGCCAACTACGAACCAGAAGGCCGGGAGTTCGAATCTCTCCGGGCGCGCCATAGGCTTCGTTTGGGTGTCCGACATCGACATTTGGTTGTAGGTGGCCAGTGTCCGCTTTGCGGCGCCAAAGTCGCGCTTTTGCGAACTGTCGTCAGCGGGTATGGGTATTTCCCGCCGCAACAAGCGTCACACTGCAGACCAAATTCAGTGGGGGTCGCGGGAGGAGCCGTCCCAACGAAATCCGGTCCAGCTATTCGCTCACAATTGGGGGGCATGCTTATAGAGCGGGCGACGCTTGAGAGTCAGCGCCGGCTTCTCGATGAGACGCCAGGATGCATATGCCAGCGCGATGCTTGTCACGAGCGCTGTCACTAATCCAGCGTGCCCCCACAGCACTCCGGTCAGCGCCAGAACGTTCAATACGGGGCGATGGTAAATATACAGACCATATGAAACATCGTTCTTGTGCAGTAGTCGCTCACTCAGTCTGGGGGCGGAGAAGGCCGCACTGAAAACCACCAGCGCCAGTCCAAAAAACAGCACCGGCTGTGGTGAGTCGTTCAACGCCCAGTGCAGCTCATGGGACGTGAACACCGCCAGTGCGCTATACGCGAGGAACACATACACAAAGCGTCCCGCAAGCCAGCGCTGCAAGACGGTCGAATTCCTCTGGAAGAGGACGCCCACCAAGAACATGTAAAACCATGGGATGAACAGAGCCTCCGAGATCTGCGGCAAGAAGCCGCTGTGCATACCGGATCTCCTGGCAAAATCCACTTCCTTGATGGCAAGAAAGGCCAAGATCGCACAGAGGAGAATGAGATTTGCGCGTCGCACCGGTATCCGGGCGAGGCCCAGAAACGAGTACATAAGCGGCACCAGCAAATAGAATTGCAGCTCCACACCAATCGTCCATAAACTGAGGTTGAGTCCCCAAATTGGCGGTTGGTTGATGAAGGGCGGGTTGTAGACTTGGCCGATCGTCACTTGCGCAGCAATCCACGCAATGAACTCGCCGCGGGGAACGTCCCGGCCCGAGAAAAACCCGCACAGCCAGATTGCCGTGAGCGACACAGCGAAACACACCAACAGGGCCGGATAAATTCGAAGCACGCGATTCCGCGCGTAATCACGCCAGTTTGAATTAGTTTCGAAGGACTTACTGATCAGGTAGCCACTGATGAAAAAGAATACCGGCACCCCAGGGAATTTGGATATCAGACTGATTAACGGGTAGTCACCAATGATGGTGCCGAACTGACCGGCGCTGTGGATATAGGCAACCTGCAGTGCCGCGGCCAGCCTGATCAGGTCAAAGTTGTTGTTCTGCGGGGAAGTCACCGTTTATCCAAGCAGGAGTCGTTTGCCAGCTTAACAACATCCACGCTCATCAGATCAGATCTACGGCGCGGTCCCGGGCATGAATGTGGTGCCGTTTTGCGCGGTCTCTGGCGTCAAGGAAGGCGACAAGATGTACCTACGACCGGTTGCTGACCGGGATGACAAATCGCGGCCCGATTGTCCGAATACGGCCGAAAATGGACATTGGCCATGGATTGGGCGCACGTATACGCGCTTCACGGGAAAGTAGGATCTGCGCGTCCTGAACAGGCATTCAAGGCAGGGCGCACTTCCGAGGTGCGCCTGACTCTTGCATTCGGGCGCAAGATGGCGTTCAGATGTGCGCATGAGTGCCAGATTACGGTGGGCCGCGCTGACCGCCTTGCTTGTCCTGACCACTATGTCAGGTGCAGCAGAGCTGCCGGTCCGGCAGGTCCTGATATTGCAATCGTTCGATCGCGGCAATCTCATCCTGGATTCGTTCACCGCCGACGTCCGCATAGACCTGGAGCGGCTTGTCGGAGGACCCGTCAATTTCGTCCAGGTTGTCGTGGGACCAACCGGATTCGTCAGTGCGCCCGAACAGTCGGTCGTCAACTACGTTCGCTCCCTCTATGCGGAGGGCGCCAAGCCGGACCTGGTCATGGCCTTTGGCGGACCGGCGTCAGTATTCGCGCGCAAGTATCGGCAGCAGCTTTTTCCTGGCGCGCCGCTGCTTTTCGGTGCCGTCGACCAGCGATTCCTAGGCAATGCGCCCATGGGCGAAAACGAAATCGCCGTCCCCGTTCTCAACGATTTCCCCGCGATCATCGACGATATCCTCCGCATTCTGCCCGAGACCAAGCAGATATTCATGATCGTTGGCTATGGCCCGATCCGCGACTTCTGGCGCCATCGGCTCGAGGAACAATTCAGGCGGTTTCGGGGTCGCGTGACTATAGTTTGGTCGGACGATTTGTCATTTCCGGAAATCGTGCGTCGCAGCTCGAGCCTTCCGGCGCATTCGGCGATCTACTTCATGACTCTGGGCACCGATGCGACGGGAGCCGACTACGCGGACGAGCGGGCGCTCGCCGACCTGCACGCAGCCGCCAATTCGCCCCTGTTTGCTGCACATGACGTGTACCTGGGGTCGGGCATAGTTGGCGGAAGGATGGTGGCCGTAAACGAGCTTAGCCGACGCACGACCGATGTTGCTCATCGGCTTCTGAGCGGCGAGTCCCCTAAAAATCTGGTAATACCGGTCCAGCCGCTCGGGCGGCCCGTATTTGACTGGCGTGAGTTAAAGCGCTGGCACATCCCCGAGAGTCGATTGCCGCCTGGCAATCTGGTGAAGTTCCAGGGTCCGACGCTGTGGAGCGAATACCGGGGCACCGTGATGGCCGTGGCGGGAGCATTGGTGCTCCAGGCCATACTGATTGTCGGACTCCTTCTCGAGCGCCGCGCGCGGCGGAGCGCCGAAAATCAAAACCGCCGAAACCTTTCTCTTGCGGCCGACGTCAGCCGGCGCGAGACGATGTCGGCGCTGTCCAGCTCGTTCGCACATGAGCTTGGCCAGCCTATCAGCGCAGTGATGTTTAACGCAGAGGCGCTGAAGACGATGATTGCAAGTAGAAGCGTGACGCCGGAAATACTCGATGAAATCGTGGCAGACATTCACGCGGACGGAGTCCGGGCCGCGAATATCATCGAACGCAACCGGACAATGCTGCGGAGTCGGCAACTGCAGAAGAAACCAGTCGTATTTCAGACGTTTATCGATGACGCGCTTGCCCTCGTTGCCCACGAGTTCATGGCGCGGCAGATAAAGGTAAGCGTCGATCTGCCTTCTACGTCCTGCGTTGTCAGCGGCGATCCGGTGCTCCTGCAGCAAGTATTCGTGAACCTGCTGATGAACGCCATGGATGCAATGGCGGAGATATCGCCCGAAAGACGTCACATCACCATTAGCTACGAACTCGGGCACGCCATGGTTGAAGTCTCCGTTCGCGACACGGGACCGGGATTGCCAGAGGATCTTGTGGCCAAGTTGTTCACGCCGTTCGTCACGACCAAGCCGCACGGAGTTGGAATCGGACTTGCAATCGTGCGCACCATCGTGGATGCGCATGGGGGTAGCATCAACGCCAACAACCATCCAGACGGAGGCGCG
Organism: uncultured Pseudomonadota bacterium; assembly: GCA_963726085.1. Classification (GTDB taxonomy): domain Bacteria; phylum Pseudomonadota; class Gammaproteobacteria; order Steroidobacterales; family Steroidobacteraceae; genus ZC4RG30. Next base: position 941,249 of record CAVSAR010000001.1, on the reverse strand, counting down.
ATATTCACTATTATGCTGCCGGTCAGCCACCGGCCAGATTCGTCGCGAGAGCCCGTGATATTTAGGGCCATGGGCGAGTCACCGGAGGTTTGAATACGACCCGATCGGCTTTGCCACATGCTGTGGACCCTTTGCGAGGCTGCACATTGATCTTCGGCAAGAGCGAAACGGTGTTGTCCTGTCAGCAAGGTTCAGCTACAGCCATGTGTACACCTGAGTGCAAACCGTGCGATTGCATTGCTGGTGTAGACGGTAACGATGTCAGCGCGCCAGCCGGAACTAGAGGCGCCGCGTGCCTTGGCGGCCCTCAGGGACTCTTGGCGCAACGTAGGGTGAAGAGGGGCTGCCTATGTCATTGAACTGGGCTCCATTTGAGGTAAGTTCCGCCATCGCGGCGCCACAATCTCAATTGTCGAAACGGTCGCTTATGATCAGTAGAATCAGCAAGGTTGGTCAGGGGTCAGGGCATTAATCTGCATATTCTGGAGTCGAAGATGCTGCAACGCTCGATCCGCCAGGTACTAATTGGCGCAACGGTCGCATTTTGTTGGAATCTTGGCGCATTCGCTGATGATGCGAAACTAGCCCTCTCCGATTCGGCGCCGATCTGCGAGTCGGCGGAGTACCGACAGTTTGATTTCTGGATCGGGAATTGGAGCGTCACCGAAGGCCAGCAGCCGGCCGGCCAGAACAGTATTGAGCAAGACTTGAAGCGCTGTGCGCTCTTTGAATCATGGCGCTCCGTCGATGGCAGTCGAGGCCGGAGCATCAACTTCTACGACCGCAATCGGCACCGATGGCACCAGACTTGGATAGACGATCGCGGCGGAGTCCTCGAACTCAATGGGGGGCTTGTCGGCGGTAGCATGGTTCTTGAGGGCGAGCGTCCGGACCCAAAGACAAATGCCTCTGTCAGGCACCGCATAACATGGACGCCACAGGGAGATGGGTCCGTGCGCCAGCTCTGGCAAACGATGAAGGCTGAGCAGCCGGCATGGGCGACTGTCTTCGACGGGCTCTATAAGCGTGGCCGATAAGTAGTTGTCGCCCCTTGGTTCATCGTGCAGCCGTATAGCCGAGCACTTAGTGCCATAACGATGCTCGTTCGTTTACCACCGCTGAAATCCCCATTCAAGAGTGCTCCCGGGGCCGGGGCGACCGGCGGACCTGTGGTAGACCTCGACGTTGATCCAGCGGCCGGCCAGGCTCATACCGATAGGGATGCTTCTGTGCTCAATCGGACGGAATTGTACTTGCTTCATGCCACTTGCGTCTGGGTGCGTCCATTTGGGCATCCAGATTTGCATTTGGCATCAATTCATCGGCCAGGAGAGCTTCGATCGGACATTCAGGCCCTAGCCAGACCTCGCGACAACGCCCTGGGCTTTGAACATGGAAAACCCTGTAGAGCGCGCGAACGTTTTCGCACCGGGTGGCTAACAAGCTTCCCATTCATGTGTTCCACGGCCATTGGTGTTGGTCTTGTCAGTGGATCGGTTGCGGGTGCACCGGAGGAAATCCAGGTCTACATGGACGACATGAGCAAGCCCGGTGGTTTCGGCATGGATGTGCATAACAATATCGTGATCTCTGGAAGTGGTACGCCGGATTACCCAGGTGCGCAACCGCCGAATCACGTCTACCGACTTACTCCGGAGTTCTATTATGGAATCAGCGATGCCTTGGAGCTGGGACTTTACGTACTTACGACCACCGCGTCTGGCAACTCCCCAAACTATGACGGCGCAAAGATTCGGCTGAAATATATCTATCCGCATGATGAAGCCAGTGGTTCGTTCTGGGGCGCAAATCTTGAAATTGGAAAAACGACCCTGCGCGTATCGCAAGCTGCTTGGAACGCCGAGCTCAAAGGCATATATGGGTATCGCTCCGGCCGTTGGACATTCGCGGTCAATCCGAACCTGGATTGGAGCCTGAGTACGCCCAGCAGCCCATTGTCGCTAGATATCGATACCAAGATTGCGTACAAGACCAATGCAGGGTACCAACTCGGATTGGAGAGTTATAACGAGTGCGGTCCGCTGAACAATCTTGGACACCTGAACCAGCAGAGCGAAACGCTGTTCGCTGTCCTTGATACGCAGCTGGGAAAGTTTGACCTCAACGCTGGAATTGGCTACGGCTTGACCACTGCGTCAGACCGTTGGTTGATTAAATTTATTGTCGGCACGCATTTTTGACTTTGGAGCGGGCAGTTCAAATTCTCGGCCCTCAGGAGTTGGCCGCAAGCCCCCTCCGCACGGCATGCGAAACGTAAACCGCGTCTCTCGCTCATTCGATGTAACCGAAAGTGTGCCTGCGTGCGCGCGCGCTATTTCCTGAGCGATATACAGCCCGAGTCCCAATCCCTGCTGATTCGGCCGCACAGATGCCCGTACAAACGGCATGAACAGCTTTCCGAACATCGCTGGCTGTATGGGTTCGCCGCCATTTGCAACCGTCAGTTCCAGCATGCCCAGGGACGTGAAAGCGGCTATACGCACTGGAACGCCGGTCGCGCCGTGGGTGACCGCATTGCTGATCAGATTTGATGCCAGCTGCCCAATGCGTCCGGGATCACAATACACCGATTCCGAGAGGTCCATCTGCAACTCGACGACCCTGTCTGGAGATGCGGCCTGCAGTTCGTCAGCCACTTGTTGCAGCACGGGTTCGAGCGAGCCGCTGGCTTGAAGCTCCAGTCCCAGTCCCGAACCAAGCCTGGCGCGCGCAAAATCGAGCACCATATCGATAAGCTCGGTCATGCGCTTGACGCTTCGATGCATCATCGCCACAACGGGAAGGGCCGCATCTTGCACCGGCAGTTTCTGCAATACCCGGGTGCCTGCCATGATTGCAGCGAGCGGATTGCGCAGATCGTGGCCAAGTACGGCTATGAACTGTTCACGCAACTCCGAAGCCTCGCGTTCCGTGAGCAGGTCGGCCTCCGCGACTTCCAGTCGCTGCTGTGCCTGCAGCTGAAAGGCGATGAGCTCCGCGAATGCCTTCAGGATACCGAGCACTTCCGGCGTGTTGACCAGCGCGGGACGCGGATCGAGTGCACAAAGCGTTCCAAAGAATACGCCGTTGCGTAGAAAGATCGGAATCGCGACGTAGCTGCGGAAGCCGTATGTCGCGGCGGTTGCATGTTCGCGATAGGCATCGTCTTCGGCCACGTCATTGATGGCTACAATCTTGCCGTGCTGTCGGATCTGGTTACAAATGGTGGATTCAATGTCTAGTTCACCACCGGCCTTTAATCCGAATCGGATGTCGTCCTTGACGGAACATGCAATCCACCGGCGTTCGGTCACTCGGGCGATCGCGGCGAACCCCATACCCGTGATGCGGCAGACCACGTCCAGAATTGCAGGGACAACTTCGATGCGAGCCACGGCCGCGATGTCATCCTCTAAGGACATATCGGAGGCGATGACAAAATCGTTCATAAACTGTACCTACCGGCAAATCCAGCGTTCGATGCGCCGCGCACTGTGACCCAGGGGTACTAGGGCCGGCTGTGCGGTGGGACACTCAGGGACCGCATATCGCAGGTTTGGTTGGTGTGCAATTGGCATCGACGTAGAACCAATGCGATTCCCGATGGTGCTACGTTGATCGATGACGATGGTGCGGCATTTTCATGTAACCTATTGATTATATGTATTTATATCTATCCACGAGCCCACAGGTCTGGGATCGGATCTTTCCCCGGGCGCCAGTAGTTTGCGGTGTCGCTTGGGGCCTCCCCGTCCTTACTGACCAATGACCATCTGTCGACTAGCGCCTGCGCCCCACGTGGTACTTCCGCACATGGTCGGCCGGTAAAACACGCTGCTCGCCGCTGTGGTGGACAAGCCGCGAAATCCTGAATTTATCTTTGGCCATTGCGGCGGACGCCGCAGCCTCTGCGCGTCGATGCTCACCCTGCCAATGTCTGCGCGCATACCATGCTTGGGCCGATACTGGCGTGGCAGTCGGGGCTCGACCTGACCGAAGCCCATTTCTGCTGTCTGGCCGGATCACGTAGCTGGCGCTAACCTTTGCGGCTCTGGCAAGGGGCGACCGCGGGCTCCCCGGGCCGCTCGCGCAGCACGACTCGCGGAAGACTCGTCTACTGCTCATTCACCATCGCCACACTTAATCAAGAGGGAGAACCATATGCTCACCCATGCAGTTAAGTTGACTCTGCGTCGTTCACTCCTGGCGGTCGGATTTGGCGTGCTTGGCGCCGCCGCGTTCCCGAGCGCGCAGGCAGGCTGCCTGGCGCCGGACTATCGCAACTTCGTCCCGGCGACCTGGGCGCCGCAGAATGGCGCCCCACTGCGCTTCATCATGGTGGATCGTGAAGACTCACCTGCCATCGTCGGCATGTGGAAAGTCAAGATGACGTCCCTTGGCAACAACAAACCGCCGCTCAACATCCCCGACAACGCGCAGCTAGATGAGGGATTTCAGCAATGGCACGACGACGGAACGGAGATCATGAATTCGAACCGTGACCCGGCGACATCCAATTTCTGCATGGGGGTCTGGAAACAGGCCGGACATTCGACATTCAACCTGAATCACTTTGCTTTGCCATGGAATCCTGCCGATCCGACGACCACACCGAAGACGCCAGCAGCTGAGGTTGGTCCCGTGCACATCGTAATGACCGTCACCGTCGATCCGTCTGGAGACACCTTCAAAGGCAATTTCACCATCACGCCGTACGGGTCGGATGAAGTGACCGTTCTGCTACCGCCGGGATGGACGGGGCTGACAGGTCAGATCACTGCCAAGCGCGTGAAGATCAATTCTCCAGCTTCGCTCTGACGGCCTGCTGCTGGCTAAAGGCGACGGCGCTGGCCTTTTCCGGCCAGCGTCGTGGCCAATCCAGTCATCTGGTTGTCGGTCTTGCCCGAAGAGGAGTGGCCCCTCGTGGAATCAACCTGCACAGGCAGGAACCCGCGGCACCTGTCGAACGGGCGTACGAGTCAAGGCGAGCCGTGGCGACTCTCGCCGCATTGTTGGGTGCGGGTCAACCACGACACGGGTCGGCTCATTTATTCCGCTCTACGTACCTAGCCACTAACCCAAAGCGTCGGGGGTTGAATCGCACCGGAGGCGTCTATGGTTTCAGAAGCTATTGGCCTGTGCGAATCCCTACTTTTCGCTGTCCAATGCCAGGGCGTGGCTCAATGCGCGCATCCATTTCAGTTCGGCATTGACGTAGCGTCCATAGGCGAAGAGCCCGAGCGCGAAAATCAGAAGTATCACCAGATCGACGATCGGAGACATTTTCGGGGGCGCCGAGAGGTGTGAGCGAATCGCTGTACCTGCAAGCCCGAATACCGCTGCAATCGCACACACATAGAATCCCAGGCGGAGCATCAAAAGCGTTCGCCGCGCCCTGTTGATGGAAAGGTCGATCATTTCCGATAGCGCTTTGGCGGCCTGGTCTGATCTGACAGCTGAAAATTGTGCCGCCGCGAACAAGCCGATAGTCGAAATAACGACGATAGCGATGCCTCTCACAACGAAGTTCAACGTGCCTGGTGCCCAGCCACTCCAGATCGTAAACAGCCCAAGAAGCAGGCCTGCGCCACCTAGGGTGAATCCAGCAACGAGACATGACGTGATCAAAAGCGACTGGCGGCGTAGCCGAGCCTTGAGCTTCGGAGCAATCACCCCGATCTGGGGATTGATTGCACACCAGGCAACGCCCAGGTCGTCCCAATAAGCATCATTGCGCTCGGTCATGGCTTTTCTCCTATTAATCCGCGAAGCAGTGCCTTTGCCCTGGAAAGTCGAATGGAAACGGCATTTGCAGAAATACCCAAAGCGTCGGAGATTTCCGTTGGTGTCAGTCCTTCCAGCGTAAGCATTGCGGTCTGGCGGTATGCCAGCGGCAGCGAGCGCACGGCAGCGGTTAGTCTGGCCCCGCCATCTATGGCCATGGCGTGGCTCTCCGGACTGTCGCCGGGTGCCGGAAGATCATCGCTTAGCTCGAAGGTACGCGGCGCGCTGGCGGCCCGGGCGACGTGCGTAACCGCGCGATTGGTGGCGATGCGAGCCACAAATGTTCGCAATGAGGACGCTGAGCGAAACGAAGGCAACGCCCGCCAGATTGCCAGGTACGTGTCCTGGACAAGTTCCTCGGCCAGGTGCGGGTTTGCCTCGTAGCTAGATGCGATGCGCTTTATCATAGCGTCATACTCCCGCGCGATTTGCTCAAACGTCGGCTGGGTCGTCATGAGTGAGAACGTCGGCCCTTGCATCCGGTACGAGGACAATAGTCTCCACGCAGAGCCAACTCTTTCAAAGAAGACCGTTTTGAAGCTTTTGGCACGATTGGCAAGGTGTAACCGAGCACCGCTACCTGCCAGGTCAGGGCTCGGCGTCCTGGACACCTCGGAACGCAACTGGCAGGAGCCAGCGCCGTGGCCAGGGTTTTAAGGGCCAGAGGGCCCTTCAGCGCATGGTTACCAGTTCTTCGGCAGATGTGGGGTGAATCGCGACGGTGTCATCGAAGTCGCTCTTGGTTGCACCCATGCGCACCGCAACGGCGAAACCCTGCAACATTTCTTCCACGTCGCGACCGGCCAGGTGCACGCCAACCACGCGGCACTCGTCCCCTACGGTCACCAGTTTCATGTGCGTCCTGCCTGGTGGCTCGATGAGCGCGTTGTACATCGGCACGAAACTGCGGGTGAACACCCGCACCGAGTCGCCATGCCGTGACCTCGCCTCCGGCTCGGACAATCCGACCGTACCCAGGGCCGGATGGCCGAAAACCACCGTGGGAATGTTCGTGTAATCCAGGAAGCGATCCGGCATGCCACCCCAAAGCCGGTCCGCCAGGCGCCGACCCGCGGCGATGGCGACCGGGGTGTGCGTCGCACGACCCGCGACATCCCCAATCGCATATACCCCAGGCACGGACGTCCGCTGGAACTTGTCGGTCAGGATGGCTCCCTGTGCGGACAACTGCACACCGACGCCAGGCTCGATGTAGTCGGTCGCCGCCCTGCGGCCGACTGCCCATATCAGGCAGTCCTGTCTTGCCAATACTTGGTCGCTATCCAGCTGGACGGAGAGGCCGGCCCCCGGTGCTGATGTGTGGATCGCCACCGGCTGCGCCCGCGCAATCAAGACGCCACCGGCGTCGGCGAATCCCTTCGTTGCCGCGTCCACCAGTAGCGGGTCGAACCCTTGCAGCAAGCTGTCGCCGCGTATCACCAGCGTGACGGCACTGCCCAGCGCCAAGAACACACCAGCCAATTCGACGCCGACAAGACCACCGCCGACGATGGTCACGCGTTGCGGTCGCCGCTCAAGCTCGAAAAATCCGTCCGAATCGATTCCCGTGTCGGCGCCCGGGACGTCCGGGCGCCATGGCTTGCCCCCGGTGGCAAGCACTATGTGCTCGGCAGATAGCTGGCGCGCACCGACGGAGACGCGGTTTGCACCCAGCAACCTTGCGTGGCCGCGCACCAGCGTTGCCCCGCTGTCGCCCAGGTTGCGCTGGTAGATTTCATTCAGGCGTTGCACAAAGGCATCACGAGCCTCCTTCAGCGCCGCCCAGTCGTGACCGGCAACAGTCACGTCAAAGCCATAGCCACGCGCATCCTTCAAGGCGCCGGCCAGTTGCGCAGCGTGCCACATGATTTTCTTCGGCACACACCCGGCGTTGACACAGGTGCCCCCCAGGCGACCGCTCTCTATTAATACTACGCGCGCCCCACACTGTGCCGCGCGTTGCGCCACGGCGATCCCGCCGCTGCCGCCGCCAATCACCACCAGGTCATACGCGTCGTTCACCCGCGGAATACTAGTCCAGAACCAGCGCATTGGCCGCTCGTATTGCTCGAGATGGCAGCGCTTGTGAGCGAATGGCCACAGGGCGTACAGTCAATAATCAGTCAAGCAACGCTGCGTTCAAGATCGAATGGGCGGCGCCCGGCGTGCAACAAGGAGTGAAGCATGAGCAAGGAATCTGTGCGCGGCAGCCAGGGCATTGTCCACTTCGACGGCAAACTGTGCATCCACTCGCGTCACTGCGTGCTGGATCGGCCCGACGTATTCGTGCCCAACGTGGTAGGGGAATGGATCCACCCCGAGCGTGCAACGCCGGCCGAGCTGCTTGAGCTGGCTCGCAACTGCCCCTCAGGCGCGATACGCTGGACGGCCCTGGACGGCACCGAAGTCGAGCCAGCACCCATCGTGAACACCGTGCGCGTGCGGGAAAACGGGCCGCTGGCGTTTCATGCATCCATCACTATTGAAGGCGAAGAACGATGCATGCGGGCCACGCTGTGTCGCTGTGGGGCATCGAAAAACAAGCCGTATTGCGACGGCAGCCACGCCCAGGCGGGCTTCACCCGTACCGGCGAGCCGGCTGCCGTGGAATCGGCGGCGCTTGCCAGCCGCGATGGGCCGTTGACCATCGAACCGACGACAAATGGTCCGCTGCATGTCAAAGGTAATCTGGAGGTTGTCACCGGCACGGGCAAGACGATCAAGAAGGTCACGGAATGTTGGCTGTGCCGCTGCGGGCAGTCGAAGAACGCGCCCTATTGCGACGGAAGCCACAAGAGTCTCGGGAACTGGACCTGAGCGGCGCGGATTCGTGCGGGCTGGTGCAGACGCAAGTTCGCTGTAGCGCATGGACTAGCCGGGAGGATCCTTGCATCAAACTGTCTTGCGTTTCTGGTTCCAGGAGTGTTCACCAGCCCAGTGGTGGCAAAAGGACGAGGGGTTCGACCAGCTGATCATAGGGCGGTTTTCCGAACTCTACGGTCGGGCGATTCGATGCGAGTTATTCGGGTGGCGCGCCCATACCCAAGGACGACTGGCTGAAATCATCGTGCTGGATCAGTTTTCCAGAAACATGTTTCGCGGTAGCCCCCACTCCTACGCACAGGACGCCCTGGCACTGGCGCTGGCACAGGAAGCCGTGGCAGCAAGTGCCGACCTCGCGCTTGCTCCGGAGGAGCGGGTCTTCCTGTACATGCCGTACACGCACAGCGAGTCCAGGGTCATCCACGAAACGGCGGAGCGCCTGTTCCGGGATCGCGCTCCGCCGCTTAACTACGATTTCGAACTCAGACACAAGGCAATCATCGACCGCTTTGGTCGCTATCCACATCGCAATTCAATACTTGATCGCCAATCCACTCCGGAAGAACTCGCCTATCTTGCCGAGGCAGGCGCCGGTTTCTAGGCGGTTACGTGGACCCGTGAACCCACCATGAAACGTCTTCAGGTCGTTCGGATTTCGGGCGGTCCCAAGCATTGGGTGACAAGCGGGAATCGTTAAGGACGTCGTTGCACTGCCGTAATACATTCATTTGGCTGATCGCATCTCGGGTCTTGAGTGAGTGACCAGACGCTGCAACCTGAAGTCTGTGAAGCCTCTTGCGATGGCGTGAACCGACGCCGAGCTGAGGCTTCCGATCGCGGCACGCATTTGAAGTGCGTACGGACACGCGGTGGGCGCTCACTCGGTCTCAGGGACTGCGGTCTTCGGGCTGCAGTCGATAGCCGATTCCCGCTTCGGTGACCAGGTAGCGTGGCCGACCAGGTTCCGGCTCAAGCTTCTGCCGCAAGGTCTTGATATAGGAGCGCAGGCCGCGGGTATCTCCCTGGCGCTCCGGACCCCAGGCTTCGCGAATCAATTGTCTCTGCGTCACGATCATCCCGGCGCGCCGCCCAAGGCATTCCAGCACGCGGTATTCCAGGGGCGTCAGGTGAATTGCGCCTTGCGGCCCCTTGGCGGTGCGACCCGCGAGGTCCACTGTAATCGGTCCCAGCTGAAGCAGGGGCTGACTGTCACTGCCGCGGGCCACGCGGCGCAGCGCAGCTCGCAGTCTGGCAAGCAGCTCTGGCGCGCTGAATGGCTTGGTTACATAGTCGTCAGCTCCAGCATCAAGCGCCTCGATCTTTTGCGCCTCCATCGTGCGCGCAGACAGCACCAGGATTGGCATCGTAGAGAAACTGCGAACTTGGCGGATCAGCGTGGCACCGTCCATGTCCGGCAGGCCCAGGTCGGAAATGAGGAGGTCGGGACGGTGGCTTCGAGCTTCGATGAGCCCGCGACTGCCCGTCGGCGCGTCGACGACTCGATACTGGTTTGATTCCAGCATTGTGCGAAGTACGGCGCGCAGCACTGAATCGTCCTCTACAACCAGGATCAGGAACATGGCGGTGGTCATTTGCCATTCTCTGCAATCGGAAGCGTAAACACGAAGCGCGTGCCGCCGCCGGGACGTGGGGATGCGGAAATGGCACCGCCATGCGCGTTGATGATTGCGCGGCAAATCGCCAGGCCCAGGCCGGCGCCCCCGGCATCGCTCTCCGCGCGCCCGCGCTGGAATTTCTTGAACAGGCGCTCCGGGTCACCCGGTGGCAGGCCAGGGCCATCGTCGTCGACCGTGACACGGATGACTTGGTCCGCCGCGCTGGCGGAAATCTGAATCAGCGTCCCGGGAGGTGTGTGTCTGACGCAGTTTTCGAGCAGGTTGGCGAAAACCTGTGTTACTAGCGAGGCATCGACCCGAACCGCGGGCAAGTCATTGGGCAAGTCAACCGCAACCGCATATCCGCTCAGCTGATCGTGCAGCTGTCCCAATGCGGTTCCCACCAGATCGTCGACCGTCTGCCAGTCTTGTCGCAGGTGGACTTCACCAGACTCATAACGCATCAAATCCAGCACATTCGAGATCAGTTTCGACATCTCGTGCGCCTTGGACTCGATCGCGGCAGCCAGTCGGGTGCGTGCTGCCTCGTCGCTGCCGAGGGCCGGATCACGCAATGTGCTGGCCGCGCCGGCTATGACCGTCAAGGGCGTGCGAAGGTCATGCGATATCGATGCCAGCAGCGTGTTACGCAGGCTTTCGGTTTCGGCTGCAACCAGTGCGGCCTCTGCCTCCTCGGCGAGGCTGGCGCGCTCCATCGCCAGGCCAACCTGGCCGGCAAATGTCTCCAGCAGGTGTTGTTGCTCGGGCAGCAGCAGGCGGCGCCTTTGGGTTGGGTGTACGGCAAGCACGCCCAACGTGCGGCGGTCGCCGCGCAGGGGCTGGTATTGCGCTGCCGCCGCAGGCAGGGTGTCGGTGCCAAGCCCGGCAGGCTGGCCGTGATCAAAGACCCATTGCGCCACCGACAGGTCTGCCCCTCGAAGGCTTCCAGGCATCGGTGGCCCGCTGGGATGGTGCAGGCGGCCCGCCGGGTCGGGCAGCAGTACTACCGCAAGGCTGGCAAACGTCTCCGCGACATGCTTGACGGCCACCTGGGCGATGTTGTCCCGCTGCCGCGTGGCAGCAAGTTCCCTGCTCATCTCGTACAGCAGCGCCGTGCGGCGCTCGCGGGCGCCGGCAACGCGTGTCTGGGAGCGCACGCTGGCGACGAGGCTGGCCATGGTGAGGGCGACGACCAGCATGACGGCAAACGTCAGTACGTATTGCAGGTCGCTGACCGCAAAGTTCAAGCGCGGGGGTACGAAGAAGAAGTCGAAGGCCAGGACATTCGTGACTGCCGTCAGGCTCGCTGGGCCACGCCCCAGCCGCAGCGCGGCAACCGTGGCCCCGAGCAGGTAGAGCATGACGAGATTGGTCAACTCGAAGTACGGATACATCAGCATGGCGATTCCCGTGCAGAGCACGGTAATCAACCCCGCCGCCCAATATCGGGGCCACTGAACAGGGCGGTGGCCCGCCTGGTCGGGCGGCTCCGTTCGACCCGATGGTTCGCGACGCGCGATGATCGACACGTCGAGGCCCTGCCCATTGCTCACCAGCTTCGCTGCCGTCGAAGGCGCGAGCAGCGTGCGCCAGCCGCGGCGCCTAGGTTCGCCGACCACGATCCGGGTGATGTTACGCAGCCTTGCGTATTCGGCGAGTGCTGCAGCAGCGGATGAACCGTCCAAGGTAACGGTCTGTGCGCCGAGGGACTCCGCAAGTCGCAGGGCCTCAATGCGCCGGTTTCGCGCGCGCTCTCCCAGCTTGAGGAGCGCGGGCGTCTCCACCGATACCACCAGCCACTCCGCATCCAGGGCGTCGGCGAAGCGCTTGCCCACGCGCACCAACTGCTCCGCCTGGTCATTCGGTGCGATGGCAATCAGGAACCTGTCCCGGGCCAGCCAGGGCTTTGAGCCGCGCTCGTCCCCGGCATAGTCGCGGGCCGCAGCATCGACCCGGTCGGCAGTGCGCCGCAGCGCCAGTTCACGCAGCGCAATCAAGTTGGGCCGGCGGAAGAACCGATCGGCCGCTGTCGCTGCCATGTCGGATACATAGATCTTGCCGGCCTTCAGGCGTTCGAGGAGGTCATCCGCTGACAGGTCGATCAGCTCGACTTCCGCGGCCTCGTCGAAGATCCGGTCGGGAAGGGTTTCCAGCTGTCGCACGCCGGTAATGCCGGCAACGATGTCGTTGAGGCTTTCCAGGTGCTGGATATTCAAGGTGGTCCAGACGCTGATGCCGGCGTCGAGCAGCTCTTCGATATCTTGCCAGCGCTTGGCGTGGCGCGGGCGCGGATCGCCGTCCACGATGTTGGAGTGAGCGAGCTCGTCGACGATCAAGGTCGAGGGCCGCCGCTTGAGGGCCGCATCGAGGTCGAATTCACGACGCGCCATGCCTCGATAGCGCACCTCCACAGGCTGTAGCTGTTCGAGGCCTGCAAGGAGTTTTTCCGTCTCTATGCGGCCATGCGGCTCAACATAGCCGACGACAATGTCGACGCCTGCCGCGCGTGCTCCGCGCGCAGCTTCCAGCATGGAATAGGTCTTGCCAACCCCAGCGGACGCGCCAATGAAGATCTTCAGCCGCCCGCGATGCGCACGCGCCTCGTCGCGCTGTACGTCAGCAAGCAGCTTGTCAGGATCGCGTCGCTCAGGGTCGACCATCAAGTCCTTGGTGCGCCTGATCCAGCGCCAGGTTCAGTTCGAGGACGTTGATGCGTGGCTCACCAATGAAGCCTAGCAGACGATCCCGCTGATGGGCCCGCACCAGCGCGGCGACCTGTGCAACGGGGGCGCCGCGAGCTCGTGCCACACGCGGGACCTGGTAGGCGGCGGCGGCCGGGCTGATCTCGGGATCCAGGCCACTCGCGGAGGCACTTACCAGTTCAATGGGGACCGGCCTTGTGTTACCGGGATCGGCTTCCCGCAGGGCTTTGATGTTGGCTTTGACCTGGTCAAGCAGCGCAGGGTTTAGCGGTCCCAGGTTCGACCCGCCGGAGGCAATGCCGTTGTAGGGATTTGGCCCAGTCGCAGAGGGCCTGCCCCAGAAATACTTCGGATCGGTGAAGGACTGGCCAATCAGGCGCGAGCCGATGACCCGATCACCATCGCGCAGGAGGCTGCCCGCGGCCTGCACCGGGAAGGCGACTCGTGCGACCCCCGTGATGGCAAGCGGATAGGCGATTCCGAGCACCAGGGTCAGTGCGATCAGCAGGCTGGCTGCGGGACGAATGTGCTGTGTGAACATGATTTGAGTCTCCACTTCAGGCCCAGCCAGCCACCGACAGCAGCATGTCGATGAGCTTGATACCGGGGAACGGGATGAGCACACCCCCCAGGCCGTAGATCATCAGGTTTCGGCGAAGCAGCGGTCCGGCGCCCAGCGGCCGGTACTTCACGCCCTTGATGGCCAGCGGAATCAGCGCCACGATGATCAGCGCATTGAAGATAACGGCCGACAGGATGGCCGAGTTAGGCGTCGTCAGCTGCATGATGTTGAGCGCGCCCAACTGCGGATAGGTCACTGCGAACGCAGCGGGAATAATGGCGAAGTATTTGGCCACGTCATTGGCAATGCTGAACGTCGTCAGCGCGCCACGCGTCATCAGCATCTGCTTGCCGGTCTCGACGATTTCAATAAGCTTGGTCGGGTTGGAGTCGAGATCGACCATGTTGCCGGCTTCCTTGGCGGCCTGCGTGCCGGTATTCATCGCGACGGCAACGTCCGCCTGGGCGAGGGCGGGCGCGTCGTTGGTGCCGTCGCCGGTCATTGCCACCAGCCGGCCCTGCGACTGGTGGTCACGGATGAGCTTGAGCTTGGCCTCTGGAGTCGCCTCGGCAAGGAAGTCATCGACGCCGGCTTCGGCGGCAATTGCCGCGGCGGTCAACCGGTTGTCGCCAGTGATCATGATGGTCTTGATCCCCATATGACGCAGGTCAGCAAAGCGCTCCTTGATGCCACCCTTGACGATGTCCTTGAGTGCAATGACACCGAGCACTCGCGATCCGTCGGAAACAACCAGCGGCGTGCTTCCCATTCGTGCGATGCGCTCGACGGCTTCAGTAACGGCAGGTGGGAAGGGCTGGCCCAGCGCCTCCACCTGTTTCCTGATTGCATCCGGAGCGCCCTTGCGCAGTTGGCGCAATCCCAGGTTCACACCGCTCATTCGGGTATGTGCGGAGAACGGCACAAAGGTCGCGTCCAGGGCCTTGAGGTCCCGCTCACGAAGATTGAACTTCTGCTTGGCCAGCACGACGATGCTGCGGCCTTCCGGCGTTTCATCAGCGAGGGAAGCGATCTGGGCCACGTCGGCCAGTTCCAGTTCCTTTACGCCAGGTGCCGGCAGGAAGGCTGCGGCCTGCCGGTTGCCCAGTGTGATCGTTCCGGTCTTGTCGAGTAGCAGCACGTCGACGTCGCCCGCCGCCTCTACGGCGCGGCCGGATGTTGCAATGACATTCGCCTGCATCATGCGGCTCATGCCCGCGACGCCGATTGCAGACAGCAGGCCACCGATGGTCGTCGGGATCAAACACACCAGGAGCGAGATCAACGCGGTTATGGTCACCGGGCTACCAAGCTTGCTGGCCTCGACGCTGAACAAAGAGAACGGCAGCAGCGTGACGATGACGACCAGGAATACAAGGGTCAGCGCGACAAGCAGAATGGTCAACGCGATCTCGTTGGGCGTTTTCTGCCGCTTGGCGCCTTCTACCATCGATATCATGCGATCAAGGAAGGTTTCGCCCGGGTTTACGCTGACCCGCACGACGATCCAGTCGGATAGAACCCTTGTGCCGCCCGTGACGGACGCAAAGTCGCCGCCAGATTCACGGATGACCGGCGCCGACTCGCCCGTGATGGCGCTCTCATCCACCGAAGCCGCGCCCTCGATGACCTCGCCATCCACGGGGATAACATCCCCGGTTTCGACCAGTACGACGTCGCCCTTGCGCAGGTCCTCTGCCCTGGTGGTCGTGATCGCGCGCTGGGCGCGTTGCGGGTCGATGAACTTCTTGGCAACTACGGTTTGGCGCATGCCACGCAGCGCCGCGGCCTGGGCGCGGCTGCGTCCCTCGGCCAGCGCCTCGGCAAAGTTGGCGAACAGCACGGTAAAGGCGAGCCATAAGGTTATTGCGCCGATGAAGGCGGCGGACGCCTCGCCGTGTCCGCCGAGTGCCTGAATGTAAAGGGCAGCGGTAACGATGGTGCCGACATAGACAACGAACATGACCGGGTTGCGCCATTGCACCCGGGGGTCAAGCTTCCGAAATGACTCGAGCGTCGCCGGCCCGAGAAGCTTGCGATCGAACAGCGACAGTGAATCCCGTGACATGAGCTTCTCTCTTACTTTGTCGCGGCAAGCATGAAGTGCTCGACGACGGGTCCCAGCGCCAGCGCCGGAACATAGGTGAGTACGCCGATCAGCAGGATCGAACCGATCAGCAATGCGATGAACAGGCCACCGTGCGTGGGCATGGTCCCCTCGCTCACCGGGATGCGCTTCTTCGCTGCCAGGGAGCCGGCGATTGCCAGCGCGGCGACGATCGGCCAAAAGCGGCCAAACCACATCGCAAGGCCGAGTACGATGTTGTAGAAGGGCGTGTTCGCGGACAGGCCGGCAAAGGCACTGCCGTTGTTGTTCGCGGCCGAAGAGAAGGCGTAGAGGATTTCGCTGAAGCCGTGGGCGCCGGGGTTCGACACGCCGGCTTTTCCCGCAGTGACGGACACTGCGACAGCCGTTCCGATAAGCACGATGAACGGCGTGGTGAGAATGAATATCGATGCGAGCTTCATTTCGGTGGCTTCGATTTTCTTGCCCAGGTACTCGGGGGTCCGGCCGATCATGAGGCCGGCTATGAAGACACCCAGGATGGCGAAGATCAGGATCGTGTACAGGCCAGTGCCCACCCCACCGGGCGCCAATTCGCCCAGCTGAATCAGGAACAGCGGCACGAATCCCCCTAGCGGGGTCATCGAGTCGTGCATCATGTTTACCGCGCCGCAGGAAGTTGCGGTAGTGAGTGCAGCGAATACAGCCGAGGCCGCTATGCCGAAGCGGGTCTCCTTGCCCTCCATGTTGCCGCCGGGCTGCAAGGCACTTGTACCCTGATCGACCCCTTGGGCCGTGACCAGAGGGTTGCCGCGCTGCTCGCTGTAGTAGGCCACCAGGATCAGGCTTACCAGAAGAATCAGCATGGCGGCGAGGATTGCCCAGCCTTGCCGGGTATCGCCGACCATCTTGCCAAACGTATACGTGAGGGCAAATGGGATAAGGATGATCGCCAGCATCTCCAGCAGATTCGTCAGGGGCGTCGGGTTCTCGTACGGATGCGCCGAATTTGCGTTGTAGAAGCCTCCGCCGTTGGTGCCCAGCTCCTTGATCGACTCCTGGGATGCCACTGGCCCCATCGGCAGTGTCTGCGTCCGGGTCGTCGCGCGCTCGGTCACGGGATTGCCGGCGGTATCCTTGACCGCATTGCCAGCGGCATCCAGTTTCGGCGTCTGATAAGTGGTCGCCTCGATGGTCGTGGCGTCCTTGTACCCGCCGAAGTTCTGGATCACGCCCTGGCTGACCAGCACAAGCGCGAGCGCTACGGACAGCGGCAGCAGGACATAGAGCGTCGAACGCGTGACATCCACCCAAAAGTTGCCGATCGATTGCGCCGTATGGCGCGCAAATCCGCGGATCAGCGCGATCGCAACGGTGATGCCCGTGGCCGCGGACAGGAAGTTCTGTACCGCCAGGCCGGCCATCTGCACCAGGTAGCCCATTGTCGATTCGCCGGAGTAGCCCTGCCAGTTGGTATTGGTAACGAAACTGACGGCGGTATTGAATGATGAGTCAGGGCTGACAGCGGCCAGTTTCTGGGGGTTCAGGGGCAGGAACGGCTGCAGGCGTTGCGCGGTGTACACGACAACAGCGCCCAGCAGGTTAAAGAGCAGCAGGGCGATCGCGTACTGCTTCCAGGACATTTCCGTGCGGGTGTCGACGCCGCTCAGGCGGTACAGTAGTCCCTCGAACCGGCCGCCCATGCGCAGTGCGAAATTGGGGCGGCCTTCCATAACGTCGGCAATGTAGCCGCCTAGCGGCTTGACGCACAGGATGGCGAGTCCAAGAAGGGTCGCAAGCAGTAGATAGAACAGCGCGTTGGGGTCCATCAGAATTTCTCCGCCCGGATCAGCGCATACAGCAGGTAGCCGAAGAGCAACACCGCTAGGACTGCGCTCAACCAGCCAATCACGCTCACGGCTTGTCTCCCAAGCGCGCGATGGCCAGTACCAGGGCGTGCGTGACGCCATACAGGGCGATAAGAATCAGGAGATATATGGCATCCATCGCAGGTACTCCGGCAGCTTCGGCCTTGCGAGCAAGCCTACGGAGGGTGGTATGAGAGCGGTGTGAAAAAAACGTTTGGAAACTGCAGTAAGATGCCGGCTTCTCATAACCATAAGCCCGGTGCGGACACATGCCTCATACCCATCGCCTTTCTGCCCTGATGTTTCTACTAGCCGCTATGGCTGCAGCCGGATCTCCGGCGTGGGCTGCCGGCAAGGCCGCCGCTGTCAACGGCCAGCGCATGGAAAACGCCGACCAGGATCCCGGGCAATGGATGTCCTATGGCCGCACCTGGGGCGAACAGCGCTTCAGCCCACTCAAGCAGATCACTGACAAGAACGTGCAGCGCCTTGGCGTGGCCTGGTACGCCGACATCGGCACCTATCGCGGGGTGGTGGCGACCCCGCTGGTCATCGACGGCGTGCTTTACAACATCTCCGCCTGGGACGTGACCACCGCCTTCAACGCCACCAACGGCAAGGTGCTGTGGACCTATGACCCGAAAATCACGCCACAGGCAGGGGCCGTTGCCTGTTGTGGCCCGGTCAGTCGTGGCCTTGCTGCATGGAACGGCAAGCTGTACATCGGCGCCCTCGACGGCCGGCTGATCGCCCTCGACGCGAAGAACGGCAAGGTAGTCTGGGAAACGCAAACGGCCGATCCGGCCCAGCCCATCTCCATCACCGGAGCGCCGCGCGTGGCCAATGGACTGGTGGTCATCGGCAACGGCGGGGGCGACCTTGGCGCGCGCGGCTACATCTCTGCCTACGACGCCGAGACTGGTAAGCAGGTGTGGAAGTTCTACATCGTGCCGGGCGATCCGGCCAAACCCGATGGAGTGGCCTCGGATCCGGTGATGCCCATGGCCGCCAAGACCTGGAACGGCGAGTGGTGGAAGACTGGCGGTGGCGGCAACGACTGGGACACCATTATCTATGACCCGAAACTCGACTATGTCTACTTCGCCACGGGCAACGGCTCGCCACATCCCCAGGCGTTCCGGTCACCCGGCGGTGGCGACAACCTTTTCATCGCTTCGATCATCGCGGTAAAGGCAAAGACCGGCCAGTACGTCTGGCACTACCAGGAAGTGCCTGGCGAACAGTGGGACTACGACAGCACCTCGCCGCTGATGCTGGCGGACCTGACGATCAACGGCATGCCGCGCCAGGTGATCATGCACGCGCCCAAGGACGGGTTCTTCTACGTGCTGGATCGCGCCACGGGCGAACTGCTGTCGGCGCAGAACTTCGTGCCCAACACCTGGGCATCGCACGTGGACCTCAAGACCGGCCGCCCGGCCGTCAACCCGGAGGCGATGGTGACGGTGGAGCCACGTCTGGTCACGCCCAACGCGGCCCACAACTGGAATCCCATGTCCTACAGCCCGCTGACCGGGCTGGTGTATATCCCGATCCAGGAGCAGTGGATGGTGGTTTCGCGCGTGCCGGATGGTCAATTCCAGTTTCGCCTCGGGCGCACGACCATCGGCGCGGGCACTGGCAACTTCCCCGATCAGCGCCGCGAGTTCAACCAGAAGGTCAATACCGGTGACAAGGGTTACACGCTGGCCTGGGATCCGGTTGCACAGAAGGAGCGCTTCCGCATTGATCAGCCCTTCCACTTCGGCGGCGGCACGATGGTCACCGCGGGCAATTTGCTGGTGCAGGGCACGATGAACCGAACCCTGGCCATCTACCGCGCCGACAATGGGGAGAAGCTGTGGGAGTCGCCCACGGTGTCGGTACCCGTGGCCGGACCCATCACGTACAGCGTGAAGGGCAAGCAGTACATCGCCGTCAACGCGGGCTGGAACAACGCCATCGTGCATGGACTCAATGCCGGCCCGGAGCCGTTCTCGGTGGGCGCCGCCAAGCTGGTGGTGTTCGCGCTTGATGCCAAGGGTGTGCAGCTGCCGCCGCCGCCACCACCTGAGTCGATCGCCCCACCACCGGCAACCCCCCAGGCAGCCGACAAGGTTGCCGCCGGCGCCACGGTGTTTGCGCAATTCTGCGCAGCCTGCCATGGCCAGAGCGCGATTGGTTCAGGACCGAAGGACCTGCGCTTCGTCAAGCCGCAGACGCACACCGATTTCAATGACATCGTGCTGGGCGGGAAATTCAAGGACAAGGGCATGGTGCCATTCAATGGCGTGCTGACCCAGGAGCAGGTCGATGCCGTGCATGCCTACGTGATCTCGCGCGGTCAGGAAGACTGGCAGCCGGTGTTCCTGCCGCCGCCGCCGCGGCGCTGAATTCGATGCCCGAAGTGCGGTTGGCAGGAGTGCCGCCAACGGCAAGCCAAAAGAAGAAAAGACCCGCTGCGCGGGTCTTTTCTTCCTCACCGGTCCGCACTTACTTCGGGGTGATCGTTACCGGCACTTCCATGACGTTGTCGACCGGCAGCTTGTTGAGCCTGGCTGCCTCGCGGACGGCGGCTTCGCTCGGGCCTTCATAGATGCAGTAGGTCTTGGTCTTGTCCGCATTCGCGTAGGACTGGACCCAGCGCACGCCGACCGACGCGTTGTTGGCGTTTACCTTTGCCTTGGTGTCGGCGTTGAGTCCCGCCAGTGCGCCCGCAGGAAAGGTGCGTTCAATCACGTACCGGTGCATGGCCGGCTTGGCGTCCGGCGCCGAGGAGGTTCCGGAAGCGGCCACCCCTGCAAAGGAAAGTGCCGCGAGTGTGATCAATAGCTTCTTCATGGTCTTCTCCCAGTTTTTAAGGTGCTGATCAGACGTTGGCCGTGGTCGGATCGATAATCGATTGGATCGCCGTGATCTTGGTGAACGGAATGCCGCTGAGTTCTGAGTGCTTGCGGATGCTGGCTTCGCCGTCGGCCAGATAGATGCAAAAGGTCTTGTCGCCAGTGACGTAGCTGTGCTGCCACTGCACGCCCGGACCGACCTTGGCGATGGCCTGGTTCGAGGTGCGCGCTGCGCCGCACAGTTCATTGGTCGACATGCTGCCGATGCCCGGGATGTCGCGCTCGATCATGTATCTCTGCAACTTGCTCATGGTGTGTCCCTTCAGGTGTGTTTCGACTGGGGACGATTATCCAGTTGGCCCAGTGCCGGACAAGCTAAAGATTCTTGATTGCACTTAAGTAAATCTTTAGTATGTGCGCATGGACGGCCCCACCCATCTGCGCTCGCTGCAGGCGCTGGAACTCGCCTTGCGTACCGGATCACTCAAGGGCGCCGCGGAACGCCTGGCCATTACCCCGGCCGCTGCCGGTCAGCGCGTCAAGGCGCTGGAGGACTACCTCGGCATTGCATTGCTGTTGCGCGGCCGCTCGGGACTGCAGGCAACACCCGCGCTGGCCAGTGCCTTGCCGCACCTGGAATCGGCGTTTCGCGAGCTGGCGACGGTCACCGAGTTGCTCGACTTGCAGCGGGGGCAGGAGATCCACATCGCCGTCGTGCCGGACCTTGCCGACCTGTGGCTGCAACGGCGATTACCCGCCTTTGCAGCGCAGCATCCCAACATTCGCTTCAACGTCAACGGCGAGGGCACCGCACCAATGCGGGTGGGGCGCATCGACTGCGAAATCCTGTTTGGCCCCATCAACGGGCCGCAACGTGACGAGCGCCGCGTCGATAGCCTGTTTCGGGACTTTGTGTTGCCCATCAGCTCGCCGGAGATCGATGCGCGAGTCACCGGGCGCCGCAAACGAGAACGGCTGGAGGGCTTCGCGCTGTTTCATGTTGATTTCTATAAGGACGATCCCCAGGCGCCCAGATGGCCGCAGTGGGTCAAGGCACACCGCCACAAGCGAACCGCTCCCGAGCGCGGGATTCGCTTCACACGTATCGCACAGGCGATTGAAACAACGGTCGACGGGGCTGGATACGCGATGTGCGGCATTGCGCTGGCCCGGGATCGGCTTGAGGCAGGTGAACTGTCGCTGCCGTTTGCGCTGTCCACCGGAAGCTGGACCTCACACGGGTTCCAGCTGCGCATCCGTACCGATGCGCTGTTGCGACCCCAGGTACGTCGATTCCGGCAATGGCTGCTGGAACAAGCCAAAGCCACCGAGGCCTGGCTGGCCGAGACAGTGGGCGCGCCCTAGGCTGGCGCGCTAAGGCCGCGCCGGAAGCATGTTCTCGGTCACCACGATTTCCGCTTTGTCGTCACCATGGAAGACCAGTGTGCACGGGCCCCAGGGTGGCGGCAGCACCCACTTGGTATCGGCCTCGAAGTTGCGCGTCTCGCGGTGCAGGGCGCACTTGACGTCCAGCGAGTGCACGGCCGCAATCGGGGTCGCCTGTACAGATATCACCCGGCGAGTAGGGGAGTATTCCCATTCACCACGCTCGGTCTTGCCATGCGTGATCATGGGCTCCGGTGACCGGCGGCGCCTGTCGAGGTCGCTGGCCAGTACCGTCATGGGATCGGTTTCGGGCAGGGGGTCCAGCGAATTCAGTTCCCGGTACACTGTGTTGGCTTCGCCGAAGCGCTCGAGGTTCATCGCCAGGGCAAATCGCTGGCGCAGCGCTCCAACCAGCAGTTCCTTTGGCAGGAAGTACGGCCAGTTCGGATCGTTGGCCTGGATGTGCGAGCCCGCATAGAACTCGCTCTGCTGGAAACCGCTCTTGAGCGTGGCGATGCGACTTGCAAGCAGCGCGTCGTAGGGTCGCTGCAGCTTGGTGTAGATGGGAACCAGCACTTCATTGAGGAACGCATATTCAAAAACGGTAACGATCCGGTTCTTGATCAGGTCCTGAACCATTGCCTCGGCACCGGCGAAGTCGCCTGCCTGCGTCAGCGCAGATACCTTGGCGTATTCCGTTTCAAACCCTGGGTGCGTGCTGGTCGTAAAGGTGGCGCGTGAGGTCAGCACAAACCGGTAGCCGTAGAAGTCCATCGGGGCGCCGTTGAACTTGCCCGGCTCGAACCGAATGCCGCGCACCGCCGGCAGCGCCCGCGCCTTGTAGACATCGTCGTAAAATCCCATCACCACGTCGACGTCGCCAACTGTGCCATCTTGTTTGACATTAAGGTCGAGCACCATGAGCCGGTCACGGGCCGGGCCATACACCGCACCGATGTTGAGGCGATGATCCCCCTTGGGAATGGGCGGAACGATCTGCGCCTGGCATACGCCGGCCACCAGGACGGCTGCGAATAAACCGCACTTCATCAAATACCGACGCTTATCCACGGCGCCCCCCGATTCTTATTCTGGACTGCGGTCCGAAAATTACAGGGCGCCGGATTCAATGGCAATCCGGTAGAGAAATGGCTATGGCTTTGCGCGATCTCCTGCCGGCGGAGGCGTGACGTATGCGCTTACCAGGCTCTCCTGCCCATCGGCGCCGATCGCCGCAACGCCAAATACGAAGTCGTCGATCGAGACGCCTTGCAGCGTGAACTGGGTAACGTCGTTCACGACCTGCTGATGTTGCCAGGTGTTGTCCCAGGTATCGCGCCAGTAGATGCGGTAGCCGACGGCCCCCGGGGACGCCGCCCAGCGCAGGCTGGCGTCGTAACCGGAGGGATCGCGCGAGATCAGCGGGCGTCCCCTGGGGCTGTTGACCATCGGGGCAGGGGGCGCGATGGCCAGGGAGGCAACTGCTGCCGCGTTGACGCGCGTATTTTGCGCTAGGTAACGAAAATCCACGCCATCGAGGGTGTCGGCAGCTGAATGCTGCCGGGCGAAGTTCTCCCTGGCCTCGCGGAAGGTAATCGCCGGGTAGCCTGCATCGGAAAAAGAAGAGTGGTCGCTGCCGCGGCCAAATCGGTCCTCACGCGCCATCAACCGGATCCGGTGCGACGGCACATACAGCGCGGCGAGTTTCTCGATGTAGCGGGCCAGTGACCGGGATTGCGAATCCTCCGGGCCCTGGCTGTACACCCGCACGCTGGTTGCATCGATGACGCCATCCCCCCCGGAGGTCCCGCCAACGATGTCGCTGTTGAACACCGCTTCCACAGGAGTGCCGGCCATGCGCAGGTCGGCCACATGCGCGTGCGACCCGAACAGGCCCTGTTCCTCGCCGGCCCAGCATACAAAGACCAGTGTGGCGTCGAACTGGATGCCGCTCTGGGCCAGCACGCGGGCCAGTTCCATCGTCAGCGCGATACCACTGCCGTCGTCGTCGGCCCCGGGCGCCTCGGCATCGTGGTTGTAGCCGGGTTGCTGCTGGATGTCCGGGTCCGCAACTCCCGGTGGGTGCTGGTTGCTTGCCAATTGCGCGCCGGGCCCGAGGTTCAGCGAATCGTAGTGCGCGCCAACATAGATACGGCGCGGTGAGCGACCCGGCAATATCGCCATGACGTTGCGCAACTCGACCGGGCGGGTAATCCTGCCCTGCGCGCTTAGCTGGTGCGTGTCGAACGACACCTCAAGTCGCGGACTGGACCGCCGCAGTTCGTCAAAAATCCATTGCCGCGCGGCGCCGATGCCGTGCGTGCTGGAACTGGAATCCGAAAGCGTGTTGCGGGTGCCAAAGGAGACCATCCTGGTATCGATTTCGCGCAGGCGCGCTTCGGAAATGCTCGCCACAATGCCCTCGATTCGGACGTCGGCGCCGTCCAGCTTTGCCGCGTACTGGACCGCCGGTGCCAGGAACAGGCCAAGGGCGAGCAGCGCTGCGTCATATCGCTTCATGGGGGGGGTCTCTCCGGCTTGTGGCGTATATTCCACCGGACGGTGGCCACACTACAACTTGGGGGTGTACATGTATTCGCAGCGCATTCTGGTTCGCACATTCTCATCGCTGTGCTTTCTGGGCTCGATGATGGCAGTGGCGGACGAGCCGGTCCCCATGCTGCGGCTGACGGCCGCTGAAATCGCCACCCAGGCCGCCGCGGTGCCGGCCAATCCCACCGGTCCGACAATGACCGTTCTGCTTGGCGATCCGAAGCTGCCGGGCCTATATACCGTGCGCGTTGCGATTCCCGCGCACACCCAGGTACGCCCGCACACCCACCGCGACAACCGGTCCGTGACGGTGCTTTCCGGAATCTGGCAGATGGGATATGGCACGGTGTTCGACGCCAAGATGCTCAAGGAACTGAATCCCGGGAGCCTTTTTACCGAACCGGCAGGCCAGCCGCATTTCTCGCAGACCACGGATCAGCCCGTGGTCATCCTGGTCACCGGCTACGGGCCCAATGACACCAAGTTCGTAACCCCTTAACGCCTGCGGCCGATCAGGCCTTGCGGCGCGCCAGCCAGGCATCCAGGTGGCTGGCAAAGGCGTTGCGATCCGACTGGGTCAGCGGCGGCGGTCCGCCGCCCACATTGCCGCTGGCGCGCATGGTGTCCATGAAGTCACGCAGGTTGAGCACGCCGCGGATCGTGTCCGGTGAATAGCGCTCGCCGCGCGGGTTCAAGGCATCGCCACCCTTGGCGATGACCTCTGCCGCCAGCGGGATGTCCGCGGTAATCACCAGATCGCCCTTGGCCACGCGCTTGACGATTTCATTGTCGGCGACATCGAAACCCTGCGCGACCTGCAGTACGCGCAAGTTGGTCATGCGCGGTACGGTCAGCGGCTGGTTGGCGACGAGGATCACGGCAATGCCGGTTCGCTGGGCCGCGCGGTAGAGGATGTCCTTGATCACCTTGGGGCAGGCATCCGCGTCCACCCAGATGCTGGGGCCGGAGGGCGACTTGGGAGCTGTCATGGATTGGGCCTCAGGAGGGATCGGCAGCATGCACGCATGCGCGTACCCGCGGGTCGGTTTTGCGCCTATGATCCGGCTCGTTAACCACTGGGGCCCGACATGCAGATTGCGACCAACACGACCATCGTCGTAACCGACGGGCAGAAGCTGCGGCTGTTTCGCAACTCTGGCGATGAACTTAAACTGGCGTTGATCGAGCTGCCGCTTCCGGATGTTCACGGCGACGTGGAGGGTGCAGCGCGGCATCAGCACACCGGAGGGGACAACAAGGACCAGCGGCGGCTGCAGGATCGGCGACTGGACAAGGACCACCAGGAAGCCAGCTTCGAGTCAGCCGTTGCCAAGTGGCTCAACCACGAAATCGCCACCGGCAGGATAGGTGCGCTGTTGGTGCTCGCGCCGCCCCGTGCACTGGGTGAGCTGCGCCTGCACTACGGTGAGGGGTTGAAGAAGAACCTGGTGGGCGAATTGGCCAAGGAACACACCAACGATGCCCTGCATGTCCTGGAGCAGGTGCTCAGGGACAGCTGAGGGCTCCCGGGCTGCGGCTACGGCAGCTCGAACACGGTCAGCGTCACTCCTGCAGCCGGCGCCAGCAGTTCCGGCACATAGCCGCGCCCGTTGGCCCCAAAGGCGCTGCCGCCGCCGGCAACCACTGCGATGTACTGGTGCCCGTTGACCGAGTAGGTGATGGGCGAGGATTCCGGCGCGGCATTCAAGCGTGTGCGCCACAGCACTGCGCCGGTTGCCTGGTCATAGGCGTAGAAATAGCGATCCAGGTCGCCATTGAACAGCAGGCCGCCGGCCGTGGCCAGCGTCGAGCCTGCCACCGGTATGCGCTGGCGATGCGTCCAGACAAACTGCTGCGTGGCAACATCGAAGGCGGTCAAGCGCCCGAAGAGCCCGTCACTGCCCGGGGGCTGGCGCGGCGTCAATTTCATGTCGGTACCACCGGCGGCCGTTTCCGCGGCACTGCGTGGCGCATAGATGTAATCCATGCATGATTCGCTCATCGGCACGAACAGCAGGTGCGTTTCGGGATTGAACGCCGTCGCCGGCCAGTTGCGCGCACCCGAAGCCGCGGGGCACACCAGCTTCGACTTGCCTGCCTCGGGCTGGGCTGCCGGGTTGACCTTCTTGTCGCCGGTCTTTGGGTCCACCGCAGTCACGAGGTTCTGTACGCCCATGTCTTTGGAGAACACGAAGGCACCGGTGGCCGCATCCACGGCGTCGAAGAGCGCTGTCTTGCCACCCGTGACGACCAGCTTTCGGGGCTTGCCCTGGACGGGCAGGGTGACGATCGTCTGTTCGAACACCCAGTCCAGGTCCCAGACGTCGCGCCTCTGGTGCTGGTAGTGCCAGACCAGCGCACCGGTATCCGGCCGCAGCGCCACGGTGGCATCGGTATAGAGGCCGTCATTGTTGCTGACGGCCTTCGATCCCGGTCGCGGCTCGAGCAACGTCGCGGAGTTGTAGGTATTGCCGACACCGAAATAGACCAGGTCCAGTTCCGCATCGTAGCTGCCGGCCGTCCACACGCCGCCGCCGAAGCGTTCCTGTACCGGCGCGCCGTTCCAGCTGTCGCCGCCGGGTTGCCCCGGGCGTGCAATGGTGTGGAACCGCCACACTTCCTTGCCGCTGGCGATATCCAGCGCAACGATGAAGCAGCCGCCCGGGGAATTCTCCAGTCCCAGGCTCACGCCCATGATCACCTTGCCCTTGACGACGATGGGGCCGCCGTTGAGGTGCAGCGCCACCCCTTCGGCCTTGCCATTCATCGCGCGCTCGGCATCGGTAATGACCTGCTGGTCCCACAGCAGGTGCCCGGTGCGCACATCCAGCGCGACGATGTGCCCGTCCGTGGTTGGAACCAGCAACCGCTCACCATAGATGGCCAGCGTCTTGACGCGTGCCGCACGGCCATTGTCGAACTCATCGGGCAACACGCGCAGGTACTGCCACAGCAGGTCCCCGTTGACCGCGTCCAGCGCCTGCACCACCGGGCCGCTGTAGATGAACATGATCCCGTCATGCACCAGCGGGGTAATCTCGTTCATGCTGTCGGGCAATGACCAGCTCCACGCCGAGCGCAGTCTTCCCACGTTCGAACGATCGATGACTGCAAGGGGGCTGTAGCCCTGCCCATTGTAGGTGCGCCGCCAGATCAACCAGTCCGTCGGCGAGGGATTGCGCAGCATCGCATCAGTGACTGGCGTAAGAGCGGCCAGCTTGGCCGTACGTGCATCGAGGGCGGCCTGATACGCCGGCCCGGTATCGCCACGCTGCGCGGCGGCGATCTGCATTTCCGGATTCAGCGGCGCGCCTGCGGCGTTTTGCCCCGGCGTGAGGCTGTTGACCTGCAGTATGTAGGCCTCGATGTCGGAGTACGCCTGACCGCTTACCGATCCCAGTCCGCGTGGGGGCATGGTGGTGCGTATCTTCTCGGAGAACGCTGCCCGTGTCTGTCCGCGCCAATGGCTCTCGAATGCAGCCCCTTTGAGCGCAACGCCGAACTGCCCGCCCTCAAGCGCGGCGCCGTGACATGAGACGCAGGCTCGCCCATAGGCGGCCTGTCCGCGGGCGGACTGTTCCGGCGTGAACTGCGCGGCCGGGTCATTGGCGAACAGCCCCTGCGCCGCGGCTACGCAGGGCAGGAGCCCGAGGAAAGCGAAGGTTTTGCGTTGCACGGCGGTGCCGCTTACTTCTGCTTGGCCGCGTCCTCGTGGATGTCCGGAGTGGTCGCAGGGCGCTGTCGGACGTGCCGGTGCTTGCGGAGCACCAAAAGCGGCCGGCGGTGCTGGCGGGTGGCTCTTGATTTCGTTGGCGCGCGAGATCAGGTATTCGCGCACGGCCACCGCATCAGCGGGGCCGACGTCCTTGGCAAAGGAGCCCATGCCCTTGTCCGCACGCACCCCGCCCAGCACCACCTGGTCAAAGCCCGGCTGCGTCTACAGCAGCGGCGTGACGGTGAGATTGGGGAAGCTGGTGCGTTCCTGCGTGCCACCTGCGCCATGACATACCGAGCAGTTCCTGGTGTAGACGTCGCCGCCATGGGCGATCACATCGGCCGATGCCGTTGACGGCGGCGGATTCAGCGCCGGCGGCGTATAGGGCTTGTTCTCGGGCAGCACTGCCTTGCCGCCAACCTTGAATACCAGCATGCGCGCATAGGTCGGCGCAAAGTAATCCCCGCCCTGTGCGGCGCCACCGACGCTGGCGGCGATGTACTGCACGCCATCCAGTTCATAGGTGATCGGTGCGGCGAACACCGCGGTCTGGGCTTCGAAATTCCACAGCTTCGTGCCAGTCCTGGCGTCGTAGGCGCGGATCTGCTTGCCGCCGCCGTTGCCCATGAACACCAGGTTGCCGCCGGTCGCCAGCACGCCGCTGGTCGCGCGCGGGCCCTTCGGGGTTTCCCATACGACCTTGCGGGCCACCGGATCCCATGCCTGTAGCCAGCCGTTGTCGGCCTGCTTGTTGTTCGGCTTGAGTGTCGCCCGGTCGACGCGGCCGCCAAATGCGACCAGTGGAGGAGTGGTGCCCGGTGCAGGCTTGGCCTGGGGTGCAATCGCGGAATAGTTTTCCCAGGTCGGAATGTAGATCAGGCCTGTGTCCGGGCTGTATGCGTTCGGATGCCAACTATGGCCACCCTGCACGCCGGGTGCGAGGTTCAACGGCTCGTTCTCATAGCGCGCGCCCGGGACTTCGATGGGACGGCCGGTCTTGAGGTCCACGCCGGTCGCCCAGTTCACGTCGTGAAGGGATCGCCGCTGAGCAACTTGCCGGTGGCCGCTTCGATCACATAGATGAAGCCGTTCTTCGACGGCTGCATGATGACGTGTTTCTTCTGGCCGCCGATCTTGAGATCGGCCGTCACCATCGGGCTGATCGCGTCGTAGTCCCAGGAGTCACCCGGGGTTTCCTGGTAGTGCCAGACGTACTCTCCAGTGTCTGGCTTCACTGCGATAATGGACGCGACGTACAGATTGTCGCCACTGGAGGGGTCGCGCATCTCGCGGTTCCACGGCGTGCCATTGCCGGTGCCGAAATACAGCAGGTCGGTCACCGGATCGTAGACGACCGCATCCCACACCGTGCCGCCGCCGCCTTGCTTCCAGTACTCTATATTCTTCGGCCAGGTGCTCACGGCCTTCGCCAGTGGCCCGTCGGAAATCGCGTGGTCCGGTATGTTCGGGTCTCCCGGCACCGTCCAGAAGCGCCAGACTTCCTTGCCGGTCTCGGCATCGTAGGCGACGAGGCAGCCGCGTACGCCGAACTCGCCACCCGATACGCCGACGAATACCTTGCCCTTGGCCACCCGCGGAGCCATGGTGATGGAGTAGTGCTTGCGCATCGCCCCGAGGCCCAGACTCTCGGGAACCGTGTCGACATTCCATGCGGCCTTGCCGGTCTTCGCGTCGATGGCAACCAGGTGCGCATCGAGCATGCCCATGTAGATCTTGCCGTTGTAGGCCGCGATGCCGCGATTCACCAGTCCCAGGTTGGAATTGGGAATCAGGATGGGGGTGTAGGTCCACAACCGCTTGCCGTTCTTCGCATCGAAGGCGTGAACTACGTTACGTGCAGTCGATACGTAAATGACGCCATCCACATAAAGTGGCGAGCCATGCTGGTTCTGGTTGGTGTCGTAGTCCGCAAACCAGGCGAGCCCAAGATCCTTCACATTGGCATCGTTGATCTTCTTCAGCGGGCTGAATCGTTGCTCGTTGTAGCTGCCGCCGTAGGACGGCCACTGGTGCGGGTCGTTGGTGCCGTTGAGCAGGCGCGCCTGATTTACGGCGGCCGGATTAGTCAGGGGAGCGGCACTCAGGTTGGCGCCGACAGCAATAAGCAGCACGGACAAGCCCAGCAGGCGACAACGGTTCAGCACGGGACCCCCAGTATCTTGATCGATATAGCCGGGAGTTTATCCTGAAGGCGCGGGTTTTGGGTCGTGGCGGATTTGCGCGCCGCCCTACAGGGACAGCAGCTTCCCGTGACCAGGTACGCGGCCGGCCAGCCCCAGCAGGCGTACGCCCGCCCGCAGTGCGTGAGGCAGGCTGGACACCACAGGAATAGCGCACCGCTGCTCCAGGGGCGCGATCAGGTCCAGCGTGCGTAGGCCGCCGCACGAGACCAGCAAGCCATCCGCATCGGGCGCTGATGCTGCAACCCCGGCACTGAACGTCATCAGGCCTTCCTGGGTCACATTGTGGATGTCCTCGACTTTCTCGATTCCCAGGCCCTTGATGGCCAGGACCTCAAATCCTTCCTCTTGCAGAAAGGTCTGCAGGCGACGATTCACCTCGACGTCGTAAGCCGTGGCCACCGCCAGCCGCTTGGCACCGACGCTGCGCAGGCCCTCGATCACGGCCGTGCTCATTGTCACAGCGGGACGGCCACTTGCCTCGGTAATTCTCTTGGTCAACTCGTGATTGAACGCTGCGCCCTTGTAGAAACTCAATGAAGTGCCCATCAGGACGATGGCCTGTGCGCCCTGGTCGGCCAGGGACCTGGCAAAAGGCACGATCCGGTCCAGCACTTGGTCGTATCCCTCAGGTGTCATGGTCTTGAGGCCGACACTTTCCTGCTGAAAGCGGACTCCCCTGGGATACATGGCCGCAGCTTCTGGAGGTACCGAAGGGTCAACCGGCGACACCAGGCCAAGCAGGGGCGCACCGGCGGCGCCTGCAGCTGATATCGTGGCACTGGCAACTCCCGCGGCCAGCATCTGGCGCCGTGAGATCACGGGGCAGGTCCCAGGAACGTGCCGATGCGCTGCGTCATCCACGAAAAGAATGGGTTGTAGCGCAGTCGCAGCAACGACGACTCCGGCACCAGCAGCATCTCGTATTCGCCGTAGAGCGCCGCGTGTCCCAGCCAGATGCGGTTGGTCGGGCCCGCCGGGCGCACTTCGCCGTATACCGGGTCATCGGCTGGCACCGGAACCGCCACGTGCGACAGCGCGAACAGGTCGCGCGGCCACAGCAGGCTGGTCGGCACGTGCACTACCTGGGTGCCGCCCGCCGCGCGCACCCAGGATGACACCGGCGCTTCGTCATCCCTTTCGTTGGTCACGATTTCCAGGTCAAACGGCAGCACGGGTCCGTTGAGCAGTTTGTCTCGTCCCGTGAATAATTCAGGCTTGAGGATCTGGCGCTCGTTGCCAATGCGGTTGGCGTCGAAAAGCACCAGGCGATGACCCTCGTTGGGCAGGCGGCCATACAGTGCCTTGACCACTGCAACAGTCGATACGGTCGCGTCGGCACCGGTCTGGAATGCGAGGATCCGAGGCAGGCCAGTGGCGCCGCCGTGCTTGGCCAGATCCGACAGCTGGTCGTCGATCCGCCGGGTCAGTTTCCAGATCTGAGCGCCGGCATTGACCGGGAAGCTGTTGTACTTGTAAGGATCGTATTCGGGCTGCAGGGTCTCCCATCCCAGCTTGTGCAGTCCCGGCACGGCGGACAGGGCATTCACCGTTGAAGCCCAGCGGGCCATGGATGACACGCCGATTGCGGGCGAAAACAACAGCAGGTTCGAGGGCTTAGGCAACGCCTCGCCCTGACGTTGCGACAAGGCGTACTCCACCGCCAGTGCGCCGCCAGTGGAGAAGCCGGCGAGCACCAGCGGCTTGTTGGGGCCGACAGTGACGGCCAGATCCCGCGCTGCAAGGCGCACGGCCGCGGCCCAGTCCTGCCACTTGACCTCGAGAAGCCCCGACGGTGCGGTGCCGTGCCCTGGCAGGCGCAGTACAACCACGTACCAGCCCTGGTCGTGCAGATACTGGGCTAGGCCGCGCATTAGGTATGGCGAGTCCGACAGCCCGTGCAGCAGCAGCGCCGCCCCGCGTGGGTTGGCTACCGGTATAACCTGTGTACGGCTCCAGTCCGGTTTATCCGTGCGTGGGTCTGAATTGCTGCCGGCCCAGTAGCGATTTACCAGCGACTTCTCGCGCGGGTCGACCGCGCGATAGATCTTCTCGTCCAGTTCAGCAAAGAGTCTGGTTTCCAACGCCTGGTAGTCGGCGATGGTCTTGATGCGAGCCTCGTCGCCGGCTTGGAAGTCTCCCTTGAGCACGACGGTGTGCCATGGCTGTAGCACCGGACGGTCTTCATCGTCATTGGCGCATGCCGGAACCGTGGCGAGTATCAAAAGGGCAACAAGGCCGCCCAGCAAGCCGGACTTGAGGAACATGGACGGTGCTGACGGGGTAGCGCGCATGCGGGATACCTTGGAGAGGAGACTTCAGGAGTATAGGTCGGGCAATGCGCTTGCGCAGGAAACGCGCATGTGGTGGCCCGCAGCGTGGTGTCTCAGGGATTCCATTGGCTACGCGGGGAACTGGCCTTATGCTGCCAGTTCCGGCGAATACCTGACTGGGTCACCGGCGCTGCCTTCAAGGCAACCATCAAGGGAACGAATCAACAACTACAATTCGCAAGGAATCCACAATGCTTAACAGGACGTTTGGCGCCACGGCTGGCATTACTGCGTGCCTCGGTTTGCTGCTCACCGGCGCCGTGCAGGGTGACGAAGGGCAAGGCAAGAACAAGGGCGAAGATCAGAAGGACACCGCCTACGAAGCCATCCTGGGATATCGAATTTCCCCGGTTCCGCTGAATTTGATTGGCAAGAATCGGGAACTGGTAGGACTAGGCAGCTATATCGTGAACGCGCAGAGCGGATGCAACGACTGCCATACTCATCCCTCGTACGCGCCAGGCGGCGACCCGTACCAGGGTCAACCCATGGCCATCAATACCTCGCAGTTTCTGACCGGTGGTCGTCAATTCGGGCCATTTACTTCGCGCAACCTGACGCCGGATCTGAAGGGCCATCCCGCGGGCCTCACTTTCGATGAATTTGAAAATGTCATGCGCACAGGCGCGGAGCCCGATCGTCCGCCCGGATCACATCTGCCGCCCATACTGCAGGTAATGCCCTGGCCGAGTTACAGCCAGATGACCAAACGGGATTTGCGTGCGGTCTACGAATACCTGAGTGCGATCCCGTCGCGCCCTGACAATCCAGCGCCAAGCCCCTGACGGGGACGCGGTGCCTGACGGCGCCGTTTGCAGGGCCCGGCCGACGTGAGTCGGTCGGGCCGATTCACGGTTGGGGATCGCGATTCGGATCCAAGCAGGGTGTTTTCACATGACTCCGAATGCAGCCAGCAGGTCTTGCAGGTGGCGACGACCAATTCACCCTTGTCTGTAGTCGAGGCGATTCGAAAGCAATGAGGCCCGGTTCATTGGCCTGCGTGAATCGAATCCCTCGCCAGCACCGTTTGCAGGGTTTCGCCATCGGTAGTTAGGTAAATCTCGGACTCCGAACGAGCCAGGGAGAGGGCCATTCGCCGGTCAAGTCGCGCGACGATCTGCGCGATCCATGCCGGTTCGAACGCGAACACTTCAAGTGCATCCGCACGGTGGATTTCCGCGCTGCTAACGCGTTCCAGCCACTGCGCCGTCTTCTTGTGCGCATATACGGCCACGCGCGCGGCGGCTTTGCTGGCGCGGTGCAGACGCTCCGGCTCAGGCAGGCCGATATCCACCCACACCTGGAGGACTCCAGTGAGATCGCGCACTTCAATTGCCGGCGCATCCGGATCCGAGAGCCCCTTGGAGAACCCGATGCCTTCGGCGTATTCCAGGCAGTACGCCAGCACGCGGGTCACAAGAAAGTCCGCGGACTCGCTGGGGTGCTGCGCCACGCGAAGGTTCAATGACTGGTAGACGCTGCGATCGACGTCGTTGATTTCGACGTCGAAGGTGTAAATGGTGGCTCCGGACGCCAAGAGATGATCCTTGTGGGCTGGCAGCTGCGGGAGGTCATGAGTAGCATGTCACACATGACAATCAGGCAGTTGATCGCCCTACCAGTAATTGCGTGCTTGTTGGTCGCGGACAGTTTGGGGGCGGATTCGGCCGCGGCGCTGTCGGCGACTTCTGGCCAGGCCGTGTACGTCAAGTACTGCGCTGCCTGTCACGAGCAGACGGGGGCGCGCATTCCGACACGCAATGCACTGGAGGGCATGTCACCTGCCCGCATTCTGCGCGCCCTGGATTTCGGGCAGATGATGAGCATTGCCTATCCCATGCGGCGCGACGAACGCGATTCCGTCGCAGCGTTCCTGGGCAAGGGTGAGGATGAATCTGCCCTGCCGGCCAGCGCGCTCTGCGGTGCAGATCGGCGCGCCATGGCTGGCGCCCAGGCGGTCAGTTGGGGCGGCTGGGGACCGGCTCAGGACAACGCGCGCTTCCAGACGCCGCAGCGCGCGGGCCTGGTGGCCAGCGATGTCGGGCGCCTGCAACTGAAATGGGCGTTTGGCTTTTCCGGTGACGTGACCGCATTTGCGGCGCCCACGGTGCGCGGCGGCAGCCTGTTCGTTGGCAGCGCCGGTGGCAAGGTGCAGGCCCTTGATGCCAAGACCGGGTGTGTGCACTGGCAGTACCAGGCCAGGGGTCCGGTGCGCGCTGCCATGACCACGGTCACGATCCCCGCCGGCGACGTCGTTCGCGACCTGCTGGTTTTCAGCGACCAGAACGGCGGCGTCTACGCGCTGGATGCGCGGTCCGGCAAGGAAGCCTGGACGATGAAGGTCGAAGAGCACGAGGCAACGAGATTGACCGGTTCGCTTGCCGTCCAGAATGGGATTGCGTTCGTCCCCGCGGCATCCTGGGAGGAAACCCGCTCAATCGATCCGGCCTATCCCTGCTGTACGTTTCGCGGCAGCGTGACGGCGGTTCGCGTTGGCGACGGGTCGGTACTGTGGAAGACCTACCTCGTGGACCGCCCCGTGAAGACCGGCACGATGCCCAATGGCACCGAGACATTCGGGCCATCAGGCGCGGGCGTCTGGTCCGCCCCCACGGTTGATGTGGTGCGCGGCGTTCTCTATGTCGCGACTGGCGACAACTATTCGCGTCCCGCTACCACAACCAGTGACGCCATCGTGGCGCTGTCCCTGGCCGACGGGCACATCGTCTGGTCGCAGCAGGCCACGGCCGGCGACGTCTTCAATTCGTCGTGCACGCGGATCGCGAATTGTCCCTTCAAGAACGGTCCGGATGTGGATTTCGGCTCGTCGGCCATGCTGGTGCGCGCGACCAACGGTCGCGACATCCTGATAGCCGGGCAGAAGTCCGGCGTAGTGCATGCGTTTGATCCGGATAACAAGGGACGGATCCTCTGGCAGGCAAGAGTGGCCAAGGGCGGTGCGAACGGTGGCATTCAATGGGGCATGGCCAGCGACGGGACCAATGTCTACGCCGCTGCCGCCGGTTCGGTGCGCGTGCGCGGTACAGTTGCCTCTGCCGGCCTGTCACCCGTGGGCAATGCAATGTTCGATCCGCAGCTGGGCGGCGGGTTGACGGCTTTGCGGGTCACGGACGGCAAGCAGGCCTGGGTCGCCGCTGCCGCCCCCTGCCACCCGGCTCGTCCGGGGTGCAGCCCAGCACAATCGGGCGCCGTGACGGCAATTGAGGGTGCTGTGTTTTCCGGTTCGATGGACGGACACCTGCGCGCATTCTCGACTGCCAACGGAGAACTACTCTGGGATTTCGATACCGCGAAGAGCTACGTCACAGTCAATGGCGTGATGGCCAATGGCGGTTCGCTCGACGGCGCCGGTCCGGTTATTGTCGGTGGCATGGTGTTCGTTAACTCGGGGTATCCGCGGTTCGGTGGCATGCCGGGAAATGTTTTGTTGGCGTTTGGGATCCCCGAATCGGGCCAGTGACGCAGTTGCCGAGGCTCTCGGCATACCGCATGACTTAAGGCGCAGCGCAATCGCGCCACCTGACCCTCTGTCTCCTACCGCACAGTCGTCCCCCGCACGGAGCGGATACTTGGGCCCTTTGGCGGCAATTCGCTGGGGATTATGCAAAAGGCTCTCAACTGGCTCGTAGCGGGACTGTGCGCGGCACTTGCAGCCTGCGTCGTGAGCCCACCCGGCGCGGACTTCCCCAAAGTGCAATCCGTCGCGCTCCAGAATCCGGCAGAGACTCGGCTTGGCAGGCAATTTGCCGCGAGCTCCGCCGAGCACGGTGGCAGTTCCGGCTTTCGCATCATCACGCAGGGCGTAGATGGGTTCCTGGCACGTGCGCAAGTCATTGCTGGTGCCGAGAAGACGCTCGACCTGCAGTATTTCATCTTTCGCGGCGATGAAACTGGACGTCTGCTGACTGACGGGTTGCTGCGCGCGGCGGATCGCGGGGTGCGAGTACGCATCCTCGTGGATGACGGCGACACCGTGCCCGGGGATGAACAAGTCCTCGCCCTCGATATCCATCCAATGATCGAAGTACGCGTGTTCAACCCGTTCGCCTATCGCGGGCACAGCACGTTTCGCCGCGGGATGGAATTCGTGTGGAACAAGGGGCGCCTGGACTACCGGATGCACAACAAGCTGTTGGTGGCAGACAACGTGCTGGCGTTGGTCGGCGGCCGCAATATCGGCGATCAGTACTTTCAGGTGGATCCGGCTTCGCAGTTTGCGGACACTGATGTCTTCGTTGCCGGACCCATAGCCGGGGACCTGTCCCGGTCCTTCGACGAGTTCTGGAACAGTCCACTGGCGATTCCGGTGGAGGCGCTGGGACGCCAGCACGGCAAGGAAGACACGATTGCGGCGCAGCGCGAGCGTGCCAAGTCGCGCCCGACAACCATCGCACAGCCCACCGGCACCGCGGACGGCGACTACGTCACGCGCATAGCGACGGGGGAGCCCTATGCGGGAATAATGGCGGGTCGCTTGCCCCTGGTTTGGGCTAGCGCGCGCGTTCTGGCCGACAGCCCGGATAAGAAGGCCGTTGGTGACGGCACTGAGCCCGGTCGCCTGATGACGCGGGGCGTACGCAAGATCATCGCGGCCACGCAGTCCGAGTGGCTGATGGTGACGCCTTACTTCGTGCCTGCGGACGAGGAGTTGCGAACGCTGCACGAGCTGCGCGAACGCAAGGTGACCGTTGGCATCGTCACGAATTCACTTGAATCCTCGATTGATATGGCCGCGCACGCGGGCTACGCCTCCTACCGCAAACCACTGGTCGGGCAGGGCGTCAGTCTCTATGAGGTCCGGGCATCGCCAGGCACCGCCCGCGGCAGCGGCCAGTCGACCCGCTTGTCAAGTTACGGAAACTACGGCCTGCACGCAAAGCTCATGGTGTTTGACCGCAAGGAGATTTTCGTGGGATCCATGAATTTCGACCAACGATCCAAGCGGCTCAATACCGAGGTGGGCCTGCTGGTCGACAGCCCGCAACTGGCCGAGGAGACGGCGCTGCGCTTCCAGGCCATGACCCGGCCGGAGAATGCATATGCACTGCTGCTGAGTGCGCCGGACGCCACCACTCGCGAGCATCTGGTCTGGCGAACCCAGGAAGAAGGCCGCGCGGTGGAGTTCACGACGGAGCCGGCGCAGAGCGGCTGGCGACGCCTTGAATCCTGGTTCCTGTCGCTACTGCCGCTGTCGAAGGAGTTGTGATGGGCCGTATACGAAAGCTACTAATCGCCGTGGCCCTGCTGGGATCGACAGTCGAACTGCACGCGGCATTGCCCACGGAACCGCAAGCTGAAATTGCCTATCTGCTGGGATTTGTCGAAGCTTCCGGCTGCGACTTCTACCGCAACGGAACCCGATACAGCGCGATCCAGGCCGGGGCACATCTGCGCCAGAAGTACGCCGTGCTGATGTCGTCGGGCAAGCCTGCAGCGACTGACGCATTCATCGACAAGGTGGCGACGCGCAGCAGCCTGACAGGAGTGCCCTACGAAGTGAGGTGCGCCGGGACGGCGCGGGTGGTGGTGGCGGTATGGCTGCGCGAGGAACTGGCGCGCTATCGAACGAAGAGGGCCGGATCCGTAGGACCCGGCCCGCCTGGTTAATCGTCCTTCTTGACGATCAAGTGGCTATGTACCGACGTGACGCGCTCCGTTCCGCGCGCAATGGAGACGGCCTTGTCGATCGCTTCCTGCGAATGGGCGCTCCCGGACAGGTACACGACGCCGCTGGCGTCCGTATCGACGTGAATGTTTCCGAGGCTTGTGATGTGCTCCGCCGCGAGCTTCGTCTTGATCTTGGTCGTGATCTCAGAATCCTTGACGAAAGTGACGGGGTGGCTGCGATCTGTGTCCGAGTCGGTGGCAAAGGCCACGACCGGGCCGGCAAGCAGCGCGACCGCTGCGATTGAAAGTCCGAGTGAAGTTTTCATGATTTTTCCATTGATTAGTGAGCCCTGCGAGGTTCGCCTATCAACGCAGTGCTGACCGTTCGGTAGCGCACGGATGGGGCTTTGCCCACCATGGGTGGCGAGGGTGATCCCAGGGGGTGGTCGGGCTGCCAACGGGATCCATTGCCGGTTTGAGCGTTGGCGGGCAAGCTCAGGTACCCGCCGCAATGGCGTATTTTCTGCAGCCCGCTTTCGATCGCTCTATCCTGCGGACAGATATCTTCTCCGGGGAGCGCTGCCAAATGAATAGGGTGATGGTCGAAATGATTTCGGGCAACGGCGTTGCGCCTGCGCCAATGCGCGATTCTGCACGGCAGGACGGCTGCGATTGTGAACAAGGCTCCGCATCGTCTGCCGCGCATCTGAGCGCTGCAGCGGGCGGGGCACAAGCCAGCCATCCGGGTGAAATCATGAAGCGAATCCTGGCTGCCAGCGCATTGCTGGCACTTCTGGTTGCGCCGGACGGCGTTGTGCTTGCCGCCGACACGATTCCAGGACTGGGCCAGGGCTGGACGGGAATCACCAATCCAAAGGCAGTGATTGCTGCACGCCAGGAACTCATGGAGCACATGGAGATCCTGATGCAGCCCATCGACACCATTACCGTGTCAGAGGTGCGCAACGTCAGCCAGCTGCATGAAAATGCCGAAGTCGTGGGTGCGATTCTGCTGGCGGTGCCGCACCTGTTTCCGCCAACGACCAATCTGTACGATCCAAAGGTGGTCATCCCGGCAACCCTGGCATTGCCTCCGATCTGGCAGAACTTTGGCAGCTTCTATGATCTGGCGGCGGCGGCGTCCAAAGCGGCCGATGCGATGGCCATCGCCAAGGGAAACACGGCGCTGCGCGCCGCCAGTCTCAAGCTGCGCGCCAGCTGCGATGCCTGCCATGCACTGTATCTACGCAAGTACGAGTCGCCCAAAGTGCTGCCTTCCGACTACAAGTTCGACTTTGAGTCGGCGCTGCGCAAGAAGTAGGGCGGCGGTTCAGCCCTTGGGTGGCGCCGCCGCACTCGCGGGTGGCGAATTGACCTGCCCCGGCGCTGGCACTGGCATGTAGATGGGGCCAGTTCCCCCATAAGCCAGCACATAGTGTTGCTGGCCGCACAGGTAGTAGGTCATTCCGTCCTGTTCCTTGACCACAGGGACGCAGGGCAGACCGCCCTGGACGGTTGTGTTGTTATTGATCGTCGTGGTGGTGGTGGTCGTCTTCTCGTCCTCGTCATGGTGATGGTCATCTTCGGATGCCGAGATGGCAACAGCAGCCACGGTCGTACCGATGGCCAGGCCCCACATCCAGTCGTCGTCGTAGTATCCCCACGCGCCGTAATAGCCGCCGTAGTACGGGGGCGGGTAATAGATCGGGGGTGGGTAA
Source organism: uncultured Pseudomonadota bacterium (assembly GCA_963726085.1). Classification (GTDB taxonomy): domain Bacteria; phylum Pseudomonadota; class Gammaproteobacteria; order Steroidobacterales; family Steroidobacteraceae; genus ZC4RG30. The sequence goes on along the minus strand of CAVSAR010000001.1, from coordinate 901,455 downwards.
TACCCGGGACGCCCTGGTCCCCCGATCCCCCCAATTCCACCGACGCCACCGACGCCACCGACACCACCGACACCACCGACACCACCGACCCCACCGACACCACCGACACCACCGACACCACCGACACCACCGACCCCACCAACGCCTCCCACGCCACCAACTCCTCCTGGGCCGCCGGGGCCACCTGGCCCGCCGACGCCCGTTCCCGGACCGGATGGTAGTTGCGATGCGGTGGGTGGCCGCGAGCCTCCGGCACCCGCTCCACCAGGATTCGAAGGAAGCTGTGAAGGGGTGGCGGGACGCTGCGCGGGCGTGGCCGGACGCTGGGAGGGCGTGCTGGGGCGCTTGGCGAATCCGCCGCTGGAAGCCGGGCCGCTGCGGGAAAATCCACCGCCGCCACGACCGCCACCGCCACCACCGCGGCCGCCCCTGGCATCGGCAAGGCTGCCGGATAACATCACCAGTGAAAGTGCGAGCACGCCAGCCAAAGCGCCTGGGCGCCGCTCACTTGAATGATTCATCGTAGGTTTCATGGCTTCACCGCGCCGCTGGCCGCCGCCTGCGGTGCGGCCAGAGTGGTAAGTTGAACTGCAAACGGAATGCTGCGGGCGTCCTTTGGCAGCGACAGTTGGAAAGTCTTGTCCGTGAAATTCGGGCTGACAATCCAGTCTGAAATGTCGGCCGAAAACTTCGGCTGGCCCGGTGCCTGCTTGTAGGTGATCACGATGCGCAGCGGCAACGGCCTGGATCCGTCGGCGACCCAAATCTGGAAGTCAACCGAGTCCCCCCGGCCGGCAATGTGGTGTGCAACCTGGCCCGAGATCTTCGTGCTCTCGACATAGTCGACCTGCTTTGCCAGGGCGGGAAGTTCGGTGCCCACATGGTTCGACAGCAACAACGCCAGCGGCATCCGCATATGCAGGTCGCGCACGAAGTACACCAGCGCATCTTCCAACGAGGCTGGCTGCGGGGCCTGCGCATAGAGCTTGTCATCCGCGCTCAGTACGGTGATCTGCTTGCCGTCGAACAGGGCCAGATCATTGGTACCGTCGCTGGACACCTCCTCGATGCGCAGGTGATTGGGTCGCGCCAGGGAGATCTGGCGGGTCTCGCCAAACTCGATCTTCTGACCGTTCTTCTGCACCACTTCGAAGCTGTTGCTCGATTTGCAGCTGAATGAAGTCAGGCCAGCCAGATACTGGGACATGGATTTCAAAATGCCCGCTGCCCGGACCTGGGACTCGGTCTTGGCGGGGGCAGCCGCCGCAGCCTGCGTGGGGCCGGCCGCAAGTAGTGCGATTGCCGTACAGACACAGAAAAGTCCTGCAGGCCCGGACACCCTCCATCGCGGCATCACCATCCTCATGAGCTTCTCCCGCGCACCCGGTTGACTATCGGCTGGCGCCAGTATCCTGCGAAATGTGGTCGGATTCCAACGGCAGCTACGAAAACGTAACTGTCAGGATGCGTTATGCTTGATACCATCGGCCGGCGCCGGGATTCAAGGCGCCAATTGTTGCTACTGTCCTGATTTTCGGTGAGTTGTGGGAAATAGGCTTTTCCAGGGAGTTGTGTCATGAAGACCGCGTCACGGATTACATTGGCCACGGCGTTGGCTTTTTCCTTTCTGCTGGCTGCGGTACCCGCGTCGGCTGCCAAAAAAGGGCCTCCTGACCCACTGTCGGCGGAGTCGATCCAGGCAGCCCTGGATTCGGCCTACGCCCAGTTCAAGGATCTCAAGGAAGGCGCCAACGCTGACTACATCCCGGCGCTGGCCAAGGTGGACTCGAACATCTATGGCATTGTGCTGGTGACTACCGACGGTCGCGTCTACACCAAGGGCGATATCACCTCGGAAGTCTCAATCCAGTCGATCTCTAAGGTGTTCACGATGGCCAAGGTCATCGAGGAACAGGGCCCCGATTCGATTGCAAACAACATGGGCGTGGATGCGACCGGTCAGGCCTTCAATTCCATCGTCGCCATAGAGCAGTACAAGGGTGCGGAGATGAACCCACTGGTCAACGCGGGGGCGATTACCGCGACCAGCATGGTATCGGGTAATTCCCGCGCCGAGATTTGGGGCAAGATCCTTAGCTACCACAATGATTTCGCGGGTCGCTCCCTGTCGGTCAATCAGGAAGTCTTCAAGTCCGAAGCCGACACCAACCAGCGCAACCAGGCCATTGGCAAGTTGATGTATGCCTACGGGCATATCAAGGCTAACCCGGACCAGGCGACCGACATCTATACCGAGCAGTGTTCGATCAGCGTCAATGCCAAGGACCTCGCCATCATGGCGGCAACGCTGGCCAACGGTGGCACCAACCCGGTGACCGGCAAGTCGGTGCTGCACACGGCGTATGTGCCCAAAGTGCTGGCTGTCATGGCGACCGCGGGCCTGTATGACGATTCCGGCAAATGGCTGTACAACACGGGACTGCCGGCCAAGAGTGGCGTTGGTGGCGGCCTCATCGCCGTATCGCCAGGCAAGTTTGGAATTGCGGTTATCTCGCCGCCGCTGGACAAAGCCGGCAACAGCGTCAAGGCGCAAAAGACCATCGCGGCGGTATCCAATGCGCTGGGCGCAAATCCGCTTGCCCCGACACCGGTGGTGATGAAGAAGAAGTAGGGTCCAGGAAAGGGATTCCCCGTTCTTCTTTTGGGTCGGGAGCGCTGCATGAAGCACAGATCCGATTTCAGCAATTTCCTGCGTGCGCTGGTGCTGTCCGCCAGCGCCGTCTGTCCGGTCTTTGCCGCGGACAATGGCTATCTGTTCAACGACTCGCATTTCCACCTGACCAACTACGTGCAGAAGGGCACGGACATACACAAGTACGTCACGGAAATCATGGGCAACAAGGTCGGGCGATCGACCCTGTTCGGTATTCCGCTGCAGCAGACCTGGTCATACGAGAATTCCGGCGATTATGCGCCCACGTACTACCTGCAGTCTGACGCCGCCCTGTATTACTACTCGTTCACCGACGCAATCATTGCGCGCGCCTACCAGTCGCTGCCGCGTGAGCAGCAGTTGCGCCTCGATCCCATGATCACCGGATTCAATCCCGCGGACATGTATGCGGTCGATCATATCCGCCGCTGCCTGCAGCTGTTCCCCGGTGTTTTCTCCGGAATCGGCGAGTTCACCATCCACAAGGAGTTCGTATCCAGCAAGGTGGCCGGGGACACGGCCAGTCTCACGGACCCCGCGCTTGACCGTATTCTGGATCTCGCCGCCGAGGTTGGCCTGGCCGTCATCCTGCACAATGACATCGACGTGCCGTTTGCAAAGGCGGGTGCTGAACCGGTGTACCTGAAGCAGATGAAGGACCTTTTGCGGCGGCACCCCAAGACCACGATCATCTGGGCGCATACCGGCCTTGGCCGCGTGGTGCATCCCGCGCAGTCGCAGGCCTCTTCCGATCCGGAAGAGCGCAGCCCGAACCACCGCGAGATCGTCGAGGCGATGCTGGCCGATCCGACACTCAAGCATGTGTATTTCGATATCTCGTGGGACGAGGTGGCCAAGTACGCAATCGCTTCGCCTGAAACGATCGACAAGACCGCGGCGATGTTCAATCGCTTTCCGGACCGCTTCCTGTTCGGGACGGACAACGTCGCCCCGGCCGACCAGGCCACGCAACTGCGCGTCTACAATCTCTGGGCCCCGGTGTGGGCAAAATTGACGGCGGATGCGAGTTATAAGATCCGTCAGGGAAACTACCTGCACGTTTTCGATGCCGCGAGAGTCAAGGTGCGGGCCTGGGAGAAGGCCAATCCATGATGTGCAGGCTGCGCATGTGCATACATTTGCGTAACGTGCAGGACTTGCATTGATCTGGTACAACTCCGGCTAATTCGGACCCGTAAAGGGATTTTTGTGCTCTACGCAATGGGTGAACTATGAAAGGACTTTCAACGGCATTGGTAATTCTGGCTGGGATAGCAACCTGCGGGGTTGCGGAGGCGCAATCCGCAGGCCGCGCCGGATCCTGGGAAACACGTACTGATGTGACCTTCGAAAACTCGACCAACTGGGATTTCGAGGGTGGCACCACTGCCAAGATCGATAGCAGCACCGGGTTCCTGCTTGGGTTCGGCTATCACTACACAGACACGCTCGAGTTTGGCGCCAACTTTGAGTTCGATTCTCCTGGCTACGATGCGCAGATCGCATCGGGCACCAACCCGGGCCAGTTCTTTAGTGCCCACGGCAGTCTCGATAACTTCCGCCTGATGTTCGATGCCACCTACAACTTCATGCCCGGCAAGTTCTCGCCCTATGTCAGCGGCGCGATTGGCTGGACCTGGATGGATACCAACCTGGCGACTTCGCCGCCGCAGACCGGCTGCTGGTGGGATCCGTGGTGGGGCTACATCTGCACCACCTACCAGAACACCAAGACGCTCAATGGATTTACCTATCGCATAGGCGCTGGCCTTCGCTATGACATCAACGACCGCATAGCCCTGCATGCCGCCTACCGGTTCACCTGGACGGACGTGAACAACGCCAAGGGACAGCCGGATTCGGACGGCTTCCTGCTTGGCATAGGCTGGAAATTCAATTGATGGTCATGACGGCCAGCGGCAGGATCCTGCCGCTGGCCGTCTTTACCCTGACCATCGTCCAGGGATGTTGTGATTCGAAGGGCTGATCGGCAGTCACGGTCGCGCCGGGTGTCATCGATCCCTTGCGCAGCACATTTCCGCGGGCGTCCATGACCACCCACAGGGTTGGTGGCGCAGCGGTGCTATTCCACTCCTCGGGGAACTCCCGCTGCACCAACTGCGGATAGTTAATTGCCTCCGTTTGCGGCGGGACCCTGGCAGCCGCACTGGCGCTGGCCAGCTGCTGCGAATCCGCGGCAGGGGCCGCAGCGCCGTTGGCAGCCGCGTCCATTCTTGCAGGCGGCGCTTGCGCCTCGCGCGCGGCCTGAGCCTTGGGCGCTGCCGATCGTTGGTCCTTTGCAGGCGCGGCAGGGGCTGCTTGGTTAGGCGCGGGCGCGGCGGGGGTTGCTAGGTCGGCGCGGCGCGGCAGCGGGCGGCGCCGGGGTGATAGCCGGCGCGGTACCGACATTGTCGACCGCCGTGCCACTTTCAGTTTCAGGTGCGCGAACGGTCAGATCTGGCGCGACATGGCGATCGGCCTGTCGCCACAGCAGCAGCGCCACCCCGAGCACGGCAATACCGGCCGCTGCGCGCCACACGTAGCGCGAGTCGTTGGCTGCGGGCTTGCGCCGCAAGGCGGCGGCGCGGGCTGCGGCGAGAATCGCGTCGCGCGTCGCGGCAGCTGGGCTACCTGCCTCTTCCTTGCTGGCCTGGCGGTACGCACGCGCCACTTCATCCTCGGATTCGTCTTTGGGCGTAGTCATGCGTGCTCCCGCAGCAGATCCTTGAGTCGGTCACGCGCGTAGCGCAACCGGCTCTTGGCCGTCTCGAACGTGGTACCCGTGACCGAGGCGATCTGCTCGACCGTCAATCCCGCATCCACCTGCAGGACAAAGGCCTCGCGCTGTTCCAGCGGCAGGCGCCCCAGGGCAGCGATGATTGACTGCCCCTGCTGGGATTGCACGGCCGCCTGCAAGGGCGATCGCTCATTTTCGTCTGCCAGCGTGTCCATGAGCGCCTCGCCCGTATCGTCGACGCGGTCAAGGCTCTGGTGCGGATGGGAAGCGCGCAACCGGTCGATCACCCGGTTGCGGGCAATCGTATAGACCCAGCTGGTGAAGCGCGCGTCGGTGCGAAATCCCCCGGCTTCCCGCGCCACGGCGAACCACACTTCCTGCATGAGTTCCTCCGCGCTGGCGCGATTGCCACAGAGGCGCAGGATATAGCGCCATAGTGGCTGCTCGTGACGCGAGTACAGTTGGTCAAATGCCGCTACATCGCCGGCGGCATAGCGTCTCATCAACGCTTCGTCAGACGTCGCGGATGCTTCCATCCGCGACAGTATCGCAGAAGCCCCTCCGAGCCAGCACGAACCTACGGATCGGGCACGTAACCTGACTGTTCCCCGGGGAACGGCTGCGGGCGCAGCGCCTGCGTCGGCGGGCGGATCACGCCCATCGCCAGCAGGTTCTCGCGGCTGTCGTAACGGATGCGGATGACTTCGTTAGGCTGTGGCCGCTCGCGTTCGAAGTTGACGTTGACCACCACGGAAGTCTCGCGAGGGCCGTGTCCGGTTCCAAGGCCCGCGGCAGCATCCTTGCGGCTGGATTCCCGATCGCCCCTTTGGGCGCCCACCGCATCGGCTGCCGGGGCCTCGGGCCGCGCAGCGGCGCCGGATTCCTGGGCCATTGCAATCGGTGGATACGCGCGTTCCCTGAACAACGCCACACCGATGACCCCGATGTTGTCTGGCCGGCCCGTGCGCGCAGCATAGGACTGGGGCACCGAGGTGAAGGTGAAGGCCGCGATCTGCTGGTTGCTCTTGCGCCAACCGGTGATGTCATAGCCCGCCCAGGCGTCGAACACATAGCCGCTTTGGCCATAGGCGGCTGATTCACCCGTGATGACGTTCACTCCATCGACGGAGGCGACCGCCATCAGCCGCATGCTGCCCTGATTGCGGATGTTGATGGCATAACGGGCGCCGGGGCGACCGGCAACCCAGTAGTCGCCACGATGATGATAGACAGCGAGGGTTTCACCCGTGTCGCGGTCGGTCAACGACACGTTGGCTAGGTTGCCCACCGCCAGCGCCTGTGCGCAGCCGAGGGTGGCCATTGCGATTACACATAAGCGTTTCATGACAGCTCCTGTTTTCCAGAGGATCTGCCAAGTCTTTACGGCCCAGGTGGGCGAAAGGGGTTAAGGGCCCGGTAAATCCGTATCCACGGCCTTGCTCAGGGGAATAATGCGCCTGGACTCGCGGTCCCACAGCAGGCACTTGAGCGAGGCCGGAACCTGCGCCAACCGGATGCGCGGAATGGCCTTAAACAACCCCAGGTTGGCACGGTGGCAGGCAACGAGGCGATAGTTGGGGATGGCAGCCGACAGATGGTGAACGTGATGAAAGCCGATGTTTGCCGTGAACCAGTTCATCCAGCCGGGCAACTCGAGGAAGCTGGTGCCGGTCATTGCACCCTGGTCCAGTGTCCAGGTGTCTGAGTTGTCGGCGTATGAGTCCTCGAAGTTGTGCTGGACGGTGAACAGCATGATGCCCACGCCACCGGCCACTGACAGGCTCACGATGAAGACGGTGAGGACCGGTGCCGCGCCGGCAACCATGCAAAGCCCCGTCAATGCGCCCAGCAGCACCAGGTTGTTTGCCGTCATGTGACGGTACTCTTTCCAGGTTTTCCAGTGGCGGCTGGTAAATGCGGCAGGCGGCTTGCCGCGCGCAAGGCTCCAGAGCAGGGCGATATTGCCCTTCAGCCAGTTGCAGCGGGGATTGAAAACGAGATAGACGAACCCGCCCAGGGGGGCAAATGCAATGTGGCGCGCCAGCCAATAGCGACGGCGCAGCGCTGGACTCAGCGCCTTGTACTCGTCGACCGAAAGTGTTGCCAGCGGGCCCCGATACCGCTCCCAATTGCCGTTGTTGCGATGGTGATAGTCATGGTGCTGTGACCAGACGTATTGCGGCATGCCGGAAAGGACCCCATACACGAAGCCCATGGCGCGATTGACCCAGGGGCTGCGAAACAGCGAACCATGGCCGCACTCATGCATCAGCGCGAAGACCCGGACCAGGAAAAAGGTGATGCCGATAGTGGCCAGCACGGTCAGCCAAAGCGAATAGCTGGCGCCGAGGATCGCGACGATCCAGAGCAACACAAGGGGTACCAGCGTGGTAATCGATTGCATTGCGCCGATGAGATTCACGCCGCCCGCGTACTCACGCACCAGCGCGCGCTTCATCTGCGCGGAGATTGCACTAGCCGCCTCGATAACCGGTTCCCCTGATGCCGTCGTACGCGGCATTGATGCACAAAGTCTAGCAGGTGCGCAGCCCGGCATACCCGGAGTGCGGACCGAGTCGGGTTTTCCCCTACCGGGAAGCCGGGCCCTTGCGGCGTGCCAATGCCTGTCGCAGCAGGTATTCCATCTGGGCGTTCACGCTGCGCAGGTCGTCGGCGGCCCACTTCTCAAGCTCCTTCCACAGGTCCTCCGGGACCCGAAGCAGAAACGCCTTGCGCGGTTCCTGCGGCACGGTCAGGTGTAGAGCGTGCCGGTGTTGATGACTGGCGACGCATCCGCGTTGCCACATAGCACGACCAGCAGGTTGCTGACCATGGCGGCCTTGCGCTCCGGATCCAGCTGCACGACCTGCTGCGATTCCAGTTCCAGCAGCGCCATGCGCACCATGCCCACGGCGCCAGCCACGATCTGCTGGCGCGCGGCAACTATCGCCTCGGCCTGCTGCCGACGCAGCATCACCGAGGCGATTTCCGGCGCATAGGCCAAGTGCGTGAGCCGGGCCTCGTCGACCACGACGCCGGCCTTGGCCAGCCGCACCTGCAGCTCTTCCATCAGCGCGTGTGCGACTTCGTCGGAGCTGCCGCGCAGCGTGGGCTCATGGACCTCGCCGTTGTCATAGGCAAAGCGGCTGGCAATGCCGCGCAGGGCCGATTCACTTTGCACCTGCACGTAGCTCTTGTAGTCCTCGACGTCAAAGACCGCCTGGGCGCTGTTTTGTACGCGCCAGACCACGACCGCCGCGATCTCGACAGGATTACCGCGCTTGTCGTTGACCTTCAATGTTTCACAGTTGAAGTTGTGGGCCCGCAGGGAAAGCTTGGTGGACAAGGAGGTCGATGACGCTTCCGATACGCGCTTGAAGTCTTTGTTGGCAGTAGCGCGTATCCACTCCGCAGCGGAGGGCTTCTGGGTGCCTGTGGCGCGGCTGCGCGAATAGAAGGGGTTGGCCCAGTGAAAGCCTCCGGTGCGCACCGTGCCCTTGTAGTTGCCGAACAGGATCTGCACCCGTGCCTCGTTGGGCTGCAGCGTGAAATAGCCGAAGCAGCAGATGACCCCGGCGATCTCGGCGGCTACCGCCAGCACCACGATTGGCCCGCTGTGCCGGGCCGCGCCGAACCCGAAGAGCGCAACGGCGCCGAGCATCAGCGCAATGTTGAAGATCAGCATTGGCCAGCCGCTGACGGCGGTGGCGGGGATTTCCCGGGAACCTGGGCTATGTAAAACGTCCGGCATGACAGTCTCCTCGCTTGATATTGGGATGATATCACCGTGAAATCAGTCCTGCAATCCGGGAATCCCTGCCGCTACAGGTATGTATATTCGACTTCTTTTCAGGGACGGGGACCGCCATGAAGCTGGCCACTGCAGCTTTCTGCCTTGGTTGCGCACTAGCCGCAGCGGCAGAGCCGAAGCCCGGCATAGTCGCGGATCTGGTCCGTGCGGCCCCGGGCATCAACCCGGATGCCGTGTCCATGGCGATCGACTCGCTTACCTGCGCAGGCCGCGCGCACCCGGCCGACCCGCCACGCCGGCTTGCAGTCATCGATTACTCACTTCCTTCCGCGCAGCCGCGGCTGTGGGTATTTGACCTGCAGACACACAAGTTGCTGCTGGTCGAGCGGGTTGCGCACGGCCGTGATTCCGGTGAGAACACGACCACCCGTTTCTCAAACCTTCCTGGCAGCCACCAGTCCAGCCTGGGGCTGTTTCGCACCAGCGATACTTACACGGGACACAATGGCTATTCGCTGCGGCTCGACGGGCTGGAGCCGGGGTTCAACGACCGGGCGCGCGAACGCGCCATCGTGATTCACGGCGCGTCCTATGTCAGCGACCGGACCATCAGCCAACGCGGCGGCGTGGGTCGCAGCTGGGGCTGCCCGGCGGTACGGCAGGAAATTGCGCGACCGCTAATTGATGCTATCAAGGACGGCCAGTACCTGTTCGCCTACTATCCGGATGCGCATTGGCTGCAGGACTCGCCGCTGCGCGCCTGCGCGCTGGTCGCAAGCAAGTAACCAGGTTCCTGCGCCGGCTCTGATCGGCACGTCAGCGACCGAGCAGCGAACGCCGGGTCATCCACAGACCTGAGACTGCCAATACGATCGTGCTGCCCCAGCTGATCAGGTCAGCATGGCGGACCACCCCATCCCACGGTACCGCCCAGATCACCAGGCCCGCCACCGCAAGTGCCGCCAGCACCAGCAGGGTCGCATCCGACAGGCGCAGCAACAGGTTGCCGGTCAGTGCCAGCATGGGGGACACCGCAGGCAGTTGTGCCTGACGCGCGGCTGCCGCCGCCAGTCGCGGCGCGAAGTCCGCCGGTGGATTCCATTGCGGCAGGCGGTCCAGCGCGGAATCAATGCGCTGTTCGAGCAAGTCAGGCTTCGAGTCCATCATTGCAGGCCCTCCAGGCGTTCCCGCAGCAACTGCTTGCCGCGGAAGACGTTGGTCTTGACGGTTCCCACCGGGACACCGAGCATGGTTGCGATCGTATCGTAGCCAAGTCCGTCAATCGCCGAATACAGCAGCGGGAGGCGATACTTATCGGGCAATTTCGCCAGCGCCGCACGTACCAGGCTGTCAGAGGCGTCGCGGGCCGCATCGCGTTCGACGTCCGCTGAATCAGCGGCGTCGGGCACGTCCTCGGACACCAGAAGAGGCGAGCGCTGGCGGCGACGCAATTCGTCCACGGCAACCCGCTGGGCGATGGTGCAGATCCACGTCGACAGTCGTGCCCGGCCCTCGAATTCCGGCAGCGCGCGAAATACGCGCAGGAAAGTCTCCTGCAGCAGGTCTTCCACCTGATCGCGGCGACCAATCGTTCGCAGGATGATCGTGCCGGCCACGCGCGCATACTGGTCCACCAGTTCACGGCAGGCCACCGGGTCTCCTGCAACGCAGCGTCGCAGCCAGTCTTGAGAGTCGACATTCAATCGGAGTCCCGGGCGGATCAGTTGACGGTTAGACGGCAGCCCCCGGTATGCGGTTTCATAATATTTGGTGAAACCGGAGACTGGCCGCAGCGTCTCATCCCAATACGGACAATACGTTCGCAGTGGTTTTTCGGGGAGTACTCAAATGAGTGGTAATTGGGGAATTCTCATCCCGGTGGTGGGGATATTGGCGACTTTCTCGGTGCCGGTTACCGCCATCATCATGGATTACCGGCGGCGTGCGCTGCACTCCGCAGAGCGGCGCGCAATGATTGAAAAGGGCATGGTGCCGCCACTGGTGGAGGACGGCGCCAATTCCTGGGGGCGCAACAGGGATCCGGCACAACAGCGGGCCCGAAGCCTGCAAGGCGGCATCATGCTGCTGACGCTTGGGATCGGCATGGCGGTAGCCTTCTATGTGTCGAATTACGTCCTGGTGGACTCGTTCCTGCCGCCGCCGGCCAGAGGTGGGCTGGCCATAGGCGCGTCCATCGTCGGGTTCCTGGGTATTGGCAACCTCGTTTACTACGCCCTGAGCGGCAAGAAGGAGCCGTAACAGATTGCGATCCACCGGGTACGCTTTGATAGCGGCTGGGGCAGCTGCTTGCCTCCAGCCGTATATCCAAGGCGGACTGGCTACGCCGAGGGGGTAAGCCGGGTCAGTTGATCTGGACCTTCAGCGGCGTTGCCAGTGCGATGCTCACTTCAGTTCCCGCCGGCAACTTGACCTCGGACCCGGTGTTCTTGGCAACCAGCGTGCCCGCGCCGGCACCCAGCAAGCCACCGATGATCGTGCCGCTGGACTTGTTGTTGACCTGGTGACCCAGGATGGCGCCGGCGGCTGCGCCGCCCACGATCTTGGCCGTGTCCTGGCCCTTTTCGCTCTTGCCCGTGCTGGTGTACTCACCACTGATTGGCAGCGTCTTGCCGCCGCTGTATTCAAGACTGTCGAAACGCAGGCTGATCGTGGGAGTAGCGCCGATTTGCTGGCTACCCGAGACCACCTTGGTGACCTGGCCAACGACCACGGTTCCCGCCGGCACGGCCACATGTCCGTCAATCACGACATCGCTGGCGAGCTTGGCGCGGAATGTGTCGCCTACCTTGGCCGATTTGGTGCTGAGGTCGGAGGCCAGCGCAAACTTCAGTGCCGTTCCAGCCGGCACGGTGACTGACTTTGGAACTGGCTTGGCAGGCACCGCCACGGCCGCGGGCGTCGCGGCAGGTGGCTTGGCCACCGGCTTGGCCGCTGACTCTTTCTTGGCTGCAGCCCTTTCCTTTTCCAGCTTTGCTTCGCGCTGGGCCAGGTCTCGTTCCTGCGCCTTGAGTTCAGACTGCTGCAATGCAAGTTGTGCCTCACGAGTCGCGGCAGCGGCGGCGGCATCGGCCTCGGCCTTTTTGCGGGCCGCTTCATCTGCCGCAGCGGCGGCGGCCTGCGCCGCAGTCGCGGCTTCTGCGGCTGCAGTTTCAGCCGCGCTGGGACCCTTGGATTGTGATCCCCCGCACGAGGCCAGCGTTGCGCATGCCAGGGCCAGGACAATGATTCGCTTCAGGTACATATTCTGGATCCCCTTGGAGTACCGGCTTACAACAGTATCCTTGAGAGGGACTGACGCGCCAGCGGTCACGAAATTACAGGCAAAGTAGGACGATTGGAGCATGCTGCGTGATCAAGAACTGCCCGGGCTGGGCTTGGCAGGCTGGCGCGCGAGCGGGAAAGTCGGATTGCCGGGAGTCGTCTCGTCGCCAGCCACCCGATTGCGTCCGGCAGCCTTGGCGCGATACAGCGCCATGTCGGCACGCTGCAGTATGGTGCTGATGGAATCCCCGGTCCGGGAAATGGTGATGCCCACGCTGACTGTCAGTGAACCCAGCTCGGGTATCAGCGCGCTGATGTCCGCATCCTTTGTAGCAATCCGCAGTGCTTCGGCGCGCGACAGGGCGCTGCGAACATCGGCACCGGGCAGCACAATCAGGAACTCCTCGCCACCGATGCGGCCAAAGAATTCCGGTGGCCGCAGGGATCCCCTCAATACGCCGGCGATGAGTTGCAGCACCCGATCACCCGTGGCATGTCCAAAGGTGTCGTTGATCAACTTGAAATGATCGATGTCCACCACCAGTACCGCGGTGGTTCCCCGCGGGTTGGCCTGCAGGCACTGGGGCAGCAATGACAGCACGGACCTGCGGTTGGGCACGCCCGTGAGGTCATCTGTCAGGGCCAGGCTCTGCATGCGACGCGAATTGCGGTTGTGGCGCAGTGCAATAGTGGCCAGCATGGTGGCAATCAAGACGGCCAGGGCAATGACGATGTACTGCAGGATGCTGGCCCGTTGGGATTGCTCGAGCGCGCGCTGGTTGGCTTCACGTTCACGCAGCAGCGCCTGGTATTCCTTGTCCCGGCGGGCAGTATCGAATTCGAACTTCAGCATCGAGAACTGTTCGTCGATCTGGTTGCGCAGGAGGCGCTCGGTCGTGGCCTTGGCGGCCTCCTGCCACTGGAATGCCCGCCGCCAGTCACCCAGGTCGGCGTCGACCTTTGCCAGCTGCTCATAGACGGTGACCAGTTCGTCCATGGCCCCGGCCTTGCGCAGTATCTCCAGCGCGGACATCAGCTCGGTGCGGGCTGCGGGCAGCTTGTTGAGGGCATGCAGTGTAATGCCGCGGGTCACCGAGATTTCGGCGGCCAGCCGCGCGTCCGGTATCTGCTTCTGCAGTTCGGCAGCCGCGTCCAGCAGCTGCATTGCACGCTGCGATTCGCCGCGCCCCTGCAAGGCGCCGGCAAGTCCGCGCAGGGCATAGGCTTCGCCACGCGAAAAATGCAGTTCACGACTTACCTGCAAGGACGATTCATATGCCTGAGCTGCCTCTGACCAGTTTTCCTGCCGCTCCAGTACGTGGCCGATGTTGTGTTCTGTCACCACCTGCTCACGCTTCATGCCGGCCGCGCGTTCCCGCTGCAGCGCATCGCGGTAGATGGCAAGGGCCTGGGTCTGGTCACCCATCCGGGTGTACGTGGTCGCAATGCTGCTGAGAGTGGTCATTGCGTCCAATGTCATGCCCAGCTTTTCATACAGCCGCTGCGACTGGCGCAGGTCTTCGAGGGCCCCTGCGAACTGACCCTGCAGTCCGCGCAGGTAGCCGCGGGAGTAAAGCGCGCTGGCCAGCATTTCGTCGTCGGGACTGGACTTGGCAGTGGAGACCGCCTGGTCATAGAGGGCCAGTGCCTCGGTGTTGGCGCCCAGGCGTTCCTGCACCTCTCCCTGGCAGGTCAGGATGCCGGCGCGCAAGCCCGGATGTGCCACTCGCGGCAGCAGTGCCTGCATGGTGGCTACCTGTGACTGCGCGGCAGTCATGTCGCGCTCTGAGTAGTAGCCGCACAGGACAAGTCGCGCGCGCACTTCCAAGTCCGGATCGGGACTTGCGGCCAGTGCCTGTAGGGCCTGCTCGGCATAGCGACGCGACTGTTCGTCGTCAGTGCGCTCTGCGAGGGTTGCATTCTGCACCAGCTGGGCCACCGGAGTCGGCCCGGTAGCCGGCGCCGGCGCCGCCGCCGCGGTGGCCGCCGAGGCTGTGGTCAGAGCCAGCACCGCCCACGCGCAGATCGTCCCTGATTTGACCGGCCTGGGCCGCATGTACATGCGCGAGAGACTAACATTCGCCTCCTGGACACACCTGAGGCATACGTCAAGTCCGGCGCATTGAGTGGCCTGTGGATTGACAAAGTGTCCGAACTGCTGAAGGTTGCACACTCTGCCGCCAGCTGGCGGACAGGAGGGGGTTATGGGTATTCATTTTCAGGACCTCCCGCTGTACGCGGGATGGGGTCGGCCACTTCGCACCGAATCCACCATTGAGGGGCTCGAACTGGTGGCCGGGGAGATTCCGGGCGGTTTGCAGGGCAGTTGGTATCGGGCCGGTCCGGACCGGCAGTACCCGCCGATGCTGGATGAAGATGTGTTCATCGACGGCGAGGGGATGGCGCACCTGTTCCGCTTCGATCGGGGCGATGTTTCATATCGCAGCCGCTGGGTGCGCAGCGCGCGGTTCATCGCGCAGGAACGTGCGCGCCGCTCTCTATTCGGTCGCTATCGCAACCGGTATTCGGATGCCCCGGAGGCGGCCGGGGTCAATGGCGGTGCGGCCAATACCCACATGATCTATCACGCCGGCCGACTTCTGGTTCTCAAGGAAGATGACCTTCCTTACGAGCTGGATCCCGACACGCTCGAGACCATTGCCCGCACCGACCTGGGTGGCCAGGTCAGGGCGATGCGCCTGGCAGCACATCCGAAAATCGACCTGCACACCGGTGAACTGCTGACCTACGCATCGCAGGCACTGGGAGACGGCAGCCGTGACATGGCGATTTTCGAGTTCGCCGCGGACGGCAGCCTCACCAATGAAATCTGGTTCCAGGCCCCCTGGTCTGGGGTCATGCACGATTTCGGGGTCACTTCCAGCCACTTCATCCTGCCGTTCTTCCCCCTGATCACCGACATGAACGTCGTGAAGCGCGGCGGCACGTTCTATGAGTGGCACGACGACCAGCAAGTCCAGGTTGCCGTGTTGCCACGCGGCGGCGATGCCGGGCAAATCCGCTGGTTTCGCGGACCCACCGCCAGTGCCGGGCACATGATGAACGCGTTTACCTCAGGGTCACAGGTGCATCTGGATGTCGTGCTGTACGACGGCAACTGCTTCCCGTTCTTTCAGACGCCCGACGGTCGCGTATGCGAAGCGCCACCACCCGTGCTGACCCGACTGACCTGCGATCTTGCCGGGCAGGACACTTACTCGCTGCGGCGCCTGTGCCCGCGGCCGGGGGAAATGCCCAAGATCGACGAGCGGTTCATGGGACGGGCGTACACCCAGGGATTCATGATCATGGGCCGCGGACCCGGCGGCACCAGTTCGGTGGGTCGCATCGATGTGACCAGTGGCGCCGTGGATTACTGGGATCATGGTGCCAGCATCACCGTGCAGGAGCCGCAGTTCGTACCACGCAGTCCGACGTCCGCCGAGTGCGACGGGTGGCTGTTGGTCATACTCAATCGCCTGGATGCCGGTCACAGCGAGCTGGCGATATTCGATGCCCTGCATCTGGCGCAGGGCCCGGTGACGCGCCTGCATATTCCGGTGCGGGTGCGCTCCACGTTTCACGGTTCCTGGGTTCCGCAAGAGGCAATACGACGATGAGCACAGTCTGGCCCGATGGCGTTCCCGCGACCATGCCGGCGCAGGACCGGGTGGAGATCGAAGAGACCTATTCACGTTACGCGTGGGGCATTGATCTGGCGATGCCCGAGATGGTGGTCAGCGCGTTCACTGAGGACGCCAGCTTCGATCACCTATGGCAGGGCAAGGTCATTGGCCATGCCGCCATCCTCAAGAACATGGAAGACCTGTGGTATTCGCGCCAGCACTGGTGGCTGGGACGACAGCACCTGTTCAATCATTTCCTGATGCGGCCCACGGCCAGTGGCGCGCAGGTGCGATGTTTCTTCCAGATCATCCAGTTCAACATCGACTACGGCACCACCTTCGTGTTCGGCATCGGCACCCGCGACGACGAGATGCGCAAGGTCGATGGCCGCTGGCTGTTCCAGACCCTCAAGGTCAATGCCTGGCGGACACTGGCGGACGTGCCCTGGAAGGGGGAGATCGTGATGAAGGATCGCCCGGGCCAGCCGCCCGCCGTTGGCAAGACCTGATGCGCATCACTGCTGCCGTCTCGCGTGAGGGTGCGGCGGCGCCGGCGCTCGAGGAGCTGGAGCTGGAAGCGCCACGGGCAGGGGAGGTGCTGGTGCGCATTGTCACCGCGGGCATCTGCCACACGGACCTGCGCGCGCATGCCGGCGGCGTGCTGCCCACACCGCGGCCGGTAGTTCTGGGGCATGAGGGCGCGGGCACCATCGTGCAAGTAGGCGCAGGTGTGAAGGGTTTGGCCGCCGGGGACCGCGTAATGCTGTCCGGCTCGAGTTGCGGTGTGTGTGCGCAGTGTCGCGAACTGCTCCCCAGTTACTGCGTCGAAGGCATGCCGCGCAGCTTCGGGGGGTCACGCGGTGACGGGTCGACCTCGTTGACCCGTGGCGAAGAGAAGATACACAGTCATTTCTTTGGTCAATCAAGCTTTGCAACGCACGCGGTCGCCGATGCCAGTGGCGTCGTGCCCCTGGGCGACGACGTGCCATTCGCGGTGGCCTCGCCGCTGGGCTGCGGCGTGATCACCGGCGCCGGCGCCATACTCAATGCCTTCGCCCTGCGCGCCGGTCAGACGCTGGCGGTCTTCGGTGCCGGTGGGGTCGGCCTCAGTGCGGTGATGGCCGCGCGCTTGGTCGGTGCGCGCCAGATCATCGTTATCGAACCGGTGGAGTCGCGGCGCGCATTGGCCCTGGAACTGGGCGCAACCATGGCGCTGGACCCGGCAGTGGACGATGTGGAATCCCGGGTGCGCGGTGCCGTGGGGCGGGGCGTGGATTTTGCGCTCAATACGACAACCCTGGCACCTGTTCTGGCGCTGGCCCAGCGCGTGCTGGGAGCGCGCGCAGTCCTGGGGTTCGTGTCGGCCACGCGCGAGCCATTCACGGCGCCGCTGTTTCCCATGCTGGTAGGCGGGCAGTCACTGCGCGGCATTGTCGGGGGTGACTCGTTGCCACGCCGGACCATCCCGCAGCTGCTGGAGTTCTGGCGCCAGGGCCGATTTCCCGTTGAACGACTGATCACGCGCTTTGCATTTGCCGACATCGCTGCCGCATTCGCAGCCTGTCGCGCCGGCACTGCAATCAAACCAGTACTTGAGGTCTCTTCATGAACGACTCGGTGATGGCGCGCCTGCGCGCGCTCGGCGATGAATTTACTCCGGCACAGATCATGGCATCGCGCGAGCTGTACGCGCCATTGGTATCCAGTCCTGCCGATGTGGGCGCCACTGTCGAACGCGACCTATCCTATGGGCCAGACCCCAAGCAGAGGCTCGATGTATTCCATCGCGGCGACGCGGCAGCACAGCGGCCGGTAGTGGTGTTCGTGCATGGCGGCGGTTTCACCCAGGGCGACAAGGGTGCGGCCGACGCGCCGTTCTTTAACAACTTCGGCGCCTGGGCGGTGCGCGCGGGTTTTGTGGGCGTGACCATGACCTATCGCCTGGCGCCGGCGCACCAGTGGCCCAGCGGGTCGCAGGACGTCGACAGCGCCGCGCAATGGTTGGCGGCCAACGCGCCGCGGTTCGGCGGCTCGCCAGGGCGGATCGTAATGGTGGGCACATCCGCCGGTGCCACGCACATTGCCGGCTATTTCGCAGGCCACGGCCGTGCGCCGGGATCCAAAACCGCGCTGGCCGGCGCGGCCCTGCTGTCGGGCATCTACCAGTTCACCAGCGCCGACGCGGATTCGCGCCACGATGATTACTTTGGACCGGACCGTTCGCGGCGCGCCGGCTTCTCGACCGTGTCTACGCTGGCGAACCTGCAGACTCCGTGCTTGATTACGCTCAATGAGATGGATCCGCCGCCATGGCATCGGCAGATCGCCGTGCTGGTTGAGGCCTGTGTCAACGCGACCGGTCGATATCCGCGGGTGCTGTACCTCGAGGGGCACAACCATGTGTCCAACGTCATGCAGCTGTCCAGCTCGGGCGATACGCTGGGCGAGCCGTTGGCCAAGTTCGTGCGCCAGTGCACGGGCATCGAGGCGTGAGCCTGCATCCACTGCTCGGCGCCGCCTACCGGCGGCGGTTCGTGGTGATCCTGCTGCTGGTGGCGGTGATGAATTTCGCGGACCGCGCGGTGTTTTCGGTACTGTCGCCGTTGATCCGCGCAGAACTGCATCTCACCGATACCCAGATTGGCCTGTTGCAGGGCCTGTCGTTTGCGCTGCTGTACGGCTGCCTGGGCATTCCGATCGGCAGGCTGGCCGAGCGCCACAGCCGGGTCCGGATTATCGCCGTCGCCACCGCCATCTGGTCTGCGGCCACCGCATTCTCCGGCATGGCAGGCAATTTCCTGCAGATGGCGCTGGCACGAATATCCGTCGGTATGGGCGAGGCGGGGTTCACTGCACCAACCAGTTCGTTGGTGGCAGATCATTTTACGCGCGCACGGCGCGCCTCCGGCATGTCGCTGATCATGCTGGGCCTGCCGCTGGGATCGATGCTGGGTGCAATCATCGCGGGCCAGATTGCGCAGCACTGGGGCTGGCGGGCAGCTTTTTTCGCATTCGGCGTGCCGGGGATGCTGGTCGCATTGCTGACCTGGTTCGGGCTCACGGAGCCGCCGCGCGGCCTGGCCGATGGTGGCCGGAGCGAGCTGCGGCCGGTGCCAGCGCTGGGCGCGGTGCTGCGACACCTGTTCAAGGTGCCAACCCTGCGCTGGATAGTCATCGGTGGGGCCATTTGTGCGATTGGCATACAGGGCGTGTCGCAGTTCATGACACTGTTTCTGGTGCGCAGTTTCAACCTGCCCATCAGCACGGCGGGTGCGCTGTTCGGCGTGATTTCCGGCGCATCGTTGGCGGTGGGACTGGTGACGGGCGCGTTCGGCACGGACCGCGCGTCGCATAGCGATGTGCGCTGGTGGGTAATGGCTCCGGCCATCGCGCTGGCCATTACCCCGTTGGTGTTCATCCTGGCGTTCAACAACCCGGTCTTCGCACTGGCCGCGGTGTTCCTGGCCGCCGGATGTTTCGGCGCAATGATCCACTACGGGCCCACGGTGGGGTTGATCCAGAACCTGACGCCGGTGGACATGCGCTCGTCTGCGGCTGCCGTGTTTGCAATGTTGTATGCGTTGGTCGGTTCCGGCGTGGGGCCGACGCTGGTGGGAATCATCAGTGATCGCGCCGGTGCCACCGCGTTCGGCAATCCCCTATATGCGCAGCAGTGCCGGCCCGGGCACGTCGACGCGGCCCTGACCCAGATGTGCGCGGCCGCGTCCCGATTCGGATTGGCGCGCGCCCTGTCGATAACCGTACTGTCCTTTGGCGTCGCTGCCATTTTCTACTGGCTGGCGGCGCGCACGATTGCCCGGGATCTGGGGGGCGACCTGACCCTAGCGGCTGCGCGGAACCCCCAGGCAATCTAGCCGTTGTTCCATCGTACCGGGGCACGCCTTCTCGATGCCCCCGGGCTGATTGCGCAGCTGCTGGAAGCGCTGGCGAATCCTGCGCCGCTCCTCCGGCGGCAGCGTGCGCAATTGCTCGTAGCGTTGCCTGACACGTGCGCGCTGGTCAGGCGGCAGCTTCCGAAACTCCTCGCGACGCTGCAGGATCTGCGCTCGCTGCTGGGTATCGAGCTTTTTCCAGCGGTCCAACCGGTCGCTGGCGGTCGCGCGCGCCTCAGGGGTCATCTCCTGCCAGCGTTGCGCGCCGCGCAGCAGGTTCTCGCGTCGCGCCTCCGGCAGCGTATCCCACCGGTCGCGCACACTTTCCAGCACCGACTGCTGCGCCGGGGTCAGCTCGCTCCACTTGGGTGCCGCCGCAAATGCACTGCCGGCGAAGCACAGCAGCCATCCGACTGCAATCAATGCTGCTGCGTGCATCCGCGTCTTCATTTGTGCATTCCTCGTTTCTCTTTCCCGGCCACACCTGGGCTGGGCTGCGGTGGCGGCGCCTTGGCCGGTGGCTTGGCCTCGTCGATCAGGTTGGCCTCGTCGTCGCTCCATTCGCCCAGAAACTCAATCAGGTCCGCAGGGGGTGGCGCGGGCTTGGCCGCCGGCGGAGGAGCGGTGGCCTGCGCTGCGGCCATTACCAGCAACTCAAGCACTGCCTGCTCCCGGCTCCGCCAGCCACTGGTACATGTCGAGGTCCTGGTAGAACTCGGGCTCCACATCGTCCGTCAGCAGCTCAAGAGCGTCCGCTGGCGTTGGGACAGAAGAATGCGGTGCGCGCAGCACCAGCATGACTGCCAGCAGCGCTGCCGCAGTCAGGCCGCCAGTGGCCACCCACCAGCCGGTACGCCTGGGCGCCGCCCCCAAGGCGCGGGCCCGGGCCGCCGCCAGTTTCGCCTGGGTGACGTAGTTCAGCGCCTCGCTGGCGCGCAACTGCGCCCGCAATCGCTGGGCCAGCGCGCGATCGCGTTCATCCAGCTCGTCGAAATCGCTCATGTCAGTGTTTCACCTGTGCTGGCGCGCAATGCTTCGAGCGCGCGCGACAGGTGCGTCTTGACGCTGCCCGCCGAGCAGCCCATCGCTGCGGCTGTATCCTCCACGCTCAATCCCTCCCAGACGCGTAATTCGAAAGTCTCGCGCTGTCGGGCCGGTAGCCGCAACAGCGCCTGCACCAACCGGTCTGCGAGCTGTGCGCCCTGCAGTTCGCCGGCCCCATCGGCTCCCTGTGGATCAGCCAGATTCTCGATGGGGTCAGTTGCATCACCGGCGCCATCTTCCGTATGGCCAGCTGCGGAAGTCCAGAAGAACAACCTGCGTCGCAGCTTCTGTGATCGCTGCCAGTCGCGGATGCGATTGACCAGGATGCGGTGGAACAGCCCCGGCCACTCGGTGGCCGGCCGCGATGCATAGCTGCGTGCCAGCCGCAGCATCGCATCCTGGACCAGGTCCAATGCCTCGTCCCGATCCCGCGTGGCCAATTCGGCGCGCCGCAATGCGCGTCGCTCCACGCTCGCCAGGAAGGCATTGAGGCTGGGTAGCGACTGGGCTTCTGGCACGCCGGGAAGTCTATGTCACGCCGGCGCACCGGACACTTCTGCTTCGGATTCAACCGTGACGTCGGTCAAAGCGCCGTTCGATCCGGTTGCCGTGCAGGTCCAGCCGGTTTTCGGCGCGATTGCCACGCAGGGCCAGCCGGTTCTCGATCCGGTTGCCCCTGTGATCGAGTCGCTGTTGGGCGCGGTCGCCACGCGGGCCATCCACCCGTTGGTCGATGCGTCCACTGCGCGCATCCATATGCTCGTCGATGCGTTCGCCACGGGCGTCGAGACCCGCATTGATGCGCTCGCCGCGCCCATCAAGGCGCTGGTTGGCCAAGTCACCGCGATCCACGGCCATAGCGGGAATCGCCATCAATGCCAGCAGTCCGCCAGCGACAAAGGTTGCACACTCCTTCACAGTCAGTACTCCGGTTTTCTGGATCAAGGCCTGCTTGCCTGTACCTATACAACGAGGCGATCGACTGGTGGTTGACAGGATCCGCTAGTGCGTTGATTTGACTGATCGTGGCCGTTCCCTTGCGCACCTTGCCTGTGCAGCGACGTGATTTGTTGCCTCATCCCGGCGCGCAGCAATGCGTTTGGCCAGAACACTGCGCAAGGTGTTTTTCCCCCTAACTGCCTGATACAGCAGGCTCCCGTTCCCACAAGCTCTCGGTTGGCACATACCTTGCTTGTAGCTTTGTGAGGGCATAGGACAGCTCTCATCGGCAACGCCGCCGCTTCGGACCCCTGCCCAACTTGAGGTGCAAGGGTAACCGGACGGGCGGCGTTTTTTTTTGGGCCGGAGTTTTTTTCCTAGGCCAGCGAGGAGTGCAGATGCCAGACCACCAGACACGCAGCAACCGCCGACGGGCCCTCGCGCTTCTCGTCATGGGTGTGTTGTTGGCAGTGGCTGCCGATGCCGAGACAAAGCCTCTGAAGCTGGAAAAAGAGCAGATCAAGATCGGCTTCATCAAGCTCACGGACATGGTGCCCCTGGCCGTGGCCTACGAGAAGGGCTATTTCGAGGACGAAGGGCTCTACGTCATGCTGGAGCCTCAGGCCAACTGGAAGGTCGTGCTGGATCGGGTGATCACGGGCGAGCTGGACGCATCGCACATGCTCGCCGGGCAACCCCTGGGCGCGACCATCGGGATCGGCACCAAGGCCGACATCATCACGGCCTTCAGCATGGACCTCAATGGCAATGCCATTACCGTTTCAAACGCTGTCTGGCAGCAGATGCAGGCCCATGTGCCCAAAGACGCCCAAGGCAAGCCAGTGCGACCCGTGAAGGCTGACGCGTTGAAGCCCGTGGTCGAGGCCTTTCACGCCGCAGGCAAGCCGTTTCGCATGGGCGTGGTATTTCCCGTATCCACGCACAACTATGAGCTTCGCTACTGGCTGGCTGCCGGCGGCCTGCACCCGGGGTTCTATTCCGCATCGGACGTGACCGGGCAGATCCACGCCGACGTTCAGATATCCGTGACCCCGCCGCCCCAGATGCCGGCGACCATGGAGGCGGGAACGATCAATGGCTATTGCGTGGGCGAGCCGTGGAACCAGCAGGCGCTGTTCAAGAAAGTCGGCGTGCCGATAATCACAGACTACGAGATCTGGAAGAACAATCCGGAAAAGGTCATCGGCGTAACCCGGGCCTGGGCGGAGAAATACCCCAACACCCATCTGGCGATGATCAAGGCACTGTTGCGCGCCGCCGCCTGGCTCGATGCCAGTCCCGCCAATCGCAAGGAGGCCGCGACCATGATCTCGCAGTCACAGTACGTCGGCGCCGACGTGCGCGTGATCTCCAACAGCATGACCGGGACCTTTGAATACGTGCCCGGGGAGAAGCGTGCGGTGCCGGACTTCAACGTGTTCTACCGTTACTACGCCACCTATCCGTTCTACAGTGATGCCATCTGGTACCTGACCCAGATGCGTCGCTGGGGGCAGATTCCTGAAGGCAAGCCCGACACCTGGTACCTGGAGATCGCCCGCAAAGTCTATCGGCCGGACATCTACCTGCAGGCCGCAAAACTGCTAATGGAGGAGGGCAAGCTCAAGAAGGAGGATGTGCCCTGGGACACGGATGGATTTAAACCGCCGACCAAGGACTTCATTGACGGGATGGCCTACGACGGCCACAAGCCCAACGCCTACATAGACGGGTTTGCGATTGGATTGAAGGGCCAGCAGAAGATCGAGGGCGGCAATGTCATCGGCCAGTAACGCGGCCCGTCCACTGCCCGTTGCCACGCCGGAGGCAGGGTCCGGTACCGCGATGGAAGCACCGCGCGGCACGCCCTCCCGCACCTCGCGTCGCGTGCGCACGCCGGAGCGGCTCTGTCGCGTGTTGGCGCTGCTGGGATTCGGCTGGATCGTTCCAATCGTGAGGATTGCCGGCGGTGAGGACCCGCGCATGCAGATGCGCGACCTGTGGCGGCTGCTGGGCGTGCCGCTGGTCGCGATGCTCGTGTTTATTCTCATGTGGTCGTACGTTGCCGGACGGATTCACACCAGCCTTGGGCAGGTCCCGGGTCCCGGGGCCGTATGGAAGCAGGCGGGGGTGCTGTGGGCGGACCACAAGGCTGAGCGCGCCAAGGCCGCGGCGTTCTACGAACGGCAGGAACTGCGCAATGCCGAGCGCCGGATCGCAGAACCCGGCGTCGCGGTTACGGTGCACCGCTATACGGGCAAGCCGACTTACATCGACCAGATCCTCACCAGCCTCAAAACGGTGTTCACCGGCTTCCTGATTGCAACACTGATCGCAGTGCCGATCGGGATCCTCTGTGGCATGAGCCGGACCGTGAACGCGGCAGTCAACCCGTTTATCCAGGTTTTCAAGCCGATTTCCCCACTGGCCTGGTTGCCACTGGTGACGCTGATCGTGAGCGCCGCGTATGTCAGCGAGAATCCGCTATTCGAGAAATCCTTCCTGGTGTCGGCGATCACCGTGGCGCTGTGCTCGCTGTGGCCCACGGTCATCAATACGTCGCTGGGCGTGGCATCTATCGACCGCGACCTGCTCAATGTAGCCAAAGTTCTGCGCCTGGACTGGAGGACGCGGCTGATAAAGCTGGTGCTGCCGTCGGCTTTGCCGCTGATCTTCACCGGCATGCGCCTGTCACTTGGCGTCGGCTGGATGGTGCTGATTGCGGCAGAGATGCTGGCCCAGAACCCGGGTCTTGGAAAGTTCGTCTGGGACGAGTTCCAGAATGGCAGCGCCGATTCAATGAGCCGGATGCTGGTTGCCGTGTTCACGATCGGCCTGATCGGTTTTCTTCTCGACCGAGTGATGCAGACATTGCAGTCGTTGACTGACTTCTCGGCGCGGCGATAGGGGTAATTAGATGGCTTTGCTTGAACTGCGAAAGGTATCGAAAAGCTATTCCCAGAGGGCGCAGCGCATCAATGTGCTTCGCGATATCGACCTCACCATAGAAGACGGTGAATTCGTCGCACTGGTGGGATTCTCCGGCAGTGGCAAGAGCACGCTGATCTCGATCATCGCCGGTCTGGCTATGCCGGACTCCGGTGAGGTGCTGTTCAAGGGAAAGCCTGTTACTGGTGCCGCGCCCGAGCGTGCGGTGGTGTTTCAGAACTATTCCCTGCTTCCCTGGTTGAGCGTGACCGGCAACATCGCGCTGGCAGTGGATGCCGTGCACGGCGAATGGCCAGCAGCGCAGCGCCGTTCGCAGGTGGAAAAGTATGTGCGCATGGTTGGTCTGGCACACGCCGCAGATCGTCGGCCGGGCGAACTGTCCGGCGGCATGCGCCAACGAGTTGCCGTGGCACGCGCCATGGCCATTGAGCCGCAAGTCCTGCTGATGGACGAGCCGCTGTCCGCCTTGGACGCGCTGACCCGCGCACGACTCCAGGACGAGATCGAGGCGATCTGGGAACGGGAACGACGCACCGTGGTGCTGGTAACCAATGACGTCGATGAGGCGCTACTACTGGCGGACCGGGTCATCGCACTGACGCCTGGTGACACCGGCGGACTGGGCCGGGAATTCCGCATTGATCTGGCGCGACCCCGTGATCGCCGCGCCGTCAACCAGGATGGGAAATACCAGGCCCTGCGCGCGGAAATTACGCGCTACCTGCAGTCCATCGGCGAAGGCCGCAGCGTGGCAAAGGACAGCCAGGTGCAACTCCCCGATGTGGTGCCATTGAGCGCTTTTGACCGGCCCCCACGAATGGTCCGTGAGGCACAGAGGCGCAAGGAGGCGCTGGATCCCGGCAAGTACGTCGAATTCTACGAAACCGCAAAGTGCTATCCCACCACGCGTGGGCCCCTGACCGTCGTAGGCCGGTTTGACCTCAATATCGCGCGCGGTGAGTTCGTCTCGCTGATTGGGCACTCGGGTTGCGGAAAGTCCACCGTGTTGTCCATGGCAGCCGGCCTCACGGAGGTGTCGGCGGGCGACATCGTGCTCGACGGGCGCATCGTCGCGACTGCAGGGCCGGATCGCGGCGTCGTGTTCCAGGCGCCCAACCTGCTGCCCTGGCTGACGGCCTGGGAAAACGTCGCACTGGGCGTTGAGCGGGTGTTTCCGCATGCCGCGAATGCCGAGCGCCGCGACATCATCCAGTACTACCTGGAACGCGTCGGGCTCGCGGAGGCAATGCACAGGCGCGCCAGCGAGCTGTCCAACGGCATGAAGCAGCGCGTGGGCCTGGCACGGGCCTTCGCCCTGTCGCCAAAGCTGCTGCTGCTGGACGAGCCCTTTGGAATGCTCGATGCGCTGACACGCTGGGAACTGCAGGAAGTGCTGATGGAGGTCTGGAAGCGCAGCAAGGTCACGGCCATCTGCGTGACCCATGATGTCGACGAGGCCATCCTGCTGGCGGACCGGGTAGTGATGATGACCAATGGTCCCGATGCGCGCATCGGCAAGACGCTGCACGTCGACCTGCCACGGCCGCGAAGTCGACGCGCACTGCTGGAACACAGCCGTTACTACGAGTACCGCAGCGAAGTGCTGACGTTCCTCGAGGAGCAGGTACATCAGCCCCAGGCGGCTGCCTGATGCGCGTCAGGCCTGGAAGGAGCGCGGCCCGAACGCCAACTGAGACAGTTGGACCTAAGGCGCGCGCTATTGGCGCGTCGCTGTGCCTGGCTGCCATGGTGGCGCCGGCCATGGGTGCCGACACGCTGACGCCACTTATGGGCGCCATCGGGGAAACCCGGCCGATTGCGGACTTGCGTTTTCGTCTCGAATCCGTGGACCAGGTGCCGTTTGCCAAGGAAGCAGACTCCGTGACCCTGCGCGCCAGGCTGGGATTCGAAACCGGCAAGGCCTGGGGAACCGCGCTGCTGGTCGAGGGCGAAGCGGTCATGCCGCTGGAAAGTACCTACAACAGCACCACGAATGGCAATGTGACCTACCCGGTGGTAGCTGACCCGGAGAGCTATGAGCTGAACCGGCTGCAACTGACCAACACGCTGCTGACCGACACCACGATTACCCTGGGAAGGCAGCGCATCGCGCTGGATGACCAGCGCTTCGTAGGAAATGTCGGCTGGCGCCAGAACGAGCAAACCTTCGATGCACTGCGCGTGGTCAACAGGCACATTGCCAATATCACCGTGGACGTAAGCTACGTTAACCAGGTCAACCGGATCTATGGGCCCAACGGCAAGGGCGTGAATACGGGGCGATATACCGGCGACAATCTGCTTGCCAATGTTTCCTGGCAGACCTCGCTGGGCAGGCTCACGGGCTTCGGCTACCTGCTCAAGTTCGACCAGTTGCCACAAGGCGTCCGGGATTCAACCCAGACTTGGGGTCTGCGTTTCGCCGGCGAGCGTCCAGTGGCCGACGTCAAACTCGGCTATATCGCCTCTTGGGCGACCCAGGAGAATCGCGGCGGCAATCCCCTGTCGTTCAGCAATGATTACTTCCTCGCCGAGGTTACCGCCACGTACCGGAATTACAGTCTCGGCGCGGGCTACGAAGTGCTTCAAGGTGATGGAACCAAAGGCTTTACGACGCCACTGGCGACGCTGCACCGCTTCCAGGGCTGGGCCGACAAGTTCCTGACCACCCCGGTCAACGGAATCGCCGACCAGTACATCAATGCAGGCTTCCAGAAGAAAGGCGTCGGTCCGCTGGAGACCTTGTCGTTCAGCGGCTCGTGGCACAAGTTTGACAGTGAGCGCCTTGCCATTGATTACGGTAGCGAACTGGACGCCCAGTTGCAGGCGAAGTACCAGCGCTACACCGGCACGCTCAAATACGCCGCTTACGATACCGCCGCTGGCACTCCATTGACTGTCCGCAATACGGACAAGCTCTGGGCGCAGCTCGAGTACACATGGTAGCCATGCCCGAGACCCCGCTGCGCGTCCTTATCGTCGACCAGAACGTGGCGCGTGGTTCGATTCTCGAGGAAGGCTTGCGCGAGTCCGGATACACCGACCTGGTGGTCGTCAGGGACATGCAAAACCTCATGCGGCGCATCCTGGAGGAAGCGCCGGATGTGATTCTTATCGACCTCGAGAATCCCAATCGCGACGTGCTGGAGCAGATGTTCCAGGTGTCACGCCTGGTCAGCAAGCCGGTAGCGATGTTCGTGGACCGATCCGATGCCGGAATGATCGCGGCGGCGGTGGACGCCGGGGTAGGTGCATATGTGGTCGACGGGCTGCGCAAGGAGCGGGTCCGTTCCATTGTCGACATGGCGATCAGCCGCTTTCGCGTGTTCGACCGCCTGCGCAATGAGCTCGATGCCACCCGGCAGCAGCTTGCCGACCGCAAGGTCATTGATCGGGCCCGAGGAATCCTCATGCGTGAACGGGGCATCGAAGAGGAGGAGGCCTATCAGATGCTGCGTCGGGCCGCGATGCAGGGAAACCTGCGCATGGTGCAGGTTGCCCAGAGCGTGATCACGGCTGCGGAGTTGCTCAAATGACTGAACCGCGATTGACCGAACTGACCGTCGGCTTCATGCCCCTGTTGGACTGCGCGCTGCTGGCGGTTGCTGCCGAAAAGGGTCATGCGGCAGACAACGGCCTGAACCTGCGCCTGGTGCGCGAAAGCTCATGGGCCAATATCCGCGACCGCATCGTGGTCGGGCAGTTTGATGCTGCCCACATTCTCGGGCCGGTGGTGGTGGCCGAGACGCTGGGAGTCGGCCAGATCAATGTGCCGATGGTCGCCCCCGTGGCCCTGGGGCGCGGCGGCAACGCGATTACTGTATCCCGTGGCCTGTGGACACAAATGCATGCCGCTGGTGCGCAGCTCGGCGCGGCGCCATCCACTGTGGCCACGGCACTCGGCCGGGTAGTCGCACACCGGGTAGCAGCGCGGGGAGCGCCATTGGTCCTGGCAATGGTGTTTCCGTTCTCCTGCCACAACTACCAGCTGCGCCATTGGTTGACTTTGGGCGGGATCGATCCGGATCGTGACGTCAGGCTCGTGGTGTTGCCGCCGCCGCTGCTGGTCGATGCGTTGCGCTCTGGCCAGGTCGACGGCTACTGCGTAGGCGAACCCTGGAACAGTGTCGCGGTGGAGTCCGGTGTCGGCGTTATCGCCGCGGTGATCAGCGACATCTGGCCTGCGGCACCGGAAAAGGTGCTGGGCATGCGGGCGGACTATGCAGACCGTCACCCGGAGGTGGTGCGCGCGCTGGTGCGTACCCTGGTAGCTGCCTCCCGATGGGCCGGGGACGCTGCCAACCTGGACGAGCTGGCCGTGCTCCTGAGTGAACCGCGCTATGTCGGTGTGCCAGCCAGACTGCTGCTTCGGTCACTGCTGGGTGAAGTGTTGTTGCAGGCAGGAGAGCCGCCAATACAGCGCAGGGAATTCCTGATCCTTGCTGGGCCGGATGCCACGGCGCCATTGCCGGACCACGCCGCGTGGATCTGCCAGCAGATGCAGCGCTGGGGTCAGGTAGTCCCCGGAGAACCGGCGCAGCAGCAGGCGCGGGCAAGCTTCCGGTACGACCTGTACCTGGACGCGCTGCGGGAAGCGGCGCGGTGAAGCGAATAGTCGTCATCGGCAATGGCATGGTCGGCCAGCGACTGCTGGAAAACCTGCTTGCCCCGGGTGGTGATTTCCAGGTAACCGTGCTGTGCGAGGAATCGCGTCCCGCCTACGACCGTGTCGGGCTGACGTCGTTCTTTTCGGGGCGCAGCGCGCAGGATCTGTGCGTCGTGCCGCCGGATTTTTTTGCACAGCCCGGCCTTGAGCTGCACCTGTCCGAAGCGGCCACCGGGATCGACCGTGCGGCACGGGTCGTCACGACCTCCTCGGGCCGACAAGTTCCCTATGACCGGTTGGTGCTGGCAACCGGCTCGTTGCCCTTCGTGCCGCCGATACCCGGATGTGGGCGGGAAGCCTGCTTCGTCTATCGCACCATCGACGACCTGAAGCCATTCGCGACGCCAGCCGCGACGCGCGTCGCGGCGTCGTGATCGGCGGTGGCCTGCTCGGTCTGGAGGCGGCCAAGGCGCTGCACGATCTTGGACTGGAGACCCACGTGGTCGAATTCGCGCCGCGGCTGATGGCGGTGCAGGTCGACGACGGGGGCGGTCGCGTTCTGCGCCGGCAGATCGAAGAGCTCGGTGTGCGCGTGCACACCGGCAAGAGCGACCACGGCCATCGAGGCGGGCGAGCAGCATCGGCAGTGCATGCGATTTGCCGACGGCGAGGCCCTTGAGACGGACCTCATCGTGTTCTCCGCCGGCATCCGGCCGCGCGACGAGTTGGCCCGCAGCTGCGGGCTGGACGTGGGGCCCGCGCGGCGGCATCGTGATCGACGATCAGTGTCGCACCAGCGACCGAGTCATCCTGGCAATCGGCGAATGTGCGCTTTGGCAGGGGCAGCATCTTCGGCCTGGTCGCGCCCGGGCTACCAGATGGCGCAGGTGGCCGCTGCAGCGTTACGCGGCGAGCCGAACCGGACTTTTACTGGCGCCGACATGAGCACCAAGCTCAAGCTGATGGGCGTGGACGTCGCGTCCATCGGCGATGCGCACGGCACGACCGCCGATTCGCGCAGTTGCACCCTGGTTGATGACCGGCGTCGGGGTCTACAAGAAGCTGGTGATCAATGATGATGGCACGCGCCTGCTGGGCGCCATCCTGGTCGGCGATGCCGCGGACTACGGCACCTTGCTGCAGATGATGCTGAATGCAATGCCGCTGCCGGCGCGACCCGAGTCGCTGCTGTTCCCCGCCGGCGAGCCTGGCGCGGCAAGCGCCGGCATCGGCGTCGCGGCGCTGCCGGCCAACGCGCAGATCTGTTCCTGCAACAACGTCAGCAAGGGGCGATCTGCGCCGCCGTCGAGCTGGCGTGGTCACCCTCGGTGGCATGAAGAAGGCCAACAAGGCCGCCAGCTCCTGCGGCGGCTGCGCGTCGCTGGTGCACGCAGATCCTGAAGGCGGAACTGGCACGGCGCGGCGTCGCGGTCAACAACCATCTGTGCGAACATTTTCCCTATTCGCGCCAGGAGCTGTTCCACCTGGTGCGGATCGGGCAAGTCCGCACCTTCGACGACCTGCTCGCACGGCACGGCACGGGCATGGGCTGCGACATCTGCAAGCCGGCGGTGGCATCGATCCTGGCCTCGTGCTGGAACGAATTCGTGCTGAAGCCGCGACAAGGCGGCGCTGCAGGACACCAACGACTACTTACCTGGCCAACATCCAGAAGGACGGCACCTATTCGGTCGTGCCGCGGATTCCCGGCGGCGAGATCACGCCCGACAAGCTGATGGTCATCGGCGCAGGTCGCGAAGAAGTACGGCCTGTACACCAAGATCACCGGCGGGCAGCGCATCGACCTGTTCGGCGCGCGGGTCCATCAGCTGCCGCTGATCTGGGCGGAACTGATCGCCGCCGGTTTCGAATCCGGTCATGCCTACGGCAAGTCGCTGCGCACCGTGAAGTCCTGCGTGGGCTCCACCTGGTGCCGCTACGGCGTGCAGGACAGCGTCGGCCTCGCGATCGAGCTCGAGAATCGCTACAAGGGCCTGCGCTCGCCGCACAAGATCAAGTTCGCCGTCTCCGGCTGCACGCGCGAGTGCGCCGAGGCGCAGAGCAAGGACGTCGGCGTCATCGCCACCGAGAAGGGCTGGAACCTGTACGTGTGCGGCAACGGCGGCATGAAGCCGCGACATGCGGAGCTGCTGGCCAGCGATCTCGATCACGCAGACGCTGATCCGCTACATCGACCGCTTCCTGATGTTCTACATCCGCACGGCGGATCGTCTGCAGCGCACAGCCAGCTGGCGGGAGCAACCTGGAAGGCGGCCTGGACTACCTGCGCGAGGTGGTCTGCGAGGACCGGCTGGGCATTGCCGCGAGCTGGAGGCCGACATGCAGCGGGTCATCGACACGCTACGAGTGCGAGTGGAAGAAGGCGATCGAGGATCCGGCGACGCTGCAGCCGCTTCCGGCACTTCGTCAACAGCGACAGCCTGGACCCGAACATCGTGTTGGTGGAGGAGCGTGGCCAGCGGCGGCCGGCCACGACGCGAGGAGCGCGAGCTGGTCCTCGCCAGGGCTGGCGCATGATGCCGCGGACACCGGCGTATTCGTCTGCGCCCTGGAGGACATCCTTCGACTGTGCCGGCGTCTGCGCGCTGATCGAGGGCGAGCAGCTGGCGCTGTTTCGCGTCGGCGACGAAGTATTCGCACTGGAAAACCACGATCCGTTGAGCGGCGCCAACGTCCTGTCGCGCGGCATGGTCGGAGACCTGCAGGGCGAGCTGGTGGTCGCCTCGCCGGTGTACAAGCAGCACTTCAACCTGCGCACCGGGCGCTGTCTCGAGGACGAGTCGGTCGGGCTGCGCACCTGGCCTTGTGGCGTGCTCGACGGTCGGGTGTGGGTGGAGCGCGCCGGCGCCGTGTCGCGAACTGGCCGGGGGCGGCGCCGCCGGCTGGTGGTGATCGGCAACGGCATGGCCGCCATGCGCACGATCGAGGAGCTGCTGGCGGAAGCGCCGGATGCTTACGACATCACCGTCTTCGGTGCCGAGCCGCGCGGCAACTACAACCGCATCCTGCTGTCGCCGGTGCTGGCGGGCGAACTGGAGCGTGCGCAGATCATGCTGCACGCACTGCAGTGGTATCGCGAGCACGGCATCACGCTGCACGTCGGCGATCCGGTGGTGTCCATCGACCGGCGCCAGCGCCGCGTGATGCTCCGCCGCGGGGACCGTCGCCGTATGACCGTCTGCTGCTGGCGACCGGCTCGGACCCGGTGCGCCTGAAGGTACCCGGCCAGGACCTGCCGGGGTGTTCTATTTCCGCAATCTCGATGATGTCGACGGCATGATGGCTGCCGTGGCGTCGGTGCGCAACGTGCCGTGGTGATCGGCGGCGGCCTGCTGGGCCTGGAAGCTGCCAGCGGTCTTGCCGCCAGGGCCTGGATGTGACTGTCGTGCACATCCGCGATCGCGTGATGGACCGGCAGCTCGATGACGAGGCCGCCTGCGTTCCTGCGCCAGTCCATGGAAGCGCGGGGCATCGACTTTCGCCTTGGCGCGCGCACCCAGGCACTGGTCGGGGCGAGGAGCGGGTGGAAGCGGTCATGCTGGAGGACGGTACGCGAGCTGACGGCCGATCTGGTGGTGATGGCTGCCGGCATCCGGCCGCGCACGGACCTGGCCCGTGACTGCGGCCTGCACTGCGATCGCGGCATCCTGGTCGACGACACCCTGCAGACCTTCGATCCGTCCATCTACGCGGTGGGTGAGTGCGTCCAGCACCGCGACCTCACCTACGGCCTGGTGGCGCCGCTGTGGGAGCAGGCGCGGGTCTGCGCGGCGCATCTGGCCGAGCGCGGCGTCACCCGCTACCGCGGTTCGCAGGCCGTCGACGCAGCTGAAGGTCAGCGGCAGTCGAGGTGTTTTCCGCCGGCGATCTTCGATGGACTGGACGGCGCGGAGTCGATTCGCTACAGCGATCGCGCGGCGCGGTATCTACAAGCGGCTCTGGATCGAGGACAACCGGGTGCAGGCGGCCGTGCTGTATGGCGATACGCGCAGCGCGGCCTGGTATGCGGAGCTGATCGAGCACCAGCGCGATGTGTCGCGAACTGCGTCGACACGCTGCTGCTGGGAGATGCGCCCCGCGCCGGGGCGATGCCGTGACCGCGGCCGTCACCACGACGCGCACCACCTGTCCCTACTGCGGCGTGGGCTGCGGGTGCTGGCGGAGATCGTGCCGCTGACGGAGCGATCGAGGTGCGAGGTGATCCGGAACATCCGGCCAATCGTGGTCGGCTGTGCTCCAAGGGCAGCGGCGCTGGCCGAGACGGTGGGCCTGGAGGGTCGGCTGCTGCAGCCGAAGTAGATGGCGTAGCCGGTCGACTGGGACACGGCGCGTCGATGCAGTCGCGACACGCCTGCGTGCCTGCATCGACAGCACGGCCCGGATTCGGTTGCCTTCTATGTCTCCGGCCAGCTGCTGACCGAGGACTACTACGTCGCCAACAAGCTGATGAAGGGCTACATCGGCACGGCCAACATCGACACCAACTCGCGGCTGTGCATGTCATCGGCGGTGGCCGGCCACGTGCGCGCCTTCGGCGAAGACCTGGTGCCGGTCGAGTACGCCGATCTGGAGCTGGCCGACCTGATCGTGCTGGTGGGTTCCAACACCGCCTGGTGCCATCCGGTGCTGATGCAGCGCATTGTCGCGGCGCGCGAGCGACGTCCCGCGATGCGCCTGGTCGTGATCGATCCGCGGCGCACCGCCACGTGCGAACTGGCCGACCTGCACCTGCCGCTGCGCAGCCGGCACCGACGTGATGCTGTTCAATGGCCTGCTCGCCTGGCTTGCCGCAACAGCGCTCAGGAGATCAGCCTATATCGACGCGCATACCACGGGCCTGGACGCGGCGTTGCAGGCGGCGCGGGTAGCCAGCGCCGACGTGGCCGCCATCGCCCAGGCATGTGGGCTGTCCGAAGCGCGTCGTGCAGACATTTCTTCAGTTGTTTGGCGCCACCACCGAGCGCGTGGTCACTGCCTTTTCGCAGGGCGTCAACCAGTCCTCGACCGGCACCGACAAGGTCAACAGCATCATCAACTGTCACCTGCTACACCGGGCGTATCGGGCGCCCAGGCATGGGGCCGTTCTCGATGACCGGGCAGCCCAATGCCATGGGTGGCCGCGAAGTGGGCGGCATGGCGACGCAGCTGGCGGCGCACCTGACATTGGAGAATCCCCGCGCATCGCGCAGCCGTGCAGCGGTTCTGGAATTCGCCACGCATCGCGCGAGCGTCCTGGTCTCAAGGCCGTGGACCTGTTCGAGGCCATCGATGCCGGGCGCATCAAGGCGGTCTGGATCATGGCCACCAATCCGGTGGTCAGCCTGCCCGATGCCGACCAGGTCCAGCGCGCACTGCAGCGCTGTGAACTGGTCATCGTGTCCGATTGCGTGCGCCAAGAACGACACGCTGCGATATGCGCACGTGATGCTGCCCGCCGCGGCCTGGGGCGAAAAGGACGGCACGGTCACCAATTCTGATCGGCACATCTCGCGGCAGCGCACTTTCCTGCCGCTTCCGGAGGCGGCGCGTCCGGACTGGTGGATCCTCAGTGCCGTAGCGCGCCGCATGGGCCATGCGGACGCATTCGCCTACGAAACCCCGGCACAGATATTTGATGAACATACGCGGCTTACCCGGTGTTCCCGCGAATTCGGCTACCGGTTGGACCTGCAGGGCCTGACGGGCCTGGACGCAGGCGCTTGGGATGGGCTGGTGCCCACCCAATGGCCGGTGGGTCGCGACCAGGAGGTGGGCGCGTCGAAGCAGGTTGTCGCCGATGGCCGGTTCCCCACGGCGGACGGCAGGGCGAGGTTCGTCGCCACCTGGCCGCGGGCGCCGCGACATGCGACCAGTGACGAATTTCCGTTGGTCCTCAATACGGGCCGGATCCGTGATCAGTGGCACACCATGACCCGCTCGGGCCGGGCGCCAGCACTCAATGCACACGAGCCAGAACCCTTTGTCGACATGCACGCCAATGATCTGGAGACGGCGGGCCTGGTGGCCGGTGAGATTGCCAAGGTGGCCACGCGTTGGGGCGCGTCCATGGCGCGCGTGCGCTGCAGCGGCGATATGCCGCCGGGCATGGTCTTCATGCCCATTCACTGGAGCGAGCAGAACGCGCGCGGCTCGCGGGTCGGGGCAGCGGTCAACCCTGTCGTTGATCCATTGTCCGGTGAGCCGGAATTCAAGCACACGCCGGCACGGGTTACGCGCTTGCACATGGATTGGCGCGGCTTCCTGCTAAGCCGAAACCCGGTGCAGGACTTGCCTTCAACCTGGTGGGCGATGTCGAAGATGCAAAACTGTTGGCGATACGAGCTGGCTGGCGACGGCGCCATGCCTTCGCGCACCTGGCTGCAAACGCAGTTTGGCAATGACGGCGTCGCACAGTGGATCGAGTACCACGATGAATCCTCGGGCAGCTTCCGGGCTGCTGTGCTGGCCGACGGCAAGCTGGAGGCCTGCATGCTGCTGGAGCGCACGGCAACGCTTCCAGCACGGTCGTGGCTCATCGAGCAGTTTGGGAATGCTCAGGTCGGGGCTGGCGAGCGCGGCAGTCTGCTGCGCGGCAGGCCGGCTGCAGGCAACTACGACCCGGGGCCCACCATCTGCGCGTGCTTTTCTGTGGGTGCCAACGCCATCCTGGATGCGATCAAGGCCGGATGTGGCTCCGTTGAAGAAGTAGGTCAGCTGCTGCGGGCCGGCACCAACTGTGGTTCGTGCCGGCCTGAGATCGCGAGGATGGTCCCGGCGCGCAGCGCGAGACCAGCTGCGTAGACTTCAACGAGACCCTGCCAGAAAGTGGCTACGTGCGGGCCAACTTTCCGCACCGACAGAGAAACACGGCCGGATATTCATGCCCTGCACCGCGCAAACGAACGGCGCGTCGTGGCTGGACACGCCATGAGCCAGGGCAAGAGCGGGTAGCAGCAGCGTGGCGAGAATCGTGCCTCAATGCCATCGGTGCTGGAACTTCATGGGCGGCGAGCTTGCCACGAATAGTGCAAGATGCGCGACCAGGAGGTATTCGAATGCGAATTTCGGGAAAGCTGACTGCGGTGGTGCTGCTGGTGGCCTGGAGCCTGGTCCAGAGCGCGGACCTTTCCGACTACGATCGCGCAGCGCAGCGGGTGGAACAGCGCAGTCGCGAACTGCCGCGCACCGGCACGCATGCGCGCAACGTGATCCTGTTCATCGGCGACGGCATGGGCATCAGCACCATTACCGCGGCGCGCATCCTTGAGGGTCAGCGTCGCGGCGAATCAGGCGAGGACAATCGCCTCAGCTTCGAGGAATTTCCCTACAGCGCGCTGGTGCGCACGTTCTCGGCCAACCAGCAGGTCTCGGATTCCGCGCCGACCGCCACGGCCCTGGTTACCGGCTGGCATGCCAATGATGGCGCGCTGTCCGTAGCCCCCACGCTTGCATACAACGAGGCCGACGCCAAGGTCGTCGCCGCCCACTCGCTGCAGACCTTGCTGGAACTGGCCGCGGCAAACGGCCTGGCAACCGGCATAGTTACCACCACCACGATCACGGACGCCACCCCGGCAGCCAACTACGCCCATACGCCCAACCGCCAATGGCAATACGCCGGCCAGCTGCCGCCATCGGCCACGCTGGCGGACATTGCCCTGCAGCTGGTGACGCGCCAGAGGACCGGCGGTGGCCTGGAGGTGGTGCTGGGCGGTGGTCGTGAAGTGTTGACCGATACGGCCACGGCTGATCCTGAGTACCCGACGCTGATGGGCAAGCGCAAGGACGGCCGCAACCTCATCAAGGAGTGGGTGGCGGCGCAGGACGCGTCCCAGTTCGTGTGGAAGCGCGATGACCTGCTGGCCGTGGACCCCAAGCGTACCCGGCACCTGCTGGGATTGTTCGAGCCCGGCAACATGCATTTCGAGGCTGATCGCGCCAAGGATGCCGCCGGCGAACCTTCGCTGACGGAGATGACCCGCAAGGCCATTCAGATGCTCAGCGGGAACAGCAAGGGTTTTTACCTGATGGTGGAGGGTGGTCGTATCGACCACGGGCATCACCTTGGCAACGCCTATCGTGCGCTCACCGATACCATTGCCTTTTCCGACGCCGTGCGGGCAGCCGCGACCATGACCAGTTCTCGCGACACGCTGATCCTGGTGACTGCGGACCACAGCCATGTGCTGACGATTTCCGGGTACCCGGCGCGGGGCAATCCGATCCTGGGGCTGGTCAAGGCGCCGGGGGCCACCGCGCCGACGCTCGACTACAAAGGGCAGCCGTTCACCACGCTTTCATACGCGACCGGGCCAGGCTTTGCCATGCAGGACGAGGCAGCGCCGGGGCAGCGCGTGGTCGCGCCTGGCAGGGGCCAGGATCTGTCGGCAGTGGATACGACATCCCCGGACTTTCACCAGCAGTCGCTGGTGGGCCTGTCCGGCGAAACCCATGGTGGCGAGGACGTGGCGCTGTACGCACGCGGACCTGGCGCTGACCTGGCCCGTGGGGCGATCAACCAGAACGAGATCTACCACATCATGCGGCGCGCACTGGGGTTGTGAACCCTCGGGTAGCAGCCAGTTCGCGCCGCCTGCCACCACTGTTGTGGCGGCAGGCGTTTCGCGCGGCCCATCTTGGCTCGTGAGTTGTAGCGCCGGCCATCGTGGGTCTTTGCTAACATCTCAATGCAGCATCATTAGCCAGTTTCAACTCAAGGGTTGTTGTCCAGGGAATGTCGCAGATCCAATTGCCTCGAGCGGTTGAGGCCTACTTTGCATTCGCCGAGCTCCCCGCAACCGACGAGGGCCGTCGCTTCACAATCACCTTCACGTACATGGACGGGGGTCGCGTGGATCGCCTGCAGTGGTGGTGGCAGTCATGCGCCGCACAGGAACGCAGTGACGGTTCGGCCGCCAGCGTGCAGCGCAAGGAAGCGGTGGATCGCTTCCGCACGCACATCGAACGCTGGCTGCTCAACAGCCAGCGCCGCCTGACGGGCGGGGATCCGTTCCCGCAACTGGAGCCGGCCCGGCCCGCTGCTGACCCGACCTACTCGGAAGCAGGGTTGGCGAACTCACGCATAACCGCCGGCAGGTAGTCGGCCAGCCCCGGCGCCAGGGTTTCATAGCGCGCCCTGAAGTCGGGATGCGATTCATACAGGTCGGCCAGGCCGGCGTAGCGTTGCATCGGGCAGGGCTTGCCCCACATGGTGGACACCCAGGCCCGATGCCTGACCAGCAGCGCAATGAGCGCCGGGTCACCCGCGGCAGTCTGCATGCGACAGTGCTGCGCCAAGGCTGTCTCAATCTCTGCCAGCTCCTGCATGTGGCCGGCGATTTCTTCCTTGCTCAGCGTCTCGACACGATGCCGCGACGTCTTGATCGATTCGCGCATGGATTCGCCGAACCGCTCCACCAGCTGGGCCTCGTACTCAGCCTGTTTGGCGGCAGAAAAACCTGTGTAAAGCTGCTTGGTATCCACTTTTGGCCCTCCTTCTAGCTCCGCGATCGTGCGATCGAGGGTTGCGATCAATTCCCGGTAGTGATCGGTGCGTTGCACCAGCTGCTGGCGATGTTCGCGCAACCGGTCAACGCGGCCGCGGTCACTGTCATCCAGCAGGGCGGCAATGCCGTCCAGGGGCAGTCCCAGCTCCCGGTGCAGGAGGATCTGCTGCAGGCGCAGCAGTTCCTCGCGGCCGTAGTAGCGGTAGCCGTTGGCGCCCACCTGCGCCGGGCGCAGCAGACCGATCTGGTCGTAGTAGTGCAGGGTGCGCACCGAAACCCCGGAGAGCCTGGCCAGTTGCTTGACTGTATGCATCGACATGGCGGCACCTTAGACTGTGACGTCGGGGGAGGGTCAAGTCATGCTGCGAAAAATCCTGCTGATGGTCGCTATTGCCGGTGCCTGTGCCCAGGCGCCGGCCCATCACGGCATCTCTAACTGGGACCTGAACAAGGACCTGTCGATCACCGGCACGCTGGTACGCATCGACCTGATAAATCCGCATGCCTGGATCTTTGTCGACGTCAAGGGAACCGATGGCACGTTGACGCATTGGCGCTGCGAAATGCGCTCGGTCAATTCCCTGCGCCGCTCGGGCTGGACGACGGAGATGTTCAAGATCGGCAGTACCTTGACCATCACCGGTTCACCCGAGCGCACCAAGCCGGCCTACTGCTACCTGGGCACGATTGTCTTTGCCGACGGCACGCGCATGGATCGCTACGGCCAG
Organism: uncultured Pseudomonadota bacterium; assembly: GCA_963726085.1. Lineage (GTDB taxonomy): Bacteria > Pseudomonadota > Gammaproteobacteria > Steroidobacterales > Steroidobacteraceae > ZC4RG30. The sequence goes on along the minus strand of CAVSAR010000001.1, from coordinate 861,720 downwards.
CGCCAGCTGGCCGCCAGCACCACCAACCAGGTAGCCAAGACCCATCCCATGCGCACGGCTGCCGGTGCCCCCAACCTGGCCGGTGACTGGGCCGCCGAGCAGCGCGTGATGTCGGATCCGCGCGGACAATCCGGCACGCTGGTTCCCTTGAGCGCTGCGGGAAAAATGCAGCCAGGCGAACTGCCTGCGGGCCAGAAGGCCTTTCCCGGCGCGCGTGGGTCGCCGGAATCCCTGGCTGCCGACCCGGTGCGCGCGGCGTGGGATCGTCCCATCCCCGTGAAGCTCACGGCAATCGGCCAAAAGGCATCGCGTAATTTCAATCCGGCCTCGCGCGAAAATCCGCGACTGCGATGCGAGCCCACCAGCATCCTGTTCGACTGGACTTTCGACTCCGTGGTCAATCGCGTCACGCAGTCGCCGACGCGCATCACGATGCAGTATGGCCACATGGACCTGGTCCGCGTGATCCACCTGGACCAGCAAGCGGTGCCGGCGGGCGTGAAGCCGTCGCGCGATGGGTACTCGATTGGCCACTGGGAGGCCGACACGCTGGTAGTGGAGACGACGACATTCCTGCCTGGCGTGTTGAACGCGGACGGGCGTCTGCTGCATGGCGCACGACTGCATATCACCGAGCGGTTTCGCCTGGAGCCGGGGCCGGTAAGGCTCACCCGGCAGTACGTGGCCGAGGATCCTGAATACCTGGCCGAACCCTGGCGCGGCACCGACGTGGTGTTTCCAGCCGACGTCCCGTACGCGCCTTATCGCTGCAAGGATCCCAGGCGGAGCACCGGCGGGCTGAGCTTGAGGCCCCTGGCGAGGGGTCGGGGCTGAATACAGCCTGTTGACGTCGGATTTTGGTCTGTGCATACTGTGTATACAGTGGATACAGACATACACAGTCCGTTTTTGATCTCGCAGACCGATCCCAGGCCCCTTTACCAGCAGGTCAAGGACCAGATTCGGCACCGCATCGCGGTGGGAGAGATGAAGTCGGGCCAGGAGATCCCCTCGATCCGCGCGCTGGCCGCATCCATCCGCGTCAGTGTCATCACCATCAAGCGTGCCTACCTGGAGCTGGAACACGAAGGCGTGATCCAGACCCGGCAGGGACGCGGATCGTTCGTGGCCGACGACGTCAACCTGGGCGACTCGCTCAAGGAACAGGAACTTGACCAGCACCTTGAAGCCGCCGCGCATGTCGCGGCCATGCTGAACCTCAACGACGAGCAACTGGCCGCGCGACTGCTCAAGGTCAGCCGCACCACCAAGGGAAAGCCATGAACACAGTCGCTTCGCCCAATGCCTTTGCCCTGCAGGGCCTGTGCAAGTCATTCCGCCATTTCGCGCTGGATGACATCACGCTGCAATTGCCACAGGGGCAGATCATGGGCCTGGTCGGGCCCAACGGCGCCGGCAAGAGCACCACGATCCGTCTGTTGATGGGGCTGATAGCCCCGGAAGCCGGCACGATCGAGATGCTTGGGCACAGCGTGCCCGGCGACGCGGCGGCAGCCAAGCGCGAAGTGGCGTACGTGTCCGACGACATGAGCCTGTTTGCCATGGCCACGCTGGCATGGCACCTGCGTTTCGTTGCCTCGCTCTATCCCGAGTGGGACGAGGCTTACGCACGACAACTGCTCAAAAGCTTCAACCTGCGACCCGACCAGTGGGTGGGGAAGATGTCGCGCGGCGAACATGTCAAGGCCATGCTGTTGCTGGCTCTGGCGCGCCGCCCGCGGCTGCTGGTCCTCGATGAGCCCACCTCGGGCCTTGACCCGGTGGCACGGCACGAACTGCTGACCGAGCTGATGCAGATCGTCCGCGACGAATCGCGCTCGATCCTGTTTTCATCGCATAACACAGCCGACGTGGAACGGATCAGCGACCAGATCGCCTTCATCGATCGCGGTCGCCTGGTGGATGCGCGCGACAAGGAGAGCTTCCTTGATCGCTGGCGACGGCTTTCCATCGACGTGCCGGTGGGCGTGACGCTGCCGCGGCTGGCCAGCGTCGTGGACCTGTCGTTGGGCGAGCGACTGGCCACGCTCACCACCGACAACTACGTGCCGCAGCTGCATGCGCAGCTGGAGCATGCCGGCGCCCAGGTGCGCGACGTGCAGCGCATGTCCCTGGAAGAGATTTTCGTTGCCTGCGTCATGCGCAGTCGCACGGAGGTGGGGTCATGAGATCGTCTGTGTTCTGGGCGCTGGTGCGCAAGGATCTGTACCTGATGCGCGGTCTTATGATCGCCACCGCGGGAGTGGGGCTGGTATCGCTGGTGCTGATGGCCTTGGGCAAGGTGGGCTTTGCGGTCGGCGGCATCCTGTTCCTGACCGCAAACGTGGCCGGCGCCATCTTCATCGCGATGACTAGCCTGTTAGGGGAGCGCAAGGATCGTTCGCGCACGTTCGCACTGAGCCTGCCCATCTCCGGCTACCAGTACGAATTGTCCAAGCTGCTGTCGGCCTATCTGTCCTACGGTATTCCCTGGCTGGTGCTGACTGCAGCGGGCATCGTCATGTTCCTGCTGCCGCCCCAGGCCAAGCTGGGCATGGTGGTCTACGCGCTGGTACTGCAGGGGTTCGTGCTGGCCCTGTTCAGTATCACGCTGTCGGCGATGTTCGTAATCACCTCGGAAATCATGTCCGGCATGGTCATCCTGGTGGTCAACATCTGTTTCAGCCTGTTCATGGTGACGCTCAACCAGCCCGAAATCGCCGGCCCGATGCGCGGTCCGCAGATCGCATGGACCCCATTCGCCCTCTGGATGGTTGCGGGCGAGGTGCTGGCAATCGTGTTCGCGCTGGTATTTGCCGCGTATGTCACTGCCCGCAAGCGGGACTACATCTGAGAGTCGCAAGGAAGCAGCTATGCAGCTCAAGAAACGCCAGTCATTGTTCGCAGCCGCGTGCACCTTCACGCTCAACACATTCGCGGCAGCCCCGCCGCCAACGCAGGATCCCTTCGGCGGGCCGTACGCTCAATTTTGCAGTGTGTGTCACGGCGACAACATGCAGGGTGCGGCGCAGGGACCACCGCTGGCCGGAGTCAAGCTCAAGCACGGCGACTCCATAGCGGAGCTCACGAAGAGCATCGCCGCGGGATCTGCGGGCACCAACATGCCCGCATGGTCGGCGACCATGAGCGACATCCAGATTCGCCTGCTGGCTACATACGTTGCCGAAAAGCGCGCCGGCCTGGGCTATACCGACTTCAAGGTGGGGGAACCTGCGGCCCTGCCGGAAGGCAATATCCACAGCGAGAAACACGCGTTTCGCGTGGAGCTGGTGGCCACGGGAATCGACCGCCTGCCGTATTCGATCGCGCCGTTGCCCGATGGGCGGATCCTGGTCACCGAAAAGACCCGTGGCCTGAGAATTGTCTCGCCAGACGGCAATCTCTCGGACCTGATAAGCGGTACGCCAAAAGTCTACGACGACGGGTTCCTGGCCCCCGGCCTCAAGATCGTCTACGGCATGGGCTACCTGCTGGACGTTGCCCTGCATCCCGACTACGCACGCAACGGCTGGATCTACCTCAGCTACACCGACCGTTGCCACGGCTGCAATGAGTTGAGTCGCAAGGTCAACCGGCCGGTGTCGATGGTCGTGCTGGTTCGCGGCCGAATCCGCGATGGCCAATGGGTGGACCAGCAGACCATCTGGCACACGGATATCGAGAACTACACGGCCATGCCCGACATGGCAGCCGGTGGGCGCATTGCCTTCGATGGCAAGGGCCACGTGTTCCTCAGCATCGGGATCAAGGGCGGCTCGGAGTTTGCCGGCGTGCAGGACCTGAGCCTGCCGTACGGCAAGATCCACCGCGTCAATGATGATGGCACCATCCCGGCGGACAATCCCTTCGCCAAGATCCCGGGGCAGTTGGCCAGCACCTGGACCTATGGTCACCGCAGTCCGGAAGGCCTGGAGTTCAATCCCAGGACCGGCAAGCTCTGGGAAACGGAAATGGGCCAGCGTGGCGGCGACGAGGTCAACCTGCTGCTGCCTGGCAGGAACTACGGCTGGCCGCTGTATTCGAAGGGCCTGACCTACGAAGGCACGCCCGTGGAGTACGGCAAGCAGCTGGGCATCGAAGTGGACCTCACCAAGATCGAGCAACCCAAGGTCGACCTCACGCCAACGCCGGCGGTATCGAGCTTTGCCTTCTACGACGGCAAGGCATTCCCCAAGTGGCGGCAGAACATGCTGGTTGGCACGCTCAAGGCCACCGAGCTGTATCGCATGGAGGTCAAGGGCGACGAGGTCGTACACAGGGAATTGCTGCTTACCGGCCTGGGTCGCATCCGTGACGTGGCGGTTGGACCGGATGGGCTGGTGTATCTGCTGCTCGAGCACGCGTCGGGTGGGCGGATCGTCAGGCTCGTGCCGGTTACCTGAACCAAAGGAGATCAATCATGCGCAATACGTCAGTACTAGGGCTCGCGTTCATCGCCACGTTTGCGGCGCCGTTTCTCCTGCCACCGGCGCGCGCGGCGGAAGCCACCACGCCCTCGTTCGTGGGTGAATGGACCGCCACGGCTGTTGCACCGACTGGCAACGTATCCGAGACCGTCAAAGCCGTGAAGGCCGGCGACGGCTATGCGATTACCGCGAAGCTTGTCGTGCCAGATCCCAATGGCAACCCTGAAGCCGGGCCGGGCACGGATATCGTGCTCGATGGCAACAACTTCACCTACAAGCGGACGGTAACCACGCCGGGCGGCTCACTCGTGATCACTTACAGTGGCGTGGTGGCCGGAGATACGTTCACCGGCACCGTGGACCTGGGGGCGTTCGGCAAGCTGCCGTACAACGGCGTGCGCATCAAGCACTAGCCAAAACAGGTTCAAGCTTCCGCAACTTCGCTGCCGGCCGTATCCTGCTCCTGACAACGCTGCACCGTTGGGCAGTAAGGGGAGCTACGAATGGACTACCGGTTATTGGGTCGCACGAACATCAAGGTAAGTGCGATTGGCATGGGGACCATGACTTTCGGCGAGCAGAACAGCGAAGCCGATGGGCACCAGCAGCTTGACTATGCCATTGACCAGGGCGTGAACCTGATCGATACGGCGGAGATGTACTCGGTTCCCCCGCGTGCCGAGACCTACGGCTCGACCGAGCGGATCATCGGCAGCTGGCTCAAGCGCAGTGGCAAGCGCGACAAGGTCGTGCTGGCCACGAAGATTGCCGGCCCCGGGGCGGTGCTGGGCGTAAGCCACGTGCGTGGCGGCAATAACACGCTGGATCGCAAGAACATTCTGGCGGCAGCGGAATCCAGCCTGCAGCGCCTGCAGACGGACTACATCGACATCTATCAGCTGCATTGGCCAAGCCGGGCAACCAACTATTTCGGTCGCCTGGGGTACCAGCACGCGGACGGCGAAGCGGTCGTGGCCATCGAGGAGACCCTGGATGCGCTGGGTGAGCTGGTGCGCGCCGGCAAGGTCCGCCATGTCGGCCTGTCGAACGAAACCCCCTGGGGCATGCACAGGTTCCTGCAGTTGGCCGACACTGCGGGCCGAGAGCGCATTGTGTCGATCCAGAACCCCTACAGCCTGCTCAATCGCACCTTCGATATCGGACTGGCAGAAATGGCCATTCGTGAAGGCGTGGGCCTGCTGGCGTACTCGCCACTGGCCTTTGGCGTGCTATCGGGAAAATTCCTCAATGGCGCCCGGCCACCCGAAGCACGCATGGTTCGCTGGTCACGCTTTGCACGCTACAGCGGCGAATACGCCGATCGCGCCACGATTGCATATGCGGACATCGCCGCCAAACATGGGCTCAACATGGCGCAGATGGCGCTGGCATTTGTGCGGCAGCAGCCCTTTGTCACCAGTGTGCTCATCGGTGCAACCACGATGGAGCAGCTCAAGACCAACCTGGCCAGCAGCACGCTGCAGTTGAGCCAGCAGGTGATGCAGGACCTTGATGCTGTGCATCGCGCGCATCCCAATCCCTGTCCCTAGGCCGGCGCCTGACAGGAATTGGGGGGCTTGGAGCACCTGGCGTTGTGGTCAGTGCCGCAGGCGCCAGCCGCTGCGGATCATCCACGAGATCAGCGCAAGGCAGCCGGCCATGATGGCCAGCACCAGGCCCAGGCTGACCAGCACATTGACGTCTGACTTGCCGTAAAAGCTCCAGCGAAAGCCACTGATCAGGTACACCACCGGGTTGAACAGGCTGATGGTGCGCCAGACGCCGGGCAGCATGTCGATGGAGTAGAAGCTGCCACCCAGGAACGTCAGGGGCGTAACCACCAGCGAGGGCACGAACTGCAACTTCTCCCAGCTGGTTGCCCAGATACCCAGCAGGAAGCCGAACAGGCTGAAGGTCAGCGCGGTAAGCAGCAGGAACATCAGCATCCACACCGGGTGCAGTACATGCAGCGGCACGAAGAACGCCGAGGTGGCCAGGATAATGAGGCCGATCATCATCGACTTGGTGGCGGCGGAACCCACGTAGCCCAGGATAATTTCCGGCGTCGACACCGGCGCCGACAGCAGTTCGTAGATGGTGCCGGACCATTTGGGGAAGTAGATGCCAAAGGAGGCATTGCCGATGCTCTCGGTCAGCACCGACAGCATGATCAGGCCGGGCACTATGAACGCGGCAAATGGCACGCCATGGATCTGGGTGATGCGCGAGCCTATCGCCGAGCCGAACACCACGAAGTACAGCGATGTCGTGAGTACCGGGGTCAGGATGCTCTGCACCACGGTGCGAAAGGTCCGGGCCATCTCGAAGCGGTAAATCGCGTGGATCGCATGCCAGTTCATGGCGCGTTCCTGACCAGCGACACGAAGATGTCCTCCAGCGAGCTTTGCTGGGTCTCCAGGTCGCGGAAATTCAGGTGCAGCTGGTTGAGTTCACGCAGCAGGGCGGTGATGCGCGTGCGCTCGCCCTCGGTCTCGAAGCTGTAGACCAGCGTCGCGCCGTCAGTGGACAACGCAAGGTTGAACTGTGCCAGGGGCGCGGGAATCGATTCCAGCCGTTCTGCCAGGTGCAGGCGCAGTTCCTTGCGACCCAGCTTGCGCATCAGCTGCGCCTTGTCCTCTACCAGTATCAGCTCGCCGCGGTTGATGATGCCGATGCGGTCGGCCATCTCCTCGGCTTCCTCAATGTAATGGGTTGTGAGGATGATGGTGACGCCGGTGGCGCGCAGTTCGCGCACCATCTGCCACATGTCGCGGCGCAGCTCCACGTCGACCCCGGCCGACGGCTCGTCCAGGAACAGGATCCTGGGTTCGTGCACCAGTGCCTTGGCGATCATCATGCGGCGCTTCATGCCGCCGGACAGCGTCATGATCTTCACGTCGCGCTTGTCCCACAGGGACAGCGCCCGCAACACCCGTTCGATCACGGCCGGATCCTGGGCCTTGCCGAACAGCCCGCGGCTGAACCGGGCCGCGGCCTGCACGGTCTCGAAGGCGTCGGTGGCGATTTCCTGTGGCACCAGGCCGATCAGGGAGCGCGCGGCCCGGAAGTCACGATAGACATCAAACCCGGCTGCCACCACGCGTCCACTGGTGGCATTGACCAGGCCGCAGGCGATGCCGATCAGGGTGGTCTTGCCGGCGCCATTGGGGCCCAGGAGGGCAAAAATCTCACCCTCCTGGATCTCGAGGTTGACCGACTTCAGTGCAGTCAGGCCACCGGCATAGGTCTTGGTGAGGTTCTCGATCCGCAGGATGGGTGGCACGGGTAAGATTCTACGCTATGAAAACCGCCCTCGTTGCAGTCGCCCTGCTTGCCGCCACCCTGACTGCGTGCAAGCCGCAGCCCAAGTCAGGCCCTGAATCGGCTGCGCCACCAAAGGCCGCGGCACGCGAAGTGGCGCCGGTGTTGTTGACCGAAGACGCGCGCGACATTCACTCCTATGCGCAGCCCGCCATCGCACGCGTCACGCACGTGGACCTCGACCTGACTGCCGATTTCACTGCGCACACGCTGGCTGGCACGGCCGCACTGGATGTGCAGACCGCTGCCGACGGCAATACGCTGACGCTCGACACCAATGGACTGACCATCGAGGCGGTGACCGACCAGGGCGGCAGGGCGCTTGCCTTTTCGCTGGGCACTGTGGATCCGGTGCTGGGGGCGCCGCTGCGCATTGAACTGGGCAGTGCCCGTCGTGCCATCGTGCGCTACCACACCAGCCCCAGCGCGGCCACCCTGCAATGGCTGACCCCGGCGCAGACCGCTGGCAAGAAGCAACCCTACTTGTTCAGCCAGAGTGAGCCCATCCTCACGCGCACCTGGATCCCGACCCAGGACAGCCCTGGGATCCGCCAGACCTGGAGTGCGCGGATCGTTGCACCCGCGGCCCTGACCGTGGTCATGAGTGCCGAGATGCTGGGACCACAGCCCGGCGCCAGCGCGGACACACGGGCCTGGCGATTTGACATGCCACATCCCGTTGCCCCGTACCTGATCGCCATTGCAATTGGCGACCTGTCGTTCCAGTCGCTGGGCAAGCGCACCGGCGTGTACACGGAACCTTCGGTACTGCCGGCAGCTGCCGCTGAGCTGGCGGATATGGAAAAAATGGTCGAGGCAGCCGAATCCCTTTACGGCCCGTATCGCTGGGGTCGCTATGACCTGCTGCTGATGCCGCCCTCGTTTCCCTACGGCGGCATGGAGAATCCACGCCTCACGTTTGCAACGCCCACGATCATCGCCGGTGACAAGTCCCTGGTAAGCCTGGTCGCGCACGAACTGGCGCACAGCTGGTCCGGCAACCTGGTGACCAATGCCACCTGGTCGGACTTCTGGCTCAACGAGGGCTTTACCAACTATTTCGAGCTGCGGATCATGGAGCGCGTGTACGGTGCGGCCGCCGCGGAAATGCTCGCCGACCTCAGCTGGGACACCCTGCAGTCCGAGATCAAGCTGGTCGGTGGGATGAAGTCCGCGGACACGCGCCTGCACCTGGACCTGGCCGGGCGCGATCCGGAAGAAGGCCAGACAGAAATCCCCTATGAGAAGGGCGCCACGTTGCTGCGCACCATCGAGGCGGCCGTGGGCCGTGAACGCTGGGACGCGTACCTGCGAGATTACTTCGACCGGCATGCATTCCAGCCCCAGACCTCGGCCGGATTCCTGCAGGACCTGCGCGCCAACCTGATCCGCGGGGATGCGGCCCTGGAAAAGCAGCTGCACCTGGATGAGTGGGTGTATGGCATCGGCCTGCCGGCCAATGCGGTGCATGTGAAGGCGCAGGCGTTCGTGCGGATCGATGCCGCGGCTGCCGCGTTCCCTTCAAAGGGTGGCGCGGGCCTCGACATGGCCAGCTGGAGCACCGCCGAGCGCGTGCGCTTCCTCAATCGCCTGCCGCGCAAACTGAGCACAAAGCAGCTGGCGTCGTTGTCGGACCTGCTCAACCTGGCAAACCAGCGCAACAGCGAAGTGCGCTTTGCCTGGCTGCAACTGGCCATCGCCAATCGCTATGCGCCGGCGCAGGCGCAGGTCGAGGATTTCCTGCTGTCGATGGGTCGGCGCAAGTTCGTGCTGCCGTTGTTCAAGAGCCTCATGGCGCAGGGGCAGTGGGGCCAGGACATCGCACAGCGCACCTACGCACAGGCCCGGCCCGGGTATCACTCGGTAACGGTGACCAGCGTCGACAAGGTGGTCATGCCCTGAAGGCCAGCAGCAGGTTATTGGCCGGCAGCCGCGCCAGGTGAATCCGCGAGAAGCCGTGCTGGCTGGCCACGGCGTCCACGTCCTGCAGGTTGCGCACGGCAAACCGTGGATCCTTGGCCCGTAGCCACAGTTCGAAGCTCTCGTTGGAGGGTGCCGTGTGCCGGCCGCCTTCCCTGAAAGGGCCATACAGCGCAACCAGCCGGCCGCCGCCCGCACGCAGGTGACGCGCCGCGCCGGCGAACAGCGCGGCGGTGGTTTCCCAGGGCGAGATGTGGATCATGTTGATGCACAGCACGGCATCGAAATCCTCAGTCACGCCCCAGGGTGCCTGCAGGACGTCGAGCAGCACCGGGTCGGCGACATTGCCCAGCCCGTCCCGATCCCGCCGCGCCACGATCGAGGCAAAGTCCTCGGTCCCGCGATCAGTGGGTTGCCACCACAGGTCCGGCAGGGCCGCTGCCAAGTGCACCACGTGCTGGCCGGTGCCGGATGCGATCTCCAGCACCTTGCCCTGGGTCGGCAGCAGCTGCCGCAGCTGGTCGAGGATGGGCTGCTTGTTGCGTTCCGCAGCGGCCGAAGTGGATAGCTCGGGTGCGCCGGACACGCGGGTCAGCGGCGACGCGGCGACTGCGATGCCTTGGGATCCGCGACGTCGATGGACAGGGAGAACGTGCGCCGCTCGGCGCCCTGCAGCGCGCCAACGTTGACCACGTGGCGGGCTACTTCCTCATTGCGCTCGTTGCGCACGGTGACCACGATGCAGTACTCGGAAGCCGAGTCCATGCGCTGCGCATCCAGCGTGCCCTCCACCTGCCAGGCGGTGCGCATGGCCGCCGAAGCGGCGGCCAGCGCGTCCTTGTCGAAACGCAGGTGATGCTTGCAGCCCGGGCAAACGACCGAGCTTTCCAGGATCGTTGCGCGGCAGTGCGGGCACGTGCGAACCGCGCCGTGCTGCGCCATCGCGCGCGCGCCAATCATGCGACGTTACTGCGACCCTTGTCCGCGACGATCGAGGCGGGCTTGGCGCCTTCCTCCCAGCCAAACTCCACGGTGCCGCGCATCTTCGATCCGGCAGCCACGGTCAGCGAGCCGGCCTTTACGTCGCCGGTGATCGCGCCGCCCTGCTGCAGCTCGACGCGCTTGGCACTCTCGATGTTGCCCTGCAGTTCGCCGGTAATGATGACTTCGCTGGCGCGCACCTGGCCTTCGACCCGCGCACCGGCGTCAATATGCAGGTTGCCATCCACCTGCACATCGCCCTTGAACTTGCCCGCGACACGCACGTGGCCCGCGCCGACGATCTTGCCCTCGATCGAGAGACCCGAAGCAATGATCGATTCTTTCATTTCAACGCGCTCCCTCGGCGTTCTTGCCGGATCCATAGACATCGGTGCTGAGCTTATCTGGGCCGCGCGCGGCGCGGTGTTTGCCTGTGGCGCGGCCATCAGGTCGCGCGGCGGTGCGCCGGGCACCGCATTTGAACCAGGTTCCGGTTTGTCCCATAACGCCATGATGAGCTTGCTCCCGTTGGTCTTAAGAGCTGAAAGGTACCCTGCCTTGTCGTCCGGGGGAAGGCTGTCGCCGACTGGAGGCAGGCTGAAATGCGTTCAGGCCCGCCGGAGGACCTCCCGCACCCGGTCGCTGGTCAGGGGGTAGCGGTCCAGGCGCACGCCCGTGGCGTCGAAGAAGGCATTGGCAATGGCCGCCGCCGCGGCGGCCATGGTCTCTTCTCCTGCCCCGCTCGAGCGCTCTTCCAGCCGCTGCACCACTATGGGCGTGACCTCGGGGCAGTCCTGGAAGCGCAGGATGGGATAGCTTTGCCAATCCAGGCTGGACACGCGCTGGCGATCGAACCGGATCTGCTCCAGCAGCATCCGGCTTGCGGTCTGCACCAGCTGGCCTTCGATCTGGTGCTCCACGATCAGCGGATTTACCACCAGTCCGGCATCCAGGGCCCCGAACAGGTGCCGGATGCGCACCTGGCCGCTTTGCATGTCCACTTCAACGTCGGCGACCGCGCCGCCGTAGGAAGTCAGGTGCGTCCCCAGTCCGATGCCGCGGCCTTGGCGGATGCGCGAGGCGGACTTGTAGCCTGGCACGCGCGCAGCGTCCCAGTTGGCCGCCGTGGCCGCCGCCTCGAGCACGCCCAGCCAGCGCGGATCGCGGATATTGCGGCGCCGAAACTCCAGTGGATCGATCTGCAACCGAACTGCCAGCTGGTCGATGGCCTGCTCGGACACGAACGTGAATGACAGGTCCAGCGGTGAACGCAGCCACGCGGCGCGCAGGTATTGCAGGCCCGGCAGGCGGTGGTTTACCAGCTTCACGTTGGCAATGGCGTACATGCCGCCGCACACCAGCGGATTGACGCCCTGGACCGCCACCGGTGGCCACTCGGCGGCGGGCGCGACACCTGCCAGCTGGGTGGTGGCATCCACCAGGCTCCAGTTGTGCTGCCAGCCGTGGTATTCGTAGGCGACGATCTGGCCATCGGCGTTGGCCGAGACACGCGCCTCGCCGACATGCGCCGGGCCGTAGGTGTCCCAGCCGTGTTCGTCCCAACGCATCAGTTGCAGGCGCACCGGCGCGCCAGCCAGCTGCGAGAGCAGGGCGGCCGCCTGTGCCGCGTCGTCGTAGCAGCTGTGCCCATAGGTGCCCGAGCCTTCGGCGTACTGCACGCGCAGTTTTTCCGCCGCCACGCCCAGCAGCGCGCCGATGCTGCGCCGCGCAGCATAGACATCCTGCGATGAGCAGATCACCAGGCCGCCATCGGCATGGATGTCCGCCAGTGCGCAGTTGGGCGCCAGCGGCGCGTGCGATTGATAAGGCCCGAACCCCTGCTGCGCGACGGTGACGGCGGCCTCGTCGGAGGCCACGCGCGTGTCGCCGCGCTCCAGCACGATGTTGTCGATGGTGGTCGCGCCGCGCATCTGCGCATGCAGGTCCGCGACGCCAGGCAGGGTCTGCGGATGTTCCCATTCAACCACCAGGGCCTGCGCCGCACGCACCGCATCCCACTCGCGCGGTGCGATCACGCCGATGAAATCCCCCTTGCGCAGTACCCGGGCGCCGGGGATGGCCGCCAGCGCGCTGTCATCGACACTGACTACCCGGGCGCCGGATTCATAACTGCCCTGGCCGCGCGGCCGCACGATGCGCCCATGCACCATGTCGGGCAGGCGCACGTACTGGATGTAGGTGTGGCGGGCGCTGACCTTGCCGGCAAGGTCGGCACGGGCCGGGCGCTTGCCCACCAGGCGATAGGTGCCGGTCGCCTTCAGCGGTGCCTTGCCGGTGATCTCGACGTTGAAGGTGTTGCCGCCAACCAGCTGCCCGTAGGTGACCGACTTTCGCGGCGCGCCTGACACCTGGACCTTGCCGCGGGTTACTACGAGGTCCTCGACGGGTACCTTCAGCCGCACCGCGGCGCGGGCCAGCAGGGTCGCGCGCGCTTCGGCCGCTGCGGCCGCGATGGCAGGACGGCCACGCTGCACGGACGCGCTGGAGTAGGTGCCCCCCTGGTTGGGCGATACATGCGTGTCCAGAGGGGCGGTGAAGATCTGGTCCATCTCCAGGTCCAGCTCCTCGGCGGCCACCTGCATCAATGCCAGCGTATTGCCCTGACCCAGTTCGGCGAATCCGGTGTAGAGCGTGGCGGTGTTGTCCGCGTGAATGGCAAGCCAGGTATCGACCTGCTTGGCATCAGGCGGTCCGGCCTTGGGCTGGCGCTGCGTTTGTGCGGTGGGCTTGCGGTCGGGCACCGCCATGCAGCCACCCAGCGAGAATCCCACCACCAGCACGCCGCTGCGGGCCAGGAATTCGCGACGTTCCAGCCCCTTGGCATTGGCGGTCGTGCCTGGCTGGTTCAAGCTTGCGCCGCCTTGCGGATTGCACGCAGGATGCTGGGATAGGTGCCGCACCGGCACAGGTGCCCATTCATCGCGGTGCGGATCTGGGCATCGCTGGGCGCCGGGTTGTCCGCCAGCAGTTCCGCCGCCTTCACCACCATGCCGTTCATGCAGTAGCCGCACTGCGGGGCCTGCTCCTCGACCAGCGCGCGCTGCACCGGATGCATGTCCGGTGCGTGGCGCAGGCCCTTGCGCTTCGCATACCAGGCGGGAATGCCTTCCAGCGTGGTGATCGACCGTCCTGCCACCGCGCTCACTGGCGTGATGCAGGCACGGATTTCGCGGTCATCCAGCAACACCGAGCAGGCACCGCACTGTGCCAGTCCGCAGCCGAAGCGCGATCCCTTGAGCTGCAGGTCATTTTGCAGGATATAAAGCAACGGCGTGTCGCCGGCTGCATCCACGTCGTGTTGCTGGCCATTGACCTTCAGCGACCAGCGAGTCTGCGACATCCACGCTCCAGCAATGCGGCCGCAAGTGGCGGCGCAGCCCAATTCTAACGCCCCGCGTGCCCTTGCCGCAGCTGCGTGTGGCGCGTACCCTTTCAACCGGTCGGTAAGGGGGCCTGCATGACCGTCCAGAGTGATTTTTCACGTCGCGAATTCATCAAGCGAGTAATCGCGTCCGGGGCGGTGGCGTCCTCGGCAAGTTTCGTCATGGGCGGGCTGGGCGGCTGCGCGCCGCGCCGAGCCGCCGTGTCCGGATCCGTGGAGCGGCTGGTCTCCCTCAACGTCAACGGACAGCTGCGGCGGGTGGATGTGCTGCCGCAGGAGACGCTGGCCATGACGCTGCGCTACAAGCTGGGCCTCACCGGCACCAAGCTCGGTTGTGACCGCGGCGAGTGCGGCGCGTGCACGGTGATGATCGATGGCACCACGTATTACTCCTGCGCGACGCTGACGCACTCGGTGCGCAGTCGCAAGGTGGTGACCGTGGAGGGCCTGCGCGGCCCCAACGGCGAGCTGCATCCGGTGCAACAGGCCTTTGTCGATGAGTTGGGTCCCCAGTGCGGCTTCTGCACCCCCGGGCAGGTGGTGGCCGCCGTGGCGTTGCTGCAGCAGAACCCCAGCCCGACGCGCGAGCAGGCGCGCCATGCCATGTCGGGCAACCTGTGTCGCTGCGGTGCCTACGACAACTACCTCAATGCCATCATGCGCGCGGCAGGCAATACGGCAGAGATCCACCATGGCGTATAAGCACCTGGGCCAGGATTTCCTGCCGCACGACGTGGTGGCCAAGGTCACCGGCGAGGCCAAGTACGCCGAGGACTTCCGTGTCGAGGGCATGGTGTTCGCGCGGCTGTTGTCCAGCCCCTATCCGCACGCGCGCGTGAAGCACATCGATGCCGCCGCGGCGCTGGCGATGCCGGGCGTCGTGGGCATCCTCACCGCCGACGACGTCAAGAACCCAGAGGCGCCGGAAATCCAGCTGCTCACCAACGAGCCCGGCTATGTCGGGGCGCCGATACTGCTGCTGGCGGCAGAGGACGAGACCACTGCCCAGGACGCGCTGGAGAAGATCCGCATCGACTACGAGCCGCTGCCGTTTCATCTCGATGCGCTGGCCAGCCTGCATCCGGACAAGCCCAACGCGCGCACCGACGGCAATGTCGGCGCCGCGGGGGTCAAGTTCCAGACGCTCAAGTGGACGCGCGAGGATTTTGCCAATGCCGGCAAGCGCATGCCCATGGGCAAGCCGGCCCAGGAGTGGACTTTCGGCGACGTCGACGCCGCATTCGCCAAGGCGAAGCTGGTGCTGGACGAAACCTTCGTGCATTCCAGCAATTCGCACCACAGCATGGAACCGCGCACCGCCATGGCCTACTGGCAGAATGGCAAGTGCATCCTGCATGTGTCATCGCAGAGCCAGTCGTTCATCGTCCCGGCCCTGGCCGGGATGATCGGCATCCCTCCCGCCAACCTGGTCGTCATCGCCGAATACTGCGGCGGCGGCTTCGGCTCCAAGGGCGGTGCCTATGCCCTTCAGGCTCTGCCGGCGCTGCTGTCCAAGAAGATCAACCGCCCGGTGATGATGCGCATCAGCCGCGCCGAGGAGTACTACCACGGTTCGGCGCGGCACGGTTTCCAGGGCCAGCTGAAGCTGGGCTTTGCCGAGGACGGCAAGCTGCTGGCCGCCGACATCTACATCGTCCAGGAAAATGGCGCCTACAACAGCTTCTGGGATTTCCGCAACGCCCCGGATGCGCTGTCGCTGCTGTATCAGCCCGAGGCCATGCGCTGGCGCGGTGTGCCCGTGCACGCCAATTCCCCGCTGCGCAGCGCGCAGCGCGGACCCGGCTACAACCAGATGGTGCACATCATGGAGCCGCTGCTGGACAAGGCGGCGCGCGCGCTCAAGATTGACCGGTTGCAGATGCGCTTGCGCAACGCGCCGGAGATGTACGGATTGCTGGGGCCGCAGCGCCAGCCGGTCACCAGCTGCTACGTCAAGGATGCCCTGACCAAGGGCGCGGACCTGTTTGGCTGGACCGAGCGGATGAAGCTCAACGGCCAGCGCAATGGCAGCAAGGTGACCGCCGTGGCCGTCGGCCAGGCATTCCATCCGGCCGGGTTCAACGGCTTCGACGGGTTGCTGCGGATCCTGCCCACCGGCAAGGTGCATATCCACACCGGGGTGGGCAACCTGGGCACGTTTTCCCATTCCAGCACCTCGCGCGTCGCCGCCGAGGTGCTGAAGCTGGACTGGGCCGATGTGGTGATCGAGCGCGGTGACAGCCGCCGCAACCTGCCGTGGAACATCGGCCAGTTCGGCAGCAACACCAACTACACCATGGCGCGGACCAACTACGTGGCCGCCATGGATGCGGTGGGCAAGCTCAAGGAAATCGCCGCCAAGAAGTTCGGCGGCTCGCCGGATAACTACGACATCGATGGCAAGCGGGTGTTTCGCATTGGCAGCACCGGCACCGGCATGACCTACGGCCAGGCCGCGCAGCGCGCCATCGAACTGGGCGGCAAGTACGACGGGCACGAGCTGCCCAAGGACATCAATCCCATGACCCAGGCCTCGGCCACCGCGATGGCAGGCACCGGCCTGGTCGGCGTGGCCAAGGACAACCTGCCGGTGGCCGTGGAAGGCTACACGGGCAAGGCCCCGGCACAGCCTGCGGCATTTGCCGTGGCATTCGTGCAGATTGAGCTGGACACCGAAACCGGCAAGTACGTGATCATCGACTACCTGGGCGTGGCCGATTGCGGCACGGTCATCCACCCTTCGGGCCTGGAAACACAAATCAAAAGTGGCGCGGTGCAGGGGTTCGGCCTGGCCGGCATGGAACGCATTATCTACGATCCGCAGAACGGCCTGCCGCACAGCCTGGGGTTCTACCAGGCCCGGCCACCCACCTATGAAGACGTGGCGCGGCGCTTCAGCACCAGTGCCGTGGACAAGCCCGATCCGTCGAGCCCGCTGGGAACCAAGGGTATTGGCGAACCGCTTCTGGGTTGCGCGGCAGCGGCCATCCTGTGCGCGGTTTCCGAAGCCATCGGCGGGCATGTATTCAACCGCACCCCGGTGGTGCCCGACATGATCCTCAACCATCTTGCAGGCAGGCCCCAGGCGCACGGTCCGCTGCAGGTCAATTGCCAGTAACGGAGTCCGGAATGCTCAAGGACATGATGCCGCATTTCGACCTGTTCCAGCCGGACAGCGTGGATGCGGCGGTGGACCTGGCCGGTCGGCTGGGCACGGACGGCTGGATCGTCGGCGGTGGGCAGGACAGCTACGACTGGCTCAAGAACCGCACCAAGCGCACCACCGCAGTGGTCGACCTGTCGGGCATCGCCGCGCTCAAGGGCGTGCGCGATCATGAGGGCGGCCTGGAAATCGGCGCGCTGACCACGCTGACTGAAATCGAGAACCATCCGCTGGTCAAGGAGCGGTTCGGATTGCTGGCCAAGGCCGCCGGCCGGGTTGCCAGCCCGCAGATCCGCAACGCCGGCACCCTGGGCGGCAACCTGTGCCAGGACACGCGCTGCTGGTACTACCGCGCCGGCGTTGACTGCTACCGCGCCGGCGGCAACGTGTGCTACGCGGACACACCCCTGGGCCAGAACCGCGAACACGCCATCTTCGGTGCCAGTCGCTGTGTCGCGGTCACGCCGTCGGACACCGCCAATGCCATGACGGCGCTGGATGCGCACATGGTGATCCGCGGCGCCAAGGGCGAGCGGGCAGTGCGCGCCGATCACTTCTTTGTGGGGCCGGATATCAACATCCATCGCATGACGGTGCTGGAGCCTGGCGAGATCCTCACTGCCGTGCGCATTCCGGCGACCTGGGCCGGGGCCAGTTTCTATTTCGAGAAGATCGCCGATCGTGCGGCCTGGGATTTCGCCCTGGTGAGCGTTTCGGCCGCGTTGCTGCTGGATGGGGACAAGATCCGCGACGCGCGCATCGTCCTGGGCGCAGTGGCCTGCGTGCCGCATCGGCTCAAGGCGGTGGAGCAGGCCATCATCGGCAGCCCGCGCGGCGAAGCCACCGCCAAGCGCGCCGCGACGCTGGCGTCGGCCGGCGCTGCGCCGTTAGGATTTAATCAGTTCAAGATCCCGCTGCTGGAGAACCTGGTGCTGCGCGCGATCCGGGGTACATGAATGAACATCTTCCGCTACGGCCATGACAGCTACGGGGAACGGGTGCTCAACGGGGTGTCCTGGGATCTGCTGCCCGTGGTCTTCTGGGCCGGCGTGGCGGTGATCGTCGTGCACCTGGTGTGGCGCGCGCTGAGCAGGAAATCCGGACCCAAGGGCGGGGGCTAGATGGCCAACGATAACGACAGGCTGGTCCGCCACGCAGGCATCGACCGGCTATTTCACTGGGCGACTGCGGCCACCATGACCGTGCTGCTGGGCACCAGCCTGCTGCCCATCGTCGGGGTGCGCTTCGCCTGGTACCAGATCCACTGGATGGCCGGCATCGTACTGACGGTGGCCATACTGCTGCACGTCATCCGTGCGCTGTTCTGGCAGCGGCTGCGCACCATCAGCCTGCGTGCCTCGGACTTGTCAGGCAAGCCGGGCAAGTACACGCCGGCGCAGAAATTGATGCACCTGGGCTGGACCGTTGCCATCCTGGTGGCCATCGCCACCGGCCTGGTCATGATGGTCAAGGCGGGCGTGCCGTTCATACGTCCGGATCCTTACATGTACACCCTGAAGACCTGGGGAATCCTGACCCTGCTGCACGACGCGGCGGCGTTGCTGTCGGTGTTCCTGATTCTGGTGCACGTGTACTTCGGCATCCTGCCCGAGAAGCGCGCCTATCTGCGTGCCATGGTCCTGGGGTGGATCACGCGCGGTGAATTGAAGGCGGCACACGACCTGGACCGGGTGGCGCGCGGTGACTGAGGCCGTATTGCTCGCCGAGCGTATCGAGGTTGTTGAACGCGGTTACGAATTCCTCCTGGCCTACGCGGCCCAGGGTCGGCAGGACGATGCCGGCACCGAGGCGCGCGAAACCCTGGACCGCATGCACGTTGCGCTGACCGGGATGCAGGGGTCGCTGATGGCCGCGTTCACCACGCTGTCGCCCCTGACCGGGGTGCGCGATTTCATGGAGACCGTCGAGCACGACGTGCGCGCGGCACGCGGGGCCATCGGCCTGGTGCTCAGCCGTGCCAGGATCGGCTCGCTGCTGGTGGACAATCTCAATGCGTCGGTGCACCTGCGCGCGCTGCTGACGGACTTGTTTCTGATCGAGCAGGCACTGAAGGGCGAGTGAAGACCGTAGCGACGGAGACCGATGACGCCGTAGTGCTGTCCCCGGCGGCAGGTCCTGCCGATGCCACGGTGCTCTGGATGCACGGGCTGGGAGCCGATGGCTATGACTTCGTGCCCATGGTGCCGGAGCTGAACCTTCCTGAGAGTGCACGCGTGCGTTTCATCTTCCCGCACGCGGACGTGCGGCCGGTGACCGTCAATGCCGGCTATGCCATGCGCGCCTGGTACGACATCGCCGAGCTGACGCCCGAGGGGCGCGACGACGAGACCGGGTTGGCCGCCGCCCGCGAGCGCATCGAAGCATACATATCCCGCGAACGCGTCAGTGGCATTGCGTCCCGGCGCATCGTGCTGGCGGGTTTTTCGCAGGGTGGCGCGGCGGCGCTGCACATCGGCCTGCGCCACAACGAGCCGCTGGGCGGCATCATTGCGCTGTCGTGCTACTTGCCGCTGCGCCAGCGCGTGGCCGCCGAGACCAACGCGGCCAACCGCGAGACGCCGATATTGATGTGCCACGGCCGGGAAGACGTCGTGGTGTTGCCTGCCTTTGGCGAACAGTCGCGCGACGCGATGCGCGAGGCAGGCCTGGACGTGGAGTGGCACATCTATTCCATGGCGCACAGCCTGTGTCACCCGGAGGTGTTCGACATCTCTGCCTGGCTGCAGTACCGGCTGGGCCTGGTCTCGGACACGTAGCTGCATGGAGAAGGCTGTGGGATCTACACGCATGCGGCGCATCGCCACCGAGGAGGCATTTACCATCCCGGAGGTGGTCGCGGCGCTGCGCGAGCTGTGCGCCGGTCCCGCCCACGGCATCGACATGATGCTGGTGCGCAAGATCTACGGCGACGTGGCCGGCTACCAGGGCCGCTTTCTGGCCCCGTTGCTGGACATCGAGCAGGAGCGCCTGCGCGACATGGACGCCAACGGGGTTGACATGCAACTGCTGTCGCTTACCGCCCCGGGCGTGCAACTGTTCGACGCGGATACCGCCACCGAGCTGGCGCAGGTCGCCAATGACCGGCTGGCTGATGTGATTGCGCGTCATCCGTCGCGATTCGCTGGGCTGGCCTCGTTTGCGCCGCAGTCGCCCAAGCGCGCGGCACGGGAGATGGAACGGGCCGTGCACAAACTGAAGCTCAACGGCTTCATGGTCAACTCGCATACCAACAACGAGTACCTCGATGACCCCAAGTACTGGCCCATCCTCGAGGCCGCCGAGGCGCTGGATCGGTGCATCTACATCCACCCGCGCGGGCCTTCGGACATGCTGTCCGGGCCGATGCGCGACTACGGCATGTTCTCCGCGCTGTGGGCCTATGGTATCGAGGTATCCACGCACGCTGTCCGCCTGATCCTCAGCGGGGTGTTCGACCGGTTCCCGCGCCTCAAGATCTGTCTCGGGCACATGGGCGAAGCGGTGCACTTCTGGCTGTGGCGCCTCGACTTCATGAGCCAGCGCGCCCAGGGCACCGAGGCGCCGCGATTGCAGCTCAAGCCCAGTGAGTATTTCCGGCGCAACTTCGTGATCACCACCAGTGGCCAGGAGTCACCGCTGGCACTGGAGTTCTCCATCCGCCAACTGGGCATCGACAACGTGTTGTGGGCCATCGACTATCCCTACCAGCCGTCTGCGCCGGCAGTGGCTTTCATGGACAGCGTCGCCGTCACTGACGCCGAGCGGCACCAGCTCTATCACCAGAATGCAGAGCGGGTTTTTCACCTCCCGCCGTAAAATCCAGCCGCGGCAGCAATCTGGCGCTGCCGCAAAAACTTAGCCCGCAACCCCCTCGCGAGGCGCCTGCGGAGCGTTTCGGGGGTTGACAATGGCAAATAAGGCTAGTTCTTGGCCGAATCGGCCGTATAGAATACTCGCCGATCGTTGGTCATCCGGCTTCTGTCCTGTCGTGCTCAAGCGCGCGAGCTCTAGTGGAAGGGTCTCCGATCCAGGGAAAGTTCTGTAATTTTTTTGGAGATCGATACTCATGGCGAAGATTTACGTCGGCAACCTCCCGTTTTCGGCGGATGAGGCTGCAGTGCGCACGCTGTTCACGCAGCATGGCACGGTAGAGTCCGTTGCGCTTCCGACTGACCGGGAAACGGGTCGCCCGCGTGGATTCGGCTTCGTGGAAATGCCGCAGGCTGATGCCGCGCGTGCTATCCAGGCGCTGAATGGTTACTCGATGGGCGGTCGTCCGCTGCGTGTCAACGAAGCCCAGGACAAGCCCCGCACTGGTGGCGGCGGCGGTCGTCCGGGCGGCGGTGGCGGCGGTGGTGGTGGCTACCGCGGCGGTGGCGGCGGCGGTGGCGGCGGTGGTGGCGGCGGCGGTCGCTGGTAAGCGACGCGCAGCTTCACTGCAAGTGTGCAGACAAGGGCCCGGGAAACCGGGCCCTTCTCGTTTGTGCCCTGGGGTTTCCGGTAGGCTATTGTCATGGCGGTCAGAACAATACTTCGCATGGGTGACCCGCTGCTGCTGCGACGCGCCAGCGAGATTGCCAAGTTCGACACACCCTGGCTGAAGGAACTGCTGGTGGACATGCATGACACCATGCTGGCGGCCAACGGGGCCGGGCTGGCCGCACCGCAGATCGGGGTCTCCGTGCGCGCGGTGATTTTCGGCTTCGAGCGCAACGAACGCTACCCGGATGCGCCGGCGGTGCCGCCCACGGTGCTGATCAATCCGGTGCTTACCCCGCTGGGCAGCCAGCAGGAGGACGGCTGGGAAGGGTGCCTGTCGGTGCCTGGCATGCGCGGCCTGGTGCCGCGCCATGTGCGACTGCGCTACCAGGGCCAGGACGCCCATGGCGCGCCCATCGACCGCACCGTGGAGGGCTTCCATGCGCGGGTGGTGCAGCACGAGGTGGATCACCTGGACGGCGTGCTGTATCCCATGCGCATCCCCGACATGCGCAACTTCGGCTTCAAGGACGTACTGTTTCCCGGACAGGCACCGGCGGCTGAATAATCGATGGATCGGTACGATGCGCTGGTGATCGGGACCGGTCCCGCGGGTGAGGGCGCCGCGATGATGCTGGCCAAGCATCATCGCAGGGTGGCCGTGGTCGAGCGCTACACGGACGTGGGCGGGGGCTGTACCCACTGGGGCACCATTCCCAGCAAGGCCCTGCGCCATGCGGTCAAGACCTTGAGTGACGTGCGCGCCAATCCCCTGCTGCACAAGCTGGCGCAGTCGCTGGTGGTGACTTTTCCACAGTTGCTGTCCACTGCCAGCGGCGTCATCGCGGCCCAGGTGCAGATGCGCCAGCGCTTTTATGATCGCAACCAGGTGCCGGTGCTGCAGGGGGAGGCCAGTTTCGTGGATGCCCACACGCTGTGCGTCACGCCGCGCTCGGCCCCGGCATTCCAGGTGCGCGCTGACCAGATCGTGATTGCCACCGGGTCGCGTCCCTATCATCCGCCGGGCCTGGATTTTTCCCACGCGCGCGTGCGCGACAGCGACAGCGTGCTGCGCTACGCGGAAACCCCGTTCAGCGTCACCATCTATGGCGCCGGGGTCATCGGCTGCGAGTACGCATCCATCTTCCTCAACATGGGCGCCAAGGTGACGCTGGTCAACACCCAGGACCGGCTGCTGTCGTTCATGGACGACGAGATCGCCGAGGCGTTGTCCTATCACCTGCGCGACCAGGGCTGCATCATCCGGCACAACGAGGAATTCGATCACCTCGAGGCGCGCGAACGCGATGTGCTGCTGCACCTGAAGTCCGGACGGCAGATCAAATCGGACCTGTTGCTGTGGGCCAATGGCCGCACCGGCAATACCGATGGCATGAACCTGCAAGGCATCGGGATTGTTCCCAATAAGCGCGGCCAGGTCGAAGTCGACGCGAATTTCCGCACCGTCGTGCCCAACGTGTACGCCATCGGGGACGTGATCGGGCCCCCGGCGCTGGCCAGCGCCGCCTACCAGCAGGGCGGGTATGTCGGGCAGTTCATTCTCGACCCGACCATCCCCGCACTGCGCACGGACCTGATTCCCAGTGGCATCTACACCATCCCGGAAATCTCCTCCGTGGGTCGTACCGAGCGCGAGCTGCAGCAGGCGGGCATACCCTATGAAATCGGGCATACGCACTTCAAGTCGCTGGCGCGCGCCCAGATGACCGGCCAGCGCGTCGGGATGCTCAAGCTGCTATTCCACACGCAGACGCTGCAGCTGCTGGGGGTGCATTGTTTCGGCGACAATGCCTCGGAGATCGTGCACATTGGCCAGACGGTCATGGCCAGCCGCGACCTCAACAACCTGCGCTATTTCATCAATACCACGTTCAACTATCCCACCATGGCAGAGGCCTACCGGATCGCCGCCTACAACGGTCTGAATCGCCTGGCCTGAAGCGACACTTATGGCATCCAACGAAACCCGGCCCAAGGGCCGCTCACTCAAGCCGCTGCGCGCGCTGGCGCCGTTCCTGTGGCGCTATCGCGGCACCATGGTGCTGGCCCTGGTCGCGCTGCTGATCGCCTCGGCGGCCATGCTGGCATTGCCGGTGGCCCTCAAGCGCCTCATCGACCATGGCATGACGGCCGGTGATGCCCGCACCATCAACAACTATTTCATCGGGTTCCTGGGCGCCGCGGTGGTGTTCGGCGTGTTTGCAGCACTGCGCTACTACCTGGTGACCTGGCTGGGTGAGCGGGTCATCAGCGACGTGCGCTCGGCCGTGTACCGGCGCGTGGTGCGCATGGACCAGACTTTCTTCGAGGTGACGCGCACGGGCGAGGTGCTGTCGCGCCTGACCACCGATACCACGCTGGTGCAGTCGATCTGCGGCGTCGGAATCTCCATCACCCTGCGCTCCGCGCTCAACCTGGCCGGTGCGCTGGTGATGATGGGCGTCACCAGCGTCCGGCTGATGCTGGTCATGGTGCTGCTGATCCCGGTCATCCTGCTGCCCCTGTTCGTGGTGGGGCGCAAGGTGCGAACGCTGTCGCGCGCCTCGCAGGATCGCATTGCTGACACCAGTGGCCTGGCCGGCGAGACGCTCAACGCCATGCAGACGGTCCAGGCATTTACGCTCGAAGAGTTGCAGAGCAAGCGCTATGACGAGGCGGTCGAGCAGAGTTTCGTCACCGCCACCCGGCGCAACAAGGTGCGGGCTACGCTGACGGCCATCGGCACCATCCTGGTGATCTCGGCCATCATCCTGGTCGTCTGGCTGGGGGCGCGTGCGGTGCGCGCGGGCACGATGAGCGGTGGCGAATTGGGCCAGTTCCTGCTTTATGCAGGGATGGTGACCGCTTCTGCGGCCGCGCTGATCGAGCAGTGGGGCGAAGTGCAGCGCGCGGCCGGCGCGATGGAGCGCCTGGTGGAGCTGCTGCATGCGCAACCGGCCATCGCGGCGCCACCGCGACCGGCGCTGCTGCCGGAACCCAGTCGCGGCGCCCTGCAGTTCGACAACGTGACTTTTTGCTATCCGTCGCGGCCTGGCGCCCCGGCGCTGGACGGGCTGACGCTCAACATTGCGCCGGGCGAGACGGTGGCGCTGGTCGGGCCGTCGGGCGCCGGCAAGAGCACGTTGTTCCAGATGGCGTTGCGCTTCTACGATCCGGCTGCCGGCCACGTACTGCTCGATGGCGTGGACGTGGCAACGGTGGATCCCATCTCGCTGCGTTCGCGCATCGGCCTGGTGCCGCAGGACACGGTGCTGTTTGGCGCGTCGGCGCGCGAGAACATCCGCTACGGCAGGCCCGGGGCCACCGACGCGGAGATCGAGGCCGCGGCGCGCGCGGCCGCTGCCGACACGTTCATTTCCAAGCTGCCGCAGGGCTACGACACCTACCTGGGCGAGCGCGGCACGCGGCTGTCGGGCGGCCAGCGACAGCGCATCGCCATCGCGCGTGCCATCCTCAAGGATCCGCCGCTGCTGCTGCTGGACGAAGCCACCAGCGCGCTGGATTCAGAGAGCGAGCAGCTGGTGCAGCAGGCCCTGGAGGGCCTGATGTCCACGCGCACGACCATGATCATCGCGCACCGGCTGGCCACCGTGCTCAAGGCCGACCGGATCGTGGTCATGGATCACGGGCGTATCGTGGCCATCGGCACCCATGCCGAACTGCAGGAAAGCAGTCCGCTGTACGCACGCTTGGCGCAGCTGCAGTTTGGGGAGCAAACATCCAGCGCGGAACCGCTGGACCTGGACCTGGAGCTAATGCCGTAGCGGCGCGCGCTGCGAGCGCCAAAAGAAGATCAGCGCCAGGCCGCCAACCATTCCACCCAGGTGCGCGAAATGCGCCACCCCGGCCTCGCTACCGGTAAGCCCCAGGTACAGCTCGAGCACGCCGTACAGCGTCACGAACAGCCAGGCAGGCATGGGGATGGGCGGGAAGATCAGCATCAACTTGCGTCGCGGATAGGCCATGCCAAATGCCAGCAGCAGGCCAAAGATGCCGCCGGATGCCCCGACAGTCGGAATTGGCGGGTTGCCAATCAGGTGCAGCACCAGCAGCTGCGCCAGCGCGGCGGTGACCACGCACACGAAGTAATAAAGCAGAAAGCGCCGCGAGCCCAGCAGCCGCTCAATGTCCGGGCCGAACATGTACAGCGCGAACATGTTGAAGAGGATGTGAAAAATGCTGTTGGGGTCATGCAGGAACGCGTAGCTGACCAGCTGCCAGGGAAAGAAGCCCGGTGTGGCCGCGTCGCTGGCCGGAGGCCAGAGCGCGAACAGCAGCTCCATGCGTTCACCGACCAGCCATTGCAGGCCGAACACCACTACGCAGGCGATCAGCAGGCTGCGAACAACCGGAGTCATGACCTGACCCATCCTTAGGCTTTCCTTTCCTCAGGCAGTCAGGGCGGCGTCCGAGCGTGACATGCGCTTGCGCTCGTTTTCCGTCAGGTAGCGCTTGCGGATGCGGATGGACTTGGGCGTGACTTCCACCAGCTCGTCATCGGCGATGAATTCCACCGCGTACTCGAGGGTCAGCTCGATGGGCGGGGTCAGCAGGATGGCATCGTCCTTGCCTGAGGCACGCACGTTGGTCAGCTTCTTGCCCTTGATGGGATTGACGACCAGGTCGTTCTCGCGGCTGTGGATGCCGATGATCATGCCCTCGTAGAGCTTCTCGTTGTGGCCGACGAACAGCCGCCCGCGTTCCTGCAGGCTCCACAGGGAATAGGCCACGGCATCGCCGTTTTCCATGCTGATCAGCACGCCATTGCGCCGCTCGGCCACTTCCCCGCGCATGGGCGCATAGCCATCGAACACGTGGCTCATCAGGCCGCTGCCGCGCGTGAGGTTCATGAACTCGCCCTGGAACCCGATCAGGCCGCGCGCCGGCACTCGATAGTCGATGCGCACCCGGCCGCGACCGTCCATCTGCATGTCCTTCATCTCGGCGCGGCGCTGGCCCAGCGCCTCCATCACGCCGCCCTGGTGGGCTTCCTCGACGTCCACGGTCAGCGCCTCGAAGGGCTCGTGCGTCTCGCCGTTGATCTGGCGCAGCAGCACCTGCGGACGCGACACGGCCAGCTCGTAGCCCTCGCGGCGCATGTTCTCGATCAGGATGGTCAGGTGCAGTTCGCCGCGACCGGAGACGCGGAACACGTCCGCATCGCCCGTATCCTCAACGCGCAGCGCGACGTTGCTCTCCAGCTCGCGCGCCAGG
The DNA here is from genome assembly GCA_963726085.1 of uncultured Pseudomonadota bacterium. Lineage (GTDB taxonomy): Bacteria > Pseudomonadota > Gammaproteobacteria > Steroidobacterales > Steroidobacteraceae > ZC4RG30. The sequence continues at coordinate 834,791 of CAVSAR010000001.1, read as the reverse complement.
CGCTCGCGGATCTGGCGGCTGGTCACGTACTTGCCTTCACGGCCCACCAGCGGCGAGGTGTTGACCTGGAAGTTCATCTGCAGGGTCGGCTCGTCGACCGCGATGGGTGGCAGGCCCTGGGCGTTTTCGACGTCACACACCGTGATGCCGATGTTCACGTCGGGCAGCCCGGTGATGGCCACGATGTCGCCGGCCCCGGCGCTCTGCACCGAGGCGCGCTCCAGGCCCTGGAATGCCAGGACCTGGGCAATCTTGCCCGTGCCCCGGTCTTCATCGCCGTAGCGCAGCGCCACGTTCTGTCCCGGCTTGACGGTGCCACGGCGGATGCGGCCGATACCGATGCGGCCCACATAGGAGTTGTAGTCCAGGGTCGAGACCTGCAGCTGCAGCGGGCCATCGATGTCGGCCTGAGGTTCCGGAACATATTTCATGATCGCCTCGAACAGCGCCGACATGTCCGGCTGCTGCTGTATGGCATCGACGCTGGCCCAGCCCTGCAGGGCCGAGGCGTAGATCACGTGGAAATCCAGCTGGGCGTCAGTGGCACCGAGCTTGTCGAACAGGTCAAAGGTCTGGTCAACCACCCAGCCCGGGCGCGCGCCCGGCCGGTCGACCTTGTTCACCACGACGATGGCCTTGAGTCCCAGCGCCAGCGCCTTGCGGGTGACGAACCGCGTCTGCGGCATCGGGCCCTCGACCGCATCCACCACCAGCAGCACGCCATCGACCATGGACAGCACGCGCTCGACCTCGCCGCCGAAATCCGCGTGCCCCGGCGTGTCCACGACATTGATGCGGCAACCGCCGTAGTCGATGGCGCAGTTCTTGGCCAGGATGGTGATGCCACGCTCCTTCTCGATGGCGTTGGAGTCCATGATCCGCTCGCCCATTTTCTCGTGGGCGGCGAACGTGCCGGACTGCTTGAGCAGGCAGTCCACCAGCGTGGTCTTGCCATGATCGACGTGGGCGATGATGGCGATATTGCGAATGGGGCGCTGCATGGGCTATGGGTCCGTGCCTGGTAAGTCCCTGGCGCAAGGCGGCCGGGGCGCGAAAAAGGGCCGCGAGAGTACCAGTTTCGGCGCGGTTTTGCCGCAGTTTGGCGTGCCCGGTGCAAGCCAGGTCACGGTTGCCTACACTGAAAATGTGAACCGACCCCCTCCCACGGCGCCGCCGTCCGGACCCAACCTACAGCGGCTCCCGCGGGAGTTCCTCGAGGTGTTCCGCTATGGGCGCAAGGCGCTGGAACTGGTCTGGCAGACCAGCCGGCCGCTTTCCGTCTGCCTGGGGCTGCTGACCGTCGTGTCGGGCATGCTGCCGGCCCTGGTGGCTTGGATCGGTGCGCGCATCGTCGACGCGGTGGTGCACGCGGCCGCATCGGGCACTGGCCTTGAGGCGGTGCTGCGACTGGTGGCCATGGAAGGGGCGGTGGTGGCGGTGCTGGCGCTGTGCACGCGGGCGCAGACCTTGTGCACCACGCTGCTGCGCGACCAGCTGGGCTTTCGCGTCAACTCCATGATCCTGGACAAGGCCCTGACGCTGGACCTGGAACACTTCGAGGATTCCGAATTCTATGACCGGCTGACCCGCGCGCGACGCGAGGCATCGCAGCGGCCGCTGAGCCTGGTGCTGCGCAGTTTCGCGCTGGTGCAGAACCTGGTGTCGCTGGCCAGTTTCGCGGCCCTGCTGGTGGGCTTTTCTCCCTGGGCCGTGGTGTTGCTGGTGCTGGCCGGCCTGCCCGGATTCATCGCCGAGGCCAAGTTCTCCAACGACGCTTTCCGGCTGTTTCGCTGGCGCTCCTCCGAACGGCGCATGCAGGCGTACCTCGAGACGGTGCTGGCACGCGAGGATCACGCCAAGGAGGTAAAGCTGTTCGCCCTGGGTGGGCGGCTGCTGGACCGCTACAAGTCCATCCACCACGGCTTGCTGACACAGGAGCGGCAACTGGCCATCCGCCGCGATTCATGGGGCTTTGCCCTGGGGATGCTGGCGACGCTGGCGCTGTACTCCGGCTACGCCTGGGTCGCGATCAGTGCCGTGCGAGGACGCATCAGCGTGGGCCAGATGACCATGTACCTGCTGTTGTTCCGGCAGGGCCAGACCGCGGTGAGCGCGGCGCTGGGGGCCGTCAGCGGGCTGTACGAGGACAACCTGTACCTGTCGACGCTGTACGAATACCTGGACACGCCGGCGCGGCCCAAGACCGGAACGGCCACCGGCGGTCCCAAGCCCGCCGACGGACTGCGCCTTGAGCATGTGAGCTTTACCTACCCCGGCGCGGACACACCGGCACTGGCGGATATTTCCCTGCACCTGCAGCCGGGGCGCAGCCTGGCGCTGGTGGGCGCCAATGGGTCTGGCAAGACCACGCTGATCAAGCTAATCACGCGGCTGTACGTGCCGAGCAGGGGGCGGATCCTGCTGGACGGCCGCGACCTTGCCGAATGGGACGAATACGCCCTGCGGCAGAGGTTTGGCGTGATCTTCCAGGACTTTGTCCGTTATCAACTGCTGGTGGGCGAGAACATCGGTGCCGGCGACGAGCGCTACTTCGAGGAGGAGGCGCGCTGGCACGAGGCGGCGCGGCTGGGCAGGGCCGATGAGTTCATCGCCACCTTGCCCGGGGGTTACCGCACGCAGCTGGGCAAGTGGTTCCTGGGGGGACGCGAAATCTCCGGTGGCCAGTGGCAAAAGACGGCCCTGTCACGGGCCTTCATGCGCCGCGACGCCGACATCCTGGTGCTGGACGAGCCCACCGCGGCCATGGATGCGGAGGCGGAGTCCGAGGTGTACGGGCATGTGCGCAAGCTGGCACAGGGGCGCATGACCATCCTGATTTCGCACCGCTTCTCCACGGTGCGCACGGCAGACGAGATCATCGTGCTCGATGAGGGACGCGTGGTGGAGCGCGGCAATCACGAGGCACTGGTGGCAACCGATGGCCTCTACGCGCGGCTGTTTAGCCTACAGGCGCGCGGCTACCAATAGTTTTTCAGACCACGTCGCGGTTGGAGATGATCCGGCGCAGCATCTGCTTGAGCTGCGCGAATTCTTCCTGCGAAAACCCGGACAGGTGATTGTTGTAGACGCGCGCCAGGTGGTGCGGGATCAGCGTCGTGAGTTCGCGCCCCTGGTCGGTCAGCGTCAGCATCACCACGCGTCGATCCGTGGCGCTGCGATTGCGCGCCAGCAGGCCCTTGGCTTCAAGGCGATCGAGCATGCGTGTCATCGCACCGGTATCGGTGTTGAGGTCACGCGCCAGGCTGGCAGCGGTGGGATTGCCGCCGCGGGAAATGATCATCAGCGGCGCCCACTGCACGGCGGTGAGGCCGTACGGTCGCATCTCGGTCTCGGCCGCGCGCATCAATGTGGATACTGTCGTACGCAGCAAATACCCGATCGACTCTTCGGCCGACCAGCGATCGCCGCTGTAGAACTCATTGACGGTCTGTTTTTCTGGATTCATACAGTCACAGTATCTGCACAGGCAGTAATAGTCAATCCCGGGCGACCACAACTGCGTATAATTTCCATCATATGAGCGTGACCCCCGAGAGTTTCGAGTCAGCCTTTGCCAAGGCAGTGGATCTGGGCAACAAGCTGGCCGACAAGGACAAGGATGCGGACCTGTGGGACATCGCCGACGGCCTGCTGGCCGGCGCCGTCCAGTACTGGCTGTACTCGCGGCAGCCCTGTGGGGATCCGCGCTGCCAGGACTGCCTGCCGGTGAGCACGGCGGAGGCCCGCCTGGAGGAACTCAAGCGCCTGATTCGCGAGCTGGCGTCGGACAGCGAGTACTACCACACGCCCACCGACTCCAACGCGGGTCGTGCCTGAGCACGTGATCCAGACCGAAGTCGTCATCGTGGGCGCGGGCCCCTGCGGCCTGTTCCAGGTATTTGAACTGGGACTGCTGGGCATCAAGGCCCACGTGCTGGATTCGCTGGAACGGCCCGGTGGCCAGTGCGCGGAGCTGTACCCGGAGAAACCCATCTACGACATTCCCGCGTTGCCAGTGTGCGGCGCGCAGGAACTGGTCGACCGACTGCTCGAACAGATCAAGCCCTTTGGCGCTGGCATGCACCTGGGCCACGAGGTCACGCACGTGCACAAGCGCGATGACGGCCGCTTCGATGTGGCCACCGCCGGCGGACTGCAGTTCGACGCCGGCGCGATAGTCATTGCCGGTGGCGTGGGTTCATTCCAGCCACGGCGCCTGGGCGTGGAGGGCAGCGATGCGTTCGAGAACACGCAGCTGTTCTATCGCGTGCAGCGCGCGGCGGAATTTCAGGGCAAGCACCTGGTCATATTCGGCGGCGGGGACTCGGCGCTGGACTGGACGCTGGACCTGGTCGAGCGTGCCGCGTCCCTGACGCTGGTGCACCGGCGCCCGGAGTTTCGTGCCGCCCCGGCATCGGTGGCCAAGATGCATGCGCTGGTGGCCGCAGGCCGGATGCGATTCATCGAGGGAACGGCCAGCGCAATTGCCCACGCAGACGGCGTGCTGACGGGAGTCAGCGTCAAGGGCGGCGACGGCACCGAGACCGCAGTGCCGGCCGACCGGCTGCTGGCGTTCTTCGGCCTGCATCCCAAGCTCGGCCCGATTGCCGAATGGGGGATGGAGCTGGAAAAGCGTGCGCTCAAGGTGGACACCGAGAAGTTCCAGACCAGCGTGCCGGGAATCTTCGCCGTCGGTGACATCAATACCTACCCGGGCAAGAAGAAGCTGATCCTGTCGGGCTTTCACGAGGCGGCACTGGCCGCCTTTGCCATCCAGCATCACCTGTACCCGGAAAAGCGCCAGTTCCTGCAGTACACGACTACCAGTCCCATCATGCACCAGCGGCTGGGTGTGCCCGATCCTCCCAAGGCCTGAGCCCGTGCAGCACTCTCTGTCGGATCTGCTGCGGCTGCTGGAGCTTGAGCGCCTGGAGATCAACCTGTTCCGCGGCACCAGCCGCGACATCGGCAGTGCGCAGGTCTTCGGTGGCCAGGTGCTGGGCCAGGCATTGCGCGCGGCGTACGCCACGGTGGATGGCCGCTACGTGCACTCATTGCATGCCTACTTCCTGCGGCGCGGCGATTTCAATGCGCCCATCGTCTATGAGGTGGACCGCAGCCGCGATGGCCACAGTTTTTCCAGCCGCCGCGTGGTGGCGATCCAGCATGGCGAGCAGATCTTCCACATGTCCGCCTCGTTCCAGGTACCGGAGGTCGGCCTCGACCACCAGCTGCCCATGCCCGATGTGCCGCCACCGGAATCGTTGCCGGACCTGCGGGATGTGATCGAGGCGCAGCATGCGCCGCTGCCGGCGGCGGTCGAGCGGTTCACCGGTCGGGACTCGCCCTTTGAGTTTCGCAGCGTGCAGCCGGTGCAGTACGTGCGGCCGCAACGCGAGCCGCCGCGCCAGGACGTGTGGTTTCGCACCGTGGACAAGCTCGGCGATGACGACCAGCAGCACCGCTGCCTGCTGGCGTATGTCTCGGACTACTACCTGATTGGCACGGCCCTGCGGCCCCATGGCTACACCATGGCCAGCCCCGGGATCGTGGTGGCCAGCATCGACCACGCCATGTGGTTCCACCGGCCCATGCGCGTGGACGACTGGCTGCTGTATTCCATCGAAAGCCCCAGCGCCTCGGGGGCCCGGGGCTTCGCTCGCGCCAGCCTGTTTGCGCGCGACGGACGGCTGGTGGCCAGCGCCGCACAGGAAGGGCTGCTGCGCGTGACGCCTGCGGCGCAGGCGCCCGCCTAGCGCGCTATTTCTTGGGCTGCTGGATCATCTCGAAGAGATTGCCAGCCGGGTCCACGCCCATGCCGATCAGGATGCCGGTCTTGCCGAACTCAAACGGTTCGCGCTGCATCTTGCCACCGGCTGCCTTGATCGCGGCCACCGTGGCGGCCATGTCCGTCACGTTGAACACCACGTGCGGCAGGTCATCCTTCACGTCGTCGCTGGCGCGCTGCATGATGACCAGGTCCGCGTTGCCATTGGCCTTGGCCGCCTCCACGGTGGCGCCGAAATCCAGCATCACCTCGAGCATGGTCGGTTGCTGGATGCGCTGCACTTCCTGCATGCCGAAGGCTGCCTTGTAGAATTTCTCCACCGCGGCCGGGTCCTTGGCCCCGATGCGTACGCCGTTGAGCGATACCCCGGCAGTGGCGCTGAGCGCAAACACCATGGCCCCAGCCAGCACAGTCCCTGAAATGCGGTTCATTCGACCCCCTTTGCGTTTTATCCAACCTGACCTGCGGGCGATCATAACGCGGAACGGCGCAGCACCTTTCCCGGGTTCAGGATCTGGTTGGGATCCAGGGCGCGCTTGATGCTGCGCATGGCGGCCAGTTGGCTGGGCTGGGCATAGCGTTCCAGTTCCGCGACCTTGAGCTGGCCGATGCCGTGCTCGGCGCTGAAGCTGCCGCCCATGGCCGCCACCAGGTCATGGATGGCACGCTGCAAAGGCGCCTCGCGCGAGCGAAACAGCGCCGGGTCGGTCCCTGGCCGCTGGCTGACGTTGAAGTGCAGGTTGCCGTCTCCGGCATGCCCGTAGGCAACCAGGAAGCCTTCGGGCACCAGCTGTGCGGCCAGTTGTGCACCGCGCCGGATCAATTCCGGCACTGCGGCCACGGCGACGCTGATGTCATGCTTGAGGCTGCCGCCGGCGCGGCGCTGCGCTTCCGGGACGCTCTCGCGCAGTCGCCAGAAATTCAAACGCTGTTCCCCGGATCGGGCGATGGCCGCGTCCAGTGCCTCGCCGGCCTCGATGGCCTCGGCCAGGGATGCTTCAAGCAGCGCGTCCAGATCGTCACTGGCGCTGCTGCTCAGTTCCATCAGCAGGTACCAGGCAGCCGCAGTGGTTGCCGGGTCGCGCGCCGCCGGTATGTGTGCCAGCAACAGTTGCAGGGCCGCCTGCGGGATCAGTTCGCAGCTGGTCACGCGATCGCCGCTGGCGGCGCGCAGTCGGCCCAGCAGCGCGATGGCCGACTGCGGATCCGGCACGCTGATCCACGCCGTGGCGAAGCTGTGCGGCCTGGGGAACAGCTTGAGGCAGGCGGCCGTGATGACCCCCAGGGTCCCTTCGCTGCCGATCATCAGGTCCTTCAGGTCGTAGCCGGTGTTGTCCTTGCGCAGCCCCGCGAGGTGCTCGATCACGCGGCCATCGGCCAGCACGACTTCGATCCCTAGCGTCAGGTCGCGCATCATTCCGTAGCGCAGTACTGCCGTGCCGCCGGCATTGGTGGCCAGGTTGCCACCGATCTGGCAGCTGCCTTCGGATCCAAGGCTCAAGGGGAACAGGCGCTGCGCGGCGTCGGCGGCGGCCTGCACCGAGGCCAGGGTGCAGCCGGCCTCGGCCACCAGGCAGTGGCTGGCCGCATCCACCGAGCGGATGCGATGCATGCGGCGCATGGACAGCACGATCTGGCGGCCGGTTGCATCGGGCGTCGCGCCACCGCAGTAACCGGTATTGCCCCCCTGCGGCACCACCCCGATGCCCGCCTCATTGCACCAGGCCAGCAGCCGCGAGACCTCCGCGGTGGCGGCGGGCTCGACCACGGCCAGGGCGTCGCCGTGGAACAGCCGCCGATGGTCAGTGAGAAAGGGCGCCTTGTCCTGCGGCTCGGTCAGCAGCGCCGCGCTGCCCACCAGCTCGCGCAGGCGCCCCAGCAGGTCCACTTCAGGCCGCGGCTATGGCCGCGCGGCGGCAATCCGGCTTGGTCAGCAGCATCTGCACATCGCCCAGCTGCCGCTCGGCAAACCCACCCTCGCAGTAGCACAGGTAGAACTCCCACAGCCGCGCAAAGCTGTCCGGGTAGCCCAGGTTGCGCACCTGCGCCAGGTTGGCCATGAAGCGCTCGCGCCAGATGCGCAGCGTCGGGGCGTAGTGCGGGCCGATGTCCTCGAGGTTGAACAGCTTCATGTCGGTCACGCGGCATACCGATTCGCTGATAGCCGTGACCGAAGGGATGAAGCTGCCCGGGAACACGAATCGCTGGATGTAATCCACCGACCGCAAGGCGCGCGCGTAGTACTGGTCCTGCATGGTGATGGCCTGCAGCAGCATCGCGCCGGAGGCCTTGAGCAGTGAGGAGCACTTGGCGAAGTAGGTGTCCAGGTACCTGGCGCCCACGGCCTCGATCATCTCGATGGACACCAGCTTGTCGAACTGTCCCTTGAGGTCGCGGTAATCCTCGAACAGCAGCGTGATGCGACCGGACAGTCCGCGCGCGGCAATCTTCTCGCGCGCGAAATCGTGCTGCTCGCGCGAGATGGTGGTGGTGGTCACGCGGCAGCCATACTGCTCGGCAGCATGGATCGCCAGCCCGCCCCAGCCGGTGCCGATCTCCACCAGGTGGTCGCTGCTGGTCAGGGCCAGCTTGCGGCACACGGCATCGAACTTGGCAATGGAGGCTTCGTGCAGCGTGGCATCGTCGTGCAGGAAGATGCCGCACGAATACGCCATGGTGTCGTCGAGCATCAGCTTGTACAGCTCATTGCCAAGATCGTAGTGCGCGGCAATGTTGCGGGCGCTGCCACTGCGGCTGTTGCGGTTGGCCCAGTGCAGCGCACGGCGTGCCAGTCGCGCCGTGGTGGCGCCCAGGCCGCTCTCCAGTCCCTCCATCACGTGCCGGTTCTGCACCATGATGCGCACCAGGGCGGTCAGGTCATCGCATTGCCAGTGGCCACTGATGTACGACTCGCCGGCACCCACCGTGCCGCCAAAGGCGGCCAGTGAATAAAACTCCGGGTCGCGAACCGAGATCGTGACTGACAGCCCGCAGCGCGCGGTGCGCGCGCCAAAGCGCTGGGCGCCGGTGGCATCCTGCAGGCGGATCTCCCCGTCCTGCAGCTTGCCGAGGCGTGCCAGCAAGGCGCGGCGGGCCATGCCGGCCAGCATTCCGGATCCCGCCGGGGCGGCGTCATTGGCAATGTCGCCCGGGACGATTGTGGGCTTGGAGGTCGAGTTCATCCCGGCAGGATGCTGTGGAAGGGGCGGCAATTTCAAGTGCCGCCGCGGCCCGGGCCAAAACTTTAAGGCCGGGCGCCCTGGGCGCCTTACGCCGGCTAGCGCCGGACGGGGCGGATGCGCCGCGGGGTGTTGTCGCGCGCGTCGACGGGAACCGGCTTGAGGTCCCAGATGATTCCCAGCCAGGACAACACCTTGAGGATGTAGTAGCTGACGTCGATTTCGTACCAGTAGAAGCCCTGCTTCACTGAATTGGGATAGTGGTGGTGGTTGTTATGCCAACCCTCGCCCAGCGTCAGGATGGCCAGCATCCAGTTGTTGCGGCTGGTGTCGCCGGTGCGATAGCGCTGCTTGCCGAAAACGTGCGACAGGGAATTGATGGTGTAGGTGGCGTGATAGCACACCACGGTGCTGATGAAGAAACCCCACACCAGCATCTGCCAGTCGGTCGGTGCCCAGGTGCGGCGCCTGCTTTTCCAGCAGCAGGCCCAGCAGGAACATGCCCACTCCCAGCAGGAACGGGATGGCGATGTCGAAGCGATCCAGCCAGCGCAATTCACGGAACTGCAGCAGGTCGCGCACGTACTTGCAGATCCGGCGCGAAGCCCTTGCGTGACAGGAACCAGCCCATGTGCGCGCGCCAGAAACCCACTTGCTTGGGCGAGTGGATGTCCCCTTCCTGGTCGGAATTGGCATGGTGATGACGGTGATGCGCGGCCCACCAGATCGGTCCGCGCTGCACGGCCGACGCGCCCAGCAGTCCGAAGATGAACTGCCCGACGCGCGAGGTCTTGAAAGTCTTGTGCGAGAAGTAGCGGTGGTACAGGCCGGTGATGGCAAACATGCGCACCACGTAGGCCACCAGCGCCACGATCACGGCCACCCAGCTGATGCCCACCCAGATGACGGCGAGGCAGGCCACGTGCATGAGCAGGAAGGGGATGATGCGGCTCCACTCCACCGAGTCCGCCTGCGGATCTTTAACCTGGGCAGCTCGCTCAGCGGCGCGGCGCTCGTTGTCCAGCCATCGGGGTATGCCCATCATTCACCTCTGCAATCGATCAGGTCGCCGGCTTATGACCGCGCGGAAATATAAAGCCTTTCGGCACGAAATTGGCGGAGATTGCGCCCACTTTGGCAATCTCGACCCGGCCGCAAGGGGGGTGGGGGTTAGAATCAGGGTTACCGCGAGTTTTGCAATGCGGCAATCCGTTCTTCCAGCGGCGGGTGGCTCATGAACAGGCGACGCAAGCCGCTGCCAGCGTCGCCACCGATGCCAAAGGCAGCCATCTGCGCGGGCAGCTGGCGCCTCGGAAGAAGACTTGCAGGCGCTGCAGCGCAGCGATCATGTTGCCGGTCCCGGCAGCGCGCGCGCCACCCTGGTCGGCCCGAAACTCACGCTGCCGCGAGAACCACATCACGATGATGTTGGCCAGGATGCCGAGCACGCAGCTGCGTCACCATCACGCAGATCGAAGTAGGCCGAGCCGCGTCCGTTCGTCGTTGCGCAACACCGCCTTGTCGACGATCTTGCCGATGATCCGCGACAGAAAGATCACGAAGGTGTTCACCACGCCCTGGATCAGCGTCAGCGTCACCATGTCGCCATTGGCCACGTGCGTCATTTCGTGGCCGAGCACCGCCTCGATCTCGTTCTGCTGCATGGTCGCTGAGCAGGCCGCTGCTCACGGCCACCAGCGCGGCGTTGCGGCGGGCGCCGGTGGCAAAGGCATTGGGTTGGGGTGACTCGAAGATGCCGACCTCCGGCATGCCGAATGCCCACCAGCTGGGCCTGCGCGCGCACGGTGTTCGAGCAGCCACTGCTCGGTGGCGTTGGCCGGCGCGCTGATCACGCGCACGCCCATGGCGCGCTTGGCCATCCACTTGGACATGGCCAGCGAGATCAGGGCGCCGCCAAAACCGAACAGGGCGGCGAACACCAGCAGGCCGCCGCAGGCTGCCGCCCTGGGCGCTGCCAGGTACCGGTCGACGCCCAGCACCCTGCGCCACCACGGTCAGCACCAGCATGACGGCCAGGTTGGTGACCATGAACAGGAAGATTCGCTTCATCGATGTGTCCAGCATTGAGCCCAGGAACCGGATATTGGGGCCCGGGGGCGCCATTTCAGAGGCTCGGGCGCCCCCTTGAGTGCCTCGGCCCTATAACCGTCCTCGTCATCTTCCTCATCGAGGTCGTCCTCGTCCTCGTCATCATCGTCCCAGTCGTCGTCCTCGTCCTCGTCCTCGTCTTCTTCCTCGTCCTCGTCCTCATCCTCGTCTTCGCTTGGCCGGCCCAGCCCTCGGGCTCCTCGATCTTCTCCAGGTCCATTTCGTGCCAGGTGTCGAGGTCCATTTCCTCGATGTCGCCATCCAGGTATTCGATCTCGACCAACTCGGCGTCCTCGTCCACGGACAGCACGCGAAAGCTCTCGTCCTCTTCAACGTTCTCGTACCACTGGCCCTTGACCGGTTCGTAATCTCTGCCACGGACTGCTCCCTGTCTCACGCCACAGTGGTTGCCGCGCACTGGGATATTAGGTCGGGTGACAGGGCCGGGGCAACGGCGACCGGCTGCTATAGTTGCGCGTACAATGCGCGCGTGAAGTCCAGGGCGTGCCGATCGGTACGCCACTGACAGCGGCGCGCCGCATCGTGGTCAAGGTCGGCTCGGCGCTGCTGGTCGACCAGCAGTCCGGGCGCCTCAATCGCGCCTGGCTGGAGACCCTGGTCGAGGACCTGCGGCGACTGCGCCGCCGGGGCCAGCAGGTCATCCTCGTGTCATCCGGGGCCATTGCCCTGGGCAGGCGTCAGCTGCGCCTGCCCGATGGGGTCGCTGCCGCTGGAACATAAGCAGGCGGCCGCGGCGGTGGGCCAGATCCGGCTTGGCGCATGCCTACAAGGAATTGCTCGAGGACGACGAGATCACCGTCGCCCAGGTGCTGCTGACGCTGCGAGGACAGCGAGCAGCGCCGGCGCTACCTCAATGCACGCGCCACGCTCAACGCGCTGCTGGAGCTGGGTGCGCATTCCGGTCATCAATGAAAACGACACGGTGGCCACCAGCGAGATCCGCTACGGGGACAACGACCGGCTGGCCGCGCGCGTGGCGCAGATGGCCAGCGCTGATTGCCTGGTGCTGCTGTCGGACGTGGACGGGCTTTACTCCGCGGATCCCAACCGCGATCCATCGGCGCAGTTCCTGGCCGAGGTGCGCAGCATCACCCCGCAGATCGAGGCGATGGCCGGTGGCTCGGCATCGGCGCTCGGGTCCGGCGGCATGGCCACCAAGATTGCCGCGGCCCGGATCGCCGTGGCTGCCGGCTGTCACATGTGCATCGCCCCGGGCAACCACAAGCATCCGCTCAAGCGCATCGAGGCCGGCGCCCGCTGCACCTGGTTCGTGCCCACCGCCACGCCCATCGCGGCGCGCAAGCAGTGGATCGTCGGCGTCCTCAAGCCGGCCGGCACGCTGCGCATCGACGCCGGCGCCGTCGCGGCACTGCGGCGCGGCCGCAGCCTGTTGCCGGCGGGGGTGGTGGCGGCGCTGGGCGGTTTCGAGCGCGGTGATGCGGTCAACGTGGAGAGTGCGCAGGGCGAGACGCTGGCACGCGGCCTGTGCGCCTACTCCGCGGCGGATGTGCTGCGTATCATGGGGCGGCGCAGCAGCGAGTTCGAGCCGTTGCTGGGCTTTCGCGGCCGGGATGAAATCATCCACCGCGACGACCTGGTGCTGCTCGCGGCCACTGCAGGTGAGACAGGCGAGGCGGGGACATGAGTACTTCGCAGCAGCCCTGGCAAGTGACGGTGACCTGGCGCGGGTGATGGCGCAGCTGGGCCATGCGGCTGCGGGTTGTCGCGCGGTGCTGGCGCAGTCCTCCAGCCAGCAGCGCAACGCTGCGCTTGCTGCCGCTGCCGCCCGGATCCGGGCCACCAGCTCCGTGATACTGGCGGCCAACCTGCGCGATATGGAGGCGGCACGTGCGCGCAACCTCAGTGCCGCGCTGCTGGACCGCCTGCAGCTCAATGACAGTCGCGTGGAGGCCATGGCGCGCGGCATCGAGGACATCGTTGCGCTGGCCGATCCGGTCGGCACCGTCATCGCCGAATGGACCCGCCCCAACGGCCTGCGGATACAGCGCGTGCGCGTGCCGCTGGGTGTCATCGGCATCATCTACGAGAGCCGTCCCAACGTGACTGCCGACGCCGGTGCCCTGTGCCTGAAGTCCGCCAATCCGGTGATCCTGCGCGGCGGGTCGGAGAGCCGATTGAGCAGTGCCGCCATCCACGACTGCCTGGTGGCAGGGCTCACGGCTGCCGGCCTGCCCGAAGCGGCCATCCAGCTGGTGCCCACCGCCGACCGGGCCGCGGTGGGCATGATGCTCAGTGGCCTGGACCGCACCATCAACGTGATCGTGCCGCGGGGCGGCCGCAGCCTGGTGGAGCGCGTGCAGGCCGAAGCGCGCGTGCCGGTGATCGGGCACCTGGAAGGCTTGTGCCACGTCTACGTCGACAAGGATGCTGACCTGGACATGGCCATCCGGGTGGTGGTCAACGCCAAGCTGCGCCGCACTGGCGTCTGTGGCGCGGCCGAAACGCTGCTGGTGGATAAAGCTTGCGCACCGCAGGTGCTGCCGGGGCTGCTGGCCGCGCTGGCCGACGGCGGCTGCGAACTGCGCGGCGACGCGGCGGCCCAGAGAGCCGATGCGCGGGTCAAGCCGGCCACCGAGCAGGACTGGCACACCGAATACCTGGACGCCATCATGTCGGTGCGCGTGGTTGACGGGGTGGCCGGGGCCATCGAGCACATTGCCCGCTATGGATCCGCGCACACCGAATCCATCGTCACGGCCAACGCCGCCACCGCGGAACGCTTCCTGCGCGAGGTGGACAGCGCGATTGTCCTGCACAACGCGTCGACGCAGTTCGCCGATGGCGGGGAATTCGGCATGGGCGCCGAAATCGGGATTTCCACCGACCGCTTCCATGCGCGCGGGCCGGTGGGCGTGGAGCAGCTGACCAGCTACAAATACGTGGTGCGCGGCTCGGGCCAGGTCCGCCCCGGCTGACAATCAGTCGTGGGCGTGCGCGTGACCGTGTTCATGGACATGGTCATGCGCTGGCGGCGCGGCGCAGCGCTCGCAGTTGACCCAGCCGGAATCCCCGGAAGCGTAGTGTTCCTTCTTCCAGATGGGCACGCGGTGCTTGACCTCATCGATGATGTAGCGGCACGCCCGGAACGCCTCATCGCGATGGGCAGCGGCAACGCCCACCCAGACGGCCACTTCCTTGAGGCCCAGGCTGCCCAGCCGGTGCACGCACAGCGCGTGGGTAACGCCAAAGCGCTCGCAGGCCTCGGCGATGATCTTCTCGCCCTCGCGCAGTCCCAGCTGCTCGAAGGCCTCGTACTCCAGTCGCGTGACGGCCTGGCCCTCGTTGTGGTCACGCACCCAGCCTTCAAACGCGGCGAAGCCACCGCAGGACGGATGCAGCAGCTCCTCGCGCAGCGGCACGCCATCCACCGGCGTGTGGCTGAACCTGAAGCGGTTCATCCGCCGGCCACCGGTGGAATGAACACCACGACGTCGCCACTGGCCAGCGGATGGGTCCAGTCGCGAAACTCCGCATTGACCGCGACCTTGAGCATCTCCGGCAACAGCGTGAAGTGGTGCCGGTTCGACAGCTCGCGGAACAGCTCCCCGGGAGTGCCGGCGGCGGTGACCACGGATTCATCGCGACGCCCGGCCTGTTCGCGCAGCAGCGCGTAGTACTGCACGCGGATCTCGCGGGGTGCGGCGTCCACGCGCGCACGCGCGCTGGCAAGCTCGTCGGGTGTGTTCACGTTTTCCAGGGCCTGTGGGTCGGGTTGGGCAAGCAGCAGCGTATCGGAATTGATCAGGAACTTGCGCGGGCAGTCGCGTCCGGTGGCCAGGAAGGCCTGCAGCGCCGCGCCCGCGGCCGGTTCGTAGATTGCGCACAGGGGTTCCGGCAGGCCGTCGCGGCTGCTGCGGTACGCGGTGGCGATCCTGGCTGGGTCCCGGTGCGACACCAGGTGGTGGATGGTCGCCGCGGTCAGGTGCGGCAGGTCACAGGCCACGACCAGCCACGCCGCGTCGGGACGCGCCAGCTGGGCTGCGCGGAGTCCGGCCGCCGGGCCCGCGATGTCACCGCCATCGACGATCTGTGGATATTTCCTGCGCAGCGGATCGGCTGCCTGGTCGGCGCGCACGGATACGAACGCCTGGCAGGTGGCTGCGCGCAGCAGGTCCATGGCGCGATCCAGTTGCGTCCGGTCGCCATAGCGCGATGGCCGCCTTGTCGCTGCCCATGCGCGCACTGCGGCCACCCGACAGCACCAGGCCCAGCAGCGGTGCGCTCATGCGCGGGCCTTGCGCCTGAAGGTACGCGTGCCGCCGGACTTGCCCATCAGCCGCACCGGGCCGATCTGTATGTCGTGCGACAGCGCCTTGCACATGTCGTAGATGGTCAGCGCGGCGATGCTGGCCCCGGTAAGGGCTTCCATTTCCACGCCGGTGCGATGTTCCACGCTCACCGTGCAGGTCACGACCAGACCGCCGGGGCGCGTGCGGATGTCAATGTTCACGCCCTGCAACGGCAGCGGGTGGCAGAAGGGGATCAGTTCGTGCGTGCGCTTGGTCGCCAGCACGCCGGCGATAATGGCGGTGTCGAATATCGGGCCCTTCTTGGTGCGGTGGCCAGTGCGCTTCAAGGCGCGCGCCACGTCGGCCGGTAGCTTGATTTGCGCCTCGGCACTGGCGACCCGGCGCGTGACTTCCTTGCCGCCCACGTCGACCATGGTGGGACGATTGGCGGCGTCCAGGTGCGTCAACCGTGACTTGCGTGTCGCGGCTCTTCAATCATCCGCCTATGTAGTTCATTTCGACTTTCGGGGCCGCGCCGGCACGCTGCCGCAGGACCATGCGCTGTTCGCTGTAGTGGTCCTCGCGCGCGCCCCAGACCCCGCGGATGATGCGAGTCATCTCGGCGTCATCGACGCCGGCGCGCAGCGGTGCGCGCAGGTCGGTGCCCGTCTGGGCGAACAGGCAGGTGTAAAACGAGCCATCCGAGGACAGTCGCGCGCGCGAACAGGCGCCGCAGAACGGCTGCGTGACCGACGAGATGAAGCCCACTTCGCCCTGTCCGTCTTCGAAGGCGTAGCGGCGCGCCACCTCGCCCACATAGTCGGGGCGCACGGCGCGCAGCGGCCAGCGCGCCTGGATGCGCGCCTGCAGGTCGCGCGACGGCACCACCAGCTGTTCGCGCCAGTCGTTGCGATTGCCCACGTCCATGTACTCGATGAACCTGACCGTGACGCCCGTGCCGCGGAACTGTTCGACCAGGTCCAGCGCGCCTTCCTCATTGACGCCGCGCTGGATGACCGCATTGATCTTGATCGGTCCTAAGCCCGCCTCGCAGGCGTGCTGGATGCCCTCGAGCACTTCGCTGACTCGACCAAAGCCGCCGTTCATCTTGGCGAAGGTGTCCTGATCCAGGCTGTCGAGGCTCACGGTGACCCGTTCCAGGCCCGCGGCCTTGAGTTCATAGGCGTGCTTGGCCAGCAATACCCCATTGGTGGTCATGGCGATGTCTTCAATCCCGGGGATGCCGTTGAGGTCGGCAATCAGGTCCGGCAGGTTCACCCGCAGCAGCGGCTCCCCGCCGGTGATGCGCAGCTTGCGCACGCCCATGGGCACGAACAGTCGCGTCAGGCGGATGATCTCCTCGAAGGACAGGCGCTCGGCGGTCTTGAGGAAAGCGTAGTGCTCGTGGAAGCGCTCGCGCGGCATGCAGTAGGGGCAGCGAAAGTTGCAGCGATCCATGACCGAGATGCGCAAGTCACGCAGCGGCCGCGACAGGCGGTCCAACGGGGTGCGGTCAAGGGGAATGACGGTGTCCATAAGTTGAACCCAAGCTACCAACGATACAGGCGGGTCACGAAACCCTTGGGGTATGTATTGGGGCCGGGAGGCAATTCCACAAACCCTGCAGTGCCGGCAAGCGCCGCGAACCCGCCAGAGCCATTATGAGCCACTGTCCGCGCCCAGGGGCGCCCCCACTCATCGGTTTCCACTGCCGCGGGCAGGAAACCGGTCAGGGCCACCCCCAGGGTGACCGGGGCTGCCAGGGCGATCTTTTCCCCCGGTGATTCGCTGCGGCTCCCCATGGCGCGATCCACTGCGGGCAACACATAACGCGCCAGGCACACCAGGGTCGAAACCGGATTGCCCGGCAGCGCGAACACGGCATTTCCTGCGGCACCACTGCCAAACCAGAACGGCTTGCCCGGGCGCTGCGCAACCTGGTGCAGCACCTGGCGTACCCCGCAGCCCGCCAGCGCAGCGCGCACCAGGTCGAACTTGCCCATGGACAAGCCGCCGGAGAGGATCAGCACCTCGTAGGTGTCGAGGTGCTGCTTGAGCCGCTCGTGCAGCACCGCGGCGTCGTCCGGCAGGTGGTCATCGGCCACGCGCACGAAGCCGCGTCGCCGCAGCGCGGCCGACAGTGCGTAGGCGTTTGACCTTCGCAGCTGCCAGTCCTGGATGGGTTCACCCGGTTCCACCAGCTCGTTGCCCGTGGAGACCACCATGAATGCCGGTTGCTGGCTGACCCGCAGCCTGGCCATGCCCGCGCCGGCCGCCGTGGCCACGTCGGGAGCCTCAAGCTTCATGCCGGCTTCCAGCAGCAGTGCGCCCTGGCGCTGGTCGCTGGCCCGGGCGTGAATGTTGAGTCCAGGCGTGACCTTCACGTCCGCAGCCACGCGCGCAACGCCGCGTTCGATGGTGATGCGCTCGGTCGCAATCACGGCATCGCACCCTGAAGGAAGCATCGCACCGGTCATGATCTCGATGCAGTCGCCAGGACCTGCCAGCGCCAGCGGCGGATCGCCGGCAGCCTGCGTGCCCTGGATGCGGAATCGCCCATTGCCCGCGCTGGCCGCGGCAGAGGACAGCGCAATGCCATCCATAGCCACCCGGTCAAAGGGTGGCTGGTCGCGCTCGGCATAGACGTTCTCGCGCAGCACCGCGCCGGCACAGTGGCCGACCGGCAGCGACTCGATTGGCAGGACGGGAAGGTTCTGCGCGATCAGTGCTTCGGCTTCCGTAGGCGTCAGCACGACGGCCCCGGACGGGCAATCAGTCTGGCTGTCAAGGGATGCCTCACTGCGGCGCAGTCCTGGAGTTGAAGGCACGTAGCTGCTCGTTGAACTGCCTGACTACGCCCTCCATTTCATCGACTGCTGCATTGTTCTTATGCATAAGCTCGGTTGACAGTCGCTCGCATTCGCCAATGCAATTTAGGCTGGACAAGAGCTTGAGCCGATCGGCTGGTGAAGCGCGTGCATATGAGTCACCGACTGCGGTGTTGGCATATAGCTTCATCTTGTCTTCCTGGAATTCGGGCACGAGGCACTCCAGATACACGGTCATGTCCGCGCTGTACTGCTTGATGAGCTTGTTTGCCGCGACCATGTCATCGCGTGTAGCGCAATTCCCGTCCGGCAGGCTGGCCGGTTTCGGCGGACAAATGCACTCGGCGGAGGCTGCCGTGCAAAGCAGCGCAAGGGAAAAGAACAGGCCATGGGCCTTGATCATGGTTTCACCCCGGGGTTTCCCCGGGGGTGGCAGGTCAGTCCTGCAGGCGAGTAGGACTTACTTCGCTGGCGGCGTCTTGGCCTTGAAGACACGCAACTGCTCGTTGAATTGCGTCGCAATGGTTTGCAGCTCATCCACCGCCGCATCGTTCTTGCGCGCATAGACCGTGGCCAGCTGCTTCTTCTGGTCCTCTGTCGCGTCTGCCGGCAGCTTGGCTGTGGTTCCGTCGTACTCGGTCTTGAGGCAGTCCAGGTACGCGGTCATGTCCACGTTGTACTGCTTGACCAGCTTGTTGGCCGCGATCATTTCATCTTTAGTGGCCGTATTGCCGTCCGGCAGCTTTGCCGGCTTGTGCGGATACGGGCATTCGGCATAGGCGGCCGTGGACAGACACACAGCGAGGACGAGCAGACCAAGAGCCTTGTTCATGATTTCACCCCAGTAATTCCCGGTTCGCCGGGTCCGATTGCCGCCATATTACTGCCTCGGCGCCCATGCACAACCCCGGCGCGATTGGTCCGGTGTTTGCCTGGCGGTGTCGCGATGCTGTCAGCCCGGCTGGCATGCGATCATGTGACCCCAGAAGGGCGCCCGTAGCTCAGTTGGATAGAGTAGCTGGCTTCGAACCAGTTGGTCGGGAGTTCGAATCTCTCCGGGCGCGCCACCTTCCCCCTCAAGTCGCCGGTGACTGCGAAACGGGAGGGAAGTCGCCTCCGGCCGGCCGCTGCCAGCAGGAGGCCCCGTCATCGACAGCGGTTACGCCGGTCGACTTACCACTTGGCCGACGCGGTGCAGGACTTGGCAAATCCCGTGCCCGGCTCTTGCACCGTGCCCTTCATATCCAGCGCTGATTTCAGCACGGCATGGAAGGTCGTAACGACGGTTTTCGGATCGATGCCCTGTACTTTCTTCGGCGAGATCTTGATGGTCACGTTGGCGCCGGCAGGCACCTCGCCCTTGGTCGCATTGGTCAATTCGAACTGGTATTTATGAATCGGGTCGGAATTCTCGACCGGCTTGCAACCCAGCGACTTGGAACCTGCCCATGCCTGGGACGACAAACACATCACTGATGCGGCAGCGACAATGATCAATTTGCTCGATTTCATGATTCACTCCGGGCTGATGAGGAGACGTAGGACAAAACTTGGCGACCTGTCAGTCCGCTGTCGGCGGATGCGACGATCTCCCACACTATACTCTGTCACTGTGCAATCCATGCGCAAGTGCCTCAATACGCAGCGTGCCATTGCAGGGTAAGGCCCCCGCGGGCCGGTTCCAGCGTCAGATTGCGGACATACCCGACCTGCGTTCCCATGAACGCATCCTTGAAGAAGTTGGCAAAGAAATTCCCCAGTGCCATGCCAAACAGGGTGTCTGAAGGGTAGTGGGCGCCGGCCTCGATGCGCGCCCAGGCGGTGCCAAACGTCACTGCATCCAGTCCATAGACGAGGCCGCTGCGCAGGCCCGGACTCATGTCGATGTACTGCAGATTGCGTGCGGTCAGTCGGCCGTAGGCCGCAGTGATGCTGGTGTGCCCCGACGGGAAACTCTCGTTGTCGGCGCCCGAGGGTCGGGTACGGCCGGTGGTTTTCTTCAGCACGTCGGTGGTGCCGATGGTAGCCGTTGCCGCGGCGAGGTCCAGGACGTAGCCGCGTGCCTTGTTTTCCAGCCAGGGACCGGCCTCGTCGCCGCTGGGCGTCAACAGAACGCTTGATACGTCAGCCACTACCGCGACGCTGCGCAGCGTATCGCTCCACGTGGCGGCATTGGCCTGCGATCCGAACACCGGTGTCTCGCGCATGGCCCATGATGAAATCTGCTGGTCCCAATGATCAATCTGTAGCCCCGCTGCGACTACCAGGGGCGCCCAGACCCACGGATCCCTTGCCGCGGTCGAGGCGGCGCTGCCAATGCGCTCCCAGCCTGGAGATATGGTGATCTTTTCGCCCCAGCGTCCACCGTCCGGCAACGTGCCGCATCCGGTCAGCAGTGCTGCGGCCAGGACCGGACAAATCGTGTTTCGCACTGCAGCTCCCGTCTTTGGGGGAAGTTGGACGCATGACCGCAACCGGGCCGGTCGCGCGGGCGGCGGACCGGGTGCCACCCAGCACGCGGCAGCATACGCGCGCTGCGCTGCTAGGCTTGGCAACCATGCCAAGCGTTTTCCGACCCCGATCACCCGTCCCCGTGACCATCCAGCTGGAGGGGTTGAACCTTGACCGGTCAGGTCGCGCAGTGCTGCGCGATATTTCCTGGACTGTGCGTCCCGGCCAGCGTTGGCTGGTGCTGGGGGCCAACGGCGCGGGCAAGACGCAATTGCTCAAGATCCTGGCCGCAGATGTGTGGCCAAACCCCGCGCGTCATGTAACCCGTCGCTTTCGATTGCACGGCCAGTGGCAGCACCAGCCAGGGGACGCGCGCGACGAAATCACCCTTGTCGGGCCCGAGCGCCAGGACCGCTATGAGCGCCATGACTGGAATTTTCCTGCGGTGGAAGTCGTGGGCACGGGCGTCAATCGAACCGACATTCCGCTGGCGCCGCTGACGGCGGCACAGCGCGATTATTGCGTATCGCTGCTGCGACGCGCGGGCATTGCCTCGCTGGCCAAGCGCAGGTTCCTGTCCCTGTCCTATGGCGAGCGCCGCCTGGTACTGCTGGCGCGTGCCTGGGCCTGGCGGCCGGGAGTCCTGCTGCTGGACGAGGCGGCAACGGGGCTGGATGCCAACCACCGCAAGCGCCTGCAGCGGTTTCTTGCCGCCGGCAGGTCAAGGCAAGTCACTTGGGTGGCCACGGCGCATCGCACCGAAGACGCACCGGCCACGGCAAATCGCCTACTGGTGCTGGAGCGCGGCCGCATCCGCTACTGCGGGCGGCTCACCAGCGCCGCGTTGCAACGGGCCACATTGCAGGCGCCCGAGCGGCGCAGTGCCAGGCCGCGCCAGCTGTCGGCAGCGGCGCCAGTGCTGGTGTCACTGCACAACGCAGACGTGTACCTCAATGGCTCGCATGTCCTGCGCGATATCGAGATGGTCGTGCGCCGCGGGCAGTGCTGGGTGATTCATGGGGCCAATGGCTCGGGCAAGTCCACCTTGCTGCGCACGATTTACGGCGATCATGGCGTGGCCACTGGCGGATCCATTGTCCGCGCTGGCATCGCGCCGGGTGTGCCGCTGGGGGAATTTCGCGCCCGCACCGCCCTGGTCAGTCCGCAATTGCAGTCTGACTATCCGGCGTACTACCGGGTGCTGGAGGCGGTGGTCTCGGGCCTGCACGCCAGCATTGGCCTCAACGAGCAGATCTCGCCAGCGCAGCGCCGCCGTGCGCAGCGCGCGCTGCGTTCATTGGGACTGCACTCGGTGGCGCAGCGGCCCCTGGGGGAACTGTCCTACGGACAGAAGCGCAGGGTGCTGTTTGCGCGCGCCACCATTGCCAACCCAAGGCTGCTGTTGCTGGACGAACCATTCGCCGGGCTCGACACCGGCCAGCGCGAGCTGCTGCTGCGCGATCTGGAATTGCAGATCAAGGCCGGCAGGACGGTGGTGCTGGCGACGCACTACCGTTCGGAATGGCCGCGCGGCGCCACGCACGAGATGCATCTGTCCGGCGGCAAGGTCATGTACGCAGGTACGATACGCAGGTGAACTCCGGATCGGCAAAGACCTGGCTGATTGCACTGACACTGGCAGTGATCCTGCTGGCAGTGCTGCGCTCTGCCGGGGACTACGGCTACTGGCATCGTTACCTGGCCGCGCTGGTCAGGGGCACGACTGAACCTGCCGCCGCGCAGGTCCAGCCGCGCACAGTGGTCAAGGGTGGCGACGGCGGGGCAGTGCCCACCGTCACGCCAGAGGGCGAAGGGCTGTATGCGCAGGCCGTCGCCGATGCCCTCGATGCCGCACGCAAGCTGGGTGTCAGCGCGCTTGTTGTGCATCGTCACGGCCACCGCGTCGCCGCGTATTTCGCCAGCGGTACGAACGGATCCACCTTGCTGACGGGCGGCCAGTTGTCGCCCGCATTGCTGATGCTGGCCACCGGCGTGCTGGTGGATTCGCGACACGTCAATATCGAACCGGCGCTCGCGGCGGTAAAGGCCGCGGCGCCGGCCGCGGGCTGGCGCAATCCCTGGTCGGCCGCCGCACGTTCGCAGTTCCTGATGTCCACCCCGCCTGATTTCCTGATGCAGGACCTGGAGGGCTCATTGGCCAACACGCTGTCGCTGCGCGTCTGGCAGCCGCTGGGAGCCGGTGATGCATTCTTGTGGGGCGCCGATCCGCACGTGCGCCTGGACTGCTGCGTGGCGGCACGGCTTGATGACTGGATGCGCGTGGGTGACCTGTTGTTGCGGCAAGGCGAATACGAGGGCTCGCGCATCGTGTCCGTAGACTGGATGCGCCGCGTGCTGCCTGCCGATGCAAACGGCACCAGCCATCCGATCTGGATTGCGACGCCCGGGTCCCTGACCGGCGACGAGCCGCCCGCGGCGCACGAGACGTTCTGGTTTGACTTGGGTCCCCGGGTGCGGCTGTGGCTGTTGCCGCGCCGCGGTCTGTCGATTCTGGTCTGGGCCGCCGGCGCCGCCGCGGCTCACGACCCGGTCATCCCCAACCTGCTGATTCGCGGCCTGGTCGAGCAGTCGGTGGCACCAGGTGCGACGTCGAACATCAGCGATATCGTGCCTGGACACTGACGCTGCGCTATGACCGGAGGACCCGCTTAGATGATCTACGACTACGGCCAGCGTCGCGTTGAGTTGCTGGGGGAGTGCTTCATCGCCCCCAGCGCCGATGTCATCGGCTCGGTGCGACTCGGGCATCAGTCCAGTGTCTGGTTTGGCGCGGTGCTGCGTGGGGACAATGACTGGATTGACGTGGGTGAGGGCTCGAACATCCAGGACGGCAGCATCGTGCACGTGGATCCGGGCGTGCCGGTGGTCATCGGGCGCGGTGTCACGGTCGGGCATGGCGTGATGCTGCACGGCTGCCAGATCGGTGATGGCTGCCTGATCGGCAACCGTGCCATTGTCCTCGACGGTGTGCGCATCGGGGAGAACAGCCTGATTGCCGCCGGCGCGCTGATTACGCCAAACACGCAGGTACCCCCGGGGTCAGTGGTGATGGGCGCCCCGGGCAGGATTGTGCGGCAGGTGCAGCCGCGCGACCTGGAGCGAATGATCAAGGGTTGCGAGGCCTATCGCCTCAAGTCACGCGACTACGCGTCGCAGCTGCGTCACAGATCCAGCACCGCCTGAAACACGGTCACCGCATGGCCGATGATGCGGGTCGACTTCACGGCGCCGGCCTCCAGATCCAGTTGCACCGTTACCCGTCCGGGCCGCCCCACGTGTCGGCCCTGGGTCCCTTCAAAGGACGCCACGGTGCCGTTGGCCGCAAGCAGGCCATGCTGCAGTAGGTATGCGCCCAGCATGGCGTGCGCATTGCCGCTGACCGGATCTTCATCGATGCCGATGGCCGGGCAGAACATCCGCGCCTCGGTGTCGCAGCCCGCGGCCGCCGCGCGCCGCGTGAACACGAAGTAGCCCAGCGCGCCCAGCGTCGGTGAAAGACTGGCCAGCGCGGCCAGTTGCGGCTGCAGCCGGTCGAGCACGCCGCTGTTGTTGACGCCCAGCATCAGTCGCGTGCTGGCGGCGCCGACGATCTGCGCCGGACAGGCCGGGTCCAGTTGCCCTGGCTGCATGCCCAGCAGCGCCAACACCTCATCCAGTTCGTCGCCTGCAAGCACCCGTCCCATGGCCGGCGGCGACTGACGAATCGCGATTGCGCCGGCGGGCAATGCGGTCACCTCCACGGTGCCGGTCTGTCCCTGCTGGCGACGAACTGGACGTGGATCCATGTGCTGCAAAACCGAATGGGCAGCCAGGGTGGCGTGCCCGACGAAGGCTGCCTCCTTGCGCGGCGTGAAGAAGCGGATGCGCAGGTCATGGCGCGCATCATCTGGCGGCAGCACAAAGGCGGTGTCGCCATTGCCCAGTTCGCGTGCCAGAGATTGCATCTGCGCTTCGCTGAGCCATTGCGCGTCCAGCACAACGCCCGCGGGGTTGCCCGCGAACCGCTCGGTGGTAAAGGCGTCGACCTGGAACAGGCGGATCCGGCGCGACATCAATGTACCGTGTGCCTTGCTATTGGAATTTCAAACGCTAACATAGCCCGCAGCTTGGGGTGGCTCCCGTGAGGAGCCTGAGATGCCAGTAATGCTGGCGAACCCGTTGAACTTGATCCGGCTAGTACCGGCGAAAGGAGCAGGCGTGTCCCCTTATTCATTTTTATTCCGTGCCTCCGGCGCCATCGTGTGCGTGCTGCTGGGCAGCGCGCCGGCCATGGCCGGCGCGGGCCAGTACGACCTCGACGAGGTGGTGGTCACCGCCAGCCTGTTGGGCGACACCCTCGAAAAACTGCCGGCCAGCGCCACCGTCCTGCAGGCCAACGACCTGCGTGCCGCGGGCGTCGAGCATTTCGGTGACGTCCTGGGCCTGGTGCCCAATCTCAACGCCGCTGGCGGCACATCGCGTCCGCGCTACTACCAGCTGCGCGGTATTGGCGAGACCGACCAGTACGAAGGCGCACCCAATCCGTCAGTGGCCTTTCTCATCGACGACGTCGACTTCTCCGGCATTGGCATGCCAGCGACCTTGTTCGACCTGCAACAGGCCGAAGTCCTGCGTGGACCGCAGGGCACGGCCTTTGGGGCCAACGCACTGGCTGGCGTCATCAGCCTGCGCTCGCAGGCGCCGCACCCGGGCTTCGAGCTGGGCGGCGAGCTGGAGATGGGCGACTACAACACGCGCGCCGGTGGCCTGGTCATCAATGATTCAATCGGTGACGGGGATACGGCGTGGCGACTGTCCGCGCACCGCTACACCAGCGACGGTTTCCGGCGCGACGCATACCTGGGCCGCTCGGATACCAATGGCTATGACGAGAACCTGGTGCGACTACGGGTCACCAGCAAGCTGGGCCAGGACACCAAGCTGGACGTGACGGCCCTGTATTCGAGTATTGATAACGGCTATGACGCCTGGACCCTCGACAACAGCCGCGTCACGCTGTCGGACCAGCCCGGCAAGGATGCGCAGCGCTCACTGGCCCTGGCCGTGCGCGTGGATACCGACCTCAACGACGCCGTCGCGCTGCGCAGCGTCACCACCATCGCCGACGCAGACATTGGCTTTTCATATGACGGCGACTGGGGCAACGATGTGTACTGGGGGGTGAACGGCCCCTACGACTTCACCGAACAGATCGATCGCCAGCGGCGCAACGTCACCCAGGACCTGCGACTGTCCTCGCGCAACAATGAGCAAGGCGACTGGGTGGCTGGCATCTATGCATTGCACATGGATGAAGACTATTCGCTGCTGGACCTTTACAACGGCGACGTCTACCGAACCATCCACAGCAAATACCACGCACTTAGCCTGGCCGCGTACGGACAGCTGGATCGCAACCTGACCCCGGCATTGAGCCTGTCGGTGGGCCTGCGGGTGGAACGGCGTGACGCGCACTACCACGACAGCAATGATCTTGTGGAAGATCCCGTGGACACCATGGTCGGAGGGCATGTGTCGCTCACGCGCGCGTTCGGCGATCTGCAGTCCGTCTATGTGGCCCTGACGCGCGGCTACAAGGCCGGTGGCATCAATACCGGCGAACTGGTGCCTGATTCCCTGCGCACGCTTTGACCCTGAATTCCTGTGGAACCTGGAAGGCGGCTGGCGCGTGCATACCGAGGACCATCGATTCAGCGCGTCGACCAGCGTCTTTTACATGCGCCGTTTCGACCAGCAGGTCTCCGGTTCCGTGCAATACAATCCCCAGGACCCGCTGTCGTTCATCCTGCTGACCGACAATGCATCCAGTGGCGAGAACTACGGGCTCGAATCCCAGGTGGACTGGCAGCCGCTGCAGTCCCTGCGCGTAGGGGCCACGCTGGGCCTGCTGCGCGCCAGGTTCCTCGACTACACGCTGGGGGACGCCAGCCTCAATGGTCGCGACCAACCCTTTGCGCCCAGGTACGAGGCGGGCTTGACCGTGGACTGGCACAGCCAAAAGGGCTTCTTCGCGCGCGCCGACCTGCATGCGGTCGATGGCTTCTATTTCAGCGCCAGCGACAACACGCGCAACAACCCCTACCAACTGCTGAACCTGCGCGTGGGCTACGAGACCGCGCGCTGGACGGCCAGCCTGTGGATGCGCAACGCACTGGACGAGCACTACGCCGTCCATGGTTTCTACTTCAACCTTGAGCCGCGACTCTCCGGCAAAGCTGTACCTGCAGGCCGGCGACCCGCGCCAGGTCGGCATGCGCGTAAGCTTCAGCCTGTGATCAGTCCCTACGAAGCGGTCGCGGTGTTGCTGGGCGTGGTGTACGTGCTGCTGATCCTCAAGCGCAATCGCTGGGGCTGGGTGGCCGGCGGCGCCAGTTCACTGATACTGGCGGTACTGGCACAGCGCTCGCGCCTGCCCATGCAGGCGTTGCTGCAGCTGGCGTACGTGGCCATCGCGGTCTATGGCTGGTTTTCCTGGAAGCCCGAGGAAGACGCGCAGCACGTGGGTGTCTGGCCCTGGCGGCGCCACCTGGTCGCCATGCTCGTGTGCGTGGGCGTCAGCCTCGCCATGGCACGCCTGCCCCTGATGCGCGACAACTCCGCATGGCCGTTCCTTGACATGCTGGTGGCCTGCGTCGGGCTGTTCGCATCGTGGCTGGTGGCGCGGGTGTACCTGGAGAACTGGCTGTACTGGATCGTGATCGACGCGCTGACGATCTTCCTGTTCATCAAACAGGACCTGAAATTCACCGCACTGCTGTTTGTGGCCTACCTGGTCATTTCCTGCCTGGGTTTTCGCACGTGGCTAAAGACCTACCAGCGCCAGGCCACCGCGACCTGATAGCCGAAGCACTGGCGGCGGTGCCAGGCTGCGACTTGGGCGAACTGCCCCTGGCCATGTATCGGCTTGCCGGTGGCGGCGGTCACAACGATGTGCGACTGGTGCAGTCAAAGTACGGCAAGTTTGTGGTCCGCTGCCGGTTGCCACCGGTGGTGCGCGCCGGTTCCGATGCCCTGCTGGAGCTGCAGTGCCAGCGCCTGGCGGCGCAGGAGGGGCTGGCACCGCAAATATTCGCGGCAGCGGGGGATGCCTCGTGGATGGTGATGGAATTCATCCCCGGGGCCCCCTGGCCGCAACAGGAACTGCTGTCCGCCTCCGGCATTGGCAAGCTCGGCGCGCGTCTTGCCCTGGTGCACGCAATACCGGTGGCCGCCACCATGCAGGTCATGGATGCCGGGTTTATTGCCCGTGCGCAGGTCGATGCGATCCACGCGACTGCCGCCTCGATCCAACTGCAGCGCGAGGCGGCCGATCTTGAACGACGCACGGACCACTTGGCCGCAATCCTGCGCAGCAGCGGTGCGCCGCGGTGCATCAATCACGGCGACCTGCAGCTGGCAAACCTGATCGGCGGCCTGCCGGTGCTGATCGATTGGGAGTACGCGCAGGTCGCAGCCCCCACCTATGACGTTGCCTGCCTGCTGACTTATTACCCCCAGCTGCAGGGGTGGCAATCCGAGCTGCTGGCGGCCTGCGGCCTGACGCGGCCAGAGGACCTGGAGCTGCTGGGGCAGCACCGGCAGCTGTTTTCCTGCCTTAACCGCCTGTGGGCCATCGCCCATGGCACGGACAGCGGTTTGGGCGCTGGATAACTGCCCGGGCAGTCGGCACAATGCCGGGTCGTAAAACCAACCGGCGAACCCACAGGTTCCCAGAGGCCCAATGGCTGCGATGGCTCTTATCAGGGTGACGGATCGGGACGGTGTCGAACACGAGGTCCAGGGCAACACCAGCTTCACGCTGATGGAGAACCTGCGCGACCTGGATTACGGCGTCGCTGCGGTCTGCGGCGGCATGTGCGCCTGCGCCACCTGCCATGTGTACATCGACCCGGCATGGTTGCCCAAGCTGCCGGCGCGGCACTCCGACGAGACCGAGCTGCTGCACGACCTGTCGACCTACCGCGACAACTCGCGCCTGTCGTGCCAAATAAAGTTTACCGAGGCGCTGGCCGGATTGCAGTTGCGCATCGCCGATGACGAGTGATCCGGTGCGCACGCGCTTGAACCTGCGGCCGGGCAATGCGCTGATCTGCGGTTCCATGGCCTTCGACACCATCATGGTGTTCGCGGACCGGTTCCGTAACCACATCCTGCCCGACAAGCTGCACATGCTCAACGTGTCATTCCTGACGCTGCAGATGCGGCGCGAGTTCGGCGGCTGCGCGGGCAACATTGCCTACAACCTGAAGCTGCTTGGCGACCCGGGCCAGGTCATGGCCACGGTGGGGCACGACTTCGAACCCTATGCCCAGTGGATGGACCGCCAGGGGATTTCGCGCCGGTACCTTCGGGTGGTGCCGGAGGAACATACCGGTCAGGCATTCATTACCACCGACCTGGACAACAACCAGATCACGGCCTTTCATCCCGGTGCCATGGGCCACTCGCACCTCAACCGGGTGGCCGAGGCCACCGACGTGGCCATTGGCATCGTGGCCCCGGACGGCCGCCAGGGCATGCTGGAGCACGCGCAGCAGTTCGCCGCGGCCGGCATCCCGTTCATATTCGACCCCGGCCAGGGATTGCCGATGTTCGATGGTCCCGAGCTGCGCGCCTTCATCGAACAGGCGACCTGGGTGGCGACCAACGAGTACGAATGGAGCCTGATGACCGAGCGCACCGGCTGGAGCGAGGCGGATGTGCTGCAACGCGTCGCGGCGCTGATCGTGACCCGTGGTGGCGAAGGCTCAACCATCTATACTGGCGGCGGAGCGGTGCACATTCCAACGGTGCCGGCGCGTTCCATTGTCGATCCGACCGGGTGTGGTGACGCGTACCGCGCCGGCCTGATCCATGGGCTGCTGCACGGCTACGAGTGGGAAACCACCGGGCGCATCGCGTCGCTACTGGGCTCCATCAAGATCGAGTCGCGCGGTACACAGAACCACGCATTTGCGCTGGATGACTTCCGGCTGCGTTACAAGCAAGAGTTTGGCACCAATATTTCTTGAGCTGACTGCAGGAATCACATCATGAGCGACAGCTTTCATTTCACGTCCGAGTCTGTGTCGGAAGGCCACCCGGACAAGGTGTCGGACCAGATTTCCGATGCCATCCTGGATGCGATCCTCAAGGACGATCCACGTGCCCGCGTTGCCGCCGAGACGCTGTGCAATACCGGGCTGGTCGTGCTGGCCGGGGAGATCACCACCACGGCACAGGTGGACTACCAGAAGGTGGCGCGCAAGGTAATCAAGGATATCGGTTACGACAACACCGACTATGGCATCGACTACCGGGGCTGCGCCGTGCTGGTGGCCTACGACACGCAGTCCCCGGACATTGCCCAGGGCGTCGACGAAGGCAAGGGACTTAACCTGGACCAAGGCGCGGGCGACCAGGGCCTGATGTTCGGCTATGCGGTGGACGAGACGCCGGAGCTGATGCCGCTGCCGATCCACCTCGCGCACCGCCTGGTGGAACGCCAGGCGCAGCTGCGCAAGTCAGGCAAGCTCGCCTGGCTGCGGCCCGACGCCAAGTCGCAGGTGACCATCCACTATGTGGACGGCAAGGCCAAGGAAATCGACACCGTCGTGCTGTCGACCCAGCACCATCCGGAGATCGAGCACAAGGCGCTGTCCGAGGCGGTCATCGAGGAGATCATCAAGCCAGTCCTGCCCAAGGAACTGGTGGGCAAGAACATCAAGTACCTGGTCAACCCGACCGGACGCTTCGTGGTCGGCGGACCCCAGGGCGACTGCGGCCTGACCGGTCGCAAGATCATCGTCGACACCTATGGCGGTGCCGCACCCCATGGCGGCGGCGCCTTCTCGGGCAAGGATCCTTCCAAGGTGGACCGCTCGGCTGCCTATGCCGCGCGCTATGTGGCCAAGAACGTGGTCGCGGCGGGGCTGGCCAAGCGCTGCCAGGTGCAGGTGTCCTATGCCATCGGCGTGGCCCAGCCCACCAGCATCATGGCCACGACCTTTGGCACCGGCAAGGTGTCGGACGAGAAGATCGAGGAACTGATCTCCAGGCACTTCGACCTGCGGCCCAAGGGCATCGTGCAGATGCTCGACCTGCTGCGGCCGATTTACCTCAAGACCGCCGCGTACGGACACTTTGGACGCAACGAACCGACCTTTACCTGGGAACGCACGGACAAGGCCGCGGCACTGCGTGCCGACGCCGGACTGTAAGGAGCACACGCAATGAATGCCGTAACCGCCGCACAGGCCAATCAGCCCGACTACAAGGTCGCAGACGTCGCGCTGGCCGACTGGGGCCGCAAGGAACTCAACATCGCCGAGACCGAAATGCCCGGGCTGATGGCGATCCGTGCCGAGTTCGCCAAGACGCAGCCGCTCAAGGGCGCGCGCATCACCGGCTCGCTGCACATGACCATCCAGACCGCGGTGCTGATCGAGACCCTGCAGGCGCTGGGCGCACAGGTGCGCTGGGCCTCCTGCAACGTGTTCTCGACCCAGGACCATGCGGCGGCGGCGATCGCCGTGCGCGGCACGCCGGTATTCGCCTTCAAGGGCGAGTCGCTCGATGACTACTGGGATTTCACGCACCGGATCTTCGAATGGCCCGATGCCCCGGCGGCGCCCGGCAGTACTCGAACATGATCCTCGACGACGGTGGCGACGCCACGCTGCTGCTGCACCTGGGCACGCGCGCCGAAGCCGATGCCTCGGTGATCGCCAAGCCGGGCAGCGAGGAAGAGACCGCGCTGTTCAAGAGCATCAAGGCCACGCTTGGCCCGTGACCCGCACTGGTATTCGACGCGCCTGAAGCAGATCAAGGGCGTCAGCGAGGAGACCACCACTGGCGTGCACCGGCTCTACCAGATGCACAAGGAAGGCAAGCTGGCCTTCCCGGCCATCAACGTCAACGACTCGGTGACCAAGAGCAAGTTCGACAACCTCTACGGCTGCCGCGAGTCGCTGGTGGACGGCATCAAGCGCGCCACCGACGTGATGATCGCCGGCAAGGTCGCGGTCGTCTGCTGGCTACGGCGACGTTGGCAAGGGCTCGGCCCAGGCGCTGCGGGCACTGTCGGCCCAGGTGTGGGTGACCGAAATCGACCCGATCTGCGCACTGCAGGCGGCGATGGAGGGCTACCGCGTCGTGACCATGGACGACGCGGCCGCGCAGGGCGACATCTTCGTGACGACGACGGGCAACTTCCACGTCATCACGCACGATCACATGCAAGGCGATGAAGAACAACGCCATCGTCTGCAACATCGGGCACTTCGACAACGAGATCGATATCGCCGCGCTCAAGCAGTACAAGTGGGAAAACATCAAGCCACAGGTCGATCACGTGATCTTCCCGGACGGCAAGCGCATCATCCTGCTGGCCGAAGGCCGCCTGGTGAACCTGGGTTGCGGCACCGGGCACCCGTCCTACGTCATGAGCTCGTCCTTCGCCAACCAGACCCTGGCACAGATCGAGCTGTACGCGAATCCGGGCAAGTACCCGATCGGCGTTTACGTCCTGCCCAAGCACCTGGATGAAAAGGTGGCACGCCTGCAGCTGGCGACGCTCAACGTGAAGCTCACCAGGCTGACCGAGCAACAGGCCAAGTACATCGGCGTGCCCGCCGATGGCCCCTACAAGACGGATCATTACCGGTACTGATGACCGCAAGGATCATTGACGGCAGGGCGGTGGCGCGCAAACTGCGCGCCGAGTACGCCGTGCGTGTCGAGCGGCTGCGCAAGGAGCACGGCGTACAGCCGGGCATCGCCGTCATCCTCGTCGGCGACAACCCCGCCTCGCAGGTCTACGTCCGCAACAAGATCAAGGCCTGCGCGGAGACCGGCATCCTGTCCGAGCTGCGCCACATGCCGGTCTCGGTGCCCGAGGCGGAGCTGCTGGACTGCATCGACAAGCTCAATTCAGACCCAACGGTCCATGGCATCCTGGTGCAGTTGCCGCTGCCGCCGCACATCAACGTCGCCAACGTGCTCGAGCGCATCGCCGTGGACAAGGATGTGGACGGCTTTCACCTGTACAACGTCGGCGGCCTGGTCACCGGCAACACGGTGTTTCCGCCGTGCACGCCATTTGGCGTGCAGAAGCTGCTGGAACACGAGAACGTGCCGATCGAGGGCCGCAATGTGGTGGTGGTTGGCGCCAGCAACATTGTCGGCAAACCCATGGCATTGATGCTGATGCAGCAGGACGCCACGGTATGCATCTGCCACAAGAAGACCGTCGACCTGGGTCAGTTCACGCTGCTGGCGGATATCCTGGTGGTGGCGGCAGGGGTTCCGGGGCTGATCGTCCCGCAGATGGTCAAGACCGGCGTGGTGGTGATCGACGTGGGCATCAACCGCCTGCCGGACGGGCGCCTGGTCGGCGACGTGGATTTCGAGGGTGTGCGCAAAAAGGCCTCGCTGATTACCCCGGTTCCCGGCGGCGTCGGACCAATGACCATCACCATGCTGCTGCACAACACGCTGATTTCCGCCGAACGCTCAGTCGGCCTTAACCCCAAACGTTGAAATCGACCCGCGGCTAGTGGTCGTGTTCGTGCGGCGGCGGTGGCGCGCCGAACTCCTGGCTCCAGGCCTGCACCCCGCCGGCGAGGTTCACTGCCGCGCGGCCCTGCGCCGCCATGAACCGGCAGGCAGCCATGCTGCGACCGCCCATCGCGCAGATGAACACCGGCGTGGCGTCCTGGGCAATTTCCCCCAGTCGCTGCGGCAGGGTCGCCAGCGGTATATGCACCGAACCTGGCAACCGTCCAGCCGCCCATTCATGGGGTTCGCGCACGTCGACCAGCAGCAGTGATTCCCCGTCCGGCTGCTTCAGTGCCGCCGCGAGTTGCCGGGGCGTGAATTCCGAAACCATTGGCACTGGGCTCTCCTCGTGGACGCGGACACTGGTGATGGTCGGATGGCTGCCGCAGACGGCGCAGTCATCGCGCCTCTGGAAGCGAAATTCCTCGAAAGACAGCGACAGTGCATCGTAGACCAGGAGGCGGCCGACCAGCGGCTCGCCAATGCCCAGCAGGATCTTGATGACTTCCGTGGCCTGCAGGCTGCCCATCACGCCGGGCAGCACGCCCAGCACGCCGGCCTCGGCGCAGTTGGGCACCAGTCCCTCGGAACTTTGCGGATACAGGCAGCGGTAGCAGGGGCCGGCATCCGGCACGTAGCTCATGGCCTGGCCTTCGAAGCGGTGGATGGCGGCGGACACCAGGGGCTTGCGCAGCAGCACACAGGCGTCGTTGATGAGGTAGCGCACCGCCAGGCGATCCGTGCCGTCCACGACCACGTCGTAGTCGCGCAGCAGTGCCTCGACATTTGCCGCGTCCAGCCGGGTGGCGTGCGCGACCACATTGATGCCGGGGTTCAATGCCGCCAGGTGCGCGCGGCCAGCCTCGGCCTTGCCGGCACCGACCTCGGCGGTGGTGAACAGCACCTGGCGTTGCAGGTTGCTCAGTTCGATGCTGTCATGGTCCACCAGCCCCAGGGTCCCGACGCCGGCCGCAGCAAGGTACAACGCCGCCGGGGACCCGAGGCCACCGGCACCGACGACCAGCACCGACGCGGCGGCAAGACGCTGCTGACCTGCAAGTCCGATCTCCGGCAGCGCCAGGTGTCTTGCATAACGTTGCCGATCGTGGGCATCGAGGGTCCGGGGCTGCATGTGGGGCAGAATCGCTGCCGTTGCATGGGGAGTCAACCGGTCAGGCTGTGGACAGACCACGCCAGCTTGCCTAGGCTTGGGCATCCCCTGGAGCCCCACACAATGACCCGAACCATTCGTGCCCTGATTCTGCTGCTTGCGGTGGCTGCAATGCCCGGCCTGCCGGTCCAGTCCGCGCAGCCGGCCCCGGCGATGCCCGCCGTGCCGCCGCTGGCGTTCGAGAAGTACAAGCTGGCCAATGGCCTCGAAGTGATCCTGGTCGAGGACAAGCGCCTGCCCCTGGTGACCGTCAATACCTGGTATCACGTCAGCCCCATCCAGGAGAAGGCCGGTCGCACCGGCTTCGCGCACCTGTTCGAGCACATGATGTTCCAGGGGTCGAAGAACGTGCCGGGCGACAGCTACATCCAGCTGGTCGAACAGGCCGGTGGCGATCTCAACGCCACCACGGACTTTGACCGCACCAACTTCTTCCAGACCGTGCCCTCCAATCAGCTGGAGCTGGTGATGTGGCTGGAAAGCGATCGCATGGGTTTCCTGCTGGAGGACCTGGACCAGGCAAAGCTGACCAACCAGCAGGACGTGGTGCGCAACGAGCGTCGCCAGACCCACGAGAATCGCCCCTATGGGTTGCTGGACGAGGCCATCTTCCAGACCATCTTCCCCAAGGGACATCCCTACTATCCGTTCATCATCGGCTCGCACGCCGACATCGAGTCAGCGCAGCTGGAAGACGTGCGCGGGTTCTTCCGTGACTACTATGTGCCCAACAACGCCACCATGGTGATCGCCGGGGATTTCGACAAGGCCGGTGCCAAGGCGCTGGTGGAGAAATACTTCGGTCCCATTCCTGCCGGCAAGCCGGTGGTGAAGCCCTCCATCGTGACGCCGCCGATCACCGCGGAGCGGCGCAAGGTGGTCACCGACAAGGTGGAGCTGCCACGCGTGTCGATGGCCTGGCTCACGCCGCCGGCCTACAAGCCCGGTGACGCGGAAGCGGACCTGCTGGGCGACATCCTGGGCGGTGGCAAGGCCAGTCGCCTGTACCGCAAGCTGGTCTACGAGCAGCAGATTGCCCAGGACGTATCGGTTTCCCAGTACTCGCTGATGCTGCAGTCGGTGTTCGAGCTTGAGGTCACCGCGCGCCCGGGCGTGAAGCCCGAGCAGCTGGAAAAGGCCGTCGATGCCGAGTTGGCCTTGCTGCGGGAAAAGGGCCCGACCCAGGCCGAAGTGGAGCGCGCGCGCAATCGCATGATCTCCGGAATCATCCAGGGGCTAGAGACCACCGCGGGCGTGGCAGACCAGCTCAACCGCTACAACCAGTTCCTGGGTACCCCGGATTACCTGCAGCAGGACGTGGCGCGCTATTCCGCGCTGACCCCGGAAGTGCTGCGCGCAGCCGCCAATCGCCTGCTGCCGCCGCAGGGGCGCGCCGTGCTGTACTGCGTTCCCGGCGAGAAGGTGATCAACGACGTGCCGCGCAGCAAGCCGCCCGCCAATTCACCTGAGCCGCAGAAGACGGCCAAGGACTGGCGCGCCACCCAGCCGGCGGCGGGACCCATGCGACCCTTGCAGCTGCCCGTGCCGCAGCAATTCACCCTGGCCAACGGCCTGAAAGTCATGCTGTTCGAGCAGCATCGCCTGCCACTGGTGTCGGCCAACCTGGTGGTGCTGGCAGGCAGTGATCGAAACCCGGCCGCGCGCCCGGGGCTGGCCAGCTTCACGGCGGACGCGCTGGACGAGGGCACCAAGACCCGCAGCAACCTCAAGATTGCCGAGGACCTGGCCACCATGGGCGCCTCGATCGGCAGCGGGTCGACCACTGACTTTTCAAGCGTCTCGCTGGTGAGCCTCAAGCACACCGTCAACGATGCCTTTGGCATATTGGCCGATATCGTGCAAAACCCGGCGTTTGCGCCGGCCGAGATCGAACGGGTGCGCTCCAGCCGCAAGACGCAGCTGCTGCAGCAGCGCGACAATCCTGATGCGCTGGCCAGGCGCGCGCTGTATGAAGCCCTGTACGGCAAGCAGCATCCCTACGGCTACACCGAGCTGGGGACGGCCCAGTCAAACGGCAGCATCACGCGCGACGAGTTGGTCAATTTCTGGCAGCACGGCTATGCGCCGGGCAACTCGGCGCTGATCGTGGCCGGCGACATGACCGAGCCGGAGCTGCGCGACTTGGCAACCCGCCAGTTCGGCAAGTGGAGCGGGGCGGCCAGCCCGGCACCCGCGCCGGCCGTGCCGCAGAAGATCAGCGCCCGCACCATCGTGATCGATCGCGGGGCCGCGCCCCAGACCGCCCTTCGTGTCGGTGGGATCGGGGCGCCGCGCGCTTCGCCTGACTACGTGCCGCTGATCGTCATGAACGACGCCATGGGCGGGCTGTTTTCCAGCCGCATCAACCTCAACCTGCGCGAGAAGAACGGCTACACCTACGGCGCAAACTCCAGCTTCGCGTTTCGCCGCGGCGTGGGACCGTACGCGGTAATCGGCAGCATCCGCACCGACGCCACGGCGCCGGCCGTGCACGAGATCTTCAACGAGATCGGGCGCATGCGCGACGAGCCATTGACGCCAGAGGAGCTGTCGCTGTCGCGCTCGGCGTTTTCACTGTCGCTGCCGGCACAGTTCGAGACCAACGCCAGCGTAGCGGCCAGCGGTGGTTCCCTGTTCGTCTATGGACTGCCCCTGGACTACTTCAATTCATTACCGGCCAAGATCAACGCCGTAACCGCGGCGGACGTGCAGCGCGTGGCACGCGCCTACCTGCACCCGGAGGAAATGATCACGGTTGCGGTCGGCGACAAGTCAAAGATAGAGCCGACCCTGCGCCAGCTGAACCAGTCGCCTGTCGAGATTCGTGCAGCTGACTGATCCCCAGCCAGCGGTGCGAGGGACGCGCCGCCTGGAGCGGCGCGTGGCACTGGTCACGGGCGGCGGCTCGGGTGCGGGCGCGGCCGTGGCCCGGCGCTGTGCCGCACAGGGGGCCAGCGTGGTGGTGGCAGACATCGATTACGCGCTGGCCGGCGAGGTGGCCGCCGGCATTCGTGGCGCCGGCGGGCAGGCGTTTGCGCATCGCTGCGACGTGGCCTCCGGCGAACAGGTGCGCGACCTGATTGACCGGGCGGTGCGCGAGTACGGCGGGCTGGACCTGGTGTTCAACATTGCCGGTCCCTGGCTGGACAATGATCCACTCGAACACTGGGCGCGCATTGCCAGCGTCAACCTGCTGGGCACCTTGCACATCACCCGCCAGGCGCTGGATGTCTTGCGCCTGCGCGGCGGTTCAATCGTGAATGTCGCGGCGGACTGCGGCCTGGGGTTCGGGGCCGGTGACCGGCCGGCCTACAGTGCCGCCAAGGCGGGCGTCATGCGACTGACCGCGGCGCTGCGCGACTGGCAGCGCGAGCACCGGGTGCGCGTGAACTGCATCGTGCCGGACGCCATCGACTCGGCCGACGCGTTTGCCGAGGCGGTGCTGGAACTGGCCTTGCGTGAAGACTGCGCCGGACGGGTGGTGCTGTATCGCACTGGCAAGCCAGCGGAACTCATCGAGTATGGCGACCCCGGGTATCGTCACCTCGAGGAGGGCTGATTTGGACATCAGTCATTTCGTCGGCGGTGCGATCACGCCGGGGGCGCCCGGCGACCGGGCTTGCGAGGTGTTCAACCCGGCCACCGGGCAGGTGGTCGGCACGGTGGCGCTGGCTGGCCCCGCCATGGTGGATCGGGCCGTGGCAGCGGCAACCGCGGCGTATCCGGCCTGGTCGAATACGCCGGCCCCGCGGCGCGCACACGTGTTGTTCCGGTTCCGCGAACTGCTGGTACAGCGGCGCGCGGCGCTGGCAGCGGCCATTACGCGCGAGCACGGCAAAGTGCTTGCCGATGCCCAAGGGGAGGTAACCCGCGGCATCGAGATCGTGGAGTTCGCCTGCGGCGTGCCGCGGTTGTTGTCCGGCGTGCACTCTGACAACGTGGGCGGCGGCATCGACAACTGGAATCTGCGCCAGCCACTGGGCGTGGCCGCCGGCATCACTCCGTTCAACTTTCCGTGCATGGTGCCGATGTGGATGTTTCCGCTGGCCATCGCCTGCGGCAACACCTTTGTGCTCAAGCCCGCGGAGCGCGATCCGTCGCCAAGCCTGATGCTGGCGCAGCTCATGCAGGAGGCTGGCCTGCCCGACGGCGTACTCAATGTCGTCCATGGTGATCGCCAGGCGGTCGATGCACTGCTGGTGCATCCGGGCGTGCAGGCGATTTCCTTTGTGGGCTCCACGCAGGTGGCGCGGCATGTCCACCAGCTTGCCACGCAGCACGGCAAGCGCGTGCAGGCGCTGGGCGGCGCCAAGAATCACATGGTGGTGATGCCCGACGCGGACCTTGAGCTGGCCGCCGATGCGCTGGCGGGCGCGGCCTATGGTTCGGCCGGCGAGCGCTGCATGGCGATCTCCATGGCAATCGCTGTCGGCGACACGGCCGATCGACTGGTGCCGCTGCTGGCGGCGCGGGCGCAGCAGCTGCGCATCGGCAGTGGCGAGGATCCCGGGTCGCAGATGGGGCCCCTGGTGACGGCAGCGCACCGCCAACGCGTCGAATCCTACATTGGCCAGGGCGTGGCCGAAGGGGCCCGCCTGGTCGTGGATGGCCGCGGCCACCGCGTGGCCGGTTACGAGCACGGGTTCTTTACCGGCGCGACGCTGTTCGACCACGTGCGCGAGAACCATGTCATCTATCGGGAGGAGATCTTCGGCCCGGTGCTGGGCGTGATGCGCGTGCCGGACCTGGCCGAAGCCGTGCGCCTGATCAACGATCATCCCTATAGCAACGGGGCGGTGTGCTTCACCGCCGACGGGGCGACCGCGCGGGCGTTTGCTCGCAGCGTGGAGGTGGGAATGGTAGGCATCAACGTGCCGATCCCGGTGCCCATGGCGTGGCATTCCTTCGGTGGCTGGAAGCAGTCGCTATTCGGCGATCATCATGCCTATGGCGAGGAGGCACTGCGCTTCTACACGCGCTACAAGAGCGTGATGCAGCGCTGGCCGCAGGGCCCGGAGCGCGGCCCGGAATTCATCATGCCGGTAAACTGATGCGCACCGGCCGACCAACGGTGGGCAAATGACAAGGCGACTGGGATGCGGGTAATCAACAGCATTGCGGACCTGCGCGAACTGGCGCGGCGGCGCATGCCGCGCAGCATGTTCGAGTATGTGGATCGCGGCTCCTACGAGGAGCTGACGCTGGCGCGCAATCGCAGCGACTTCGACGCCCTGCTGTTGCGGCAGCGGGTACTGATCGACGTGACGCGCCAGAGCCTGGCCAAGCCCATTCTCGGCACGCCAGCTGCGATGCCGCTGGTCATGGGACCCATAGGCATGGGTGGCCTGGTGTACCAGGACGGCGAGATTCACGCGGCGCGCGCCGCCGAGGCGTTCGGCATCCCGTACTGCCTCAGCACCGTGTCCATCTGTTCCATCGAGGATGTGCGCGCCGCGACCCGCGCGCCGTTCTGGTTCCAGCTCTATGTCATGAAGGACCGCGGCTACACCGCGTCGCTGATCGACCGCGCCGAGGCAGCCGGCTGCCCGGTGCTGATGATGACCGTGGACATCCCGGTGTCCGGGTTGCGGCGTCGCGATGCCAAGAATGGCCTGTCGATTCCGCCGCGGCTGACGCTGCGCAACGCAATCGACATCGCCTGCCGGCCACGCTGGGCGTGGGGCGTGCTGCGCGGCAAGCGGCGCACGTTTGGCAACCTGGTCGATGTCGCCCAGAACATGGGCACGGCATCGCTGGCGCAGTGGATTGGCACGCAGTTTGATGCGTCCGTCACCTGGAAGGACCTGGAGGACGTGCGTCGACGCTGGAAAGGCAAGCTGGTCATCAAGGGCGTGATGGATCCGGAAGACGCCCGGCGTGCCGTGGACCTGGGCGCCGAAGCGCTGGTGGTGTCCAATCACGGTGGCCGGCAGCTCGATGGCGCGCGCTCCACGATCTCGGCGCTGCCGCTGGTGGCCGAGGCCGTGCAGGGTCGCTGTGAAGTGATGCTGGATGGCGGCATTCGCAGCGGACAGGACATGCTCAAGGCGTTGGCCATGGGCGCATCCGCGACGCTGACGGGGCGCTCGTACCTGTACGGGCTGGGCGCCATGGGCGGTGCCGGTGTCACCCTGGCATTGCAGATCATCAGCCGGGAGCTGCAGGTCAGCCTGGCGCTGACCGGCTGCAACGACGTGCGCGACGTCAGCCGCGCCATCCTCGTCGACTAACGCGGCGTCGCGGCCGCCCGGTCAGCCGTACGAGGGCGTCGCCACCAGCTGCACGCCGCGGCCGCGGCTGGTCACCGTGCTCTTGAAGCTGTCCGGCTTGAGCACCAGCACGTCGCAGGGCAGGGCGTCGAGCACCTGTTCGGCGACGTTGCCGATTATCAGGCGCTTGAGCCCGGACCTGGAAATAGCACCCATGA
The DNA here is from genome assembly GCA_963726085.1 of uncultured Pseudomonadota bacterium. Taxonomy (GTDB): domain Bacteria; phylum Pseudomonadota; class Gammaproteobacteria; order Steroidobacterales; family Steroidobacteraceae; genus ZC4RG30. Next base: position 794,009 of record CAVSAR010000001.1, on the reverse strand, counting down.
CCACAATTGCCGCGCGCTGTTGCTTGGCGACCTGCGGTACGACGGTTGCTGGTTGTCCACCAACCAGGTGCCGCCGGGACGGGGGGATGTCGCGATTTTCCAATTCCTTGCGAAACGTCTTGCGGGCGTCGGCTTGCAGCTGCCGTTCCATGCGGTCGCTGACCTCCGGCGGCATCATGCCGATGCGTTCAATGGGCATCATGACGTTCGGATATGCATGCACTGCATGCACCTTGCCGCCCAGCGCGGTGGCCAGCCACTGGGCTTCGTCCAGGATGTCGAGGTCAAGGCCGGCTGGCTTGGCAAACACATGGGACGGGTCGATGGCGGCCAGTACCACGGGCCGCTTCCACGGCCGGGTGTGCTTGACCAGCAGCACCGGCACCGGGCTGCGCCGCAACAACTCCCAGTCATTGAAGCGCAGCAGCCAGGGCAGCACGTGGTGCTTGGCATGACGTTCCGCGACGATGAGGTCCGAACCGCTGAGCTTTGCACGCCTGACCACGGCCTCGTAGGCAGGGAAATCCCAGTCACCGGAGGTCGCCACGCCCAGACCCTGCTCGCGCAGCGGCTGCGCGAGTTTTTCCAGTGCCTTGAGCGTTCTTAGTTTCCACTGTTTCTGCACCTCGGGGATGGTCAGTCCCTCGAGCACGAACGCATCGACGTACAGTGGCGCGGTAATGGCGTGGAACAGTTCCAGCTTGGCACCGGTGGCTTGCGCCAGCTGCGCCGCCTTGGCAAGCGCAGGCTGGCTGCGCGACTGCGGTGACTTCACCGCTACCAGAATCCGTTTTGGCGTAGCCACGAAACCTCCTTCAATTGGTGCGCGCTGGGAACAACTCGACAGAGATGTAGTAGGCCACATCGCGCAACTGCGATGGGGTCAGCAGGTTGCGAAATGCCGGCGTGGCGTTCCTTCCGTCCCAGGCGCTGTTGGCAAGGGACTGCAGGTTGCCGGATGCATTGACCAGCGTCGCGCCGCCGCCTGCCATGCTCACCATGGCTGGCGAGGCAGAATTGCTGGTACGCCCGCCGGCCTGCGGCAAGGCACCTAGCTGGCCGGCCGTAAAGGCCGGGGCCGCGACAGAGGCGTGCGCTGCCCTGGCCCTGCAATGAAGCCCACAGCGGCGCCAGCAGCGCAGCGCCCAACAAGGCCATTGCCAACCGCCGATTTCGCATGGTCCTGCCCTTGCCGGGGCGTTGTGCCCACCCCCTTGAAGGGCCCATTTTACGCCGTTCGACGGCCTCAAATGCCTTGGGCTTTCGGGTAGGCTTGCCTTGCCGGAAATTCAATCTTGGGGAGAGGTATGCAGTCCAGGGTCGCGCTGGTAACCGGGGGCGGATCGGGAATTGGCAGGGCCGTCGCCGTGGCGCTGTCCGCAGCCGGCTATGTGGTCGCCCTGGCCGGACGTCGCACGGGGCCATTGCAGGAAACCGCAGCCCTGCTGGTGCACAAATCACTGGTGCTTGGGGTCGACGTCACCGACGCGGCGGCCGTTGCCGCCATGGTGGACCAGACGGTGGCCACGTTCGGCCGCCTGGACGTGTTGTTCAACAACGCCGGCACCGCTGCCCCGCCCACACCCACAGACGAGCTGGCGCCGGAGGTATGGCGCCGGGTGATCGACACCAACCTGACCGGGGCGTTCCTGTGCGCGCAGGCCGCCTTTCGCGCGATGAAGTCGCAGGTTCCGCAGGGTGGACGCATCATCAACAACGGCTCCATCGCCTCGGAGACGCCGCGACCCAACATGGCCGCGTACACCGCGTCCAAGCATGCGGTCACCGGGCTGACCAAGTCGCTGTCGCTGGAAGGGCGCCGCCACAACATCGCCTGCGGCCAGATCGACATCGGCAATGTCCAGACTAACCTGGGCATCCCGATGTCGAGCGGTACGCTGCAGGCGGATTTCTCGCTGAAGCCGGAGCCCACGTTCGACGTCAAGCACGTCGCCGACGCCGTGCTCTACATGGCCAACTTGCCGCTGGATGCCAACGTACTGCACATGACCGTCATGGCCACTGCCATGCCGTTCGTCGGCAGGGGCTGATGAACAACTGTGCCAGGGAGGTGCGACTATGAAGTCTGTGCTTGGGATCTATGCCGCGCCCTCCAGCCACTGGGTCGGGGACGGCTTTCCCGTACGCACGCTGTTTTCCTATGATCGGATGGGCAAGCAGCTCAGTCCGTTTCTGCTGCTGGATCTGGCCGGTCCCAGCGAATTTGCCCCATCACGGACCCAGCGCGGCGTGGGCGAGCATCCACACCGCGGCTTCGAGACCGTGACCATTGTCTACAGCGGCGAAGTGAACCATCGCGATTCGACCGGCAACGGTGGGTCGATCGGCCCAGGCGATGTGCAATGGATGACAGCCGGCGCCGGCATCATGCACGAGGAATTTCATTCCGATGGATTCACCAAGCGCGGCGGGCGCCTGGAAATGGCGCAGCTGTGGGTCAACCTGCCAGCCAAGGACAAGATGACCGCGCCGCGGTACCAGACCATCACCAGCGCCATGATTCCGGAAGTGCAACTGGACAACAATGCCGGCCGCGTACGTGTGATCGCCGGCAAGTGCGCCGGCGTTCAAGGGCCGGCCCACACGTTCACCGAACTCAACGTGTGGGATGTGCACCTCAATTCCGGTGCCACCTGCACGCTTGAAATGCCCGACGGCCACAACACCGTCCTGGCCGTGCTGCAGGGGCAGATGCAGATCGGCTCCGGACAAAGTATGGGCGATGCGTCCCTGGCGGTGCTTTCCGCCACGGGCAGCGGGGTGTGGTTGCGCGCCCAGGCGGAGGTAAAAATGCTGGTGCTCTCGGGCCAGCCCATCGACGAGCCCATCGTCGGCTATGGTCCGTTCGTGATGAATTCGCGCAGTGAGATCGTCTCCGCATTCAACGACCTGGAATCAGGCCGGTTCGGCCATCTGGAGTCGGGGGTGATCAGTGGCTGACCTGTCCAATGCGGCTGCGGGCCGGGGATTTGGCGCGCCCATCCGCTTTGAAGCAGATGTCCTTGATTGCGAGGTCGTGGGCACCATCCCGCACGATATCGACGGCGTGTTCTACCGCGTGGGCGCCGAGTGGTTCATGCCATCGAAATTCAAGGATGACGCCATCCTCAATGCCGACGGCTACGTCAGCATGTTTCGCATCCACAATGGGCGTGTCAGTTATCGCGGCCGCTGGGTGCACACCGAGCGTTTCGATCGCAACCTGGCCGCCGGCAGGCAGTTGTATGGTTACTACCGCAATCCCTACACCGACGACCCGTCGATCAGCGACGCGGCGCACCCCAATCGGCGCACGGTGTCCAACACTGCGCCGCTGATCTATGGCGGCAAGCTGTTCTCGCTCAAGGAGGACGGGCTGCCGTACGAGCTGGATCCGACCACCCTGGCCACGCGCGGCCACTGGGACGCTGGCGGCTCCTGGAAGAGCCAGACGTTCAGCGCGCACCCGAAGCTTGACCCCTTGAGTGGCGAAATGGTCTCGTTCGGCTACGAGGCCACGGGCCTGGCCAGCGACGACCTGTACATCGCGACTGTAAATCCCCAGGGCAAGGTCACCGACTCAGTCAGCGTGAAAGTGCCCTATGTCAGCGTCATCCACGACATGGCGGTCACGCACCGGCACGTGGTGATCCCGTTTGGCGGCTATGTGACCAGTGAGCAGCGCCTCAAGGAAGGACGCATCCACTGGGGCTGGGATGCGTCCAAGCCCAGCATGATCGGCGTGATCCCGCGTGGCGGCGCGGCGCGCGACATGCGCTGGTTCAAGGGGCCGGAACGCTGCATGATGCACACGTTCAACGCGTACTCCGAGGGCAACAAGGTCATCCTCTACGCGCCGTTCTTCGATTCGAACTTCTTTCCGTTCTTCCCTCCCATCGATGGCACGCCGTGGAACCCGGCCAAGGCGCGGGCCTTCATCCGCAAGATCACGCTGGACCTGGACAAGCGCAGTGACCAATGGCAGGAGCAGATCCTCTGGCCAATGCAGGTGGGTGACCTGGGCAAGGTCGACCCGCGGTTCATGACGCTGGAGACGCGCTACCTGTACACCCTGTTTACCGACAATGACCGGCCCATGGATCGCAGCAAGATCGGTGCGGGCCTGTTCGGTCCACCGTCCAACAGCTACGGGCGTTTTGACGTCAAGACCGGCGAGGTGCAGAAATACTTTGCCGGTCCCGTGCACGGCCTGCAGGAATGCAGTTTCGTGCCGCGCACCGCCGCTGGCGGGGGAGCCAACGAAGGCGACGGTTACCTGGTGGGCGTGGCCTCCAACTACGCCGAGATGCGTTCCGAGCTGGTGATTGCCGACGCGCAGCGCCTGGCCGAGGGCGACGTGGCGCGCGTGATACTGCCGTTTAGGATCAGCCAGCAGGTGCATGGCATCTGGGCCAATGCCACAGAGTTGCCGCTAGGCCAGCCAGTCGTTGCCTCTTAGCGTCGTCAGGTAAGGCAGCAGCTTCTCGTCGAGCCCGGCGTCAGGGCTGCGGTAGGCCCAGCGCGCCTCGGGCGGCATCGACATCAGGATGGACTCGGTGCGGCCGCCGGACTGCAGCCCGAAAAGTGTGCCGCGGTCGAACACCAGGTTGAACTCCACGTACCGGCCCCGCCGATACAGCTGGTAGTCGCGTTCGCGCTGCGTAAACGCAGTGTCATGCCGCAACCGGATGATGTCGCGATAGGCGTCGTGAAACCCCGTGCCCACCCGGCGCATCAGTTCAAATCCCTGCTCCCAGCCCAGTGGCGTGTCGGGTGTTGATTCATTGAGGTCGTCGTAGAAGATGCCACCGATGCCGCGGGCCTCGCCGCGATGCTTGAGGAAGAAGTAGTCGTCGCAGTGATGGCGCGCTATCGCATAGAACTTCGGCGATGCCGCCAGACAGGCATCGCGTGCAGCGCGATGCCAGGCGATGCAGTCCTGGTCATAGGGAATGTAGGGCGTCAGGTCAAATCCGCCGCCAAACCACCAGACGTCGCCGGCATTGAAGTAGCGCACGTTGAGGTGGCTGGTGGGCGCATGCGGATTGCGCGGGTGCATGACCACCGACACGCCCATGGCCCGATAGTCGCGGCCGGCAAGCTGCGGATTGCGCGCGGTGGCCGCGGGCGGCAACTGCGAGCCGCGCACGTCCGACAGCGCCACTCCGGCGCGCTCGAATACGCCGCCGCCTTCCTGCACCGCAGTCACGCCACTGCCCAGCAGCTTGCCTGCGCCGGGTTCGCGCTCCCAGGCATCGCGCAGGAACGTGCCGCCCATCGCGCCGCCGAACGTATCGCAGAGCCGGTCCTGCAGCGAACGCAGGAAGTCCAGCACCTGCGCTGCGCGTTCTTCATTCATCGTGGGGATTCTAAGGCTTCGCGGTAATCTGCTGGCGCGTTTCCTCGGCCACATAGGCGCGGATGATCTCGGCGGCGCCTTCTGGCATCAGCGACTTCCAGGCAATCATGCCGTTGGCCGCCAGTGCGCCGTCCTCGACTATCGACTTCCACAGTACGGCATTGGCCAGCGCAGGGGAGCGGCGCAGGTCAGGTACGATGTTTGATCCGCGCGTTCCCAGTCCGTGGCAGCGGCCACAGAACTCCACATACAGGTCCTTGCCGTGGGCCACCGTGGCGGCGGGCCACTTTTCGTTGACTGCCACCATGGGGCCGGCAGGCGGCGGATCGGCCGGCAGCTGCGCGGTGCCTCCGAGCTTGAATGCCACGAGTCGGCCGACTTGCCGCTGCCGTACCACCTGGGGCGCGGCGATGATGGACCCGCCACCGGCGCCGCTGACCGCCAGGATGTACTGTTCGCCATCCACGCTGTAGCTGACCGGTCCGCTGGTGATGGCATTGGGCGTGTCGTGTTGCCAGACACGCTCACCGGTGTCCGCGCGGTACGCCTCGAGGCTGCCCATGATCACGTCCCGGCTGTGCCCCTGGAATACCAGGTTGCCCGCGGTGGCCAGCACGCCATTGCCGGGGCCGGGGGATTTCCACGCGGCCTTCTGCGCCACCGGATCCCACGCCAGCAGGTACGTATCCGGCTTGGGTGCATTGGGGTCGGGCTTGGGTGGTACTTCGTTGGGGCCGTGCTGGACGAAGTGCCACAGGCCCAGATAGTCCATGCCCTTGACGAACTTGTAGCTGTCGCGCGGGATGTAGCGCGTGCTGGCGTGGGCGTTGGCCTGCAGGTACATGTAGCCGGTCTTGGGACTGAATGCCGTGGGTTGCCAGGAGTGGCCACCGCCTTCACCCGGACTCAGGCGCACCGGCTTGTTCGTGTAGTAGGCCGTGGGCGACACCACCGGCCGGCCAGTCGTCAGGTCCACGTGCGAAGCCCAGGTGACGCCCGGGACGTACGGTTCGGCGGAGATGAGTTTTCCATCGCGCCGGTCGATGTTGTAGAAGAAACCGTTCTTGGGCGTGTGCATCAGCACCTGCCGCGGCGTGCCGCCGATGGTCAGGTCCGCCAGGATCATGTCGGCGACCGAGTCATAGTCCCAACTGTCGCCAGGGGTCTCCTGGTAATGCCACTTGTAGTGGCCGGTCTTGGCATCGAGGGCCACTACCGAGCAGATGAACAGGTTGTCGCCCTTGCCCTGGGACCGGAACAGGCGCGGCCACGGGAAACCATTGCCAGTGGCCAGGTAAACCTGGTCGAACTGCGGGTCGTAGACAATGGAGTTCCACACCATGCCGCCACCGCGGTGCCCGTCGTAGGGACCAAACCACGTCGGTTGCGCCAGTTTGGCCATGGTCTCGTCCGAGACTTCACCATCGGGCTTGTCCGGGTCGCCGGGCACGGTGTAGAAGCGCCAGGCCTGTTCTCCGGTGTCGGCGTTGTAGGCGGTGACGTAGCCGCGTCCGCCGAATTCCCCGCCGCCATTGCCGATGAACACCAGGCCGGCGCCGACGCGCGGTGCGCCGCTGATGGTGTACATCTCTCCTGGGTCGGCGGTGACGGCCGTCCAGACCGGCGTTCCGGTGGCAGCGTCGAGGGCGATCAGGCGGCCGTCATACGTGCCCACGTACACCTTGCCGTGGTAAACCGCCGCGCCGCGACTGACCACATCGCAACAGTTCTTCGCCGCCGCAGGGCCCGGCACCTTCGGGTCGAAGCTCCACAGCTTCACGCCGGTCTTGGCGTTGACTGCATACACCTTGCTCCAGGCCGTGGTCACGTAGATGACCCCGTCGACCACCAGCGGCGTGGACTCCTGTCCACGCGTGGTATCCAGGTCCAGGGACCACGCCGGCTGGAGCCCGGCGATGTTGGCGGGAGTGATCTGGTCCAGTCCGGAGAAACGGTGTGCCTGCTGGTCCCCGCCGTGCGCCAGCCAGTTCTGCGGTTCGGCGTCGGCGTTGTTGAGGCGTGCGTCGTCGACCTGCGCAATGCGCGACACCGGTGCCGGCGGCGGCGCCGGGGGACGGGGCTTGCTGCAGGCCGCCAGCAACGCCGCACAGCACAGGGTAATCAGCTGTCGATTCATTTGTTTCCCATCTCCGGTGACGCCTGCGCCTTGGGCCAGGTGTGTTGATACTGTTCCAGCACCGATCGCAGTGATCGCGGTGCTTTTCCCGTCAGTTTCAGCACGCTGTCGGACAGGATGTTGAAATAGCCCTCGCGGATCGACTGTCCGAACGTCACCATGTCATCGCTGGACCAGGGAATCGGGCCGGCGGTCGGATCGTCCGACGCATGCCGGGGCACGCCCAGGGAATCAAAGTAGGCGAACATCTGCGCGTCGCTGACCCGCCGGTAGTCAATCGGCCGCCCCGCGATCTGCGCGGCCATGGCCACCGCCTTGGGGAAGCTCAGCAATTCAGGACCGGTGATGTCGTAGGCGCGTCGCTCGTGGCCGTCAGTGGTCAGTGCGCCCACCGCGCTGGCCACGCAGTCGTCGCGCGACACAAAGGCGATGGGTCCGTCATGCGCGTTGTCCGGCAATGCGCCTGATGCCAGGGCTGGCGGAATGACCGCCATGGCAATGGCCTCGGCGTACTGGCTGTCGCGCAGGAATGTCCAGGCCGCACCTGACGCCTCGATGGCCAGTTCGGTGGCGCGGTGGTCGAGCTTGACGATGGCGGGGTTGTCGGGCTTGTCGGCGCTGAGTATGGACGTGTACACGATGTGCTTGACGCCGGCCTTGACCGCGGCCCGGGCGGCATTCTCATGCTGCTGTACGCGCGAGCCAACGCGGGCGGTGCTAATGAGCAGCATCCGGTCACCTCCGGCAAAGGCCGCACCCAGGGTGTCCGGATGGTCGAAGTCGGCCTTGCGCACCGATACACCACGGGCGGCCAGGTCGGCCAGCAGTTCGGGCTTGCGCGTGGTCAGGATCAGCCGTGTTGGCGGAATACGCTCCAGCAGCAGCGCTGTTGCCGCCCGCCCGAAGCCGCCGGTCGCACCGGTAACAATAATCGTCATCTCTTGCTGGCCCCCGCCGGTTTGTTCACGAATCTGGCAGGATCAAAGCGTATCACTGGCCCACCGCAGCGGGGTATGGTTACGCCATGCCGCGCCTCGCCGCCAACATCTCCACGCTGTTCAACGAACTGCCGTTCCTGGATCGCATCGATGCTGCCGCCAGGGCGGGCTTCAAGGCGGTGGAATGCCAGTTTCCCTATGCCGTCGAGCCGCAAGTCCTTGCCGGGCGCCTGCGCGAAGTCGGTGTGCCCATGGTCTTGTTCAACGTGCCACCCGGGCGGGCCGAGGCAGGCGAGCGTGGCATCGCCTCGCTGCCGGGCAGGGAGGCTGACTTCGATGCCAGCATCGAGCAGGCGCTAGCCTATGCGCAGGCCACGGGCTGCCGTTGCGTGCACGTGATGGCCGGATTGCTGCCGGCCGGCGCCGATCGCCGACGGCACCTGGACCAGTTCGTCGATAGCATTGCGCGCGCTGCCGACAGGCTGGCGCTGATTGATGCGACGGCACTGATTGAACCCATCAACACGCGCGACGTGCCCGGGTACCTGCTGGATGGTACGACGCTGGCGATGGAGTGCATTGCCAGGGCCGCGCGCCCGAACCTGCGCCTGCAGTATGACGTCTACCATATGCAGGTCATGCAGGGCGACCTGATGCGTTCCATCGAACGGCTGCTGCCCGCCATCGGGCACATCCAGATTGCGGACAATCCAGGTCGACACGAGCCCGGATCGGGCGAAATCAATTTCAACCGCGTGCTGGCACACATCGACGCGCTGGGCTATGGCGGCTACGTGGGGTGCGAGTACCTGCCGCAAGGCAGCACGCTGGCAGGGCTTGCATGGGCCCAGCCCTGGTTATCACAGCAGGGCCAGTAAGTTGCACGGCCAAGGCGGCACGTGCTGCAATCGGCCGCATGAAAAGAACAATTATTCTCCCGGGGCTGATCCTTTTGGCTGCCGCTGCGCAGTGCGCCAGCGGCGAGGAGACCCACCTGTACTGGGGCGATACGCACCTGCATACCGCACATTCTGTGGACGCGTATGCCACCGGCAACTACCTGGCGGATCCTGACGTCGCGTTCCGCTACGCGCGCGGCTTGCCGGTGCTGCATCCGGTTACCCGGCAGAAGATCCGCATCGAGCGGCCCCTGGATTTCCTGGTGGTGGCCGATCACGCCGAGATGCTGCGCCTGCAGATTAGCCTCGACCATGACGATCCGGACGTCATGGCCACTGAATCGGGCCGGCGCCTGGCGGCTCTGGAAAAGGACAACAAGCGCGCGGTATTCGGCGAGGTGGCGGCGATCAACACTGGCGGCGGCAAAGACCTGCTGCGCGACCTGTACAGTGACCGCATCCGCGCCAACGCCTGGAAGCAGCAGGTGGCCTTTGCCGATCGCAACAACATACCGGGAAAATTCACGGCGTTGATCGGTTGGGAGTGGTCGGCGATGCCCGGCTACCAGAACCTGCACCGGGTGGTGTTTACCCCGGCAGACGCGGCCACAGCCAGCCGCTTCCTGCCCTTCAGCTCCTACGACAGCTCGCGCCCGGAGGATCTGTGGGCGTGGCTGCGCATGACCAGCGCCGCCACCGGTGCCCAGTTCATCGCCATTCCGCACAACTCGAACATGTCCAATGGCCTGATGTTCGACAAGGTGGACAGCGATGGCAAGCCGCAGACAGCTGCCTACGCGCGCGAGCGCATGCATTGGGAGCGGGTGATGGAAATCACCCAGACCAAGGGAACCTCCGAAACGGATCCGTCGTTGTCACCCAATGACGAATTTGCGGGCTTCGAGATACGCAACAAGCTGCTGACCGGACCACCGGCCAAGGTGACCATCGCCTCGTTCGCGCGCACCGCGCTGATGGATGGCATGGCGCGTGAACAATCCATCGGCGTCAATCCCTACAAGTTCGGATTGATCGGCAGTACTGACTCGCACAACAGCCTGGTGTCGGTCGAGGAGTCCAACTTCTACGGCAAGCTGGCCAACCAGATGGCAACCGACAAGCGCCCGCTGGACAAGAGCAATTTCCCGATCTGGGAGCTGTCGGCCTCGGGACTGGCCGGCGTCTGGGCGCACGAGAACACACGGCAAGGCATATTCGACGCCTTCCAGCGCAAGGAAGTGTATGCGACCTCCGGACCACGCATCGCGCTGCGCGTGTTTGGCGGATTCGGATTCAATGCCGCGGATGCCAAGGCCCGTGATCTGGCCGCAGTGGGCTATGCGCGTGGCGTGCCCATGGGCAGGGACCTGGCCCCAGCCCCGGGCGGCCGGGCCCCCAGCTTCCTGGTGCACGCAAACAAGGATGAACGCAGCGGCAACCTCGACCGCATCCAGATGGTCAAGGGCTGGGTGGATGCATCAGGCGCGACGCACGAGAAGATCTATGACGTTGCCTGGTCGGGGGATCGCCGGATCGGTGCCAATGGCAAGTTGCCGGTGGTGGGCAATACGGTGGATGCGGCCACGGCCACCTTTAGCAACAACATCGGCGCAGTGGAGTTGTCTGCGGTCTGGAAGGACCCGGATTTTGATTCGCGTTTGCGGGCGTTCTACTACGTGCGCGTCCTGGAAATACCGACGCCGCGCCAGTCCACCTATGATGCGGTGGCACTGGGGATTGATCCGGCGCAGACCAAGGCGCCCATCTGGATCCAGGAACGCGCCTGGTCGTCGCCCATCTGGTACACCCCTTCGGGCGAGGCCGAGTGATGCTAGGCTAGCGCCCTTCGGCGCAGCAGCAATCAACACAACCGGTCTGCGCGGGGGGTAGTGGGTCATGCGTGTCTGGATAGTTTCCATAGTGGCTGCCGTGGCGGTCAGCGGCGCGGCGTTAGCCCAGGATGCGACGCCGGGCGGGCAGTGGCCCAGCTATAACAATCGCCTCAACGGGCAGCGGTACTCGCCGCTCAAGCAGATCACGCCGGACAATGCCGCGCAGCTGGGCGAAGTGTGTCGCGTGCAGATCGACGGGCCGACTTCATTTCATTCCGGGCTGGTGGTGGTGGATGGCGTCATCTACACCAACACCGGCGCCGAGACCGTGGCGCTGGATGCAACGACCTGCGCGGTGCGCTGGAAAGTCAGCCACACCTCAGACGAAGGCACCTATTCTCCGTCCAACCGCGGGCTGGCAGTGATGGGCGGCCGCGTATTTCGCGGCACCGGGGACACCCGGCTGATCGCGCTGGATGCGGCCACTGGCAAGTTGCTGTGGAAGAACGTGATCGGCGACCCGGGACTGGGCGAGGGCGCCTCGGCGGCGCCGTTGGCCTGGGATGGCGTGGTGTACATGGGGATTGCCGGCAGCGAGCTGGGCGTGCGTGGCAGGGTAATGGCGTTTGACGCGGCGACCGGCAAGGAACTGTGGCGCTTCAACACCATCCCCATGGGCAACGAGACTGGCGCGGAGACATGGACCCGCAAGGAGTCGGCCAAAACCGGTGGCGGCGGCGTCTGGGGCGCCATGTCGCTGGATGCCACGACAGGGGAGCTGTTTGTCTCGGTGGGCAACCCGTGGCCGGACATCGACATGGGCTATCGGCCTGGCAACAACCTGTTCACCAACTCGATGGTGGTGCTGGATGCACGCACTGGCGCGCTCAAGTGGTGGCATCAGGTCTCGCCGGGAGACTGGCAGGATCTGGATCTGGTTGCCGCGCCGGTGCTGTACCGCGACAGCAAGATTCGCGACCTGGTGGCCATCGCGGGCAAGGATGGCTACGTCACGGCCGTCGATCGTGATACGCGCAAGGTGGTCTTTCGCACGCCGGTGACCACGGTGGAGCACATTTATCTGAAGCCCTCGCCAGAGGGTTCGAAGATGTGCCCCGGATATGCCGGTGGCGTGGAATGGAACGGACCGGGGCTGGACCTGGCCAACAAGTTGCTGGTGGTCGGCGCCGTGGATGCCTGCTTCATGGTCAAGCTGGGCAAGACCGAGTATGCGCCGGGTCAGGCCAGTTTCGGCGGCACCATCGAGCCGGTGGGACCGACCACCGGATGGATCACGGCCATCGACAGCGAGACCGGCGCCGTGCGCTGGAAATACCATGCCGAGAAGCCGGTGATCGCCGGCATTACCCCCACTGCTGGCGGCGTGACACTGGCCGGTGATCTGGCCGGCAACCTGCTGGTGTTCAATACCAAGACCGGACAACTGGTGCACAAGGGGCGTGCCGGCGGCGCAATGGCCGGCGGACTGGTGACCTACGACATCGGCGGCAAGCAGTACGTGGCCTTTGCCGCGGGCAACATTTCCCGCAACGCGTTTGGCGACCTGGGCATGCCCAGCGTGGTGATCATGACGCTCAACCCCCAGCGCCCGGCCACGGTGTCGGATGCGACCAAAGTGGGCGCCGGTGCCGCTACCGGCGCGGCCAATGGCCGGCGCCTGTATGCACAGGTCTGTGCCTCCTGCCATGGCGAGGATGGCAATTTCATTGCCGACCACAAGCTCAGCACGCTGGCTGCGCGCCGTGACTTGGCATCGACCATCGACTACGTCAAGAATCCCAAGGCGCCAATGCCCAAGATGTTTCCTGATCTGCTGAACGAACAGAGTGTCGTTGACGTGTCCACCTGGATACATGAGGAGCTTCGCAAATGAACACCGCATCCCGAATTGCCGCTGTCGCGGCCCTGCTGGCCACCGCTCCGGCATTTGCCGGCTATGCCGATGACCGCGCGGAAATCGAGAACCTGTCCAACAAATACATGGTCGCGGTGGACGCTGGCGACATCGAGACCGTCATGTCGACCTGGGCGGATGACGGCGTGCTCGACTGGGTGCGCGGGGTCGAGCACGGCAAGGCCGCGATCCGCAAGGCGATGTCAGGATTCGGCGGTGCGGTCCCGGTCAATATCCCCGAGGGCGCGACATCGCGGCCGCGCACGCGTCACCAGATCATCAATCACGTCATCGATGTATCCGGCAACACGGCAAAGTCGACGGCGTACTGGTTTGCGTTGACTAACAACACGCCGCAGAAGGATGTGCAGCTGCTGTACTTCGGTCACTATGAAGATGAAATGGTGAAGGTCAACGGCAAGTGGCTGTTCAAGAAGCGCAAGGTCTACAACGAGTCGATGAACAATCGCGCTGTATATTATCCGGGGTTGGGCGAAAAGGATCCGCGCGTCAAGGCCAAGTGACGCTGGCCCACCGGCATGGGTAACAATTTTTCCGGTGACCCGACCGCGGTGGGGTTCTTCGCCCCGCTGCGCTTCGAGGCGGACGTGCATGACTGCGAGGTGCAGGGCGAGATTCCGTCGCAGGTCAACGGCACGTTCTACCGTTCCTGCCTGGACCGGCAATACCCGCCACGCTTTGCCCAGGACACGCCCTACAACGCCGATGGTGCGGTGGACATGTTTCGCATCGCCGATGGGCACGTGGATTTTCGTACCCGCTACATCCGCACACCACGCTATGAGGCCGAGCGCGCGGCGCGGCGCGCGCTGTTCGGGTTGTACCGCAACCGCTTCACTGACGAGCCGCAGGTAGCGGCCTTAAGCCACAACACCGGCAATACCACGCCGATCCTCTTTAACGGGATGTTGCTGAGCATGAAGGAGGACAGCCCGCCCATGGCGCTGGATCCGCATACGCTGGCGACCATCGGTGAGTGGACGTTTGGCGGCCAGATGACCGCCAGGACTTTCACCGCGCATCCGAAGATCGATCCGCGCACTGGCGAAATGATCGCCTTCTCCTATGAGGCCCGTGGCGATGCCACTGCGGACATCGCGGTCTGGATCTTCGATCGCACTGGAAAGTTGCAGCGCGAAATCTGGTTCCGCTCGCCGGTGGTGAGCATGATGCACGACATGGCGATTACTGAACGCCACATCATCCTGCCAACTACGGGCATGACCACCAGTCTCGAGCGGCTGCGTGCGGGCAAGATCCACTGGACTTACGACAAGGACCTGCCCTGCCACGTGGCCATCATCCCCCGGGATGGTGAGGCCCGGGACGTGCGCTGGTTCCGCGGCACGCCGCAGCAGGCCATGCTGTTGCATGCGATCAACGCCCGCACGGAAGGCAATCGCGTCATCCTCGACGCCCCGGTGGGGGCGGGGAATTTCCATCCGTTCTTTCCCAACCTGGACGGATCGCCGTTCGAGTTCGCCGGATCGGCGTCCACCCTGCGTCGCTGGACTTTCGACCTCAGCGCGCCTGGGGATACCTGGCAAGAGGAGATCCTGTTCAACGGGATGCGGGCGACGACCATGGTGCGCACGGACGACCGGTTCCTGACGCAGCCGTTTCGCTACAGCTACATGCTGATGGTGGATCCGGACGTGCCATTTGATCGCGTCCAGGGAGGGGACCTGGCGGTACGCGTGGCCAATGCCTGGTACCGGCTTGACCACCACACCGGCCGGCACGATCGCTTTATTGCCGGCAACACGCACGGGCTCTCGGAGCCGCAGTTCGTGCCGCGCAGCGCGGATGCCCCGGAGGGGGACGGGTTCCTGGTCGGGGTTGCCAATGACTTCTCCACCATGCGCTCGGAGCTGGTGATCGTCGACGCCCACCACCTGGAGGGCGGCGCGCTGGCGCGCGTGAAGTTGCCGTTTCGCCTGCACACGCAGGTGCATGGCTGGTGGGTGTCGGCCGCGGACCTGCCGGCGACCCAGCCAGGCTAGGGCTCCGGCTTGCCGGGTCGAGCGTTGCCCAATGGCGGGGCTCACCGGCTGGCCCTTGGCCCGCCATTTCCAGGCAAGAAATCAGCGCGCGCACGGTCGGGATCGATGGGGTTAGGATTCGGCATGGCAATGGGTGAAACGCTGGTCGCCCTGGCGCTGGGGGTTGCGCTGGCCGCAGCCGTCGGACTGCGCATCTTCGTGCCGCTGCTGGTGGTCTCCGTTGCCGCCTTCTTTGGAAAGATCCACGTCGCGTCCTCCTTCGCCTGGCTTGGCACGGTGCCCGCGATGACGATGCTGGGCGTGGCCGCTGCGGTGGAGATCAGCGCGTACTACATCCCGGGAGTGGACAACCTGCTCGATGCAATCGCGACCCCGGTAGCCATCGGGGCCGGGGCCATGATGGTTGCCGCGCCCCTCTGGGACATGCCACCGCTGCTCAAATGGACCGCTGCCATCATTGCCGGGGGCGGTACCGCCGGCCTGACCCACGGGTTCACGTCATTGCTGCGGGCAAAGTCCACGGTCACCACAGGCGGGCTGGCCAATCCCGTCGTGGCATCTACCGAACTGGCAGGTGCCCTGGGGCTGTCGCTGTTGGCCCTGGCAGTCCCCGTGGTGGCAGTGATCTTGGTGGCATTGACGATTATATTTGCGGTTCGGATGCTGCGCCGCTTATCGGCCCGGCGTCCCATCGCCGAGGTGCGCAATGCCTGAGCATAGAAAGACGGCCCTGATTGTTGGCGCATCGCGTGGCCTTGGCCTGGGCCTGGCGTCGGAGCTGGCGCGCCGCGGCTGGCAGGTGATTGCCACCGTGCGTTCGCCCGAGGTGCCGGGCGCACTTGCGGCTGCAATTGCCAAGTCCGCCGGGCGCATCAGCAGCGCGATGGTGGATGTCGACTCCACGGCAACCGTGGACGCATTGGCTGCCACGCTGGCCGGGCGCAAGCTGGACCTGTTGTTCGTCAACGCCGGCGTGGCAGGCCCGAAACATCAGTCAGTGGACCAGGTGACGGCAACGGAGCTGGCGGCGGTGCTCATGACCAATTCGATTGCGCCCGTGCGCATCGCGCGCCGCCTGCTGCCCAATGTGGTCGACGGCGGCGTCGTCGCGTTCATGTCGTCCAGGATGGGCTCCGTGGCAGACAACCTGTCCGGTGGCATGGACCTGTATCGCGCCAGCAAGGCCGCGCTCAACTCGCTCACGCGCAGTTTTGTCGCCACGGCGGCGCACGAGCGCAAGGTCACAGTGCTGACGCTGCATCCGGGATGGGTGCGAACCGACATGGGTGGCGCGGGCGCGCCGCTGAGTATTGCCGACAGCGTCACTGGCCTGGCCGACGTGCTGCAGGCGCCACAGGCCGCGAAGCACCGGTTCCTGGACTACCAGGGAACCGAGCTTCCCTGGTAAGCCGGCCGGCGTCGCAGGGCGGTTCCTGCAAGCAATACTGCCGACACGGTCAGCGCGAAAACCGCGCAGACGATTGCCAGTGGCGCCTGGTGAAAATGGAACACCCTGGCAATGGTCGGCACATAGATGGTCGCCACCAGCGCCAGCAGTGCCAGGCCCGTTATCCACCAGAAGATGCGATTCGGACGATGCAGGATGCCGAGCAAGGATGCACTGCTCGAGCGGCTGACGAAGATCAGGGCGAGATTGCCCGCTAGGATGGCGACAAACGCCAGTGCCCGTGCCTCATCCACCTCGACCGTGCGCAGCGCAATTCCATATACGAACGTCCCGGCAAGCAGCGGCACCACGCCCAGCAGCACGCTGCGGCGGATTACCGTCGCCGAGAACAGCGGGGCGTCCGGGCGGCGTGGCGGCTTGCGCATGATTTCCGGGTTCTCCAGATCCGCCTCGAACACCAGCGCGCAGGCCGGGTCGACCACGAATTCCAGGAACAGCACGTGCATCGGGAAGAACAGCAACGGCCAGTCCATGAGCACCGGAATCAGTCCCAGGCCCGCCACGGGTATGTGGACGGACACGATGTATGCCATCGCATGCCCGATGTTGTCGTAGACGCGGCGTCCGAGGCGCACAGCCATGACCAGCGAACTGAAATCGTCCTTGACCAGCACGAGTGAAGCCGCCTCGCGCGCCACGTCAGTGCCGCGTCCGCCCATCGCGACCCCGACGTTGGCCGCCTTGAGGGCCGGTGCGTCGTTGACGCCATCTCCGGTCATCGCGACGATCTCGCCGTTGGCCTTTAGCGCCTGCACCAGACGCAGCTTATGTTCGGGCTTCGCGCGGGCGTAGACATTAACGGTGCGCACCCGTTCACGCAGCTGTGCATCGTCGAGCGCCGTGAGCTCGGCGCCGGTCAGCGCACCTCCACGGGTGTCGAACCCCGCCTGCGCGGCGATCGCCAATGCGGTTCCCGGGTGGTCGCCGGTGATCATTACCACCCGGATGCCGGCCCGCGCGCACTGGGCCAGCGCCGCGGGCACGTCGGCACGCAACGGGTCGGAAAGGCACACGAAGCCCAGCAGCTGCAGGTTGAAGTCGCGCGGTGATTGCGGAAGGGCATCATCCGGGTGGTCGCCGCGCGCCACTGCCAGGACCCGCATGCCGCTGGCGGCGTGTGCGGCGACCTGGGCCAATAGTTGCCCGCGCCCGGCCGGTGGGATGCCGCACATGTCGATGACGGTTTCCGGCGCACCCTTGACAGCGATCTCCAGTGCATCGGTACCCGGTCGCCGCCATACATGAGTCACAGCCAGCAGCTCGGGCGTGAGGTCATATTCCCTGACCAGCGTCATGCCTGCGAGGTTCGCCGTCCCGCCTAGTCCAGGAGAATCGTCTTGGTCTCGGTGTAGGCGTGGAAGTTTTCCGGTCCGCCCTCGCGGCCGATGCCCGACTGCTTGAACCCGCCGTAGGGCGCCAGGAAATCCATCCTCAGTCCGCCCTGACCCACGCAGCCAGTGCGGATTTGCCGCGCCACGCGATAGGCGGCTGCCTTGTCCTTGGTAAGCACAGCGCCGTTGAGGCCATAGATGGACTCGTTGGCAATGCGGATGGCGTCCTGTTCGCTGTCTGCCGGGATCAGGCAGATCACCGGCCCGAAGATTTCTTCCTGCGCGATGGTCATGCGGTTGTCGACATGGGTGAACAATGTCGGCTCGAAGTAGTATCCGCGCGGCAGGTGCTTGGGTCGACCACCGCCACAAGCCAGCGTTGCGCCTTCCTGCTTGCCCCGGGCAACATAGCCTTGCACGCGCCGCAGCTGGCGCTCCATGGCCAGCGGTCCCATCTGCGTGGTGGGATCATTGGGGTCGCCCACCTTGACCATTGCCATGGCCTGGCAGATGGCCGCCGCCAGCGCGTCATGTCGGGGTCGCGGCACGATGACACGGCTGAGCGTGGCACAGACCTGTCCTGACATGGTGCAGATGGTTCCCGTCAGCACGCCGGCGGCTTCCTCCAGCGGAAAATCATCCAGCACGATGGCTGCGGATTTTCCGCCCAGCTCCAGCGTGCAGCGCGCCACGCGATCTGCGCACACCGATGCGATGCGCCGTCCGGCCACCGTGCTGCCCGTGAAGGACACCTTGTCGACCCCGGGATTGCGCACCAGGTAGTCCGATGCCTCGCGGTGCGCCGGCACCAGGTTGATGACGCCGGGCGGAAAGCCCGCGGCCGCCGCACACTCGGCGATGATGTAGGCCTCCAGCGGCGTTTCCGGCGAGGGCTTCATGATCACGGTGCACCCGGCGACCAACGCCGGGGCGATCTTCTGCGTCATGATGGCAAACGGCGCGTTCCACGGGGCGATGGCAACCACCACGCCCACCGGTTCGCGCACGATCACCGCGGTGCCCGGGCCCATGGAGATGGGCTGGCGGGTCTCGAACGGGTAGGTGCCGGCCAGTCCGGCGAAATACTGCAGCTGGAAGGTGCCGCCGCCCACCACCATGGGCGCGAAACTGGCCAGTCCGCCCATCTGGTCGGTCCAGGCGCGCGTGAGTTCGCCCATGCGCGCGCCCAGCAGGTCGGCCAGCTTCTGCACGTACGCGCCACGTTCAACGTGGGTCATTCGCGGCCACGGGCCATGGTCGAAGGCCGCGCGCGCGGCACTGACCGCACGGTCCATGTCCGCATCGCGGGCCTCGGCAACGCGCGCGAATACCTGCTCGGTTGCCGGATTGACGATTTCAATGCGGCCCGCTGTCGACGGCTCGACCCAATGGCCGCCGATGTACAGCTGCTCAGGATGCGCGATGGCGATTTGCGGCTGGCTCATTTGAACAGCTTGGGCGCGAAGTCGAAGAGGTAGCGGCGCCAGTTGATCCAGGTGTGTCCGCCGGTGCTCTCATGGAACTCGTGCTTGATTCCATACTTGTCGAACATGGCGCGCGTCGGCGCGATGGTGCTATGCAGGAAATCATCCTTGCCCATGGCGTAGTACACCAGCTTTAGTTCCCTTGCATCGCGCTGCAGGGCGGCGGCGTTGGCGGCCTCATAGCTGGTGACGTCCGCGGTGTTGCCGTTCATGCCCAGCCCCATGCTGAAGATCCCGATGTAGTGGAATAGCTCCGGATGCGTCAGGCCATAGCGGATAGTGTGCGAGCCACCCATGGAAAGGCCGGCCATGGCGCGCGAGTTGGCCTGGTTGATGGTGCGGAAGTCATGTTCGATCTTCGGTATCAGATCCTTGATCAGGTCGTCGCCAAAATCCGTGTTGGCCAGCATGTTCGTGCCGGGCCGATCCGGTGTGTGCCCGAAGGGCATCACGATGATCATGGGCTTGGCCTTGCCGGCAGCGATCAGGTTGTCGAGGATGTACTGGGCATGGCCGACCTGGGTCCAGCTGTCGTCGCTGTCGCCCGCGCCATGGACCAGGTACAGCACCGGATAGCGCTTGCCGGATGCCTGGTAACCCGGTGGCGTGTAGACATGGGCGCGACGCTTGACCCCCAGTGACGTCGACCAGTATTCGTAGGTCGACACCATGCCATGGGCCACATTCTTGTCGAAGGACTGGAATGCTCCCTCTGGCCCCAGCACCTCGAAGGTGGAATTGGTGCCCACCTGGGTGCGCGTGAAGGTGGTGCCCTCCGGGTCCGGTACCCGCGCGCCGTTGATGTTGAAATTGAAGCGGTAGGTGTCCGGCGCTATGGGCTTGTCGGTGGTGACGCTCCACAGGCCCTTGGCATCGCGGGTCATCGCCAGGCCATTGGCGCCGCGGCCCATTGGAATCACGTCGGCGATGTCGTTGCTGGTGACGCGCGCCTCGGTGGCCGCCGGGGCGCAGACGCGAAAGGTGACGCGTCGGTCCGGCAGCACTTCCACCGACTTGAACGAAGCGGGAGGCGGGACGATGCCCTGCTGGAGGCAGGTTTCCGGGACCAGGGCGGTTGGCGGCTGTTGGGCCAGGGCAAGGTTTGCGGTCGCGATCAGGCTGCCGGCCAGTAGCCGGGCCGGGCTGAAGGAGATTTTCAAGTTAGACCCCGGGGTAAAAGACGTTGTGAAGTGAATGCTACCTGTCTATCACTTGTGCGGGAATGGTAGTGCTTGGGCCCGCTATTTGCCGCGGCGCCTGGTGAGCACGCGCCACGCAAGCCAGGTGCCGGTCGCGCTGCCGGCGGTTACGCCCGCCAGCAGCAGCAGGACGACCAGGTCCCACAGGGGCCGGACACGCAGCCCGGGCAAGTCCAGGTTGTGCAGGGCGGATTCCCACCAGCGCGTCCGCCGGGCATTGAGGTCCAGTGTCCGGACGGCGCCGGTGGCGGGATCGACGTAGATATGGGTATGCCCCGCATCGTTGAGCACCAGCCGGAATGCGGGCAGGGCAACGGGGCGTTTGTGTCCGTAGTAGTAGGCGTCTTCACGCTGCAACAAGTCCAGTGAACGCACGGTCGCGCCCAGTCGCGCAGCCGCAGCCGCAATGTCGGCGCGATCGATCGTAGATTGCGAGCCTGCGGCATTGAATCGCGTGAAGCTGCCGTCGCGGCGCATCGCCACGATATGCAGTGCGCCATTGAACGGCGCCACGCGCAGTTCGACAAACTGCGCAAGGTCGGTGCCGTGCTCCACCAGGAACGGCTGCAGGTCC
Organism: uncultured Pseudomonadota bacterium; assembly: GCA_963726085.1. Taxonomy (GTDB): domain Bacteria; phylum Pseudomonadota; class Gammaproteobacteria; order Steroidobacterales; family Steroidobacteraceae; genus ZC4RG30. The sequence goes on along the minus strand of CAVSAR010000001.1, from coordinate 772,849 downwards.
TGCCAGTGCGCCGTTCCCTTCAGTTCCTGCGCATACCTGCCCTCGTCGCTTTCGAGCAGGCCCCACGGGTTCATGGACATCAGGCCGCTAAATACCCAGCTCAGCGCCAGCACGCCAAAGACCACCCCTGCAAGGTGGTGCCAGTGCCACAGGCCACGGTAGGGAAAGGTCCTGCCAGCACGCCAGTTCAGCCTCGAGATGCCCAGGAACAAGCCGATCACGGTAAGCAATGTGCCGGCCACCGCCGTCCAGGTGACCACCTGTGCCCAGACTCGCGGCTGGCTGCGCAGCGCCGTGGGATAGAGCCAATGAGGGATTGCACCCACCCACGCCAGTGCCCGTTCGCGACGGTTGGTGTCCTGGATGACTTCTCCGGTGGTGGCGCTGACGTAGACCTCGGTGCCTGCGGCATCGTTGAATGCCAGGTGATGCACGGGCTGGTTGCCGCCTGCCGTCAGCAGGGTCCACTGATCTACCCTTGAGAACGCAAGTTCCGCCGGCGTCGTGGCAACTGCGGCGCCCTGGCCATAGGTGGTGGCGATGTCCTTTACCTGCGCCGCGCTGCGCGCGGGCAGAGGCTGTCCCGAGCGCAGCTCGATGGGCACGGGCGTGCCGGGCAGTCTCAGCACGGGCACGCCGGACACCATGTTGATGCGGGCGCCGGCAAGGTCGCGATCCGCAATCGCGAGGTTTTGGCAGCAGCCGGCAAGATCCAGGGCGGCGATCCCCCGCAGCCGCTCCGTGTCGGTCAATTCCGGGTAGCCCTGGTACATCATCACGAACCCGGAAAGGCACCACAGGGTCATCAGCCAACCCACCGCGACGCCGGTGTAGCGGTGCAGGAAGGCAATGGTGCGCAGCATGGGTCGCTACTCTGGCAGCAGGAGTTGTCATCCGATACTGTATGGATATACAGTTAGCGCATGGCCGAGTTCCCCGTTTCCGGGTTCAAGGGTCGAGGGGCGCTCTCGAATCCGGCCAACCGTTTCAGCGCCGCGCACAGCCAGCGCGTCGATGACGGCTGGCACCAGGACGAGCTGCCGCAATCCGTCGCCACCGAGATCAGGATCGATGCTTCGCGCAGCATCATCGCCCGCAACGAATCCCCGGACATTCCCTACGAGCAGTCCATCAATCCGTACCGGGGCTGCGAGCACGGCTGCGTGTTCTGCTACGCCCGACCGAGCCATGCGTACCTGGATCTTTCCCCGGGCGTGGACTTCGAGACCCGGCTGCTCTACAAGCCCGATGCCGCGGCGCTGCTGCGCCAGGAGCTGGCCCGGCCCGCCTATAAGTGCCGCCACATCATGCTGGGCTCCAATACGGATCCCTACCAACCCATTGAACGCCAGTTGGGCGTGACCCGCTCGATACTTGAGGTGTTGGCCGAGACGCGCCATCCGGTGGCGATCACCACGCGCAGCACCCTGATCCTGCGTGACCTGGACCTGTTGGGGTCCATGGCCGCTCAGGGACTGGCCAGCGTCTATATCAGCATCACCACGTTTGACGCGGACCTCAAGCGCAAGCTCGAGCCTCGCTCGGCGGCGTCGCTGGCACGGCTGCATGTCATGCGCGAACTGGCTGCGGCAGGCGTGCCGGTAGGCGTGATGGCCGCGCCGATCATTCCCGCCATCAATGACAGCGAACTTGAGGACATTCTCGAGCGCGCCGCCGCGGCCGGGGCGACGCGCGCAGGCTACACGCTGCTGCGCTTGCCCTATGAAGTGAAGGACCTGTTTCGCGAGTGGCTGGCGCAGCACCTGCCCGATCGCGCGGCCCACGTGATGTCCCTGATACAAGGCGCGCGTGGCGGCCAGGACAATGACGCAACATTCGGCAGGCGTATGCGCGGCACGGGTGCATGGGCGCAGCTGCTGCGTTCCCGGTTTCATCTTGCGTGTCGCAGGAATGGGCTCAATGCCGAGCGCGACCCGCAGCTGAGCACAGAACTGTTTCGTCCTGCGATCTTGCGTCCACAGCTGGACCTGGGCTTCTGAGATTCGGACGGGGCTTGTAACCGGGCGCGCGGCGGCCGCAAGATGCCGCACGCATCATGACCTGGTCCCAGAACTACGATCCGTTGGGTTTGCCGTGGCTGTCCACGTTGCTGGCTACCGTTCCCCTGGCCGTATTGCTGGGCAGCCTGGCGCTACTGCGGTGGCGCGCACCGGTGGCCGCGTTGGCGGGCCTGGCCGCGGCGCTGCTGATTGCGGTCCTCGCCTTTGGCATGCCGGTGCGTCTGGCGGTTGCGGCAGCCGGATTCGGCGCCGCCTATGGACTGCTGCCCATAGGCTGGATCGTCCTCAATATCATCTTCCTGTATCAATTGACGCTGGAGCGTGGCCAGTTCGCGGTTCTGCGCGACTCGATTGCCAGCGTCGTGGATGACAGCCGGCTGCAGCTACTGCTGATTGCATTTTGCTTCGGCGCGTTCTTCGAGGGCGCGGCGGGCTTCGGCACGCCAGTGGCCGTGACCGGCGCTATGTTGATTGGCCTGGGATTCGCACCGTTGCAGGCCGCAGGCCTGTCCCTGATCGCCAACACTGCGCCGGTGGCCTTCGGTGCGCTGGGTACGCCCCTGGTCACGCTCGCTGGCGTGACCAACCTGCCGTTGATGCAACTGTCAGCGGTGGTCGGCCGCATGATGATGCCATTCGCGCTGCTGGTGCCGTTCTGGCTGCTGGTGGCCTATTGCGGCTGGCGGCGTACGTTGCAGGTCTGGCCCGCAGTGCTGGTGGTAGGCGTGAGTTTCTCTGTTACCCAGCTGCTGATCTCCAACCTGCACGGGCCGTGGCTTACTGCGATCGGCGCCTCCCTGGTGTCGATTACATCGCTGGTGTTTCTGATGCGCATCTGGAAGCCCGCCAGCTCGATGCGCGTCAGCGACGGTGCGGGGGGCGCGACGCCTGCGCCTACTCCCGACGCGCTTGATCGCTCTGTCCTGGGCAAGGCATGGATGCCGTGGATCATCCTCATGGTCCTGGTGTTCGTTTGGGGTCTACCAGACGTCAAGACGTGGCTCGACGGTATCTGGCACATATCCACGCCATTCCCGGGCCTGCACCAGCAGGTGCAGCGCATGCCACCGGTGGTGGCCGCGCCGCAGCTGGAACCCGCGATGCTGAACCTCAACGTGCTGTCTGCCACCGGCACGGCCATCCTCCTGGCGGGCGTGCTGTCGGGGATTCTGCTGGGCGCGCGACCGCTACAGATCGCAGCCACGTATCTGCGCGCACTGAGGCTGGTCGCCCCCTCGCTGTTGACCATCGCGGCCATGCTGGCCCTGGGCTACCTCACCCGCTATGCAGGCATCGATGCCACCCTGGGGCTGGCGTTTGCCGCCACCGGTGTGCTTTACCCCTTCTTCGGAACACTGCTTGGCTGGCTGGGCGTGGCTGTGACCGGTTCCGACACGGCATCGAATGTGCTGTTCGGGGGGCTGCAGAAGGTGACCTCGCAGCAACTGGGACTTTCGCCCGTGCTGATGGCCGGCGCCAACAGCGCCGGCGGCGTCATGGGCAAGATGATCGACGCGCAGAGCATTGTCGTGGCGTCCACCGCCACCCGCTGGTTTGGCCAGGAGGGGCGGATCCTGCGATTCGTGTTCCTGCACAGCCTGGTGCTGGCCGCTCTGGTGGGCCTGGTGGTCATGCTGCTGGCCTACGTGCCGCCGTTCACGCTGCTCGTGCCTGGCTGATAGCCGCCTTGCCCGACATCATCCCCAAGGATGTCATCAATGGCCTGCGCGCGGTCCTGCCCGCGCATTGCGTGCTGTGGGCACCTGAAGATACGCGGCCCTTCGAGTGTGATGGCCTGACGCTGCTACGACAGGTGCCGATGGTGGTCGCGTTGCCGGAGAACCTGCAGCAACTGCAGCGCGTGCTGCAGTTGTGCAATGCCCACCAGGTGCCGATCGTGCCGCGCGGTGCCGGCACCGGTCTGGCCGGAAGCGCACTGCCACATCCGTCAGGCGTGCTGCTGTCGATGGCCAAATTCAATCGCATCGTGAAGGTGGATGCCGCGCGCCCGCACGGCCATCGTCGAGCCCGGGGTGCGCAACCTGGCCATCTCGGAAGCCGCCGCGCCCCATGGCCTGTACTACGCACCGGATCCTTCCAGCCAGATTGCCTGCACCATCGGCGGCAACGTGGCCGAGAATTCCGGGGGCGTTCACTGCCTCAAGTACGGGCTGACGCTGCACAATGTCCTGGCGGTGCGCGGACTGACGATGGCCGGCGAGGAGCTGCAGTTGGGCGGCCAGGGGCTGGATGCGCCGGGGCTGGACCTGCTGGCGCTGGCCATCGGCTCCGAAGGCATGCTGGCAATCATTACCGAAGTCACCGTGCGACTGGTGCCCATCGCGCAGGCCGCGCGCTGCATCATGGCCAGCTTTGCGGACGTGGAGCACGCCGGTGACGCCGTGGAGGCGTTGATCGCGGCCGGGATCATTCCCGCCGGACTGGAGATGCTGGACCAGGCCGCGGCGCGACTGGTCGAACCCTTTGCCAGGTGCGGCTATGACCTGGAGGCCGCGGCAGTGCTGTTGTGCGAGTCGGACGGCACTGCGCAGGAAGTGGACGCCGAGATAGCCCGGATGCAGGCCGTGCTGCTGGCGGCTCGGGCAACGCGGGTGCAGGTGTCCAACAGCGAGGCCGAGCGCCAGCGCTTCTGGGCCGGGCGCAAGAATGCGTTCCCGGCCGCAGGTCGCGCCGCCCCGGCGTATTACTGCACCGACGGCACGATTCCGCGCAAGCACATCGGCCGCATGCTCAAGTTCATCCAGTCGTTGGAGCTGCGCTTTGGGCTGCGCTGCCCGAACGTCTTTCATGCCGGTGACGGCAACCTGCACCCGTTGATCCTGTTCGACGACAGCGATCCGGATTCAGTGGCAAGCGCGGAGGCCTTCGGCGCCGCAATCCTCGAAGAGAGCCTGCGATTGGGAGGCACGGTGACCGGTGAGCACGGCGTGGGCATGGAGAAGCTCAACCAGATGTGCTCGCAGTTTGATCGCGGGACCCTTGATGCGTTCTCAGGCGTCAAGCGCGCGTTTGATCCACTGGGGCTGCTGAATCCCGGCAAGGTCGTGCCGTCGCTGCATCGCTGCGCGGAATACGGACGGATGCGCGTGACCGCTGGCGCGCTGCCATTTCCGGGCTTGCCGCGCTTCTGATGGAAGCGGTGCTCGAGGAGCTGGTGTCGCGCATTCAGGCTGCAGCCGGCCGTCATGCGCCGCTGTGCATTCGCGCTGGCGGCACCAAGGATTTCTATGGCAATGAGCCGCGCGGTGCATTGCTGGATCCGCGGGTTTGGGGCGGGATTGAAAACTACGAGCCCAGTGAACTGGTGATCACCGTGCGCGCTGGCACGGCGCTGCGCGAAGTGCAAGAGCTGCTGGCCGCCAACAACCAGATGCTGGCCTTCGAGCCGCCGCATTTCGGAGCCGCCGCCACCATCGGCGGCAGCGTCGCGGCGGGACTATCCGGGCCGCGACGCAGTTCGGTCGGATACACCCATGGTGGCGTGCGCGAGGCAGTGCTGGGCGCGCGCCTGCTGGACGGCCGCGGGCGGCTGTTGCGCTTTGGTGGCACCGTCATGAAGAACGTGGCCGGCTACGATGTCGCGCGCCTGCTGGCCGGCTCGCTGGGCATACTCGGCGTGATTATCGACGTGTCGCTCAAGGTGCTGCCCGCGCCCGCGCTGGAGGCAACGCTGCGTTTCGACATGGACGAGACTCAGGCGCTCGACCAGCTCAATTCCTGGGGCGGGCGACCCTTGCCTGTCTCCGCCAGCTGCTGGCGCGACGAGCAGCTGTGGGTGCGGCTGTCCGGATCTGAGGCGGCGGTCGGCCAGGCATCGCAGACCCTGGGCGGTGAGCAAATGGGCGCGGTGCCAGCGGCGGCGTTCTGGCGCCACCTGCGCGAGCAAACCGACGCCTGGTTCCACCCGCCCGGTGCGCTGTGGCGCGTCTCGGTTCCCAGCAGCGCCGAGCCGCTGGCGCTGGCCGCAGAACAATGCATCGAGTGGGGCGGGGCGCTGCGCTGGCTGCGCACTGCCTTGCCGGCGCCAGAGATTCGCCACCGGGCGTGCGCACTGGGCGGCCATGCAACGCGGTTTCGGGGCGGCGACCGGCATGGTGTGTTTACGCCGCTTGCGGCACCGATTGCCGCCATTCACCAGCGCCTCAAGGATGAGTTCGATCCGGCGCGCATCTTCAACCCTGGCCGCATGTACGAGGGGCTGTAGGTCATGGAAGCCCGGCTCACCGACGCGGTCCGATCCGGTCCCGATGGGCAGGAAGCTGCGGACATCCTGCGCAGCTGCGTGCACTGCGGGTTCTGCACGGCGACCTGCCCGACCTACCAGCTGCTGGGCGATGAGCTGGATGGTCCGCGCGGCCGCATCTATCTGATCAAGCAGGTGCTGGAAGGCGATACGCCGACCACCAGCACCCAGCTGCACCTGGATCGCTGCCTTACCTGCCGCGCTTGCGAAACCACCTGTCCGTCGGGCGTGCAGTTCGGGCGCCTGCTGGATATTGGGCGCCGGGTCGTCGATGAGCAGGTGCCGCGATCCTTTGCGCAGCGGCTGGCGCGGCGACTGCTGGCCGCAGCACTGACCGGGCCCGTGTTTGCCCCCGCACTGCGCCTGGGGCGGGCACTGCGCCCGCTGTTGGGCCGTTCGCTCGCAGCGCGCGTGTTGCCATGGGTTGCGCCCGGCGAGTGGCCCAGGCAATCACATCAGCGCAAGATGCTCTTGCTGGCTGGCTGTGTGCAGCCGGCGATGGCGCCAAACATAAATGCGGCCATGGCACGTGTACTGGATGCGCTGGGCATCCAGGTGCAGGTGCCAGGTACGGCCGGCTGTTGTGGTGCCATCCGCCAGCACCTGACGGATCAGGACGGGGCTCTGGCGGACGCGCGACGCAACATCGAAGCCTGGTGGCCGCATGTCGAGGCAGGAGCCGAAGCCATCGTGAGCACTGCGTCCGGGTGCGGCACCATGGTGCGTGACTACGGGCACCTGCTGCGCAACGACCCGGCCTTCGCACAAAAAGCGTCACGCATATCGGCGCTGGCGCGCGATCCGGCAGAGCTGCTTGCGGCACACGCCAGTGCATTGTCGGTATTGGCGCGCGCACCAGGGGCTTTGCGGGTCGCATTCCACGCCCCATGCAGCCTGCAGCATGGGCTGAAGCTCGGCGGCACGGTGGAGCAATTGCTTGCGGCCATGGGGGCAAAGCTGCTGCCGGTCGCCGATGGTCACCTGTGCTGCGGGTCGGCGGGCACCTATAGCCTGCTGCAGCCGAAGATCGCCAGCCAGTTGGGCCGCGCCAAGGTGCAGGCGCTCATCGCGCCGCGACCGGACGTGATCCTGTCGGCCAATATTGGCTGCATGGCGCAAATCGCTGCGGGCACGGAGGTGCCGGTGCGCCACTGGATTGAATGGCTGGACGATTGCCTGGCTGGCCGCGGCCACGCCTCTTGAGCTAGATTCACCACGCAAGGGTTTGCGAACTGGTCGGGGTCCGGGAATGATTCCAAGAGCCCAGGAAGTCATTGCCAGGTTGCTTGCAGCCTGTGATGTGCGAATCAGTGGGAATCGCCCCACCGACATCCAGGTGCTTGAGCCGGCATTGTACGAACGCGTGCTGGCACAGGGGTCCCTAGGGCTGGGCGAAGCCTACGTGGAAGGATGGTGGGAGACCGGCGATCTCGACGGCTTCCTGTCCCGGCTATTGAGCATGCGGCTGGACGAACGAGTGCGCAGTTGGAGCGATATCGCTGCCTGCGTGAAGGCGCGGCTGACGAACCTGCAAAGCCGCGCGCGTGCATTCCAGGTGGGCGAACGGCACTACGATATCGGCAACGACCTCTACGCGCAGATGCTTGACCGGCGCATGATCTACAGTTGCGCGTATTGGGCAAACGCCACGACGCTTGAGGCGGCACAGCTGGCGAAGCTGGACCTGGTGTTCGGCAAGCTTGCGCTCAAGCCCGGACAGCATGTGCTCGACATCGGCTGTGGCTGGGGTGGGGCGCTGCGCTATGCCAACGAAGCCCACCGGGTGCGCGGTACAGGCGTGACGATCTCGAGGGAGCAGGCCGAATGTGCCCGGGTCCTGTGCACGGGCCTACCCATCGACATACGGCTGCTGGACTACCGCGATCTTGCCGGCCATTTCGATCATGCCTGGTCAATCGGGATGTTCGAGCACGTCGGGCCCAAGAACTATCGCGGTTACTTTGAGACCGTGCGCCGCTGCCTCAAGCCAGGTGGGCGGTTTCTGCTGCATACCATCGGATCACGGCGTCGCACCGGCAACGACATCGATCCGTGGATTGGGCGATACATTTTTCCCAACGCGGTCATTCCGCAGCAGCGCGCCATCATTGAGGCCGTTGACGGGCTGTTTGTCATCGAGGGCTGGCAGTGCATTGGCGCGCACTATGATCCGACACTGCTGGCATGGAGGGACAACTTCGACCAGCACTGGCCGGCGCTATCTGCAACGCGTGACCAGCGATTCCGCCGCATGTGGCGTTACTATCTCAGCGCCTCCGCCGCATCGTTTCGCGCCCGGGTCACAGACGTGTGGCAGGTGCTGCTGAGCCCCGTGGATGGCGGGTAGCGGAGCAGGCGTAAGCCGGCCCGGTATTTGGTGGTTTGTTCCTGGGTCGGTCCGTCCGTCCGCGCCGGGTCGAGCATCCGATTTGGCGCATAGCACCAGGGGGCGATCACCTGTGTCCCTTGCCAATTCGCCGGCCTGAACATCACTTCAGGTCGCGTCCGGCGGGGTTGCCGGAAATTGGCTTCTACGGGGTCGCCGTGTAACGCCGTGGTACCCGATTGCACACGGGGACACTCCTAGTAGTCATGCAGGCACGAGTGTTCGCAGTTGGCTGGGTTGGTGGCGCTGCCATCCTGATGCGGCGCGCCGGGCGACGGGGGATGGCAACGATCCGGGTCGCCACGGATTGTCTTGGCGCTTTCGGATTTGGAGGTGCGGGCAGGCCCGTCCAGGCCGTCCGCGCACACCCAGCAACGCTTCCGGTCGATCGGCAGCTGGGGCACGCGCAATGAAGAGGCGCAGTTTTCTTCGCGGCATTGGCCTGTTGGCACTGGCGCCGACCTTTGCTGCCCGTGCCGAAGTGGTTCCGGACGACCCCTGGCGTGAGGCTGTGGCGTATGCCAGGTGGACGCCTTCGCCGCACAATATCCAGCCCTGGCGTCTGTGCCAGATCTCACCGACGAGCGCCGAGCTCTATTGCGACCCAAAGGGGTTTCTGCCCACGACGGATCCGAGCTCCGCGTTTACGCTCATGGGTCTGGCCATGTTCACTGAATACCTGGCAATCGCGCTGCGCCCCCGCGGCTATGCGTTGCGCAGGGAGTTTCTGCCGCGCCCCCTGGATTACACGGCCACCCTGCCGGTTCTCGTCGCGCGCCTGTATCTGGAGGATGGCGATTCGCCCGTGCAGTATGACCGTCAATTGATCCTCGACCGCAAGACGTCGCGCCTGCCTTACGACGGGAATGCGGCCAGCGAGCCAGACATGCTTGCGATGGCCGCGTTGGCAGAAGATCACGGCCACCAGTTCGGCTGGTCGTCCGATGCGGCCATGGTGCGCTGGGTCCTCGAATTGAACCGGGATGCAGCTTTCGCGGACCTTGACGTCGATTCGACCCGTGACGAATTGCGTCCCTGGATCCGCTGCACGGACGCCGAGGCAGAACAAACAAGAACCGGGCTTTGGGCCAAGTGCATGCAGTTTCCGGGCTGGCTGCTGAGGGATTTCTTCGACAAGCACGACAAGTGGGGATCCGGATGGAGGCGAAATATGTGTGGACGGATGCTGGTAAAGAATATGCACGGGACCTGCACGGTGGCTTGGTGGCGGGGTCCATTCGCCACGCCTGCGGACTGGCAGCGGTGCGGGACGGCGTTCGCGCGCAGTTGGCTGGAACTTACGCGGCGCGGCCTGAGCCTGCATCCCTTTGGATCGGTGATCACGAATCCACAGGCGCACGCCTTGCTGGTGAAGAAGCTCGGAATCGAAGAGGAGCCTGGAAAAGTGTGGTTGCTGGCGCGCGTCGGGCGCAGCGTTGAGGCGCCGCGCAGCTACCGGCTGGACTCGCGGGACATCTTCATCGACGCAACTGCAGTGGGAGTCCGGTCGTGATGGCGTTGCTGTTGAAGCGAGTCGGCCTGTTCGCGCTGTCGCCGATCCACTGGCTACTGCACATCAGCGGCCTGTGCGCCACGGTGTTGGCACTGCCGGGCTTCGAGGCGCCGCGCTGGCGGCTGGGGCAGCTGGGCGTGTGGTTGCGCTACCACTCCACATTGCGGCGGGTGCCGGCCTACCGTGAGTTCATCGCCGCCCGACTTTCCGCCGCGCCGCTAGCGCTGCGCAACCTTGAGCAAATACCAGCGATGGACAAGTGCAACTATGTCAATGCGTATTCGCTGGCGTCGCGCTGTTCGGGGGGCTGTATTCCGACAACTGGCCTTTTGATCGATGAATCTTCCGGCACCACTGGGTCGCCCACCAACTGGGTGCGCGGCCGCAGGGAACGGGCCGCAAACGGCAGGATGTTGAAGTACGCGGCGCGCAGGCGGCTGGGGACCGAGCCGCTGTTCTTCCTGAACACCTTTGCACTGGGTCCCTGGGCCACGGGCGTGAGCCTGACACTGGCTCTTTCCAGGTGGGCGCGCATCAAGGCGCTGGGTCCGGACCTGGCAAAGGTGATCAATGCCCTCAAGACTTTCGGGCCTGAACACCATTACGTAATTCTTGGCTATCCGCCGTTCCTCAAGCAGTTGCTCGATAGCCGGGAAATCGACTGGACGGCCTATCGCGTATCGCTGGCATTTGGCGGCGAGGGAATGGGGGAATCGATGCGTCGCTACCTGCTGCAGAGGGGCGCTGAGCGCGTCTTTGGGTCTTACGGTGCATCGGACCTGGAGATCAACATTGCGGCTGAAACGGATTTCACAATTGCACTGCGGCGCTTGCTGGAGGTGCGTCCGGAACTGGCGCGTCGACTCGTGCACCATGCAGGCGCGATGCCCATGATATTCCAGTTCAATCCGGCGGAGTTCTTCATTGAGTCAAGCGTTGATAGCGAGCTTCTAATCACCATTTGTCGCCCCGGTTACGTGGCGCCCAAGGTCCGTTACAACATTCACGACGTCGGGCACGTGATGCGGTTTCCTGAGCTGCGGCAATTACTCGCAGAGGCCGGTGTCGATATCCACGATCTTGATCCGGATGCGCTGGACTTGCCCCTCCTGTTTCACTATGGACGCTCGGATCTGAGTGTCGCCTTCTTCGGTTGCAAGATCCCGCCGTCGGATGTGCAGGAGACGCTATTTCGCCTGCCGGCCATGGCCAACGCTGCAGACGCATTCCAGTTGCGAACTTTCGAAGACCCTGATGGTGACAAGCACTTGGTTGTGGACCTGGAAGTGCCGGCCGGAGCGCTCAGCGAGGGCGCGGATTACTGGGCGACCCGGTTCTTTGACCAGCTGGCAGTGATCAACCAGGATTTTCGTGAATCCCGCAGGATGGTGACCAAGGGCAAGGGGCCACGACTGCAGTTCCACGATGTCGGTGCCGGGCCCTTCGCCGGAGCAGACATTCGGGTGAAGCGTGCGTACATTTCCCCGCAAGTCGCGGTGGGTGCGCACTGACCGGTTTCCGACTACGATTGCCATGAGGGACCGCCCCGGTTCTTCATAGGGGAACACCGATGCGATCGATACACCTACTGGCAGGCATGTTTACCGTGCTGCTGTTGGGGGTTGCACCCATGGCGGCGGCGCAGGATGCGAATATCACGCAACCGGTTGCCGCCATAGAGAAGCTGTTGGCGACCGAGCCACTGGCAATCACGCAGGCGCAAATCAGCCGACCCAAGGCCAAGGGCGACATCACCTTGCGGGCGCAGGTGTCCTTTGGTGGATCGCCGCCGATGGAAGTGAAGCTGCGCCACGCGGACCCGGGTGCGGATTCCTTCAACAACACTCCGCGCTTTGACGTGGCTGCCTACGAACTGCAAAAGCTGTTTCTCGATCCGGCCGAGTATGTAATTCCGCCCACGGCGCTGCGGATGGTGTCGCTTCCGGAATTCGCCAAGTACTCGCCCAACGTCAAGCGCACATTTTCGGGCGCGGACCAGGTGCTGGCGGTGTTGCAGTACTGGCTCAGCGACATCAAGGTGATCGCGGATGTGTACAGTCCGGAGCGTTTTGCCGCCGACCCGCTGTATGCGCGGCACATTGGCCAGCTCAACCTGCTGACCTACCTGATTAGTCACGGCGACTCGAACCTGGGCAATTTCCTCATCGGCAAGCAGGACGTAGGGGCGCGGGTTTTCTCCATCGATAACGGGGTGGCGTTTGGAGCCGGTGAGAGCGACCGCGGCCAAGTTTGGCGCGCGCTGCGCGTGAATCGCCTGCCGGCGGACGCGGTCGCCCGGCTGCGCAAGGTCACCCTGGCAACCCTGCAGGACAAACTGGGTGTGTTGTCGCAGTGGCAGCTGCGCGACGGCAGCTTCGTTCCCGTGGCGCTGGGCAAGAACCTGTCCGAAGGCCGCGGTGTGCGCCGCGACGGTAACCAGCTGCAGATGGGGTTGACCAAGTCCGAGATCGTGGTGGTGAATCAACTCTTGGTGAAGCTGCTGGAGCAGGTCGACAGCGGCAAGATCACGCTTGTGCCGGCACCTGCAACCTGATCGCCCGGGGAAGTCCATGACTCGCTGGCGCATACCCTGGGTTGTGTTGGCCATCTGCATGGCTTCCTGGGGCTGTCCGCGCGTGGCCAGTGCCCAATCTGCGCCATTGCAGTGGAACGGGATAGAACGCGTGGTCGCCTTCGGCGATGTTCACGGGGCCTACACCGAGCTGCTGCAGTTGCTGCGGGAAGCGGGGGTAGTGGACGCGCAGAATCGCTGGGCGGCTGGCCGCACGCACGTCGTGAGCCTGGGTGACCTGCTGGATCGCGGCGCCGATTCGCGCAAGGTACTGGACCTGCTGATGCGCCTGCAGCAAGAGGCGCAGGCGGCCGGAGGGCAGCTGCACGTCCTGCTGGGCAATCACGAGGCCATGAACCTGCTGGGTGATCTGCGCTATGTGGAGCCGGCCGAGTTTGCCGCATATGCGGATCTCGAGTCGCCCGCCGATCGCCTCGACGGCAAGTTCCCGCCGGGCTACTTCGGGAAGCGCGCTGCGTTTGCGCCCGATGGAAAATACGGCAAGTGGCTGCTGACGCTGCCCGTGGCCATCCGGATCAACGACACACTGTTCATGCACGCCGGTCCTGGGAATGTCCTGCAGGGCCTGGACCTTCAGGAGCTGGACCTTCGATACCGCACGGCACTGACGGATTACCTGGGGCTGGCTTCGCGGCTTGAGCAGGCGAAGCTGTTGCAGGCAGGCGACGAGTATGACGCCCGCCCCCAGGTTGCACGGGAGCGCCAGGCCGCGGCCACCGGCGGTGGCACGCCGGATGCGGCGCTGAGCGATACCCTGCGGCGCTTCGAGGCAGCATCCAGTAATCCGCTGCTGTCAGAAGGCGGACCCAACTGGTATCGCGGCGAGGCACTGTGCAGGGAGGTCACCGAGTCCGACGTACTGCTGCCGCTGCTGCAGCAGTTCGGCGCCACCAGGCTGATCATCGGTCATACGCCTACCCGGGATTCCCGCGCCGCCACCCGGTTTGATGGTCGCGTCGTCAAGCTGGACACCGGAATGAACCGTGCGGTTTACCGCGGTCACGCTGCAGCGCTGTTTATGGATGCTGCAGGCCTGACAGTCCGCTACGCAGGTGAGCCACGGGCCGTCCCACTGCAGCCTGAAGGGCTTTTCGTCGCGCCTAATGAACTGGATGACGCGAGCGTGTTGGCAGCCCTTCGCGATGGAGAGGTCACGGTGACCGGTTCCCGGGCACCCAATGAGCTGGCAGTCTCGGTCAGTTCCGGCGGCATACGCATCCCGGCGGTGTTTCTGGTGCAGGACGGGGATGCCGCCAAACACGAGGTGGCAGCTTACCGGCTCGATCGCATGCTTGGGCTGGGCTTCGTGCCGGTAACCATCGAACGGCAAGTGCAGGGTCAGCACGGCGTGTTGCAGGGGCGGCCACCCAAGTGGGTGACGCAGGCCGACGTGGTGCAACAGGGATTGCGTGGCGGCGGCTGGTGCAGCACTGAGCCCCAGTTCCAGATGATGTACGCGTTCGACACCCTGATTGGCAATGAAGGCCGCTCGGCCAGATCGATACTGTTTGATTCAAATGACTGGTTTGTCTACGGCACTGCACACGACCATGCGTTCGGCACCGCCAAGACGCTGCCCGGATACCTCAAGGCGAAACCACCCAGCCCAGGCGCGGAATTTCGCCGCCGCATCGGTTTGCTGGACCAGTCCAGACTCAACGCCGGACTGGGTGAACTGCTGGGGGCGCGCGAACTCAAGGCCATCCTTGATCGCCGCGACCTGTTGCTGGCCTTGCCCACCCCCGCAGCTGCGGCAAGCAGCCACTGATTGCGCACCTGCGGGTGATGCGTCAGGTCGCGAGTCTGACCATGAATGTGCTGCGCGCCTTGAGACCGTCCAGGTCACTGGCGACGACCACGACGCGCAGTTCCGTGGCCTCCGAATGCAGGGGCGCGGTGCCGGAAAAGGTCTGCCGCAGCACGTCAAATCGCATCCAGCGCGGCAAGGGCTTCCCGTTGTCGCACGCCGCATGCAGGACCAGTACGTCCCCGGGGTCCGCATCCTGGAATGCCGTCGGCGGCACCTGATGCCGGAAGGGCCTTCCCGGCGCGCACTGCAGGTCCGGGATCGGGTCGACGGCCTCGGGAGCCGTGTTCGTTGTGGATTGCAGGGCCTTGGTGCTGTAGCTACGTCCCATGGCCAGGGCCACCAGCATCCATGTCAGCGACAGGGCGAGATTCAGCAGGGCAAACTGTTGCGACCCCCAGGCCAGCAGGTTGAGGCCCACATACACGCCGGCTGCCATCAACAGGTCGCCGAAGCGCCAGAAGAAAGTGTCGATGGCGATTTTGCCATCGTATTTCGAGTCGCGATCCACCGGCAGGAACAGCGCCTGGCGCGTCGTGTTCATCAGCGAGTAGTCAACGCCATTGTCGGCGACCTTGACCCGGCGGATCAGCGAGAAGATCGGAATGAAGCCGCCCAGAATGGGCGCAAATGCAAGGAGCGCGTAACCCACTGCGACGATCACGGGATGGACCAGCAGCGCGCCGCGCACCCCCATGAGCCGGTAGACGCGGGCGACCAGCAGCAACTGTATGGCCAGCCCGATCAGGGTGACCCAGAAATTGAAGTTGCCATAGAACGCCGCGATGAATGCGCCCGTATCCCCGCTGTCGGGGTTCGCGGCGGCGTGCGCTGCCGCCTGGGACTTTACATAAGCGGCGAGAATGAATTCGCCGGTGGAGTTGATCCAGTTAAGCAGTACCACGAACAACGCGATCAACAGCAGGTAACGATCACGCAGCACCAGGCCTATTCCACCCAGCAGCTGGGGCACGTGCGGCCGTTCGCGCTCGGCCGGGATCGAGCGTGAACCGTCCGGGACGGCCGCCCGTTCGGTCGTGGCAAAAAATAGCGTCGCACCGAGGGTGCAGGTGGCGACCAGCATCAGCCCCATGGGGGAGAGGGCCGTTACGACAAGTTGGGTGAGCTTGGCGCCAGCAAGCGCGCCCAGGTTGGCGCCCAGTGCGATTACCACGAACAGTCGCTGGCCGGTCTTGACATTGAACGAGTCGGCAGCGAATGCCCACATCTGCGCCACTACCATGATGCCGTAGATGCCGGCCCAGATATAAAAGACGATGGCGATGGGCACATGATAATGGGCGAGTGCGGCGAACATCGGCAGCGTCACCACGAAGAAAATCGTGACCGCCCGCAACAGCCGCGCCCCGTCCAGGCTGCGCCTTACCCAGGCGTAAAGAGGCACGATGAGCATGAGCAGCAGCGCCATCATTGCCACGACGTACGAGCGCGTCTCGGCCGAGAATTTGGTGAGCATGAAGGCCTCACGCAGTGCCTTGATCACCTGGTAGGAAGACAGCAGCAGGAAGGCGTGTAGGAAGAACAGCAGCGCGGCGCGGCCCTCGCCCGGGCGAATGCGAGTGACCAGGGACATCAGTCGCTCGAGGCGGCCCATGCTGGCGTGGCTTTCGGTCAAGTGGTCGTCACGGGCTGGTAATGCTTTGGCCCTATTCTGGCGCCGCAAAGACGCATTTCCCCTCCCCAATCCCTGGATGAGGAGGGCCCCCACGGGTGCCAATGTACAACGATTCCGGCCCAAGCAGTGGTTTGCCCGGCCACGGACCGGTCAAAAGGACACGTGGGTGAAATTGTCGGATTGAGCGTCCTTCCCTGGGTGCCTAACCTGGCCGTTCGAATTTTCCGTTGCCCTTGGCCAAACCCGGCCAAAGGTGACAACATGGCTTCCCAGACTTCCGAGCGCAGGATGCGAAATCGGCAGACCACGTGACTTCCAGCCTCCAGAATCTTCTCGATGCCTTCCTGCGCGGCGGGGTCCCGGCAGATTCGTTCATGAAAGATTTGTCGGCTTATTGCAATGCCACCCCAGATGCTACCTGGGAAGCGCTTGCGATGCTCGATCAGTACCATCGGCGGGGCAAGTTGTCCGACGACCACTTCCACACATTCCGCCGGAAGATAGAGCGCCATGCGCTGGGCGTACCAGATTCCGGCGCGATTCATAAGCAGCCGGTTGCGCCAGTTGCAAGCGTCACTCACGCAGACCATGTATCGGGCGCCGCGGCAGGGGCTGGTGACGTAGTCCGTCAACTGCGCGCTGCACTGTATCTTGAGCGGGACAAGGCAGAGCGTTACCGCGTTGCTGCGGACAAACTCTCGGCGAATCCGCCGGCAGCGGATAGTGAAGAGGTGCTCCGACTGCGCGCGGCGCTGGATCTTGAGAGGGAGAAGGCAGAGGGTTACCGGATAGCTGCGGAGAAACTCTCGGTGAACTCGGCCGCAGCGGAAACCGAGGAAGTCCTCCAGCTGCGCGCTGCACTGGAACTTGAGCGGGAGAAGGCAGAGCGCTATCGCATTGCCGCGGACACTGTCTCGGCGAGTGCGGCCGCAGCGGAAACCGAGGAAGTCCTCCAGCTGCGCGCTGCACTGGAACTTGAGCGGGAGACGGCAGAGCGCTATCGCCTTGCTGCGGACACCGTCTCGGCGAGTTCGGCTGCAGCGGAAACCGAAGAAGTCCTCCAGCTGCGCGCTGCACTGGAACTTGAGCGGGAGAAGGCAGAGCGCTATCGCCTTGCCGCGGACACCGTCTCGGCGAGTTCGTCTGCAGCTGAAACCGAAGAAGTCCTTCAGCTGCGCGTTGCACTGGAACTTGAACGGCAGAACACCGAGCGCTATCGCATTGCTGTGGATACTCTCTCGGCAAGTGCGGCCGCTGCGGAAACTGAAGAAGTCCTCCAGTTGCGCGCCGCACTAGAACTGGAGCGGGAGAAGGCCGAGCGCTACCGTGTTGCTGCGGACACTGTCTCGGCAAATCCGGTTGCGGCGGACACTGAAGAAGTCCTTCAGTTGCGCGCTGCACTGGAAGTGGAGCGGGAGAAGGCCGAGCGCTACCGCGTTGCTGCGGACACTGTCTCGGCAAGTCCGGTGACGGCGGACACTGAAGAAGTCCTCCAGTTGCGCGCTGCACTGGAAGTGGAGCGGGAGAAGGCCGAGCGCTACCGCGTTGCTGCGGACACTGAAGAAGTCCTCCAGTTGCGTGCTGCACTGGAACTGGAGCGGGAGAAGGCAGAGCGCTACCGCGTTGCTGCGGAGAATGTCTCGACGAGTCTGGCTGCCGCGAATGCTGAAGAAGTCCTGAAGCTGCGCGCTGCGCGGGAAATCGAGCGCGAAGAGGCGGAGCGCTACCGAGCCCGGATCGCGGCTCTGGCGGAGCATGAGCGCCGGCAACGCCCCGTCACCTTAGTTTCAGCAAGCGCGCCGCAATCGCAAAAGTCCGGCGGAGTGGTCAGGGACCTGCTGGACGTCTGGAATGCATTTGAGCGCAGTCACCAAAGATGGCGCGTAGAGTTTTCTGCCGCCTTGTTGGTGGCGGCGGCGGCCGTCATCACCGGGTCGTCTTCGAATCTGCCGAATCAGGCCAAGGTCACTGAAGTCACCAGTACTCCGGCCATGTTCGAGGCGGTGCCGGAAGTGCCGGTACCGATCTTCGAACCTGCAAGCATTTCCCTTTCCAGCGCGAGGTACGTGGTTTTCCCTGGCAAGTCGGCCGCGACCATTCAGGTAAACCGGGTCGGTGGTGCGGGCGGCGCCGCCAGTTTCAGGTGGTGGACCCAGCCCTCAGGGGCCAAGTCCGGGCAGGATTACGCCCCGAGCAAATCGCAAGTCGTGCGATTCAATGAGGGCCAGCAGTCCGTGCAACTGTCGGTGCGGATACTTCCCAACCCCCAGAGGAAGCATACGGAGATGTTCTACGTGGTCATCGGCGAGCCTGGCGACGCCGCGTCGCTTGGCCCGATTCGGCGTGCGGCGGTAATTATCATGCGTCCCGATCAAGGTTTGCGGCAGGAGGTCGCCAATGCCCACCCTTGATCGCGCGAACGGGAAGTGACCAAACGGTAAGCGTCGATTTGACGCGGATCGCTCCCTGAAGGCTGGCCAAGCTGCGAAACGTGCCAATAGCGAACTGCGGGATTGTCGGCCGCAGGCCATTGCGTGAGCTTTTCGAATTATTTGGTCGGGGTGACAGGATTTGAACCTGCGACCTATACGTCCCGAACGTAGCGCTCTACCAGGCTGAGCTACACCCCGACTTTGGTGGGCGCGGGAGTGTACGTGAGGCGCCCCCTGCCTGTCACCGATCCCGCATAACGGCAAATTCTGCCAGTTCGGCCAGGGCATCTCGCCAGGGGGACGGGGGAACCTGCAACAGGGCCGATTGCGCTGCGCGGGACTCGGCCAGCGCCCGCTCGCGGGTGTATTCGATGCCGCCGCTGCGGTCGATGCAGCCAATGATCCGGTCCAGGTCCGGCGTCATTTCCTGCGTGATGGCCGCCCGGATCAGGTCCCGCTCCTCGCCGCTGGTGTTGCGCAGGGCGTGGATCAGGGGCAGGGTAGGCTTTCCTTCGGCCAGGTCCTCGCCCAGGTTCTTGCCGCGGACGGCAGGATCTGACCGGTAATCCAGCACATCGTCCACCAGTTGAAAAGCGCTGCCCAGGTGCCGGCCATATCGCGAAAGCGCACCTTGCACCTCGGCAGGCGCGCTGCACAGGACTGCCGCCACCTCGCCGCCGGCCTCGAACAGGCGGGCGGTCTTGCGATAGATGACTTCGAGGTAGCGCTCCTCGGTGGTCTCAGGGTCCTGCGCGTTCATCAGCTGCAGGACCTCGCCTTCGGCGATCACATTGGTGGCATCGGCCATGATTTCCATGACGCGCTGCGATCCAGTCGCGGCCATCATCTGGAACGCGCGGGAGTAGACGAAATCCCCCACCAGAACGCTGGCCTCGTTGCCAAACAGGGCATTGGCGGTGTCCCGCCCGCGCCGCATGCCCGAGTGGTCGACCACATCGTCGTGCAACAGGGTGGCTGTATGGATGAACTCTATGAATGCTGCGGCTTCCCGGAAGCGGGCGCCAGCGGGCGGCCGGCCGCGCGAGGCGGCCTGGGCGGCCAGCAGCACCACCAGGGGGCGCAGCCGCTTGCCCCCACCGGAGACAATATGCTCGGCGACCTGACCCACCAGGGCGACCTGGCTGGCCAGACGGGTCCGGATGATTTCATCGACAGCGGCAAGGTCGGAGGCCACCAGCTCGCGGATCTCGGGAAGGCCCATACAGTCTGTCAACACCCCTGGGGGAAGGGTGCGCATGGTATCAGCAAGTGGCTGTTTGGCCGGGGGAAACCCTGCCTGGAAGCCGGTTTGACCGGGGCAGGCGCGGCCATTAGAATGCGCGGCCTTTCCAGGCCCTTAGCCGTTGTTGGAGTCGCAGCCGATGTACGCCGTCATTGCCACAGGTGGCAAGCAGTATCGAGTCGAGAAGAACAGCTCGCTCAAGATCGAGAAGCTCGACGCCGAGCCGGGTTCGACCGTGCAGTTCGAGGAAGTGCTGCTGATCGCCGATGGCGCCAACATCCGGGTGGGTACGCCCCATCTTGCGGGCAGCAAAGTCAGCGCCACCGTGGAAAGCCACGGCCAGGGCGAGAAGAAGGTTATCGTCAAGTTCCGTCGCCGCAAGCACTACAAGCGCGCGGGCAATCATCGCCAGCAGTTCACGCTGGTCAAGATCACGGACATCGCCTGAGTTTCGAGCGGAGCGGATAAGACATGGCACACAAGAAAGCAGGCGGCAGTACCCGTAACGGCCGTGATTCACACAGCAAGCGCCTGGGCGTAAAGCGCTTCGGCGGCGAACACGTGCTGGCAGGCAACATCCTGGTGCGCCAGCGCGGCACACCCATGCGGGCTGGCGATGGCGTTGGCATCGGCACGGATCACACATTGTTCGCGAAGGTCACCGGCAAGGTGGCGTTCCAGAAGAAGGGCGAGAGCCAACGCACGTTCGTCAGCGTCATCCCTGAATAGGGATTCGCGCCCGACCAATTGATCCTGCAGACCCCGGCCCAGTGCCGGGGTTTGCGTCTAGGGACTGGATAAAGAGTGACCCATGAAGTTCGTCGATGAAGCGATCGCCAAGGTGCAGGCTGGGAATGGCGGGCGCGGCTGCGTCAGCTTCCGTCGCGAGAAATTCGTGCCTTTTGGCGGCCCGGATGGCGGCGACGGGGGCAACGGCGGCAGCGTCTACCTTCGCGCCATGGATGGGATCAATACGCTGGCGGACTTTCGCATCCAGCGCACGTTCAAGGCCAAGAATGGCGAGGGCGGCTCCGGCAACGACTGCACCGGGCGCAGCGGCGAAGACCTGTATGTGAACGTGCCGGTAGGCACCACAGTCACCGATTCTGAGACCGGCGAGCAGCTGGGCGACCTGAAGCAGCAGGGCGAGACGCTGCAGGTGGCCAGCGGCGGCAAGGGCGGCTTCGGCAACACGCGGTTCAAGTCCAGCACCAACCGCGCACCGCGCAACTTCGGTTCCGGCCTGCCGGGCGAGAAGCGTACGTTGAGTTTCGAGATGAAGGTCATTGCCGACGTTGGACTGCTGGGGCTGCCCAACGCGGGCAAGTCGACGCTGATCCGCGCCGTGTCGGCGGCCAAGCCGCGCGTGGCGGACTACCCCTTCACGACCCTGTACCCGAATCTGGGCGTCGTGGATGTGGGGCAGCACCGCAGTTTCGTGATGGCCGATATTCCCGGACTCATTGAAGGGGCGGCCGAAGGGGCGGGCCTGGGTATCCGATTCCTCAAGCACCTGGAACGCACCCGCGTGCTGTTGCACCTGATCGACATCGCGCCACTGGATCCGGAGGCCGATCCGGTCAAGGACGCCCGTTCGATTGTCGGGGAGCTCAAGAAATACAGCAAAGCCCTGGCGACCAAGCCGCGCTGGCTGGTACTCAACAAAAAGGATCTGCTTCCGGAGAAGGAAGCCAAGGCGAGGGCCGCGGCGATTGTGCGGCGCCTGAAATTCAAGGGGCCGGTGTTCCTGATCTCCGGGGCAACCGGAGAGGGAACAAAAGAACTGACTCTGGCAGCAATGAAGGCGCTGGAGGAATCCGCGCCTGCGACCAAGCCTTAGATCAGGCCTTGGTGGCGGCTTTGACCCGGGCTGACAGCCGGCTCTTGTGGCGCGCAGCCTTGTTACGGTGCACGAGGCCCTTGTTGACCATCGAGTCGATCACCGGCTGGCTTTCGTGGAACGCCTTGCGCGCCACCGCCTTGTCGCCCGTGGCCGCAGCCTCGGTGACCTTGCGGATGGAAGTGCGCATGCTGGAACGCAGCGCCACGTTCTGTGCGCGATGCTTGACTGCCTGCCGGGCCGCCTTTTCCGCTGATTTGGTATTCGCCACGGTCGAAATCTCCGCCAATCCGTACCGGCCATTCGAGCCGGAATTCAGGGCCGCGTAGTGTGGGGAGGGGGCGCCCGGTTGTCAATCAGCCAAGGGCAATATGCCGGGCCTGATCTGATAGGCTGCCCAACGCGATGAGCCGCCCCCTGTTGAAGAACACCACGACCACCGGGTTTGCCACCCTGCTGTCGCGGATCACCGGCCTGCTGCGTGACACATTCATGGCCCAGGCCCTGGGTGTCGGCCCGGTATCGGACGCCTTCCTGGTGGCCTTCAAGATCCCCAACTTCCTGCGCCGCCTGTTTGCGGAAGGCGCGTTTTCGCAGTCCTTCGTCCCGGTGATCTCCGAGTTCAAGGTGCAGCGCGAGCACCATGAAGTGCGGGAACTGATTTCCGGGGTCGCCGGCACCCTGGGGGCGGTCCTGTTCCTGGTCAGCATTGCCGGGGTAATTGCCGCGCCATTGATCATCCTGCTGTTCGCGCCCAAGTGGGCGGTGACCGGCACCGGGGAGTACGCATTGGCAGTGCAGATGCTGCGCTGGACCTTCCCCTACCTGTTCTTCATTTCCATGACCTCCTTGTTCTCCGGGGTGCTCAACAGCCACGGGCGTTTCTTCATCCCGGCGTTCACGCAGGTGGTGATGAACATCGTGCTGATCATCATTGCGCTGTTCATCGCCAAGCACAGCAGCAATCCCGGCCTGTCACTGGCTATCGGTGTCTTTGTTTCCGGCGTGCTGCAGCTGCTGTTCCAGTTGCCGTCCGTGGCCCGGCTGCACCTGCTTTCCTGGCCACGCTGGCGCCCGGCGCTGGAAGGGGTGCGGCGCGTCGCTAAAGTTGATGGTGCCGGGGATCGTAGGATCCTCGATGGCGCAGATCAGCCTGCTGATCGACACGCAGATCGCCACCTTCCTGGTCACCGGCAGCGTCACCTGGCTCTACTACGCGGACCGGCTGATGGAATTCCCGCTGGGCGTGTTCAGCATTGCACTGGCCACGGTGATCCTGCCGGGCTTGTCTGCGCAACACGCGGCCAAGGAGGGCGAGAAGTTTTCCGCCACGCTGGATTGGGCATTGCGTCTGGTGGTGCTGCTGGCGTCGCCTGCCGCAGTGGGCATGCTGTGCTTCGCCGGCCCCATGACGGCCATGATCCTGGGGTATGGACGGTTCAACCCGCTCAACGTGCAAAAAACCAGCTATGCGCTGATGGCCTATTCCTGGGGGCTGCTGGGATTTAGCTTCGTCAAGGTGCTGGTGCCAGGCTACTTTGCACGCCAGAACACCAAGCGGCCGGTGCGCATCGCGCTGACCTCGCTGGCCGTGACTTCATCGCTGAACATCCTGGTGGTGCTGCCCGCATCGCGGATGGGATTTGCCAACCCCCATATCCTGATTGCCACCTCCACCTGCATTGGCGCCGCGCTGAACACGGTGATGCTGTGGCGCGGCCTGGTAAAGGAAGGGGTGCTGAGGCCTTCACCGGTGTGGCCGAAATTTCTGTTGCGCGTGGTGTTCGCAAACCTGGCCATGGGCGCGCTGCTGTACTGGCTTGCGGGGGATACGCTTGCCTGGACGCACATGTCGTTCATCGGGCGCGTGCTGCGATGTGCCGGCGGCATTGGCCTGGGCGCGGTGGTGTATTTTGCCGTGCTGTTGGCGCTGGGGCTGCGCTACCGCGACCTGCGTTCGGCGCCGCATTGATGCGATTGCTGCGCAGCCTTGGCCCCTTGCCCACCGGTCATCGGGACTATGTGGCCACCATTGGCGGGTTTGACGGCCTGCATCGCGGCCACCGCGTGCTGATCGACCGCACGATCAGCAATGCGCGGTCAACGGCGATGGACAGCATGGTGATTACCTTCGAGCCGCTGCCGCGGGAGTTCTTTGCGCGTGCTGATCCGCCGGCACGGCTGACCACGTTTCGCGAACGCTGGCGCCTGCTCGAGGTCGGTGGACCGGATGCCCTGTGCGTGCTGCATTTCTCGCAGCGGCTGCGCAATCTTGCGGCGCGCGATTTTGCCGCCGCGCTGACCGGGGCGGGGATCCGGCGGCTGATCATCGGGCACGACTTTCGGGCTGCCCGGGACGGTTATGCAACCGCGGAGTGGTTCCAGAGGGAAGGCAAGCAGCTCGGGCTGGAAGTGGAGGTCGTGCCACCGGTGACCGAGGCGGCGCTGCGTATCAGCAGTCGCGCGGTGCGTGCCGCACTGGCCGGTGGCGACCTGGCTCAGGCCGGCGCGCTGCTGGGCCGGCGCTATTCCATGATCGGCAGGGTGATCGAAGGACAGCGCCTGGGCAGAACCCTGGGCTTTCCCACCGCCAACCTGCGACTGGGGCGGCGCCGTTCGCCAATGGACGGTATCTTTGCGGTGCGCGTCCGTGGGGTGGGCAATGGCTATGCGGCCGACCGGGCGCTGCCAGGCGTGGCCAGCCTGGGTACGCGCCCGACGGTGGGCGGGACGGTGCCGCTGCTCGAAGCCCATGTTTTCGAGTTCGACGGGGACCTGTACGGGCGCGAGATCGAGGTGCAGTTCATTGCGCGACTGCGTGACGAGCTGAAATTCGACAGTATCGACGCCATGGTTGAACAGATGCATCGCGACGCGGACGACGCGCGCGCAGTGTTGCGCGATGCGCAGCTGAATTGAAGGTGAGGATCGGGTGGACTACAAGAGCACAGTAAACCTGCCGCAGACGGACTTCGCGATGAAGGCCGACCTGGCGCGGCGCGAGCCGGCCATGCAGCAGTGGTGGGAGTCGCAGGATATCTATGGCGAGTTGCGCCGGCTGGCGCGCGGCCGCCCGCGTTTCGTGCTGCACGATGGGCCGCCCTACGCCAATGGCGCCATTCACATCGGCCACGCGGCCAACAAGATCCTCAAGGACTTCATCGTCAAGTCGCGCACGCTGGATGGCTGCGACTCGCCGTACATCCCGGGCTGGGATTGCCACGGGCTGCCCATCGAGCTGCAGGTGGAGAAGAAGCACGGGCGCGTTGGGCAGAAGCTGGATGCGCGCGCGTTTCGCGCTGCCTGCCGCAGCTATGCCATGGAACAGGTCGAGCTGCAGCGCCGCGACTTCAAGCGCCTGGGCGTGATGGGTGACTGGGATCGGCCTTACCTGACCATGGCGCCGCAGTACGAGGCGCAGCAGATCCGCGTCCTGGGCAAGGTCATCGCCAATGGCCACCTCTACATCGGTGCCAAGCCCGTGTACTGGTGCCTGGACTGCCGGTCTGCACTGGCAGAGGCGGAAGTCGAATACGAGGACAAGACTTCCCCGGCCATCGATGTGGCCTTTGCCGTCGCTGATGTTGCGGACTTCGTGCGGCGCACGGGGGTGACCATCGACCTGGCTGCTGCTGCAGGAGCGGCGCCGGCGATCGTCATCTGGACTACGACGCCGTGGACGCTGCCGGCCAACGAGGCCGTGGCACTGCGTGATGAATACGAATACGTGCTCCTCGACTTCGACCAGCAGGGTGTGCGCCGACGCATCGTGGTGGCCAGGGGGCTGCTGCAGGAGTGCCTGGCACGCTATGGCGCCACCGATGTACATGAGCTGGCGACCTTCAGTGGCCATGCGCTGGAAGGCCTAAAGCTGCGCCATCCATTCCAGGATCGCCTCGTACCGGTGATCCTGGGCGATCACGTGACGCTGGAGGCCGGTACCGGCGCGGTGCATACCGCACCGGCGCATGGCCAGGATGACTATATCGTCGGCCGTCGTTATGGCCTGCCGGTGGTCAACCCGGTGCTGGGCGACGGGCGGTTCCAGGCCGATGTGCCGCTGGTGGGCGGCATGAAGCTGGATGATGCCAGCAAGCTGCTCATCGAGACTTTGCAGCACAGCGGCAACCTGCTGCACCACGCGCCGTTGCGCCATAGCTATCCGCACTGCTGGCGGCACAAGACACCGGTGATCTTTCGCGCCACTCCGCAATGGTTTATCTCCATGGAGCAGAAGGGACTGCGCGCCAATGCGCTGCGTGACATCCCCAAAGTGCAATGGATCCCGGCATGGGGTCAGCAGCGCATTGCCGGGATGATCGAGACCCGCCCGGACTGGTGCATCTCGCGCCAGCGCACCTGGGGCGTGCCGATTGCGCTGTTCGTGCATGAGGAGACCAACGCGCTGCACCCGCGCACCCCGGAGCTGATCGAGGCGGTGGCAGCGCTGGTGGAAAAGGGCGGCATCGATGCATGGTTCGACCTGGATGCGGCGCAGCTGCTGGGCAGCGACGCGGCCGTCTATCGCAAGGTCACGGATGTCATGGACGTATGGGCCGATTCGGGCGTGAGCTTTGAGTGTGTTGGCAAGGAGCGCCCGGAGATTGCGGCGCCCGTGGAAATGTACCTGGAAGGTTCGGACCAGCATCGCGGGTGGTTCCACAGCTCGCTGCTGATGTCCGAGGCCATGTATGAGCGCGCACCCTACAAGAGCGTGCTGACCTACGGTTTCACCGTGGACGAGAAGGGCCGCAAGATGTCCAAGTCGCTGGGCAACGTGGTGGCCCCGGACAAGGTCATGTCCAATCTTGGCGCCGACGTGCTGCGCCTGTGGGTCGCTGCCACCGACTACACCAGCGAGATGAGCTGCTCGGACGAGATCCTCAAGCGCATGTCCGACTCCTATCGGCGCATGCGCAACACGGTGCGCTTCCTGCTGGGCAACCTGCATGGTTTCGACCCGGCCGTACACGCGGTGTCGACGAACCAGCTGCTGGACTTTGATGCCTGGGCGGTGGCGCGCGCCGCCGCTCTGCAGGAAGAAGTAGTCATCGCCTACCGCGACTACCAGTTCCACTTGATCTACCAGCGCGTGCACAATTTCTGCGTCAACGACCTGGGCGGCCTGTACCTGGACGTGCTCAAGGACCGGATGTACACCACACCGGCGGCGGGTCACGCGCGCCGCTCCGGGCAGACGGCCATGTTCCACATCCTGCAGGCCATGGTGCGCTGGTTGGCGCCCATCCTTTCGTTTACGGCTGAGGAGATCTGGCAGGCGCTGCCGGGGAGGCAGCAGGCCGCCAAATCCGTGCTGCTGACCACGTGGTACGAATTTCCGGCATTGCCCAAACCCGGCGTCGATTGGGATGCCTTGATTGCGCTGCGCCAGGCCGTGCAGCGCGAGCTGGAGAAGCTGCGCGAGGCGGGAACCATCGGCGCTCCCCTTGAGGCGCAGCTGGATATCTATGGCTTGCCTGCGCAGGCGCGGCGACTGGCAGTCCTGGGCAATGAACTGCGGTTCCTCACCATTACGTCGGGGGCGCAGGTGCACGAGGTGGCAGACGCGCCCGGGGACGCGGTCCCCGCAGAAACGGCCAACGCCGTGATTCCGGGGGTGTGGCTCAAGGTCACTCGTGCGGGCGGCACCAAGTGCGTGCGCTGCTGGCAATGGACCGACGATGTCGGGGTTGATCCAGGGCACCCGGAGCTGTGCGGGCGCTGTGCCGGCAATGTGTCGGGCCGGCCGGAGGTGCGTCGCCATGTCTGAGGTATCCAAATCCCCGGCCGTGGCGATTGCCGCCGTGGACAGTGGCTGGCGCTGGCTGCCCCTGGGGCTGGTCCTGCTGGTTGCGGATCAGCTGACCAAATGGCTGGTCGCCAGGTCGGTGGGGCTATATGAGATGGTTACCCTGCTGCCCGTGCTGGATATAACGCATGCGCATAACCCCGGGGCTGCATTTAACTTTCTGGCGCGCGCCAGTGGCTGGCAGCGCTGGTTCTTTACGGCGTTGGCGGTGGGGGTCAGCGTCGTGATTGTCTATTACCTGCGGCGGCTCAGCAGCCGCGCCCAGCCGCTGCAATGTGCAGGGCTGGCGATGATCGCCGCCGGGGCGATCGGCAACCTGGTGGACCGCCTGCGACTGGGCTATGTCGTGGATTTCGTGCATGTGCACTGGGGTAGCGCGGCATTTCCCTCGTTCAATGTCGCCGACAGCTGCATCACCATCGGCGCTGGACTTATCATCCTGGAATCTTTGCTGGAGGCGCGGCGCAGCCGCGCGACCACATGAACGTTGGCACTGCTCCGGGTATGCAGATCCTGCTGGCCAGCCCGCGCGGCTTCTGCGCCGGTGTCGACCGTGCCATCGACATCGTGGAGCGGGCCATCGAGCTATTCGGCGCGCCTATCTACGTGCGCCATGAAGTCGTGCACAACCGGCACGTGGTCGAGCGATTGCGCGCCATGGGTGCGCGTTTCGTCGAGGAACTCGATGAGATCCCCGACGGCGCCACGGTCATCTTCTCCGCGCATGGCGTGTCCAGTGCGGTGGAAGAACGGGCCAAGGAGCGCGGGTTCCAGGTATTCGATGCCACCTGCCCGCTGGTGACCAAGGTGCATCTGGAGGTGGCACGTTTTGCGCGGGATGCGCGCGACGTAGTGCTGATCGGCCACGCCGGGCATCCGGAAGTCGAAGGCACGATGGGCCGCTTTGATACCAGGTCCGGTGGCCGAATCCATCTGGTGGAAAGCGTCGCCGACGCACAGAAGCTCAAGGTCGACCGGCCCCAGACTCTCGCGTTTGTTACCCAGACGACCTTGTCCGTCGACGACACCCAGGCCATTGTCGAGGCCCTGCGCGCGAGGTTTCCCGCGTTGCAGGCGCCGCGGCTGGAGGACATCTGCTACGCGACGCAGAATCGCCAGGACGCGGTTAAGCGCCTGCTGGAGCTGTGCGACATCCTGATCGTCGTGGGCTCGGTCAGCAGTTCAAACTCCAACCGCCTGCGGGAACTGGCCGAGCGGGCTGGCCGGCCCGGGTACCTGGTTGACGGTCCGGACGATCTGCAGCGCGAATGGTTCAGGGGCAGGTGCGCGGTGGGCGTCACAGCCGGCGCGTCGGCGCCGGAGGTGCTGGTGCAGGAAGTGGTGGCACGACTGCGCGAGTGGGGTGGCGTTGAACCGCGGGAAATTGTCGGTCGCGAGGAAAATGTGGTTTTCAGCCTGCCGCGTAGCCTGCGCAGCGCCCCCCTGAACAGTTGAACCCGCGAGGCCCGCGGCCGGTCAGTTCCGGCTTCGGGAAGGCTGCGTATAGCTTCCGATACCAGAGGCGCCGGCGCGGCGCAAAGGGCGCGTGCATCAGTAGTCATTCCTGCCGAAAATCCCTAGAATCGCGCACCGCGCCGGAGTAGCTCAGTTGGTAGAGCACGTCATTCGTAATGATGGGGTCGTAGGTTCGATTCCTATCTCCGGCAAATTTTAAGAATTCGAAGCTGTTCTGAAGTCAGCCTCAACTACCTGAAACTACAGAGAAATAAGCAAATCTGGGGCTCGCTATAGTTGAAGGCCTTGGATGGCCTGTCGGGTTGCGGCCAGAGACTGACCCAGGACCATGCCTCTCCATACGTCGCTTGATCCCAGAAATGCGGAAAGCATTCTCTGCTTTATGGGCTGAGGCCATTCCTTGGTGGCGTCGCCCCATTTGTGGAGCCAGTTGTCGGCACGCAGCGCCTGCAGAACTTCGAGCGGAGCGACGGTTCCGAACTCGATCGCGATGGCAGTGACCTCAGCGTGGGGAAGAAATGTAGGTACGGCGGAGATCCAGTCGCCGTTGACCATTGCAGACGCCGATTCTTCAACACCGATGGGCGTTACCGTGGATCCATACCAGCGGCAGGTACGCGTATAGACCTCGCTGCCGCGAGAAGCGCTGGTCATCAGTTCGCCATACCCTGAGGGGCCAAGGCCGGTGTGGTAGTCGATCACCCCAACGCGCATTGCCTTGTCGAGACGAGCTATGAGTATCTTCTCGAGCGTCCTTCGCGCAAAGCACGGCGCCTGGCCGCCATAGAAGAGGCCGTCTGCGTGTCGATGCTGGCCACTGCTGACCACGGCTTTGAACTGATCGAAACCGTGCTGGGCGATATAGCCTTGCAGGATCGCCAGAGTGCGTGCTTGTGATTCGTCATTCCAATCGCTTGGGCAAAGCGCCTCGGCGATGTCGTCGTACGCGGCATTTCGGTCGGGAGCGCTCGAAAATTCAGCCCAGTTTCTGTTGAGGTCGATATTCTCGTGGGTAACCCTTCTGAGCCATGCGAAACCATATGGGTTGATAGCATGAATAAACATGGCTGCAGTGTCTTTGGGGAGTCGCTTCCATTCTCCTCGAGTCAGCCAGTCAACCTGCGCAGCCGAGCCGCAGAAGCCTTCGATACCATGCGTGCCAGACACGGCTACGAAAACCTTCGGAGCATCGCTCGGTCCGATCCAGGCGACGTCCGTGATTAGAGTCTCTCCTTTCGGGCCTGGCGCGGGGTAGTCGTGCGACTCCAACGACGCACCCGCATCCTTTGCGGATGCGATGAATAAGTCGCGAGCACCTGAGAAATCCCGCGAAAAAGATCCGTTGGTCATGCTGTGCCTATCACGATGGAATGCCTTGCCAATCGGAGTTCTTGGGCACCGCGTTCAGGGATGCGCAAAGCCACGTGGAACCCGCTAAGGCTGCACATCGCCATGCAGTGTGTTTGGAGTTCATCAAGGGATTTTTCCGAATCTTCTCTCCCTGATTCGAGCTACGACGGTTATGGAATCCTCCGTCCTATGCTCTCTAGAATGCTCCGAACTTCGCGCTACGCCTACTCGACAACCAGGGTTTCTGGCGCAATTTCGACTTCTTCATGCGTTGATGAACCGACTGGTTATCGCAAGCTAACCGCAGGTCTCACACAGCAGCGGCCCATAGAGCGCAGCGTGCGCCTTGTGCCACTGTGCCGGCATGGGCTTGGTAGCACCAAACATCAGGAACGCCATGGCACGCAGCGCCGCCTGGTCCTCTTCTGCGAGTCGCGGCTCCCATGCATCGTTCTCAGGAGGATTGTCCTGACACTGCTCGTCGTAACGCCTCAGTACATTCAGCGCCTCGGTAAACTCCGCCAGGGTGGGGCGACAGCTAGTGCCCCGATGCTCAAGGACCGTGCGAATAAAGGTAGATTCAAATGGCGAAAGTCGTGGGGACGGATCTTCGGCAAAGGCGGCGGCGTGCGACATCGGGACACCCTCTGGCAGTGGACTAACTGGCGGGGTGACTACTGTACATCCATACAGTATCCTGTCGTCAACCCCCGGAAATTAGGCCTCCCGGCCAGACCTGGATGGAGCGGTTGCGCCTTCAGGGCGAGGCCGGCGCCGCGGGTTCGGCCGCCTCTACTGGGGGCTTCTTTCCCCAGATCTTGTGGCGTGTAGCCTCGTAGCGTTGTCCTAGTTCGTACCGCTCTCGCAGCATCTCGACCAGCTCGGGGTGGTGCTTCACGACGTCCCGGATGTTCTGTTGATACTCCTTGCGGCGCGCATCGATCGCGATCTCTGCGGGTGGTGGTGGTACCCACGGCGCCGGTTGGTCGGGGCCGTACCCGTTGATCATCTTCTTCATGGCCTCTGCATGGTCCTGTCCCTCTCGTCCCTGTGCTTTCTCCTGATACACGGCGCGGCAGTAGCGACGCATTATTCTCGTGGTGACACGAGCTTCGGTCTGACAATGCGTGTCGAAGTCGTGGTTGGGGTTGAGCTGGTTGTAGCGTTCATAAAACTTGTCCTCGACCAGCACCATCTCCTGCCGGAGATGATCTAGTTCCGAACGATTGCCTTCGACGACCACGGTGTCGAGTGGCAGTTCGTCGTTGGATTGTGCGGCCGCACGGGCGCCCTGAGCCATGGGCAGCATCAGGCATAGAAAAAACGCGCTAAGCGGAATTGGCTTCAATGCGCATCCTCATAAAGGGGCGAGCCGCCATCGTCTGAAGTTTACAGAAGGCAACTTGCCATGCCACCCACACTCCGGCAAGCACTTCATCGTTCACAACTACTTTGCCGGCTCCGGCGTCGCCGTCGAGGGGAAGTAGATGAACTTTGCGTACCTTGTGCCATCAAGGGTAAAGACCAGATGACGTTGAGCCGGATAGCTCGTGTGGAGCATCAGCGGATACTCGACGTCATCTGCATTGAATGTCGCCTTCAGCCAACCTGGAATCTGGTTCGGCGGCTGGAATCGCGCTTCCGCCACCATGCGCAGCACCATGCCGTAGTGCTTGGGATTCTCTCGTGCAAGAGCTTCCATGCGATGCGGTGCATCCAGGTCAATGACGGGTTGCCAGGGCCTTGGCCCTGGTGGGGCGTCCCCGGAAACCGCGGGGACGGTTAGCACCAGCATCAGAAGCGTTGAAACAAGTCGCATGACGCCTCCAGAGTAACTGCCATTTACTGACCCACAGCTTCCCGCCACAGAGGGTGCTGCGTACTTGCGATCTCAAAAGCCGGCGGGAACGTCCGCTTCACAGCTTTTCGGCAAACGGCTTGAGTTTCTCGATGTAGATCACGTCACCCAATTTCATGGCGACAGCCACGGCGTCGGCGCTGACGGTCAGAGGGAAGAAATATTCGACGTCATAGGCTATACAGCGCAGGCAGTTCTTTTGTGCCGCGGGTGTCTCCCAACTTCGCATCGGTGAAATATGCGTGCCGTCCACTCGCTGCAGCCAGACCTCGGCGTTTGCGGGTGGCGCCGCGACTACCCCGGGCTGCGCTACCTGAAGTGGTCGCTGAGGAAACCTCTCGAACACAATCTGGAGTGTGTAGAACTCTTGGCGCCGCGTCCAAAGCACCGCCGAGATCCTGCCGGGAACTCGCAAGTTCCTGAGATCCTGCGCGACTACCTGGGTTTCCTGTGCGCAGGCGTGTCGCCCGGGCGCCGACGCGCCGAGGATCAGCGCCAGGCCAAAAGCGGACAGGACCAAAGGATTTCGCTGCATGGGTCACCCAAAGTTCAGGTGCATCGCGGGTACCGGTTCAGCGATGGGGTAACGGTATCTTTCGCGCTGGCGAGTTCCGCCACATCTGCGCAAGGTCCATGTATGCCAAGGCGCAAAATACGCTCGCACCGGCTTTGCGTCCACCTACCGGGTGCGCGAAGACAGAGGCCACGACCTTCAGCGGCGCCGCATCGTCCACTATTGAGATGCCAAGGGACCGGCCCGGACCATGCCGAGTTGTAGACCCTTGACGGCGGCGCCGGCAATTGGGTCAAATCACCGTACTTTCCGCGTGTGCCGCCATCGGCAACACACCCTCCGTCGAGAGGCGCTGCAGCGGGTCCAGATCCGCCACGCTCGACGTAGGTCGGGATGGCAAGGGCGCCTCTTTTAAGGAGGTGCTTTTATGCATGTCACTGGCAGGGTGACCGTGGGCCGCGTCATCGGACTGTGGCGCTATCCGGTCAAGTCGATGAAATCCGAGGTGCTGTCCGCTGTCGATGTGGGTTGGCACGGGCTGACTGGCGATCGACGCTGGGCCTTTGTCCGCGAAGGTGTGCAGCACAGCGGGTTTCCGTGGCTCACCCTTCGTGAGCGGCCGGATATGGGACTCTACGTTGCTTCATTCCTGGATCCGACCCAACCCGACAAGTCTGCAACGATCGTGCAAACACCATCAGGATCGCGCTTCGATGTTGCGGATCCGGCGCTGGCGGCAGAGCTTTGCCCTGGCGGGACCCGGGTGATCAGGCAGGACCGAGGCGTATTCGATACCTTCCCGATTTCCATCATCACCACTCAGTCGATCGTGCGACTGGGCGAGATGGCTGGCGCAGAGCTGTCCGTGCACAGGTTTCGGCCAAACATCCTGGTGGACGCGGCCAACGATATGCCATTTGCGGAAGACGCATGGGTTGGCCAGGTTTTGCGCATTGGTGACATGCGCGTGCGCATCGACAAGCGGGACGGTCGCTGCGCCGTAATTACCATCGATCCCCTTACGACGCAGCGCAGCCCCGGGATCCTGCGCGCGGTAGCGGCCCATCGTCAGGGGTGCCTGGGAGTTTATGGGAGTACGGTGACGCCGGGGCGTATCGCGCTCAACGATCCGGTCCACATAGAGCCCGGAGACTCCGTCAGTCGCCAATAGCTGGCTGTGGCACGGGCCCGTCCTGGCGGGCCCTTGCAGGACCTGTCCATCGACGGTGCAAATCGCCCGAGTCATGTGCATGATGCTCCATGCCGTTAGTGGTTTGGCGAACGGACACGACTGACAACCATCTAGATTGCGAGGGATGCAGAAATGGCTAAGGTATCCGAACGGAAAAGCGAAGATCTCAAGCGCAGGCGGCAGGCACCGCTGACGACGCCAACGGACCTCAAGGCAAAGGCGACCCGCGATATCGGTGGCGCCCTGAATGCGATTCTGGCTGATGTCTTCGCGCTTTACTTCAAGACCAAGAATTTCCACTGGCACATGAGCGGGCCGCACTTCCGCGATTACCATTTGCTGCTCGATGAGCAGGCCGACCAGCTATACGCCATGACCGATCCGATTGCGGAGCGGGTCCGCAAGCTCGGTGGCACAACTTTGAGGTCAATTGGCCACGTGCGGCGCCTGCAACGAATAATGGACAACGACGCTGACTATGTGACCCCGCAGGACATGCTGGCAGAACTGGCTGGAGACAATCAGTCTCTCGTGGCAGCTTTGCGTGAGGTTCATAATGTCTGCGACGAACACCGCGATATCGCAACCGCCAGCCTGATCGAAGTGTGGATCGACGAGACCGAGCGGCGCACCTGGTTCCTGTTTGAGTCTGTGCAAAAAGGAGAGCAGCGTTAGGCCATCATGGCCTGCGAGGGCTTCGCAATTGAAGGGCCGCCGGCACCAGTCGGTGTCGGTCATTGGCGCTGGACATGTTTGTATGCGCGACTTGGCCCGGGTGAAACCTACGACAGCGCGATAGCGGAGGCGATTTCAATATGACGACCAACGGCCAGGATCTTGTCGTGCCTGTGACGGATATCGACCACGCGCGTGGCGCAAGCCACGCTGGCGTGACCATAGTCGAGTATGGCGACTTCGAATGTCCGGTATGCCGGGCGGTGGAGCCCGGAGTTCAAATGATACTGGAGCACTATCCCGCGAATGTTCGCCTGGTGTACCGGCACTTCCCTATGGAGAGTGCGCATCCGAATGCGCTGATGGCGGCAGAGGCGGCTGAAGCGTCTGCTGCCCAGGGGAAGTTTTGGGAAATGCATGATCTGTTGATGCAGCAAGGTGCGCGGCTGGATCGAAAGTCGCTGGACCGCAACGCCAATTCCCTGGGCCTGGACATCGCGGAGTTCAAGTCCGCGCTGGATGACGAGATCTATCGGCAACGTATTCGAGAACAGATGGACGGGGCACTGCGCGGTCATTTGCGGGCCACGCCGGCGTTTTACGTCAATGGGCGACTGTGTGACGTATCAGCTGGAGTCCACGCGCTGTCTGACCGCGTTCGATCGTTGCTCTAGGCAGTCGCTAGCCCGCATCCGCGGGCTGGGCAGGTTGAACCATACATGCACCGCCGGCCTACATCGGCGAATCGCGCGTTTGCACTTGGGTAAGGTGCGGCTGGCGTTGTCAGCAGGCAATGCACCGGGGCCAGGTTTGTACGTCGCGACTTAGCAATCCAAAAGAGGTGCGCCGAGTCGCGCAGATGTAACCACCCGCTCAATGGCGTCGATTACGAGCTGCGGTTCCTGCAGCGGCACGGCGTGGCTGCTCTTGTGGGCGACGATCAGGGTTGCATTGGTGGATAGGGCAGCCAGGGCCTGTTGGCCTTGGAGGTGCCCCTCTTCGAGCACGGCAAACGGACCGGGAAAAGCCAGGCCATGGGTGATTACCGCGATGGGAGTGTCGCCAAGGGATCCCGGCGCATCCAGGCCCCGCATGCTGTCGGCGATGGATGCCATGGACCTGAATTCGTCTGCGCCGGTGCTGAAGGTATGCACAGGGGGGAAGCGGCCTTTGAGCGACCTTTCCTGGGCGTCCGAAAACGGCAGGGCCGTGGATGCCGTGGGAATGCCCCTGAGGCGCAACAGGCGCAGTACGCCCAGCCGCGCCAGCAGCCCCACAACCCGCAGTGCGCCGACACTGCGATGCAGGTACTTTTGCGCCGCCGGGCGGTGGAATACCGACTCGTGGGCGCTGTCCACGAATACCAGCCCGGCGACAAGGTCTGGGTGACGTGCTGCGAAAATCCGGATGATCGGACCACCATAGGAATGACCGACCAGGATGTAGGGGGCTGGCACGGCCGTTAGCCTGAGCATCTGCGCCAGTTCGTCAGCGCGGTCCTCGACGGAGCGGGGGAGGGACGGATCGCTCCATCCCAGACCCGCCCGGTCATAGCAAATCACGGTGGTATGTTCGGAAAGACGATCCTGTAGCGGCCACCACATTACCGAGGAGGTCGCGCCGCCAGATTCAATGACGACGGCCGGTCCACCACGACCGCGCTGGATCACGTGCAGGCGCCGGCCCGCTATCCCCACGAAGCGGCCCAACAGCACGCAGCGGGTGGCCTCGCGCGCTTGTGCCAGGTGATTCCAGAGCACCCCTGCGGCGAGACACGCCGCCAGCAACAACAAGACCCAGAGAATCATTCTCGTTCCTTGGAAAATACTTGTGTGTATAAAATACACTAGTGTATTATTAGCCGCAATGGCAAAAGAAAAACGGGAACGCACTCGGGCGCGATTGATCGAGTCCGCGCGCGACATCATTCGTGAAAAAGGCTTCCACGCAGTGTCCATGCAGGAGGTGGCCGGGCGCGTGGGGCTGTCGCGGGGGAGTATCTACGGGAACTTCCGCGACCGTGAGGAGCTGATCTTCGCAGTGATTGAAACGTTGTGGCAGCCGGTGACGCCGCCATTGCGCCCAGGCGCCGGACTCCAGGAGCAACTGCGCATTATCGGTATTGCAGTTGCCCAGGCGGCAAAGGCGCGCGCTCCCATGGCAGTCGGGGCGGCTTCCTTCCAGGTGTTCGCGCTGTCCAACGCCCGGATGCGCAAACGCATTGTGCGCGAAAACGCACGGATTTATGCGCAAATTGAAAAGGCGCTGCTGGAGTTTATCCCCGAAAGCGATCTGCCCATGCCCATTGGCCAGTTCGTCCGCGTAACGCACGCCATGTCGGAGGGATTGATGTTCGGGCACTTCATGGCCCCTGAGCAGATCACGTCGGAGGTGATTGTTGCGGCGTTCGAGGCACTGGGGGGAAGCGCAAGATGATCTCGGCACAGCCACCTCTTGAATACTGGGGTAGCCACGGTCGATCGTATTAGGGGGCACTGGCGCTGCCTCTTGGTTCCTTGGCATCCGGTTTCTTCAACCCCAGGACTTGCGGGATATAGCCTCGTAGCGCATTTCCAGACTCGTGTCGCTGGCGCAGCATCTGCACCTGCCGGCTGGATCTTTCTTGGACCAATGTGTGCGTGGTACCCGGCGAAGGCTGACGCCACGCTGACGCGCGCGAATCAAGCGGTGTGCCCAAGCACGCGCGTTACGATCACCTGCCGGCCTGCCTAGCGGGCTGACCCATTACCCTAGATTCTTTGCTCAAATATGACCTGATGACACAAAGCCTGGCCGCGGCCTCGATCGGGGCATGGACGAGCGCTGATCGGGATTAACATGCCGCTTTCGCAATCAAGCCTTACCCCATGACTGAGCGGACCGACTCCTTTGCCTTCGTGCGTGACCTGGTCACCCGCTGGGACTTCGCTGCGCTCGTCGTGGTTATCGGTCTGGTAGTTTTCCTCGGCGAGGCCAGTCGCGGGCTGTTGGCTCCGCTGTCCACCCTCGACGCGGTACCGCTGTCGCTCGACCCGGTCTACTTGCCACAGTACGCGGCCCGTACCACCTTGCGGATGTTCGCGGCGCTGGCCCTGTCGATGGTTTTCACCCTCACCTACGCGACCTGGGCCGCCAAGAGCGAGCGCGCCGAGAAACTGCTGGTCCCGATGCTCGACATTCTGCAGTCGGTGCCGATCCTGGGGTTCATCTCCGTCACGGTGGTGTTCTTCATGGCGCTGGTTCCGGGCCGGGTGCTCGGGGCCGAGTTCGCGGCCATTTTCGCGATCTTTACCAGCCAGGCCTGGAACATGGCCTTCAGCTTCTACCAGTCCCTGCGTACCGTGCCGGTCGAACTGCGCGAGGCTGCCGACTCATTCCGGCTGTCCCCCTGGATGCGCTTCTGGCAGTTGGAAGTCCCCTTCGCGCTGCCCGCGCTGGTCTGGAACATGATGATGTCCATGTCCGGCGGCTGGTTCTTCGTGGTCGCCTCCGAGGCCATCAGCGTCGGGCACACCTCGGTCGCATTGCCCGGCATGGGCTCGTACATCGCGCTGGCCATCGAGCAGGGCAACCTGCGCGCGATCGGCTGGGCAATCGCGACCATGCTCATCGTCATCCTGGTCTACGATCAGTTGCTGTTCCGACCCCTGATCGCATGGGTCGACCGCTTCCGCGTAGAGCAGGATCCCAGCGCGCGCATTCCCCAGTCCTGGGCGCTGACGATGATGCGCCGATCTCGCCTCATCGGGGCGCTGACCCTGGTCTTTCATGAAGCGGTGAGGGTGACCAGTCGTGTGGCCTCCAAGCCGCAGGAAATTGCCAAGCCTGTGGCCGCGCGCAACGACAGTCGCCGCGACAAGCTGTGGTTTGCGCTCGTGCTCGCCGTCGTCGCATTGGCGATCTGGCATATAGGCTCGATCCTCATCGCCAACACCACCGTGGCCGAAGCGCTGCAGGTTGCAGGTTTGGCCCTGCTGACCATGCTGCGGGTGTGCATCCTGATAGCCCTGGCCAGCCTGGTGTGGGTACCGATCGGCGTCTGGGTCGGCCTGCGGCCACGCGCCACCCAGATCGTGCAGCCCATTGCCCAGTTTCTGGCGGCATTCCCGGCGAATCTGCTGTTCCCCGTGGCCGTCTACGGCATCGTTACCTGGAAGCTCAACCCTGACCTGTGGCTGAGCCCGCTGATGATCCTCGGCACCCAGTGGTACATCCTCTTCAACGTCATTGCCGGTGCTTCCTCCATGCCCGCAGAGCTGCGCTACGTGTCCCAGAACTTCGGCGTGCGCGGTTGGCTGTGGTGGCGCAAGGTTGCCTTGCCTGGAGTGCTGCCGTTCTACGTGACGGGAGCGATCACGGCCTCCGGTGGCTCATGGAACGCGGCTATCGTCGCGGAGTTTGCCAGCTGGAGGGGCGCGAAGATTCAGGCGCACGGTCTCGGGGCCTACATCGCCGAGGCCACGGCCGCCGGCAACTACCACCGCATCGTGCTGGGCATCGCCACGATGAGTCTGTTTGTCGTAGCCATCAACCGATTCTTCTGGCGTCCGCTGTACTACTTTGCGGAACGCAAGTTCCGGCTCACCTGACAAGGTTTTCAAATGAATAACCCGGCATTGCTGTTGATCGAGGGCGTGCGCAAGTCCTTTCCCAAGCCAGACGGGGGCGAACTGCTTGTACTCGACGGCGTGAACCTGCTGTTGAACGAGGGCCAGATCGTTGGGCTACTGGGGCGATCCGGCTCGGGCAAGTCCACGTTGCTGCGTCTCATTGCCGGCCTATCGACCCCGAATGCCGGCACGCTGAGCTACATGGGCGCGGCCATCGATGGTCCCCCGGACGGGGTTGCCATGGTATTCCAGAGCTTTGCCGTATTTCCCTGGCTCACCGTGCTGGAGAACGTGTCGCTCGGCCTCGAAGCCCAGCGGCTACCGAAGCCCGAAATCCGCAAGCGCTCCCTGGCCGCCATCGACATGATCGGCCTGGATGGCTTCGAGTCCGCCTACCCACGCGAACTGTCGGGGGGTATGCGCCAGCGCATCGGTTTCGCCCGCGCACTGGTAGTCCATCCCAATATCCTGCTCATGGATGAACCGTTTTCCGCACTGGATGTACTGACCGCGGAAACCCTGCGCACGGACTTCCTTGACCTGTGGTGCGAGGGTCGCATGCCCATCAAGGGCGTCATCCTCGTGACCCACAACATTGAGGAAGCCGCGCTGATGTGCGATCGCATCCTCCTGTTCGGCAGCAACCCGGGACGCATCCTGTCTGACATCGAAGTAAAGCTGCCCCAACCCCGAAATCGCCTCGATCCTTCATTTCGCGAACTGGTCGAACGGATCTATGTGGAGATGACCGCTAAGCCCCTGGCCCCGGCGGCCGAACCGGGGCGGGAGGAGCGATTCCCGGGACTGGGGATCGGCAGCGTGCTGCCGAGGGTTTCGTCGAACCTGCTGGCCGGTCTTATGGAAGCCCTGGCCGGCCCGCCCTACAACGGCAAGGCCGACCTGCCGGAGATC
The DNA here is from genome assembly GCA_963726085.1 of uncultured Pseudomonadota bacterium. Lineage (GTDB taxonomy): Bacteria > Pseudomonadota > Gammaproteobacteria > Steroidobacterales > Steroidobacteraceae > ZC4RG30. The sequence continues at coordinate 732,718 of CAVSAR010000001.1, read as the reverse complement.
GCCTCAGACCTGGTGATGGAGATCGACGAACTGTTTCCGGTGGCCGAGACGCTGCAGATGATGCGGTTTGCGGAAGTGGAGGGCGGCGATATCCGCCTGACCGACAGCGGCAAGGAATTCGCCAATGCCGCCGTCGATGCGCGCAAGAGCCTCTTTTCCCGGCAGCTCCTGACCTACGTGCCCCTGGCCGCTCACATTCGTCGCGTCCTGGACGAGCGTGCGTCACACAAAGCCCCCAAACGCCGTTTCACAGACGAAATGGAAGACTTCATGGACGAGGCGGCAGCCGACCAGACGCTGCGGGCGGTGATCTCACTGGCGCGCTATGCGGAGGCCTTTGCCTACGACGACGAGAATGAAGTATTCAGCCTCGAGAATCCGTCGTGATCATGTTGATCGGTGCGATTGATCGCATCCCCTGGTGTGGCGCATTGAGATCTACCTGACCCTAGTACCCGTGGGTGGGCCCAGCACTCGCGCGCCCAAGATTTCCGCTTTGCAATTGCGGTCTTGTCAGGTTCGACGGGCAGGGGCCGCAGCGCATGAGCCCGGTCCGGTCAGCTGAAAACCTCTGAGCTATCGAGTCTACAAGTCGAATAATCCACGATCATAGGACCCTTGCAGCGTCGCATCGAGCCAGCCGCGAAGCTGGGACTCGGGGAGCACCCCTTGCTCCACCTTGGCCAACACAAGCGCACCCACCAGATGTTTGCGTCGCAGGTCGGCCTTTCGCGCGCGCTGTGCTTCAAGCGATCGCCGCCGTGCATCCACCATGGCCTGGCGGGCTTTGAGCTGTCGCAGCCGCTCCTGTAGCTGCTCGATCTGTTCAGATGTCTGCACGAGGAAATCCCTGCCGGCCAGCAGGCCGTGTGCCCCAGCCAGCGTGCGGCTGGGCCGATTCTTCGCCCGACGCTCTCCCATACCCACAGGGTACTGGGGTGCTGAACAGGCCGGCGCACCGTGCGGTGCGCGTGTCGAAAACCTGATTCATGACTTCCTCCAAATCTCGATATTCATTTCAACGATGCGCCTGACCGACCGCAGCTGGCACCCACGATGGACCAAGGTCGTCGCCAGTCGAAGTCGAGATTTGTAGCAAATCGAGCGGAAACTCAGCTCGCAGTGTTGCTGCCGTGACAATGCTTGTATTTCTTGCCGCTTCCGCAGGGGCATGGGTCGTTGCGACCAATCATCGCCGTGCTGTAGCCGTGGGCGGCGTATTCATCGGCTGCAACCGCCTGCGCCAGTCTTGATCCGGGTCGAAGGATTAGCAGGCCAGGGAGAATGACCAGGGCATTGATGGCCAGGGCTTCCGGTACCCAATGAAAGAGATGTATGAGCAGCAGCGCCCCTCCTTCGAGGAGCACCAGGAGTATCACCTGTTGGCGGGAAGGGTTGTCATCGAGCACTCGGTGCGTCATTTGATCCGTAAGCTGGTGCCATTCCTGCATCCGGTTTTCGAAGGATTGGCTCCTGGCAGGTATCGGTATCAGCAGGTAGATATAGGCGAGGTTTACTGCCAGGTAGAGGAATGCCATGCCGGAGACCAGGGCATCGGCCGGCGTTAGCCACGGCGGGTTATGCCCGGATAGAAACAGCGTGAGGTGGCGGAAGGGGAACTGAAACAAACCAATGCAGACCAGAGTCGTCAAAAACCAGCCGTAGAGCACCAGCTTTCCCGCGAAGCCAAGCTTCGGCCTGAAAAACGCAACCAGGACGGTTGCAAGGCTGGGCACCAGCAGAAGCACGAGGATGATGAGGTCCGCTTTGGTGCCGTTGAAGTAGTACGTGAAGAACGCGAACCAGAACACCAATGTGTAGGAAAGTAGGATCTTGTCTGTGATGACCGGGAGTATCTGGTCCTTGAACGAGCTCGCAAAGGAGAACGAAAACAACCCGATGCAGATAAGTGCGTGAACGGTCGGCTCGTACTGACTCTCGTGGCGGCCCGGAACGAACCCCAAGAGGCCGATCACAGCGCACAAGCCGAACTTTCCCCAGTTCCAGCTCCCGCGCATCAGCACAACGGCTTGTAATGCCACGCCGCCTGTAAAGCACAGAATTAACGCTGTTTGTTCGTCGAGTATCTGCATGCTGCTGCGATCAGACCCCTTGAGGGGTTTTCATGATTGGTTCGTCGCGTATGCACATGATCGCCTAAGGGCGTGTGTCATGGCCACTGAAAATTGCGCGCCTGGTACAGGCGCCGCGACACAAGTCACTCGATTCCAAGCGCTGCCGCCGGTTGGGCGCGCTGTAACCCAGCCCCGATGTTTGTGCCTTGCGCCAGGCAATCGCGCCGGGCATCGGGGCGCTTGGGATCGACTTGCTCCTGGGGCGCAGGCGGCACGCCCGGGCGCAGCCCCCAATCTTCCGCGGCTTTCGCTGGACAAAGATGAAGAGTCAGGCCTACAAAGAAGTTTCTCAAAGATGAGGCGCGATGGCGTGCACAACTGTCCCTTCGCGCCGCTGAAAGCTCAGCCCGACGGCGCTAAAGCGGGCCGCTAGCCGACCAATTGCCGATGTCGTATGCCATCCTCACGTATCTGCACCTTGCCACGGTCGTGCCGGCCTTCCTTGTCGGTACCTACATTCTCGCCAACCAGAAGGGCACGCCTCGGCATCGAATGCTCGGGAAACTGTTCATGATTCTCATGCTCAGTACTGCCTTCATATCCCTGTTCATGTCGGCTGGCGGTGGAACCAGGATCCTTGGCCACTTTGGGTTCAATCACCTGTTTGTAATCCCGGTGGCAATCTTCATTCCGCGGGCGTATTTTGCGGCTAGGCGCGGCGACATCAGGGCGCACAAAGGAAGCATCATCGGGGTGTACGTTGGTGCTTTGTTGTTAGCGGGGGCGTTTGCGATCTTTACCCCGGGTCGGTTGCTTCATGGGTGGCTATTTGGATAGGCAGTTGGGTAATACTCCGTTGCAACGAGCCGGGGTTGATGGCCTGTTTGGTCGCGGGCGAGGGCGCCGCGAGCCATCGCGGGACTTGAACTCGCGCGAGTCGCTCCAAGTTTGGCCGGTCGGCCTGGGCTAATAGGCCGCCGGCTCCCCATGCCTTGGCTTATCGCGAAATACGCACTAACCGCCGCAATGGTGGTCCTTATTTCCGAAATGGCCAAACGCAGCGGTCGACTCGGTGGGCTGATCGCAGCGCTGCCGTTATTGACTGTGTTCGCGCTGGTGTGGATGCATGTTGAAGGGCAGCCGCAGTCAAAGGTCGGCGAAGTCGCCGGCTACACGTTTTGGTACGTCCTGCCCACACTCCCGATGTTTCTGCTATTTCCGACCATCCTGGCAAGAATTGGATTTTGGCCGTCACTGGGTGCCAGCGCTGCGTTGACCGTGCTGTGCTTCTTTCTGCTGGCTTTGGTGGTTCGGCGTTTCGGAGTGGAGCTTCTCTAGCATGGGTCCGCCAGAAGCATGCCGGGGCCATGGGGCCTGCCAAGCCCGCGCAACAGTTCGGCGGCTGTAAAATGCCTGTCTGCGGGGGATGCATTTCGGCGCTCAGGCAACGCACGCCCGTTCGCGAGGCCAGCGACCGGTTGTGTGCAGCTGAACGGGAATGTTATGCGGCTTTCCTGCCCGCGAGTCCATCCTCGGCTATCAAGTGGCCGTGTTGGCTATAGGTGCCCGCAATGTCGCGTAGCAAAGCCCTGTCCATTCGTGCATTCATTCCCGCCAAAGACCTCGACGTGTCACGCAGGTTTTACCAGGACCTGGGCTTTCAGCAGATCTGGGGCGACGACAGCGCCTGCGGCATGGAGGTCGATGGCTGTGGCATCATCCTCCAGAAGTTTTATGTGAAGGAGCACGCCGAGAACTTCATGATGGCCCTCAACGTTGAGGACCTCGATGCCTGGTGGCGGCACATCCAGGCGCTGGGCCTCAAGGAGAAGTACGGCCTTGGCCTTGTCAAGGAACCCCAGATGCAGCCGTGGGGAATCCGGGTGCTGTATCTATGCGACCCCACGGGTGTGTTGTGGCATGTCGCGGAATACTCCAAGGCGTAGGGCATGCCACCAGCAGATATCCGCCCCAGGAGGGGCCCTACGCCCGCGCAGGTGATGCGCGCCGGCGTGCCAACACCTTCGTGTTTGACAGCTGAAGCGCGCCGCGCGACGTCATGAATATTCTCGCAATCCCTGGAAGTCTGCGCACCTCCTCCATTAACGCCGCCTTCTGCCGATGCGTGGCCCAGCGTGCGCCCGCGTCGATGAGCGTGACGGTCTACTGCGCACTTGGCGACATCCCGCCCTACAATGCGGATCTGGAAGCGTCGCCCCCGGGGCCCGTACTGGATTTCCGGTCCGCTATCCATCGCGCAGGGGCGCTTGTGATCGCCAGTCCGGAATATGCGCACGGCATCTCCGGCGTCCTGAAGAATGCGCTGGATTGGCTCGTAAGCTACGAGGGAACGGTGCATAAGCCGATTGCGCTCATCAATACTTCGCCGCGAGCGCACCATGCGTACGATTCACTGCGCGAAATCTTGCAAACGATGTCCACGGTGATAATCGAGGACGCGTCCGTATCTATTCCGCTGCTCGGAATTCATAAGACCGAGCACTCCATGCTTGAAGATCCCAATATCAGGCGATCCGTTCAGCGGATGCTCGAGGCTATTGCGCGACACCTGTCTGGCGATGCGGCGGGACCGGTCTTCCCGGTGGCGTAGGATCCTTTCGGTGACCGGCCGCTAAACGGGGCCCTTAGGGCCGCACCCAGGTCGCCACGCAAATAGGCAAAGGTGAAGATGGTTCGAAAGCTCTCGCTCCTGTGCGGCATGCTCTCCTCGCTGCTCTATGTGGTCACTGACGTGATGGCGGGCTGGCGATACGAAGGCTATAGCTATGCCGACCAGAATTTCAGCGAGTTGCTGGCCACGGGCGCCCCGACGCGATCATTCATGCTCGTAATGAGTATCGCGTATAACGCGCTTACGTTCATTTTCGCATTGGGTGTGTGGGCGTCCCCTGGTCCAAAGCACGTTCCCAGAATCACCGGCCTCATGATTGTCGGATACGCCGTTGTCAGCATGATCTCAGCCTTGATGTTTCAAATGGACGTGCGTGGGGCAGCGCCGACGCCGCGCGGTAGCCTGCACGGCGGCATGACATTGCTGATGTCATTGTTCATTCTGTTGTCCATGGTTGCAGGGGCCTTCCTGTTAGAAAGGTGGTTTCGCTGCTACTCGTTTGCGACGATCGGCATCGTCATTGCCTTTGGCGTACTGACGTCCTTGCAGATTCCGCAGCTTGCAGTGGGGCAATCCACGCCATGGATGGGTCTTACCGAGCGTGTCAACATCTACGCCACGATGCTGTGGTTCGCTGTACTGGCGGGCGCCCAGTTGCGCGGCCACGCTGGGCCAGTTCGCGACACTCTCGATGCAAGATGTCGCCCTGGTTAGCGCAACTTCGATTAGCTGAGGTCGTGCCAAACCATCAGGTGCCCCCTGGGTGAGGGCTCGCGGCTACGCGGCCGCGCCCGCGAGGTCGCTTGCGTAGGCCAAATCCTGCGTGCGGGCGAGGCATCCTTGGGTTTTGTTTCCGCCCTGCGGAGCGCAGGCTGCAGTTGCGGTGAATGAACCTCTAGCGAGACTTCTTCACATGCAAACTGAGCCCGGACGGTAAGGACGCTGCCCGGGCTCGGCTTATGGGCAGCCCCTTCGAGGCGGCCCATGGAGTCTTGCCAAGGGCAGTTACGAATCGACTGGCTAGACGCGTGGACACAGGGTCAACAGGGGCTGCGGCGCCATGCGGCACCGCAGCTCCTGCCATGCCGGACTCACGCAGCTTCGTCATAGCTATCGGCGTAATCACCGTTTGAGGCATCTGGTTTCACCACGGCCTCTGGCAACGGCGTGGCCACCCACGCAACGCCGGGCGTACGTCGCGGTGCGGGCCGACAGGCCTCAAATGCGGCGAAGGCGAAGAGTTCCAATACGGCCACGGAGTGGAACAACGCCACAGTCAGTATTGCACTGTGCATAGGGCGATCCTCTGTAAGAAGTACGCCCCCAGTGTGATCACGCCCTGCGCGATTAGTTCGAGCGCGGATATGAAGTGTTTGTGAAAACGCCAACTGGAGCGTCGCCACGCCACGACGTCACGGGTTTGTCACGTTCGATCTGCTCACCGTGCCGGCCGCGCCACAAGACTAAACAGAATGTTCGGTGCCTTGCGGAGCCAGGGGATCGGACTGGGGGTTAGATCGACCTGCTTTCCCGGGACGTGAAAATCGGGCGGGGCAGGATTTTGGGGCACCCGCGGCGCAGGGTGCCGGCGCGGTCAGCGGTCAAGTGCCGTCGGCGTCCTCACCGTTATGCGCTCCTGCTAACCTGCCGCAAGCACAGGCTCGGGTCAGACGGCGTGCACTGCCTGCGCCTTCAGCGCGGGACCACGTCCGCGACGTGCAGCAGCTCCTCGAACGTCGCCCTGGCGCATTCAAGCACCTTCGGATCCGGTTTGGCCGTCATGCGCACCTTGATGAAGTGGTCGCCGGCGGCAGTCAGCATCAGGAACGCGCACCCGCCCTCGGCGGTGGTGTAAGTCCTGGTCTTCCAGGGCAGGCGCGCCAGTTCAGGATGAACGACCTGGGCATCGCCAAGGGCCATGCTGCCGGAGTGGATCTGCAGCATCCTGTCCGCCTCGGCGAATTCGTAGTCGAGGTCCGGGACATCGAGGGTCCTGTCAGGCAGGGCGCTGCTATTGCGGTACAGGAAAATCGTGGCCTCGATGCCCGGAGCACCATAGGGGGCCGCGTAGCCGGTGCCGGACACGTCACTGGGCATGGATTCGGTGGCGCCCTCGTAATGCAGCCAGCCAAGCTGGTAAGGCAGCACCATGCCCACCTGCGGCTGGACGCAGCCAAGGACATTCTGCGGGTCCACCTGGGCCGCAGGGGCATCAAACTGGAAGTAATAGGCCACGCGTTCCGAGACGGATTGCCCGTCCAGGAACCGGATCCGTTCAATGGCCACCCGCAGCTGGTCAGGGGCTTCTTCCACCGCTTGCGGCTTGTCGGCGCGCCACAGCGCGCCCTGGATACTGCAAAACGCCGTCAGCAACTGCATGGCGTGCAGCGCGGCGCGTTCGCGGTCCGGTTCGATGATGTACCAGGGGTTGGCGCGCGATCCGTTGCCGCCAATGACGGAGATTTCAAAGCCGAAGTCCTTGCGGATGCGCTCGGCGAGATTGATGGACTCCCTGATTGCCGTCTCGGATTGGCCCACTGAGCTCCCGTTGTCCTCCGCACCTCACCCTGGCCCGACCGGGCGTGCACAAGTTTACAGCTTTTTACGTCGATGGCTGGGCTGGCAAGTAATTCCTATTTAAGCGCCAGGACTACCGGCCCGGCGATCGGATCGGTGACACCCAGGCCGCCGCCCAGCTCCTGCAGCAAGTGGCGAAAGGAATCCAGTGCCGCGATCATCAGCGGGCGCGCCGCGGTCAACGCATCCATGTCGGTCCACTCGGCAATGATGCAAAAGGCGCCATCGGCGCCCTTGATCAGGTTGGCGTGCTTGAGTCCCGGCCAATTCATCACGATCTTCTTGTGGGCATCTATGAAATCCTGATCACGCCCCGGCTTTACGCGAAAGCGAACTGAATTGAACGCGGGCATGTAGATCTCCTGCTCTGGTGGCTCGATCAAGCACCGATAGACGTCCAGGACTGGTGTCGCATGAACGAGCGCTAATTCATAGAGCCCGGTCGCACGCAACTGGCCAGCCGCCCCGGTCAAGACGTTCGGCCGGAGCAGGCAATTTGACCATGCCATAACCAATCGTCGATCACCAGCCATAACCCGACCCCCCAGTGCTAGCCGGTGACCCTGTTGCTACGGTCCGGCGGTGGCGTCAACCAGAGTGATGTCGCTGAATAATTAAAGGGGGGGATCATGATTTCATCCGTGGGCCCTAGGGCCGCTTCGCATAAGCCTGCAGTAATCGAGTTCAGCAAGAAGCCGCTGGTGCTTGCCGTGGGACTGGCCATGGCCGGGACGCACCTGGCCATGGCCGCGGATGCCTCAAGCGACACCCTGGCGGAAGTGACCGTTACCGGCACGCGCATCCAGCAGGCCGTGGGCATGACCACACCGACCCCGGTCGCTGCAATTTCGGCGACCGAACTGCAGGCCATGGCGCCCCAGAGCATCACGGCCGCGTTGACGCAGTTGCCGCAGTTTTCTGGCCAGAGCGCCACCAGCGAGAACTTCGGCAGCCTCGGCAGCGGTGGCTTCTTCAACAGCCCGGGTGGTGGGTCGCTGAACCTGCGCGGCCTGGGCAGCAAGCGCACCCTGACATTGCTGGACGGCCGTCGCATGGTGCCATCCACGGCCTATGGCGGTCCCGACATCAATCTTTTCCCGGAAGAAGTACTCAAGAGCGTCGAGGTAGTCACGGGCGGAGCCAGTGCGTCCTACGGCACCGACGCGGTTTCCGGCGTGGTCAATTACATCCTCGACACCAAGATGGAGGGGTTTCGTGCCTCAGCGGAGACCGGCTTCTCTGAACTGGGGGATGGTCGCAGCCAGCAATACACCATGGCGTTTGGCAGCGCCCTCGGCGAGAAGGCCCATATCCTGTTTTCCGCCGGATACAACACGCGCGATGAGATCGTGGGATACCAGGGGCGCGAGTGGTACAACGGCTGCGGGCTGATGCAAAACCCGGCGGTTCCGGCCAACGTGGCCCTCATCGCAGGGTCGGCTCCCCCGGCTTATAACGCGGCCACCTACCTGCCGGCCAATGGCGGCTATTCCGCGGCGGTTCCGCGGCTGGTCCCGGCCTGCAACCTGCACAGTACGCAGTTGACCTACGACGGCCTGCTGTCGATTGGCGCTACCCCAGCCACCACAAAGTTGTATGAACTGTCGCCCGATGGGTCGGCAATTCCCTTTTACAAGACCCTTCCGGCCACCGGACCGGCGGCCACCAGCCCCGTGATGTCCGGCGGCGGCGGCGAGAACCTCGCCGCGACGGACACATCGCTGTTGCCGGCGTGGAACCTGAAGAAGGCCTTCCTGCACCTGGATACCGACATCGGGGACCATACCAATGTCTTTGTGCAGGGCATCTATGCCGAGCAGTCGCTGAGTTACTTCGCCCGGGTGGGCGATATCGGCAGCGCCCCACCACAGAACTTCACAATCTTCAATGACAATGCGTTCCTGCCGCCGCAAATTGCCGCCCTGATGACTGCGGCGGGTGTGACCAGCATGACGATGACCAAGGCGGCCACCCGGGCCGACTGGGGCACGGGTCGCTTCGACAACACCAACATCATGGACACGGTCACGACGGGCTTCAAGACCACCCTGGATACCAACGGGTTCCTCAACCAGTGGCAGATCGATGGCTACTTGCAGTACGGCAGGAACCGACTCGATGCGGCGCAGGAACAGGGACTGCGACTGGACCGCGTGTACCTGGCAGTCGATGCCGTGAAGGATCCGGCTACGGGCGCCATTCGCTGTCGTGTCACGGTGATCTCCGGCAACGTGCCAGGCTGCGTGCCGCTCAACGTGTTTGGCAGTGGCAACGCCAGTCCGGCGGCCGTCAACTGGATCAAGGGCTACGACGACAACGTCAGTGTCACCACCAACCCGTTCATCGGTTACGACTCCACCGGTAAGCCGCTGTATGGTCCCCCCTTCAGCTATGTGGGTGATGAGGACAAGCACCGCAAGACCACCACCGAACAGTCCATTGCGGAGCTCACTTCCAGCGGCAAGCTCTTCACGGGCTGGGCAGGGGACGTCGATGGCGCGCTGGGCGCGTCCTATCGCAAGGAGAGCATCGACCAGAACGTCTGGGATTCGCAGGGCAATACGGCCGCCGACCCCACGTACTACCCGGTCTGGTGCCCGGACAACGTGGTGGCGACCAACCCCAAGTGCATATCCCAGGTGGCCCGGGGCATCCGTCCACCGGGCAATATCGGCGTGCGCGGCGTGCCGTCCAACCCCTACCAGAACAGCGTCGATACACAGTTCTCGAACGTGCCATTCATTTCCGGTTCCTTTGACGTGGTCGAGGCGTACGCAGAAACGGTATTCCCGCTGCTGTCGGAAAAATCGTGGATGAAGGTGCTGAACCTGCAGGCGGCGGTGCGCTTTGCCAACTACGAAGGATCTGGCGACATCTGGTCCTACAAGGCCGGCCTGGACGCGTCGTTCACTGACGAGTACCGGCTGCGTGGCACGTACTCCCACGATACGCGCGCGGCCAACATTGCCGAGCGCTTCGATCGCACGGGCGGATTCACCGGGCCGATCAACGATCCCCTGGCCCCGGCCGGCTGGGTGCAGGGCACTGTCGTCACGACGGTCAGTGGCGGCAATCCGAACGTCAAACCAGAGGAGGCCGACACCTTTACGGCCGGTCTCGTCTACCGGCCCAACTGGGTGCAGGGACTTGACGTGTCGGTGGATTGGATCAATGTCAGCATCGACAACGCGATCGAGCAGCTGCCCGCGCAGTCGGTGGTCAACGAGTGCTATCTGGACGGCAACCAGGACCAGTGCAAGCTGATCGTGCGTGATCCGGCCACCAATATCATCCTGTTCATCCCGCAGCTGTACCAGAACCTGTCCAAGAGCAATTACGAAGCTATCGACATGGAGATCGGGTACACGCACCCCATCAAGATCGTGGGCGGCAACGAGCATTTAGGGTTCCGGGTCATGGGTACCTACCTGCTCGAGAACTCGACCACCAGCTCCGCGGGGGTCAAGACCGACCTGACCAACAGCGTCCTTGACCAGTTCATGAAGACCCGGATCAATGCGTCGATGACCTATGACAACGGTCCCTTCAACTGGAACCTGCAGGCTCGCTACCTCAGTGGCGGCGTGTTGAACGCGCGCTACAACCTGGAGCGACCGCTGGGCACGGTGGCCGGCGGTGTCACCACCGTCACCGGCTCCGGGGTCATCTACGACGTGGCCGACAATACGGTTGGCTCGCTGGTGTACTGGGACACTCGTCTGGGCTACCGCATTCCCATGGGTGGCGGCACGATGGAGATCTACGGCAACGTCAATAACCTGTTTGACAAGGCGCCACCGCAGGTCCTGGGAGAGGCCGCCGCGTCGCAGACCAACGGTGGCTATGACGTCATTGGCCGGTACTTCACGGTAGGCGTCAGCCTGAAGTTCTAGAGCTGCTTGCGGCACGAAGCTGCGGCCCGGTATGGGGAAACCTGTACCGGGCCTTCTTATGTCACCTTAAGAACCCATTAAATCGGCCTGTAGCAGGCCGGTGACATCTGGAGTTTGTCCACTCGTTGTGGTGTGCTGCCAACAATGTTGCCCAATTCCCGACGAGTCAGGTCCAGGGTTCGGATCCTCGGTTGCGGGATTTTGCTGGCAACCATGTTCCTGGCTGCGTGCAGCTCGGTGGACCCCGGCGCGCCCCCGACCTTGCCGCCTGACACATTGCCGCCGACAGTGCCGACGGCGCTGACTGCAAACCCAGCGTCGGATACGGCGGTGCGGCTGAGCTGGATGGCTTCCACTGATGCCGGCACCGGCGTGGCCGGCTATCACGTGTTCCGTGGCAGCAGCACCACGCCGCTGGCCACGGTAACCGGCACGACCTATCTGGATACCGGGCTCACGGCCAGCACCAGCTACAGCTATTCCGTACGCGCATACGACATGGCCACTCCGCCCAATGAATCGGCCGCGTCTGCCGTGGCAAGTGCCACGACGCTGGCGTCGCCGGACGTGACGCCACCGACAGTGCCCACCGGTCTGAGCGGATTTGCCGTATCGGATACGTCAGTGCGGCTGACCTGGACCGCTGCCACGGATGTGGGCACCGGTGTGGCCGGGTACCACGTGTTCCGAGGCGGCAGCACCACGCCCGTGGGCACGGTCGCGGGCACCACCTATACGGATACCGGACTGGTGGCCAGTACCGGCTATAGCTATACCGTAAGTGCCTACGACAACGCGACCACCCCAAACGAATCCGGCCAGTCCGCTGCGGCTACCGTGTCGACGCTGGCGGTGCCTCCTACCTCCGGTCTCGATGTGCGTCCCTCAAACACAACGTGCCTGGCCGGCGACGCGCCGATCGTGGACGGGTCATTCGGGCTGCAGCCCGTCTATACGCATTTGACCTTTGATTCCCCGGTTGCCATGGTGCGTGAGCCGGCCGATGCCAGTCGCTGGTACGTGGTCGAGCAGACTGGCCACGTCAAGGTATTCGATAACCAGGACAATGTTACCTCCAGCCGGGTCTTCATCGACCTCAGTGGCGTGGTGGATTACGATGGGGCCGAACGCGGCTTGCTGGGCATGGTGTTCAATCCCGATTACGCGACCAACCACAAGGTGTACCTGGCGTATACCTATACCGGCGGGTCCGGCGAAATCTTCAACGTCGTGGAATTCCAGTCCTTGGATGGCGGCCTGACGCTGCAGCCCCTGACTGCGCGCCCCATATTGACGATTAACCTGCCCGGTATCTGGCATCACGGTGGCAACGTGGTATTCGGCCCGGACGGGTTCCTCTATGTCGGCGTCGGCGATGGCGGCGGCGACGGTGATCCTCATCCCCCCATTGGCAATGGCCAGCGGCTGTCCACCTTGATGGGCAAGATGTTGCGCATCGACGTCAACGGCTCAACCGGTGGCGCGCCCTATGCCATTCCGCCGGGCAATCCGTTTGCCGGCAATCCGGTCTGCAACAACGACCAAAGCCTGTTCACGCTGAACTGCCCGGAGATCTACGCCTATGGGTTTCGCAATCCCTGGCGCTGGAGCTTCGACCGCGCGACCCAGGACCTGTGGGTGGGCGACGTGGGCCAGGATCTGTATGAAGAGGTGGATCATGTCACCGTGGGTGGCAATTATGGCTGGCGTTGCTTCGAGGCCAGCCATGTCTACAACTCCGACTGCGGCCCCAACGCCGCCACCAGCATCGCGCCCATCGCCGAGTTCGACCACTTCCAGGGACAGGCCATCGTGGGCGGCTATGTCTATCGCGGCACCCAGATCCCCGGGCTCGTCGGGCGCTACCTGTTCGGGGACTACGGCACCGGATTCATCTGGAACATCGACACCGGCACCACGCCCACGCTGGTGGTGACGCAGCAGGATGGTTTCTCGTCGGGCTTTGAATTTTCTTCATTCGCCGAAGGGGCGGATGGAGAACTGTATGTGTTGCAGCTCACCGCCACCGGCAACGACGGGATCGTTAAGATCGTGCCCGCCGCTGGTGGGGGTGGCGGTCACGTCATTCCGGACAAGCTCTCGGCGACCGGATGTGTCGACAGCAACGATGCGACGCTGCCTGCCTCCGGGCTGATTGCGTATGCCCCGGTCGCGGCGTTCTGGTCTGACAACGCGGTGAAGTCGCGCTACATGGCAGTGCCGGACGGTCAGCCCATCACTGTCAATGCCGCGAATCATTTGGATTTTCCCGTTGGCAGCGTGCTGGTCAAGCATTTCCGCCTCAATGGCGCGCTGGTCGAGACGCGCCTGTTCATGCACCACAATGACGGCAGTTGGGCCGGCTACACCTACGAATGGAATGCGCAGCAGACCGATGCCACGCGCGTGATCGGTGGCAAGTCAGTCACCATCGGTGCCCAGCAGTGGCGCTTTCCCAGCGAGTCCGATTGCCTGCGCTGCCACACGGCAGCGGCCGGGCGCACGCTGGGGACGGAAGTGGCGCAGCTGAATACGCTTTTCGGGTATCCCAACGGTCGCACCGCCAACGAGCTGACCACGCTGGATCACATCAATATGCTGTCGCCGCCGTTGTCACAACCGGTGGCCAACCTGCCCACCATGCCGGATCCGTACGGCACCGGCGGCACGCTGGCGCAGCGTGCCCGCGCCTACCTGCATACCAACTGTTCGCAGTGCCATCGGCCCGGCGGCCCGACGCCCAGCAACATGGACCTGCGCTACACGACGTCGCTGGCCGCCACCAATGCCTGCAATGCCGTTCCCCAGGACAGCCTGGGGATCGCCAATGCGCGGTTGATTGCGGTGGGTTCGGCTGCGCAGTCCATCGTGGCGCTGCGTCCGGCACGCACCGACATCACGTCCATGCCGCCATTCCAGCCGCGGGTGGTCGATGCGGCTGGCGTGGCGTTGCTGACCAGCTGGATCAATGGCCTGACCAGCTGTAACTGACCCTTACTTCAGCGTGACCATGTAGGCAATGACGTCGGCGCGCTCCTTGTCATCGGGCAGCATCATCGGCATGACCGTGCCGGGGACCTTCTGCATGGGCATGGTCAGGAATTCACTGAGCGTCTTCGGGTCCCACGTGAGCCCGGACTTCTTGAGGGCGTCGGAGTAGAGCGCGAAGCCCGGCACGCTGCCGGCCTTGCGCCCGACGATGCCCACCATGCTGGGGCCGGCCACCGGGCCGTTGGGATCCTTGTTCACGGCGTGGCAGATGCCACAGCGCTGCGTGAAGATCAGCTTGCCGTTTTCCAGGTCGGCCTTGTCGGCTGCCACTGCGGACAGGCTCGCAAACACCAGCACCGCGGAACCGATCACTGCGGACCGGGTAATTCGCATCAGGGACATTAATGGACTCCGTTTGTCTTGAATTCAGCGCGGATCGTAACTGATCGCACGACCCGCGTTACCCTTGGACGCGCAGTCGGGGCTGGCAGTTCCGCGGACCAGGTACCAGTCATCCCCGGCCGAAGCGCCCACCGCCTGCCGGGCAGGGGATTTGTCAAAACACGCGTCCAGGGTGGGCTTGGGGACCAGCAAAACCCCGTGGGGGGCGCCCGCCAGCCAGGCGGAAGCGTCATAGCCTTCCTGGGGTCCCTCCAGCCAGCGGCGGTGCCCGAAGTTGACCGCCGGGTGATCCAGGTACAGCAGGAACTGTTCCTTGTAGGCCACCATTGCCAAATGCTCCCCGGGTTGCACCCTTGCCTGCACGTCGCGCATGAACGCGCTGCCAGAGCGTTCGGGATTCATTGCCGGGGCGATGGCATAGGAGAAAGTAACGGCCAGTGCTGATACGGTCGCCAGCCACGCTGCGCTGGGCTTGCGCCACAGGGCCACCCCCAGCCCGGCCAGGGAGAGCACCAGGAACAGGTACAGCGGCCATGCACTGCCCAGATTGGCGTCCTGGATGGCTTTGCGTGCCACTGGCGCCCCGGCAAGGTAGGCGACCGCAAATGCGGCAGCGACGAGGATCGGCAATCCGGCCAGTGCCACGCCCAGTCGTTGCACGCGGCGTTGCTGATAGAGGGCCACCAGGTACGGCGTCGCCGCCAGCGCCAAAGCCGGCAGCGCCGGGTTCATGTAGATGCTGCGCTTGCCGGGCGTGACGGAAAAAAACAGCAACAGCAACAGCACCCATCCCAGCGGCAACCACACGCGGGCGTCACGGGCCTGCCAGGCGTGGCGCCATCGGGGCACCAGCCAGAACAGCAGCAGGCTCCACGGCAGCCACAGCGCAGGGATCACCTGGAGCAGGAAGTAGTGCCAGGGTTGCTGGTGATGCCAGGCAGCCGCGTAGCGCGTCACCGTCTGGTGCAACAGGATCTCGTCGCGATAGGCGCTGTAACTGGGATCCGCCTTGGCTGCCACGGCCAGCAGCATGGGAACGAACCACACGCAGATGCCCAGCAACATGGCCACGGGGGCCAGCGCCCAGCGCCAGCCACCCTGGGCAATAGGCGCCAGTCCCTGCCACCCCAAGCGGCGCATGGGCCAGTACATCAGCAGCACGATCATGGGCAGGAAGCCCACGCCCTTGGTGATGACGCCCAGGCCGGCGGCAAGGCCGCCCAGCGCATACCAGCCCCACGCAGGTCCCCAGAACAGGTGCCGCAACAGCGAGTACAGCGACAGCGTCATCAGCAAGCACAGCGTGGCGTCGATCTGCGCCGAGCGCATGGTGGTCAGGAACTGCACGGTGCACGACAGTGTCAGTGCCGCATACAGGCCAGCCTGTGGCCCTGCCATGCGCCGGCCCAGGTCGTACACCAGCAGCAGCACGCCGCCGGCGGACAGCAGCGAGGGGAGCAGGAATGACCAGCGCACGCTGCCGATGACGGCGTAGGCCACGGCAAGCATCCAGAAGTACAGTGGCGGCTTGTCCGGGTACAGATCCCCGCCGACGCGCGGGAACAGCCACTCCCCGCCCATGGCCATGTCGCGCGCCAGCGTGGCGAAGCGCGGCTCATCGGCGGGCCAAGGATCGCGGACACCGATGCCGGTGGCCACCAGCAGCAACAGCACCGCGGCCAGCCACAACAGGTCACTGCGGCGCATCGGCTCGTTGGCCATGCTAGGCACGGGCCTGGCGCCGGTGACGGATGTCCATCACGAGGTTGTAGAACGCCACCGATGTCGGGAACAGGTTGGACAATATGCCCACCGAATCATTCTTGCCCCAGATGAAGTACGACGCGAGCATGGCGCTGCCCACCAGGCTCATGATCCAGAAGGCGCGCGGGATCGTCGGTCGTCGGTGGCGCCGCGTGGCCAGCATCTGCACCAGCCAGCGGCCGGTGAACATCAGCATGCCGCAATAGCCAATCAGCTTCCACGGCGTGATCACGACGCCGAACGCGTTGACGATGACATCGTTCATCTTTATTCCTCTGTCGAGGCCAGGCCGGGCCGAAAACGCCGGCGCAGCCACATGACTCCGAAGATGTCGACGATGCCCACCCACAGCCGGTCGAACATGCCGTATTTCGACACGCCGCGCTCGCGCGGGCGATGTCCCACGGGCACTGATACCACGCGATCGCCGCGCCGCTGGAACAGCGCCGGCATGAAGCGGTGCATGTGATCGAAGTAGGGCAGGTCGAGGAACGCGGCGCGCGGAAACAGCTTGAGGCCGCAACCGGTGTCCGGCGTGCCGTCGCCCAGCATCCAGCCGCGCACGCCATTGGCAATGCGTGACTGCAGGCGCCGAAAGCCGGTGTCCTTGCGCGAGACGCGGTTGCCGATGAACAGCCGTACGCGGGGATCGGCCGGGGCGTCGCGCGCCGCCAGCAGCTTGGGGATGTCGGCCGGGTCGTTCTGGCCGTCGCCGTCGAGCGTGGCAATCCACGCACCGCGCGCCGCACGCACCCCGGTGGCCACCGCGGCGCTCTGGCCGCAGCGGAACGAATGCCGCAGGATGCGCAGCGTGGTCAGGCCCGCGGTGCGCAGCCGTTGCAGCTCGGCGCCGGTGCCGTCGGTGCTGCCGTCATCCACGAACAGCATTTCATAGCGGCGCCCCTGCAGCGCGGCGGCGATCTCGCGCGCCAGCGGCGCAACGTTTTCCGCCTCATTGCAGACCGGAACGACTACGGACAGTTCGACATCCACTAGATCGGGTAGTGCCGGTGCTTGGTGGCAATGCTGAGCCAGCGCAGGTCAGTGAATTCGGCGACGCCGGACTTGCCGCCGAATCGTCCCACGCCGCTGGCCTTGGTGTCGCCGAGGGGCATCTGTGCCTCGTCCTGTACTGTCGGGCCGTTGAGGTGGCAATTGCCGGAATCGATGCGCTGGGCCAGCGGCAATGCGGTGTTGATATTCTCGCTGAACACCGCGGTCCTGGCCGCGACATCCACTCCGCCGATCAACAGCCTTGCTTCGTTCACGGCGCCCACCCTAAAAGGGTGCAGGATACCATCGGCAGGCCCCGGTCTTGCCATCCGGTAAGATCGCTGCGCATGGAACCGCACGCCCCACCCATCCCGCCCTGGCTGCGCGGCCTGTCGCGGCTGCCACAATCGGTGCTGTACGGTCTGACCGGCACGCTGGTATTCGTGGCGCACCGGCTGCTGCGCATGAAGCTGCGCGTGATCCGGGACAACATCGCCGGCTGCTTTCCGCAGCTGACGCCGCAGGCGCGCGCGCGCATGGTCAACGGCCATTACCGGCAGACCGGCCAGATGATCGCCGAGGTGATCAAGGGGGCGACGCTGTCCCGCCAGGACTTCATGGACCGGGTGCAGCTGCGCAACCTTTCCTTGCCCCAGGGGCTGCTGGCGCAGGGCCGGCCGGTGCTGCTGGTGGCTGCGCACCAGGGCAACTGGGAGTGGGTGCTGCAGGCGCTGGCATTGCAACTGGATTATCCGCTGGACGTTGGCTACAAGCCCATCAAGAGTCCATGGGCTGAGGCGGCGATGAACGCGATCCGGCGCCGCTTCGGTGCGCATCTGGTGCCAGCCAAGGACCTGCTGGCCGACATGCTCAGGCGACGGCATATCGTGCGCGGCATCGCGATGCTGGCCGACCAGGAACCCACCACCAGCGATCACAAGCACTGGGTGACGTTCCTGGGACGCGAAACCGCGTTCTACATGGGGCCGGAACAGATGGCGCGCGCCGCGCGCTATGCGGCCGTGTTCGTGGCGCTGCGCCGCATCGCGCGTGGCCATTACGAGATCGAGTTCTTCGAGCTGGCCGCCAGCGGCGAGCAACTGGCGCCCGGGGAATTCACCACGCGCTATGCGCGTCTGGTGGAAAAGGAAATCCTCGCCGCGCCCGCGGACTGGACCTGGGGACATCGCCGGTGGAAGCTCAAGCGCGGGCTGTACGCCGCCTGATTCGCGCGATCAGGCGGCTGGCGTGAGCTTGGAGGACAGGTGCTTGGCCAGGTCCGCCACGGTGGGATGATCGAACAGTTCAGTCAGGTCGATGTGCCCCGGGTATTCACGATCCACCTGTTCATGGATCTCGATCAGCTTTAGCGAGCTGGCGCCGATCTCAAACAGGTTGTCGTTGGGCCCGATCTGCTTGCTGGTCAACACACCATTGCAGATGCGCAGCAGCCGCGACTCAATGGAATCCGGCGCCAGGCTGGCGCCGGGTTGCAGGCCGCCGGTGTGCCGGGCAACTTCAGCCAGGTCCTCGGCAAACTCGCCGTCGAGCAGGTTCTGTTCGAGCAGGTGGCGCTGGATCTTGCCACTGGTGGTCTTGGGGATGCGCTTGACCGGCACGACCTGCACCACTTCCAGGCCCGCCTGCTCGTTGACCAGGCGCGTGATCTGCGCTGCCAGGGCGGGAAACTGCGCCAGGTCACCGCGATAGAGCGCAAATACAGTCAGCTGGTCGGTCTCGGCCCCGGGTGGCCGCACGCCGGCCACCACGACCTTGCCCAGTTCCATGCCGTCCGCGCGTTGCGCGATGGCTTCCAGGTCATGCGGGTAGTAGTTCTGGCCATTGACGAACAGGATCTCCTTGGCCCGGCCGGTGATGTAGGTCTCCCCGTCCAACACCAGTCCCAGGTCACCGGTCTTGAGCCAGCCATCGGCGGTGAATGATTCAGCGTTGGCCGCGGGTTCCTCGAAATAACCGGCAGTCACGTTCTCGCCGCGGATGTGGATGTGTCCCACATGGCCGTCGGCCAGGGGCCGGTCGTCGTTGTCGGCAATGCGCAGTTGGCACAGCGGAATGGCCTTGCCGACGCTGACCAGGCCCAGCGCGTCCCGGCTGGCAACGGGCAGCACTTCGGCCCGGTCGCCGATTCCGACCTTGTGCCGGTTCAGCTGGATGGCATGCAGTGCCCGCCCGACGGGAGGAAAGCTGACGGCAAGTGAGGCCTCGGCCAGGCCATATACCGGGTACATCGCGGTGCGCCGCAGCCCCAGCCCCTGCAGGCGTGCCAGGAATTCCTCGCACAGTTCCACCGAGATGGGCTCGGCGCCATTGAAGATCAGGCGCACGCTGGACAGGTCGAGGTTGCCGGGCGAGCGATCTCCCAGCACCTTGAGGAAATGCCGGTAACCGAAGTTGGGTGAGCACAGGATGGTGGCCCGTTGTTGCGCGGCGATCTGCAGCCACAGCAGCGGACGGCGCACGAACAGCTCGGTGGGCATCAGGTTCATGTGCACGCGGTTGGCGAACATGATCAGATGAAAGCCGATCAGCCCCATGTCATGGGTCAGGGGCATCCACGACAGGCTCACATCGTCGCTATTGAATCCGCCGACCTGCGTGGAACCGATCCAGTTGGCGATCAGGTTGGCGTGGGTCAGTACCACCCCCTTGGGGTCGCTGGTCGAGCCTGACGAGAACTGGATGAACGCGGTGTCGCCGGGCTGCGATGCATGCGGCGTGCCCGGACGGCTGACGTCCTTTAGGTCATCCACCAGGAAGGCGCGCTCGCGCAGCGCAGCGAACGTGGCTGCGTCGGCAGCCTGCGCGGACTGGGTCGCGAACTGGCCCACGCGCTCGAGGGTCTTGCGATCGCTGTAGATGAACGGCCGCCCAAGCTTGGCGGCGATGCGCAGCAGCTTGTGGCGGTGTTCGTCACTGATGCCGATGGCCACCGGCACCGGGACGATGCCGCCCAGCACCGCAGCCCAGAAGGCGTCGATGAACTGCTCGTTGTTGTTGAGCAGCAGGATCATCCGGTCGCCAGGCCTGGCGCCCAGTTGCTGCAGGTGCTGCAGGATGCCCAGGGCCCGCTCGTGCAGCTGGCTGTAGGTCACGCGGCGCGACTCATGCTCGCCACTGTGGTAGAGGATCGAGCGGTCCGCGCTGCGGTTCTGCGCCATCAGGTCGTTGAGCGTGCGGGCTTCCATGTCTTCTTCAGCTTCCCGTGCGAGGTTCCAGCCGCATGATAAACGGTCTGGTGGCCCGCAGATTGATCAAGGCCTCGAACTGCACCGGCTCCTGTTCGACACGGCGCAACCGGAACCGGCGGACGAAGCGGTTCAGGTGCATCAGCATCTCGAAGATCGCCAGTGTCTCGCCGATGCAGTGGTGAGCGCCCGCGGAGAAGGGCAGGTACGTCAGCTTCGGCCGCGTCGCGTCATCCTCCAGGAAGCGGTCCGGGTTGAACGCCTCGGCGTCGGTCCAGAAATCCGGGTGGCGGTGCACGAAATAGGGGCTGAAGAACACGTCGGTACCCGGCGGCACGGTGTAACCGCCGAGCGTGTCCGCCTCGATGGTTTTGCGCGAAATCACCCACACCGGCGGATACAGGCGCATGGCCTCGCGGATCACCTTGTTGGAGTAGGGCAGGGCTTCCATTTCCTGCAGCGTCGGCACCGCGCTCTCCGCAGTGGCGCTGATCTCCGCGTGCAGCGTGGCCTCCACCTGCGGGTGCTGCGCCAGCAAGTACCAGCACCAGGCCAGGGCGCTGGCGGTGGTTTCATGGCCCGCGACAATCAGGGTGGTGATCTCGTCGACGATCTCCTTGTCGGTCATGCCGGCGCCGGTTTCCTTGTCGCGCGCATTGAGCAGCATCGCCACGTAGTCCGGACAGTCGCCGGCGGGCAGGGCCCCTTCGGGGCCGGTGCCGGCGGCGCGGCGGCGCGCCACGCACTTGCCGATCAGTGCCGCCAGCTTGCGAAACCGGTACGCGAAGCGCAGGTCCCGCGCGGACTCCTGAGTCATGACGGCAAACGGATTCTCGCCGGCCTCGGCCGCCATGGCATCCATGTCGTCGCCGAAGATGGCGCGCAGTACGATCTCGAGCGTCATCTCGCTCATGTCATCGGTGACGTTGACCGGCTCGCCACGCGCACACTTGTCCTGCCAGGCGGACAGCAGCCGATCGTTGGCCTGGGCGATGCTGCGATCAAATTGAGCCAGGATGCGGCGATGGAAGGTCGGCTGCATCATGCGCCGCTGCCGCTTCCAGAATTCCCCCTCGCTGACTATGATCCCGTTGCCCAGCAGGATCTTGATGCGGTCGAACCCCACGCCCTTGGTGTAGTTGCGGTGATTGCTGATCAGGATGCGTCGTACGTCGTCGGGGTGGTTGAATACCCAGGTGTGCGACTGCCGGCCCGGGGCATAGACGCGATAGGCGTCGCCATGGCGGGCGTAGATCTCCCGCATGCGGTCCAGCGAGTCAGGCGTGGAGCCGATGTCGAAGCGTTGCTCGGATTCAGGCGGAAGGGGGGTCTCGGTCATGGATCCGGAAATGGTAGCGCAACCGAAGGTGTCACGGCGCCAGCTGACACCCATGCGCCGCTTCCTCTATGGCCTTGCCGCGCCAGTCGGGCTCGCCGTGCTGCGCAGCTGGTGGCGCAGCTGCCGTATCGTAAGTGTCGTGGGCGCGCAGCACCTGGACGCGGCACTGACACAATGGCCGTCGATGTTGCCATGCTACTGGCATCAGCATGAGCTGTTTTGCGCGCGCTTCCTGTTGCTGCAAATGCCGCGTGGACTGCGGCTGGGATTCCTGGTCAGCCCGTCGGTGGACGGCGAGATTCCTGCCAAGATCGCCACCAAGCTGGGCGCACGGGTAATTCGTGGTTCATCCACACACACCGGGGCCCGGGCGCTGCGCGATTACTACCAGCTGCTGGTCAAGGACCAGGTCTCGCCGGTGATCACCCCTGACGGGCCCTCGGGACCGCGGTTCAAGTTCAAGCCCGGCGCCATCATGCTGGCGCAGATCTCCGGACGACCCATGCTGCCCATGGCCTATGCCGCATCCAGCGCGTGGCTGGTGGCCTGGGACAAGTTTGTAATTCCGCGGCCGTTTGCCCGGATCGCCATTGCCATCGGCGAGCCGGTGCTGGTGGCGCGGGACTTTCCAATCGGCGATGAGGTCGCGCTGCAGGCGCTGCAAGCGCGAATGGAGCAATCGTTGCACGAGCTGTTCCAGCGGGCACAGGCGGCATTGGCCTGAAAATTCCCATGTGCAGCAGGTAGTTGGCTGCTATTCTTGACATATAGTGAAAGAATCAGGAGTGACAGAATCCGGCACCAAACTGTGGCGGTGTTCGTAGCACAGTGTGGTGGCACACGGTCAGACTTGGGTACCGAACAGGGGAAATCACCGGGAAATGTCGTCGATCCGTCCCGTCAACCAGGTAGACCATACCGCCTCCGACGTGCTGGCTGTCCACAGCTGGACCGGTCGCGCGGGCGGGCTGGATGTCGCCTGCACCAAGGCGGCCGTCGACCTGCAGAACCTGACGCCAAAGTCGCGCGCTGCATGCATTGAAACCAGCCTCGCGACCCTGCGTGAAGTGGCCGGTGCGGATGCTGCATTCCTGGCAATGCTCGACCCGCAAGGGGCTGTGTTCAAGGCAGTGGTCGTGGCGCAGATTCCCGGAGTGGTCTGCAATCCGGATGCCTTGAGCGGTGTGGCTCTGGCAGACCTGCCATTCCTGGCGTCGCGCTTCGAGCACCTGCGCCTCACCGAATACCGTGACACGGCGCTGCCGCGACGCGAACAGCCTGCCGAGGCACAGCGCCTGGCGCAGCTGGGGATCGCCTCGGCGCTGGTCCTGGCCTTTCACATAGAGAACAAGCCGGCCGGCATCGTGGTGATTGCCCGTTCGGTGGTTCGCGGTGCCTGGGATGTCAATGTGCAGCTGCTGCTGAAGCTGATCGGCACCAGCATGGCCAGTGGCCTGGAGCGCCTGTCGATTGTGGCGCGGCTGGCCGAGATCGAGGAGCGCGACGCGCTGGCCGATGCGGCCGCCAACGACGGCCTGTGGGATTTCAATTTCGACACCAATGAGCTGTACCTGTCGCCACGCTGGAAGGCGATGCTGGGCTACGAGGATACCGGGCCCACCGGCGTGATCGACTGGCGCGGCCTGGTTCACCCGGACGACCTGTCGCGCGTGCAGGATTCGATCCAGAAGCATGTCTCCGGAGCCGCGCCGATCTTCGACAGCGTGCACCGCATGCGCCACTGCAATGGCGAATACCGCTGGGTGATCAGCCGCGCCAAGGGCAAGATCGACAAGCAGGGGCGATTGCAGCGGCTGGTGGGCGTGGAGCTGGATATCACCGAGCGCAAGCTCTACGAAGAAGCACTGTTCCGGGAAAAGGAGAGTGCGCAGATCACCCTGCAGTCGATCGGCGACGGGGTCATCACCACCGACGCGGATTCCATCATCGATTACATCAATCCGGTGGCCGAGACGCTGTCGGGCTGGCGGCTGGAAGACGCGATGGGCCGCAACGTGGACGAGGTGTTCCGCGCCTTTCACGAGGAGACCTGCGAGCCGCTGGAAAATCCGCTGACCGGATCGATCCGGCGCGAGCGCCCGATCAAGGCCTCGCGGCCGATGCTGATGATCCGCCGCGACGGCAACGAGCTGTACGTGGAAAGCACGGCGGCGCCGATTCGCGATGGCCACGGGAATATCTGCGGCGCGGTACTGGTGTTCCACGACGTCAGCGAGAGTCGCGAGCTCAATCGCAAGCTGTCCTATCACGCCAGCCATGACCTGTTGACCGGATTGGTCAATCGGCGCGAATTCGAGAGCCGCGTCGAACGTTGCCAGCAGAGCGCCAAGGCGAAGGAAGGTTCCTACGCGTTGTGCCACCTGGATATCGACCAGTTCAAGATGATCAACGATTCCTGCGGGCACACCGCTGGTGACGCGCTGCTCGGGCAAATCGGCGCATTGCTCAAGTCCAAGGTTCGCTGGCGCGACACCCTGTCGCGCATCGGCGGCGACGAATTCGGCATCCTGCTGGAAAGCTGCACGCTGGAGGAGGCGCTGCGCACGGCGGAGGTGCTGCGCGAGGCGGTGCGCAACTTCCGCTTTGTCTGGGAAGAGCGGGTGTTCAAGCTCGGCGCCAGCGTGGGCGTGGTGCCGATCACCGCGGACAACGAGGACGTCGCCTCCATCCTGTCGGCCGCGGAGGGCGCCTGCGCGGCTGCCAAGGAGCAGGGGCGCAACCGGGTGCACAGCTTCGCCGAGAACGACATCGAGCTGATGCGGCGGCGCCGCGAGACGCAGTGGGCGGCGCGCATCAGCGCGGCGCTGGATGAGGGCCGCTTCGAGCTGTACCGCATGCCCATCATGCCGCTGCAGGGGCAGGTGGAGGGTGAGCACTACGAGATACTGCTGCGCATGCGCGACGAGGCGGGCAAGATCGTGACGCCCGATCACTTCATTTCCGCGGCCGAGCGCTACAACATCACGCCCAACATCGATCGCTGGGTGATCGAGAACACGCTGCGCTGGCTGGTATCGGAAGCCGACGAGCGCGAACGCCTGTCGCTGTGCGCGATCAACCTTTCCGGGCAGAGCCTTGGCGATGACAAGTTCCTGCCGTTCGTGATCGAGCAGTTCCAGAAGAGTGGTCTGGACCCGCGCAAGATCTGCTTTGAAATCACCGAAACCTCCGCGATCGCGAGCTTCTCCCAGGCCAACCGCTTCATCAATTCACTCAAGGAGCTGGGTTGCCGTTTCGCGCTGGACGATTTCGGGACCGGCCTGTCCTCGTTCGGTTACCTCAAACATTTTCCGGTCGACTTCCTCAAGATCGACGGCAGTTTCGTGCGTGGCATCCTGACGGATCCGATTGATCGGGAAATGGTGCGTTCGATCAACGAGATCGGCCACCTGACGGGCAAGCTGGTAATCGCCGAGTTCGCCGAGAACAAGGAGATCATCCAGGCGCTGAAGGAACTGGGCGTTGACTACGCCCAGGGCTACGGCATCGCGCAGCCCAGCCGACTCAGCAAGAACCCGACGCCGACCTGACCCTATAGGTCCGGCGCGAAGCGCAGCGACAGGTCAATGGCGCTGACGTGCTTGGTCAGTGCGCCCACCGAGATGTAGTCAATGCCGGTGGCGGCGATCTCGCGAATGTTGCCAAGGTCGACGCCGCCCGAGGCCTCGAGCCGGGTGGCGCTGTGGGCCGCATTGCGCCGGGCAACCGCGGCGCGCATGTCCAATAGCGTGAATTCGTCGAGCAAGATGACGTCTGGCTTCATTTCCAGCGCCTCGCGGAACTCATCGGGTGATTCCACCTCGATTTCCACCGGCACTCCCGGGGCGGTCTCGCGTGCCCTGCGAATCGCGGCGCTGATCGATCCGGCGGCAATGATGTGGTTTTCCTTTATCAGCACCATGTCATAGAGGCCCATCCGGTGGTTGCGGCCGCCACCGCAGCGCACCGCGTACTTCTGCGCCTGGCGCAGGCCCGGGAGCGTCTTGCGCGTGTCGAGAATCTGGCACGCAGTCCCGGCGATGGCGGTGGCGTAGCGGCGGGTCTCCGTGGCAGTGCCCGACAGCGTCTGCAGGAAATTCAGCGCGCAGCGCTCGCCGGTCAGGATGGCACGCGCCGGGCCGCGGATTTCGCAGATCGATGAGTTGGCGAGGATGATGTCGCCGTCGGCGGCACGCCAGTCGATGGCGATGTCGGTGTCGAGCTGGCGAAAGGTCTCGCGGACCCACGCCGACCCACAAAGGGTCATGTCCTGGCGCGTCACCAGCGTGGCGCGAACCCGCGCCGTAGCCGGAACCAGCCCCGCAGTCACATCCCCCGGGCCGACGTCTTCCGCCAGCGCCCGGGCTACCTGCTCAGCAATATCCGGTGGTGCAAAGCTCAGATTACGAAGCCCAGTGTCGCGCCGTGAAATGCAGCACCCATGCACGCCAGCATCGGTATCGAGAGCGCGAAGTTGGTGCGGGAGGCCAGCAATGCGACCTTGCGCGCCTGGGCCTTTTCCTCATCGGTGGCCGCCACGATGCCCAGGATCTTTTTCTGGTTGGGCCAGATCAGTACCCAGACGTTGAACAGCATGATGGTCCCCAGCCAGGCACCGATACCGATGGTCAGTCCGTAGGGATCCTGGCCAAGGTGACCGAGCGTGAACGCACTGACGAAGTTCTTGCCCAGATACCACGCCCCGGTCAACCACGTGGCCAGCGCGGCCCAGCGGAACCAAAGAAGGGCGCGCGGCGCGATGTACTTGCTGACGCCGGCGCCACCGGGACCGCCCTTGTCGGCAGCAGCAACGGCAAGCCCAGGGATCTGGACCACGTTGAAGTAGTAAAGCAGGCCGATCCACATCACGCCCGAGAGAATGTGCAACCAGCGAACCAAACCCGGAAGGTAGAAGTGCACCGGTGCCACCAGGAGCATGAGCAACAGGGCCAGCACCACACCGGTTGTGATCGAACCGGCCACCGATTTGAGTGGATTCATGTCAGAGAGCCTCCCCCGTTGAGATTCCTTGAAGAATAGGCCAGCAGATTTCATAATTCAAATCCGTAACTTACAGGCACGCTTGGCATGAACAGAACCACTCGAGCGGCAACCGCTCTGTTGGCGGCTTGCGCTGCGCTTCTGTGTGGCTGTGCCGCGGTAGTGGTTGGCGGAGCCGCGGCGGGTGGTTACTACCTGGGTAAGGACGACCGGTCGCCGGACGTGGTTGCCAGCGATGCGTCGATTACTGCCGAAGTCAAGGCCCGGCTGATCGAGGAACCCGGCATACGCTCGGGGCAGATCAACGTGGATACCCATGAAAGCGTGGTCACCCTCCGGGGCGAGGTGGCGTCGGTGGAGCAAAGTGGCACCGTCGTGCGCATTGCAACCAACGTCAAGGGTGTAAAATCCGTTACCAACGAACTGAAGGTCAAATAGCCATGGCAACTGAAGTTATTGAAAGGATCAAGCAGCACCTGGGTGCCGAACCGGTGGTGTTGTTCATGAAAGGAACGCCGGACTTTCCTCAGTGCGGGTTCTCGGCGCAGACCGTGGCAGCGCTGCGCCAACTGGGCACGCCGTTCCACGCAGTGAACATCTTCGACGACCTGGAACTGCGCGACGCGCTGAAGTCGTATTCGAACTGGCCCACCTATCCCCAGTTGTACGTGAAAGGTGAGTTGATCGGCGGCTGTGACATCGCCATGCAGATGCTGCGCAACGGTGAGCTCAAGCAGCTGCTGGACGAAGCCAAGGCCTGAAGCCGCAGCCCTGGCGGCCCCAGCGTCACTGATCCGATTCGGCCAGGTCCAGTGGCGCCGGGGCGCCGTCCTTCCAGCCCAACGCGCGGGCGCGCTCGTCAGCGCGCACGAACTGCTCGTGCATGGCATTGCACACCGTGCAGAACAGGTCGGCAGTGCGCTCCGCGTCATATCTGGCCGAATGCGCCTGCTCGTGGTCCCAGTCGATACCCGCCACGGTCGTGGCACGTGCCAGCACGGTCTGCCCCAGCGCGACGCCACCCAGGGTGGCGGTGTCAAAACAGGAAAACGGGTGGAATGGGTTGCGCTTGATGCCGGTGCGCTCGACCGCGGCATTGAGGAACCCCAGGTCAAAGGCCGCGTTGTGTCCCACCAGGATGGCGCGTCGGCAGCCGTGGGCGCGGATGGCCGTACGCACTTCGCGAAACAGCGCCTGCAGCACAAACTGTTCGTCCACTGCCGGCCGCAACGGGTGCCACGGATCGATGCCGTTGACTTCCAGGGACGCCGGATCCAGTCGCGCACCCTCGAAGGGCTTTACATGCCAGGAATGGGTAGCGCCGCGACCCACCCGGCCGGCGCCGTCAACCTGCACGATGACTGCGGCCAGCTCCAGCAGGCCGTCGGTGCGCGCATGGAATCCCCCGGTCTCGACATCAATGACCACCGGCAGGTAGCCGCGAAACCGGCGTGCAGTCAGCTCCGTGATCTGGCTCACGGGCGCACGCGCCAGCGCAATGGCTCACCGGCTGCCATGGGCACCACCACATCCTGCCCAAAGGGATAGCTGGCAGGGGCTGTCCAGGTTTCGCGCACCAGGGTGATGAATCCTTCATTGAGTGGCAGGCCGTAGAACCGGGGGCCGAACTCGGAGGCGAAGGCCTCCAGACGCTGCAGCGCTCCGGCATCCTCCAGAACCTGGGCGTAGAGTTCAAGCGCCGCGTGTGCGGAGTAGATGCCTGCGCAGCCGCACGCCTGCTCCTTGGCAGACCGCGCATGCGGCGCGCTGTCAGTGCCCAGGAAAAAACGCGGGTCGCCGCTGACCACCGTCTCGAGCAGGGCCACGCGGTCAGTCTCGCGCTTGAGCACCGGCAGGCAGTAGTTGTGCGGACGGATGCCGCCGACAAACAGGGCGTTGCGATTGAGTGCCAAATGCTGCGGTGTCAGGGTAGCGGCCACGTTCTCGGCCTGGGCGCGCACGAACTGGACGGCCGCACGCGTGGTGACGTGCTCGAACACGATGCGCAGCTGCGGCAGGCGCAGGCGCAGGGGCACCAGCACCTCGTCGATGAACCGCGCTTCCCGATCAAAGACATCCACATCCGCGCGCGTCACTTCCCCGTGCACCAGCAGCGGCATGCCGACCTCGGCCATGGTCTGCAATGCATGGTCGATGCGCCGGATGTCGGTGACACCGGCGTCAGAATGCGTCGTGGCTCCAGCCGGATACAGCTTGCAGCCCTGGACCAAGCCGCTGTCACGCGCGGTACGGATCTCCGCGGCGGGCGTCTGGTCGGTCAAGTAAAGCGTCATCAAGGGCTGGAAGGTGCTGCCGGCGGGGCGCGCGGCGAGGATGCGGTCGCGATACGCCCGCGCCATGGCGGTAGTGGTCACCGGCGACTGCAGGTTGGGCATGACAATTGCGCGCGCAAACTGTGCAGTCGTATGTGGCAGCACGGCGGCCAGTGCCGCGCCGTCGCGCAGGTGCAAGTGCCAGTCGTCGGGGCGGCGGATCCGCAGGGTGTCGCTCATCGCGGCAGCTTGCCATCCAGCAGCAGTGCCAGGGCGAAGCGTGCGCCAAATCCGGTGATCTCGGTGGGCACCTGCGCCAGGCCGCCGCGGCGGGTGGATGAAGCCAGGTCCACGTGTGCCCAGGGCATGCCCTTGGGCACGAAGCGCTGCAGGAAGCGTGCTGCCAAGATGTGGTCGCCCTTGCCTTCCAGGGCGCATTGCGCGACATCGGCCACCTGGCTTTCGATGTCGGTGTCGTAATCCTCGGGCATCGGGAAACGCCACAGCCGCTCCCCGCTGCGCGTGCCTGCGGCCAATGCGGCATCGGCAAGCGCATCGTTGTTGGCCAGCAGGCCACTCATCCGTTCGGTCAGGGCATACACGCACGCGCCGGTAAGCGTGGCGAAATCCAGCAGCATGCGCGGCTTGGCGCGTGCGGCCAGCGCCAGTGTATCGGCCAGGACCATGCGTCCCTCGGCGTCGCTGTGGATGACCTGGATGGTCGTGCCATTGAGCGCGCGGACCACTTCCTGTGGTCGATAGGCCTTGGGGCCGATCGAGTTCTCCGAGATGGCAAGCCACGCATCCACGGCGATTGGCGCCTTGAGGTTCGCCAGCGCAACCAGGGTGGCAAGGGCCACGGCGCTGCCGGACATGTCGGTGTGCATGTCGAGCATCGAGCGATGGGTCTTGAGGTTCGTGCCACCGGTGTCGAACAGGATTCCCTTGCCCACCAGCGCCACGTCCGTACGCGCACGCGCGCGGCTGCGGGCGGGGCGGTAACTCAGGTGCGCGATGCCGGCATCACGCCGGGCGTTGCCGCGACTGACCGCGAGGAACGCACCGGCACCGAGTCGCTCCAGCGCGGCCTCGCTGTACCAGCGCAGCTTGAGGCCGTGACGGCGCGACAGCGCGCCCAGCAGTCGGCGATAGCCGGATGCATCCAGCAGGTTGGGCGGCAAGGCGGTGAGGTAGCGCACCAGGTTGGTGGCTTCGGCCGTGCTGACCGCACGGCGCGGATCAATTCGTGATGCCCCGATGATGTCCACTGCCGGCACCGGCACCGGGCCATCCGGACGGTGCTTGGCACTGGGCATCTGGAAGCTGTGGGCCGCAAGGGCGGCGTACAGGCTCTCTTGCCAGGAGTCGCGGTCAGCGGCTGCGCCTTGCACCATGACGGCGATGCGTCGCAGGCGCGGTCGCTCCTGCAACGCCCGCTGGGCCAGTGCGCCGGCAACGCGCAGCTGTTCGAACATGTCCGCGTCCTTGCGGCAGTAGCCCAGCACCGCCAGCGTCTGGCGGGAATTCTCCAGCGTGGTGGTCCGTACGGTACCGTGGTCTGTCGCACCGCGCCGGTGCAGGGATTGCCAGCGGCTGGCGTCCGGCAAGCCCTGGCCAGGGAGGGATTTTTCAGGAATCAGCAGCAGGACTGCGTCGTAGCGGTTGAACGAGGTCTGTGGCAGTCCAGGCAGCAGCTGCAGCCGCGGCGCGCCATTTCGGGGCTGGAGTGGGGGCATTCTTGAACGAGGTTGCTTGCTTGACCGAAGTGGGTGAAAACCGGATCATCGCGCGCGTCCCTGAAGCGGCGCCCGCGGATCGTAGCACAGCGCCGCTGTTGACTTTTTTCCCGAAATGGGGTGCCCAACGGCAGCGCCGATGACCGACGTCCAACACATCCAGGACCAGGATCCCGAAGAGACCCGCGAGTGGCTTGAGTCCATCGATTCGGTGCTGCGGGCCGGCGGCGGCGAGCGCGCGCATTTCCTGCTGGAGCGGTTGATCGATCACGCCCGGCGTTCCGGTGCCTACCTGCCGTTCAAGCCCAACACCGCCTATGTGAATACAATTCCCGTGGGCCAGGAGCCGGCGTACCCCGGTGACCGGGCCATCGAGAAGCGTCTCGAGGCCTACATGCGATGGAACGCGGTGGCCATGGTGGCGCAGGCCAACAAGGTGTCCTCCGAGTTCGGCGGTCACCTGGCCAGCTATGCGTCCTCGTCGACGCTGTACGAAGTCGGCTTCAATCATTTCTGGCGCGCCGCGTCGGACAAGCATCCCGGCGACCTGGTGTTCATGCAGGGCCATAGTTCACCGGGCGTCTACGCGCGCGCGTACCTGGAAGGCCGCTTGAGCGAAGCGCAGCTCAAGCGCTTCCGCCAGGAAGTCGGCGGCGGCGGCCTGTCTTCCTATCCGCATCCCTGGCTGATGCCCGATTTCTGGCAGTTCCCGACCGTGTCCATGGGCCTGGGGCCGATGATGGCCATCTACCAGGCGCGGTTTCATCGCTACATGGAGAACCGCGGCCTGACGCCGCCCACGGATCGCAAGATCTGGTGCTTCTGTGGCGACGGCGAGATGGACGAACCGGAGTCCATGGGCGCCCTGACCATGCCGGTGCGCGAAGGCCTGGATAACCTGATCTTTGTCGTGAACTGCAACCTGCAGCGCCTCGACGGGCCAGTGCGCGGCAACGGCAAGATCATCCAGGAGCTGGAGGCGGCATTCCTGGGCGCCGGATGGAACGTGATCAAGGTGATCTGGGGCCGGCGCTGGGATCCGCTGCTGGCCAAGGACCATACCGGTGCGCTGCGCCGGGTGATGGAAGCCTGCGTCGATGGGGAATACCAGAACTTCAAGGCCAAGGGCGGCGCCTACACGCGCGAGCACTTCTTCGGTCGCGATCCGGAGCTGGCGGCGATGGTTGCCAACATGTCCGACGAGGAGATCTGGCGCCTCAACCGCGGCGGCCATGATGCCCACAAGGTGTATGCCGCCTATGCGTCGGCAATAGCGCACAAGGGCCAGCCCACGGTGATCCTTGCCCACACCGTCAAGGGCTACGGGCTGGGCAAGGCCGCCGAAGGCCAGATGGTTGCGCACCAGCAGAAGAAGATGGATGCGGCGTCCATGACCAGCTTCCGCGAGAACCTGCGCATCCAGTTGAGCGATGACGACATTGCCAAGTTCACCTTCCGCAAGCCCGCCGAAGACAGCGAAGAGATCCGCTACCTCAAGGCGCAGCGCACCGCACTGGGCGGTTACCTGCCGCGGCGCGATACCAACGTGCAGCCGCTGGAGCTGCCGCCGCTGACAACCTACCAGGCATTGCTGGATGGCTCGGGTGATCGCGAGATCTCCACCACCATGGCCTTCGTGCGCATCCTCACGGCGCTGCTCAAGGACAAGAACATCGGCAAGTTCGTGGTGCCCATCGTGCCGGACGAGGCACGCACCTTCGGCATGGAAGGCCTGTTCCGCCAGATTGGCATCTATTCGGCAGTGGGGCAGCTGTACACGCCGCAGGATGCCGAGCAATTGATGTCGTACAAGGAAGACCGCAAGGGCCAGATGCTCGAAGAGGGCATCAACGAGGCCGGTTCGCTGTGCTCCTGGATTGCCGCGGGCACCGCCTACGCCAATCACAAGCAGATCATGGTGCCGTTCTACATCTACTACTCGATGTTCGGCTTCCAGCGGGTCGGCGACTTCATCTGGGCCGCGGGCGACATCCAGGCACGCGGCTTCCTGCTGGGCGCGACGGCCGGGCGCACGACGCTGGCCGGAGAGGGCCTGCAGCACCAGGATGGCCACAGCCAGATCGTGGCGACGACGGTGCCCAACTGCCGCGCGTATGACCCGGCGTATGCCTATGAACTGGCCGTCATCATTCATGACGGCATGAAGAAGATGTACGTCGACCAGGAAAACATTTTCTATTACCTCTCGGTGATGAACGAGAACTACATCCAGCCAGCCATGCCCGCAGGCGTCGAGGAAGGCATCCTCAAGGGCGCCTACAAACTGAAGGAAGGTTCGCGCGGCAAGTTGCGCGCCACGCTGCTGGGGTCGGGCACGATCCTGCGCGAGGTGCTGGCCGCGGCGGAGTTGCTGGAGAAGGACTACAAGATTCCTGCGGATGTGTACTCGGTAACCAGCTTCAGCGAGCTGCGCCGCGAAGCGCTGCTGGTGGAACGCGAGAACCTGCTGCACCCGGAACACCTGCCGCAGGTGCCGTACGTAGCGCAGATCTTCGGTGCCAACGCCCTGCCGGTCATCGCCGCCACCGACAACATGCGCCTGGTGCCCGACCAGATCCGGCAATGGATCCCGGGCCGCTACGTGGCGCTGGGCACTGATGGCTTCGGCCGCAGTGACGGTCGCGCGGCGCTGCGCGGTCACTTCGAAGTCGATCGTCGCTTCATCGTACTGGCCGCGCTCAAGGCGCTGGCCGACGAAGGTTCCATTGATCGCACCGTGCTGGGCGAGGCGGTGGCGCGACTGGGCATCGATCCGGGCAAGGCCAACCCGCTCAACAGCTAGAGTGGAGGCGCGCGCTTGAGCCAGCTAATCGAAGTTCGCGTGCCCGACATGGGCAACTTCACCGAAGTCGGTGTCATCGACATCCTGGTGAAGGTGGGCGATCGCGTCGAGATCGATACGCCGCTGATTACCCTCGAGACGGAAAAGGCCACCATGGACGTGCCGTCCACGGCCGCGGGCGTGGTCGAGACCGTGCATGTGGCCAAGGGTGGCAAGATCTCCACCGGCGCGCTGGTGGTCACTGTGCGCGGCGAGTCGGCCGCCGCGCCGGCCGGCGCAGTGCCTGCCACCGCCACATCGGCACCGGCGGCGCCAGCGGCGCCAGCGGCCACCGCGGTTGCCGCGGCGGCTCCGGTTACCCTGGACGTGCTCGTACCGGACATGGGCAACTTCACCGAAGTGGGTGTGGTTGAAGTGCTGGTCAAGCCCGGTGACAAGGTCGAGGTCGACACGCCGCTGGTGACGCTGGAGACCGAGAAGGCCACGATGGATGTGCCATCGACAGCCGCCGGCGTGGTGCAGTCCGTGCACGTGGCCAAGGGTGGCAAGATTTCCGCGGGCGGGCGCGTCGTGACGCTCAGTGGCGTCATTGTCCCGGCCGCCGCGGCTGCGGCTGCAACCCCGGCACCGGCGCGAGCGGCAACCGTTGCCACCGCGCCGCCTTCGAAGCCCGCGCCGCGACCGGCTGCGGCGGCCATCGACGAGGCCGGCTTCAGCCGCGCCCATGCCGGCCCATCGGTGCGCAAGCTGGCCCGCGAACTGGGCGTGGACCTGGGACGGGTCAAAGGCACTGGTCTTAAGGACCGCATCACCCATGAAGACGTCAAAGCCTACGTCAAGCAGATTCTCACCGGCGGTGCCGCGGCCAGTGGTCCGTCCCTGCCAGCAGTGCCGGTGGTGGATTTCGCCAAGTTTGGCGCCATCGAGGTCAAGCCGCTGGGGCGCATCCAGAAGATCTCCGGCACCCGGCTGCAGGCGGCATGGATCAACCTGCCGCATGTCACCCAGTTCGACGAGGCGGACATCACCGAGCTGGAAGTCCAGCGCGCCAAGCTCAAGGACAAGGCCGTCGCCGCGGGGGTGAAGCTCACGCCGTTGGCTTTCATCATCCGCGCCTGCGTCCTGGCGCTACAGGAATACCCGACCTTCAACGCCTCGCTGCATCCCGATGGCGAGTCCGTGGTGCTCAAGAAGTACATGCACATCGGATTCGCCGCCGACACGCCCAACGGCCTGCTGGTGCCGGTGATCCGCGATGCCGACAAGCTCGATATCTACGGCATCGCACGTGCACTGGCGGACTTGTCCGATCGCGCGCGCAAGGGAACGCTCAAGGGCGCCGAGATGCAGGGCGGCTGCTTCACGGTGTCCAGCCTCGGGGGCATCGGCGGCACGGCGTTCACGCCCATCATCAATGCGCCCGAGGTGGCGATCCTCGGCGTGTCGCGCACCCAGACCCGGCCGATGTGGCAAGACGGCGCGTTTGTGCCGCGCCAGATGCTGCCACTGTCCCTGTCCTATGATCACCGGCTGATCGACGGCGCGCTGGGCGCGCGCTTTGCAGTGTTCCTGTCGAAGATGCTGGCCGATCCGGCGGCACTGATCGGGGCCATGGCTTGAGCGACCCAGCGGGCACGCCACGACTGGTGGTGCTGGGCGCAGGGCCCGGCGGATACACGGCCGCGTTTCGCGCGGCGGACCTGGGCCTGCCGGTGACCCTGATCGAACGCTGGGAGAATCTCGGCGGCGTGTGCCTGAATGTCGGCTGCATACCTTCCAAGGCATTGCTGCATGCGGCCAAGGTGATCGATGAGGCCGCCTCCATGGGCGCCCACGGTGTCAGCTTCGGCGCGCCACAAGTGGACCTGGATAAGTTGCGCAGCTGGAAGACCAGCGTGGTGCGCAGGCTGACCAATGGCCTGACCGGTCTGGCCAAACAGCGCAAGGTGCAGGTCGTCAGGGGTGTCGGCCAGTTCTCGGGGCCCAATGTCATCGAGGTGACCGGGCCGGATGGCGCCCGCCAGCAAGTGCTTTTCGACAAGTGCATCATCGCCGCGGGCTCCGAACCGGTGAAGCTGCCGTTCGTGCCCGAGGATCCGCGCATCATCGATTCCACTGGTGCGCTGGAACTGGGCGGCATGCCAAAGCGGCTGCTGGTGATCGGCGGCGGCATCATTGGACTGGAGATGGCCTGCGTGTACGACGCGCTGGGGGCCAAGGTCTCGGTGGTCGAGCTCACCGACCAGCTGATGCCGGGGGCTGACATCGACCTGGTACGGCCGCTGGAAAAGCGCCTCAAGCCACGCTACGAACAGATCCTGCTGGGCACGAAGGTCACCAAGGTCGACGCGTTGCCTGACGGCATCAAGGTTACCTTCGATGCCGCCGGCCAGATCTCCGAATCCATTTACGACCGCGTGCTGGTGGCCGTGGGCAGGGTGCCCAACGGCCGGCTGATCAATGCTGCGGCCGCGGGTGTCACGGTCAACGAGCGCGGGTTCATTCCCGTCGATCGCCAGATGCGCACCAACGTCGCGCACATCTTTGCCATCGGCGACATCGTGGGACAGCCGATGCTGGCGCACAAGGCCATGCACGAGGCGAAGGTCGCCGCTGAAGTTGCGGCCGGACACAAGGCATCCTTCGATGCGCGCGTGATTCCTTCGGTAGCGTACACAGATCCGGAAGTCGCTTGGGTGGGTGTCACTGAAGGCCAGGCCAAGCGCGACGGACTGAACTTTCGCAAGGCCTCGTTTCCGTGGTTGGCCAGCGGCCGGTCCCTGTCTCTGGGCAGGGACGAAGGCAGCACCAAGTTGATCGTCGATGCGTCCACCGGTCGGGTGATTGGCGGTGGCATTGTCGGCCCCAATGCCGGCGAACTGATTGCCGAGATCGGCCTGGCCATCGAGCTGGGTGCCGATGCGGCCGACATCGCATTGACCATCCATCCGCATCCGACGCTGTCCGAGACCGTGGGCCTCAGCGCCGAGTCGCTTGAAGGAACGCTCACGGATTTGTACCTGCCCAAGAAACCCTAGGATGCGGCCGGCGGTTCTTGTCGCTTGTCTGGCCCTGGCTGGCGTTATGGCGCCGACCCACGCCGAGGGCCGCTATCCCGGCGTGATATTGCTGCAGGTCGACGCCACGGACGTGCAGCGCCGGATTTATCGCGTTTCCGAGACCATACCGGTGCGACCTGGCCGCCTGGTGCTCTATTACCCACAATGGTTGCCGGGCAATCATGCGCCGCGCGGAGCTATCGAGCAGCTGGCCGGGTTGCAGTTTCATGCCGGGGGGCGCGAGGTCCCCTGGCAGCGTGATCCGCTCGATGTCTACGCTTTCCAGCTGCAGGTGCCCGCCGGAGTGTCGCAACTGGTGGCCGAGTTCCAGGTCGCCACGCCCCAGACCACGGACGCCGGCAGGATCTCCAGGGTGGTCATGACGCCGAACCTGCTGGGGTTGCAGTGGAACCAAGTCGTCCTGTATCCGGCAGGTTACGCCGCAGGGCAGATCCAGTTGCGCGCCTCGGCACAATTGCCCACCGGGTGGAAACACGCCAGTGCGCTGCCGCCTGAGGCTGGCGCAGCAGCCAGCGACCATCCGCAGTTTGCGGCCGTATCGTTGGAGCAGCTGGTGGATTCGCCGCTGTATGCGGGACGACTGGTGCGCCAGATCGACCTGACCCCTGCCGGCGGTCGTCCCGTGCACCTGAACCTGTTCGCCGAAGAAGAAGCGGGTCTTGCGACCACGGAAGCGCAGGTTGGCATCCACCGGGCGCTGGTGCGCGAGACCGTGGCCGCCATGGGACCCGCCCGTTACCTGCAGTACGACTTCCTGGTGGTGCTCGGTGATCACCTGGGCGGCATCGGACTGGAGCACCAGCAATCCAGCGAAGACACCCTCAACCCCGCGTACTTCAAATCCTGGAATGAGGATGTGGATGCGCGCGACCTGCTGGCGCACGAATACACCCACTCCTGGAATGGCAAGTTCGTGCGTCCCGCACGCTTGTGGACGCCGCACTTCAATACGCCGATGCAGAATGATCTGCTGTGGGTGTATGAAGGACTGACCCAGTACTACGGCATGGTGCTCGCGGCGCGCAGTGGGCTGTGGCCCCAGGATTTTGCGCGCGAGGAGTTGGCGCTGGCGGCGGCCACATTCGCTGCCCGGCGTCCAGGGCGCACCTGGCGGTCCCTTGAGGACACCACCTACCAACCCATCATCGCCGCTCGCCGGCCACTTTCATGGGGTAGCTGGCAACGCGGCGAGGATTACTACACTGAAGGGGCGCTGCTGTGGCTGGACGTTGACACCCGGCTGCGCGAACTGAGCAATGGGCATCGGTCGCTGGATGATTTCGCCCGGGTGTTCTTTTCCAAGCCGGCAACGCAGGGCAATGTCGCCACCTATGAGCTGCCTGACGTCGTGAAGGCTCTCAATGGCGTCGCGGCGTACGACTGGGACGCGTACCTGAAGGCTCGCGTGGCCGGGAGGGCTCAGCCGCTGCCGGCTGGGTTGGAGCGGGCGGGATTCCAGCTGGCCTTCAGCGACATGCCCAACGCAGTCATCAGCGACTACGAGAAG
Source organism: uncultured Pseudomonadota bacterium (assembly GCA_963726085.1). GTDB lineage: Bacteria > Pseudomonadota > Gammaproteobacteria > Steroidobacterales > Steroidobacteraceae > ZC4RG30. The sequence goes on along the minus strand of CAVSAR010000001.1, from coordinate 694,446 downwards.
GCCGACGGAGTCACGGACCTGGAGTATTCCCTCGGCGTGATGATCTCGCGCGATGCAGTGTTGACGGATGTGCTGTGGGAAGGCCCAGCATACAAGGCGGGGCTGACCACGCAAACCACACTGGTGGCAGTAAACGGGCGCGCCTACAAGCCCGATGTGCTGAAGGACGCAATCGCACAGTCAGGCAAGGATGCGGTGCCGATTGAGCTGCTGGTACGCAACCAGGATCACTTTCGAACCGTGACGGTCAGTTGCCCCGGAGGACTGCGGTATCCGCACCTCGCCCCCATCGCCGGCAAGACGGACGGACTCAAGGCGATTCTGGCACCCGCCGATTAACATAACGCTGGTGCGCGCTTTTGCACCGGGCTGCGGCGCCGCAACGTAAGTGTGGACCGCCGCAAGGTCTGGCCGCCCCGATACCGGCAGACTCGACGGAACTCTTTGGACATAGCGCCGAAAATTTTCCGCCGTAAAACAATATCGTGGACATAACAGTCAACCCAGCGCGCGGGCGGAACGGAATCCTGACCGGGCTCATGCAGTCCCTCGCCACGGGGCTGGGATTGGCCCGTGGCCACGGGGCAAAGCGGCCCACTGCGGTCGGTCGCGCGATGGAGGCCACCTGTCGCCAGATCATCGAGCAGACCGGGGACGGCGTGCTGATCATCAGCATGGGCAACCGGCAGATACTCGACGCCAATACCGCCATCCAGAATCTTTCCGGCAAATCCCTTGAGGAGCTGCGCCAGCTTTCACTGCAGGGGCTGTTCCAGATGGCAGGTGCCGCGGACCGCCTGGCGTTCGCGCAGCTGCTGCTGGGCGGCGCTACGCAAACCGCCGAAGTGACCATCGCCGTGCCCAATGGCGAGCCGCGTCCGGTTGAGGTCAGCCGCATCGACATCGATCTGCCAGGCCAGCAAATGCTCGGCCTGATGGTGCGCGACCTGAGCCTGCGCAAGAAGGCGGAATCGAACCTGCTGGCGCGGCAGAAATACCTGGACCAGCTGGCGCACCATGACCAGCTGACCGGCTTGCCCAACCGGGTCTTCCTTCAGGCGCATCTGCCGGGGGCCATCGAACGCGCGACCACAGAAAAGACCCTGATGGGCGTGCTGTTCCTGGACCTGGACCGATTCAAGCATGTCAACGACTCCCTTGGGCACGAGGTCGGCGACAAGCTGCTGCAGGAAATCGCCAAGCGGGTGCGGGCGGCCGTGCGACCCGACGACGTGGTGGTGCGCATGGGCGGCGACGAGTTCGTCGTGCTATTGCACAGCACCAAGACCTATGACGAGATCAACAGCGCGGCCAACCGGATCAATACCGTGCTCAGTGGCCCGGTGGTGATCGATGGGCGCGCGGTGGTGGCCACGGTCAGCATTGGCGTCAGCGTGTTCCCGCGCGACGGCGCCACCATGGGTGAGTTGCTGAAGCATTCGGACACCGCGATGTATCAGGCCAAGGATTCCGGGCGCAACAATTTCCAGGTGTTCAGTCCGAAGATGGACCAGCAGATCAAGCGCCGCGTGGCGATTGAAAACGCCCTGCGCACGGCGCTGAAGCTGGGACAGCTTGAAGTGCATTACCAGCCGGTCATCGAGATCGCGACCAAGAAGCTGGCAGGCATGGAGGCACTGCTGCGCTGGAAACATCCGACGCAGGGCTACATTGCGCCGGCGAGCTTCGTGGAAGTCGCCGAGGATTCGGGGCTCATCTTGCCCATCGGGCAATTCGTGCTGGATCGCGTGACCGAAGACATTGCCCACTGGCGCGAGCAGAAGCGCAAGGTGGTACCCATCGCGATCAACATTTCAGCGGTGCAGCTGGAGCGCACCAAGCTGCACGAAGTCATCCGCGCAGCGCTGGCGAAACACGATATTTCGCCGCAGCTGCTGCAGCTGGAGCTGACCGAGAGCTCGCTGTTTGAAAAGCGCACCGGCGAGTTCCGCGAGGATGCGCTGGAGGAGTTGCGCGACCTGGGCGTGAAGATCGTCATCGATGACTTCGGCACCGGCTATTCCAGCTTGCAGTACCTCAAGCGCTGGCACGTGGACGCGCTCAAGATCGATCGCGGCTTCGTCGCCGACATCGTCACCGACCCGTCCGACTTTGCCATTGTCAGCGCCATTATCGCCATGGCCCGCAGCCTCAAGATCCAGGTGGTCGCCGAAGGCATCGAGGGCTGGCAGCAGCTGGAAATGCTGCGCGACATGGGCTGCCACATGGCGCAGGGCTTCCTGTTTGCCGCTTCTGTACCGGCAGAGCAGGCCATCCGCTTCCTCAAGCCCGAGAACGCGGAGGGCGCCGGCGAACTGACCATGCTGTTGTCCCTGGCGCACACGGGTACGTGACACGCCCGTCGGGTATGCTGCCGTGAGTCGGAGAGGCGGCCAATCCAGGGGCAAGTAAGTGAGCATCGGCAATCGGGTATTGCGCGCTTTCAGGCTCGCCAGGATATTGAGCAGATCCATGGCCCCGCTTCCCGACCTGCAAGTGTGGGACAGCCTGGATCCGCATATTGCGCGACATATCCGTGAGCGTCCGCCTAACCACGATTCGGCCACGTTGGACCTTGGTTGTGGCGACACTCCCCGAAATCCGTTTCGCGCGTCCTCCATGCACGGCATTGACATTCGCGACGACCCTGCCCGCAACGTGCGGTATGCGGACCTGGTTGTCGAGCCGGTTCCCCATCCTGACGCGACATTCGATTATGTGACCGCCTTCGATTTCATCGAACACGTGCCACGTGTCGCATACCTGCCGGCGCGGCGATTTCCATTCGTCGAGCTGATGAACGAGATTTGGCGTGTCCTCAAGCCCGGCGGCATCTTTCTGTCGGTTACCCCGGCGTATCCGTCCTCGGAAGCGTTCCGGGACCCGACGCATGTCAACATCATCACCTGCGAGACTTTTCCCTTGTACTTCGACTGCAAGAGTCGATTGGCATCGATGTACGGGTTCAGGGGCTATTTCGAAGTAGTCGAGCAGGCGAGCTTGGAGAACACCCTGGTCAGCGTGCTTCGCAAGACGACTGCAGACCGGGTCACGTAAGGCGGGCTCAAGCCGGCTGCAGTCGCCGTAGCCGCTCCAGGTAAACCTGCTCATCAGGGGCGCGACCGGCGCGCTGGGCATCCCAGAGCGTTTCCGCCAGCACGTCGATCATCCTGTGTTCGACTTCATGCGGATCATCGATGGTGCGCCCCAGGCGCAGGTATTCGCGCTGGATGCCCATGGGGCGATCAGTACCCAGCTGCTCGCGCAGGGCAAGGTGCAGCCCCATGTGCAGAAAAGGGTTGATTTGTCCCTGCTCGACCGTAAACGGACGGGACAAGGATTCCTCATCCTGCAGCATCGAGTGATATTCCGGATGCAGTTCGATCACGTCCACGATTTGTGCGTCCAGGGGCTCCAGGGGAAGGTTTTCCAGGCGCCGCCGCCACGAATCCGCATAGCGTTGCCGCAACTCGGATTGGCCGGAGTTGGCGAAGATCACGATGCCGCCTTGGTCTTGGGCTTGAACGCGCACCACTCCGCGATGCAGCAGTCGGGACAGCGCGGCTTGCGCGCCACACACACATGCCGCCCGTGCAGGATCAGCCAATGGTGCGCATGTGGCAGGAACTCCACCGGGGTGACCTTGAGCAGGCGCTGCTCCACGGCCAGCGGGGTGGCGCCGCGCGCCAGGCCGGTGCGATTGGCAACCCGGAACACATGGGTATCCACCGCCAGCGTGGACTCGCCGAAGGCCACGTTCATCACCACATTGGCGGTCTTTCGGCCAACCCCGGGCAAGGCTTCCAGCGCCTCGCGATCACGAGGCACATCACCACCGTGGCGCTCGATGAGCAGGCGACACATCTCGATCACGTTCTTTGCCTTGGCGTTGTACAGGCCAATGTGCCGAATGTAGGGCGTGAGGCCGGCCACGCCAAGGTCCAGGATGGCCTGCGGCGTGCGTGCCTGCGGGAACAGGCGTCGTGTCGCGATATTGACGCTGCGGTCTGTTGCCTGGGCAGAGAGGATTACCGCGACCAGCAGTTCAAACGGCGTGGAGAACTCCAGCTCGCTGCGCGGGTCGGGGTTTGCGGCGCGCAACGCGCCGTAAATCGCGGCGGCGCGCTCCCGGGTCAACTGATCTTCATGCCAGGCGTGACGCCGGCATCCGCCGACAGCAGGAATACGCCACTGTCGTCACCACTGGCGCACAGCACCATGCCCTCGGAAACCCCAAAGCGCATCTTGCGTGGCGCCAGGTTGGCAATCATCACCACATAGCGACCGACCAGCGCTTCGGGCGCGTAGTTGGCACTGATGCCTGAGAACACGTTGCGTTGCTCAGTGCCCAGGTCCAGTTTCAGCTGTAGCAGCTTGTCGGATCCGGTCACGCGTGAGGCCTCAAGCACCAGCGCGGCGCGCAGGTCGAGCTTGGCGAAGTCGTCAATGCTGATCACGGGTTTTCCTGTGGTGGCGGGTGCGGGGGAAGCCACCAGTTGCTTGACCACTGCCGCGTCAAGCCGCACCGCAAGTTGTGGATATTTGCCGATCGCGGAGCCGAGCAGGGGCCGGCTGACGCCATTCCAACGAGCCAGCGAATCCGGTCCCAGCCACAGCGCCGCGTTGGCCGCGATGCCGGGCATCACGGGGGCCAGGTAGGTCATCAACACGCGAAACAGGTTGATGGCCTGGGTGGCAACAGCGCGCGCCGCTTCCAGCTGCGCCGGGTCCTTGGCCAGCACCCAGGGCTTTTGCTGGTCGACATACTGGTTGGCGCGATCGGCCAGGGCCATGATTTCGCGGATCGCCCCGGCGTAGTCGCGTGACTCATATAACGCTGCGATGGGGTCCGCAGCAGCGGTGAAGGCCTCGTACAGCCCCGGATCAGGAAGCTGGTCCGCCAGCTTGCCGCCGCCGCGCTCAATGAACGGCGCGCAGCGGCTGGCGATGTTGACCAGCTTGCCGACGATGTCGGAGTTCACGCGCGCGGAGAAATCCTCAAGGGTGAAGTCGATGTCGTCGAGCCCGTTGCTCAGCTTGGCCGCAAAGTAATAGCGCAGGTGGTCCGGCGGCAGCAGATCCAGGTAGCGGCGCGCGGTGATGTTGGTGCCGCGTGACTTGGACATCTTCTGGCCTTCGACGGTCAGGAATCCGTGCACGTGGACGCCGGTGGGGCGACGGAATCCCGCGCCCTGCAGCATGGCCGGCCAGAACAGCGTGTGGAAATAGCTGATGTCCTTGCCAATGAAATGATGTAGCTCGGTGGTGGCGCCGGCCTTCCAGTACGCATCGAAATCAAGGCCGCGCCGCGCCGCCAGCGCGGCGAAGCTGCCGATGTAGCCCACCGGGGCATCAAACCAGACGTAGAAGAACTTGCCTGGCGCATCGGGGATCTCGAACCCGAAGTACGGCGCGTCGCGCGAAATGTCCCAGTCCTTGAGCCCGACTTCCAGCCATTCATCGAGCTTGGCGCGCACCGCCGGCTGCAGTCCCTTGCCGGCCAGCCACTGGCGCAGGTCAGCCTCGTAGTCCCCGAGCTTGAAGAACAGGTGCTCCGAGTCGCGCAGCACCGGCTTGGTGCCGGTGATGGTGGACACCGCATCCTTGAGATCGGCCGGCGAGTAGGTGGCCCCGCAATTCTCGCAGCTGTCTCCGTATTGGTCGGGAGTGCCGCAGCGCGGGCAGGTGCCGCGCACGAACCGGTCCGGCAGGAACATGGCGGCCTTTTCGTCGTAGGCCTGGCGAACGCTGCGCCGGGCGATCGAGCCGCGCTGGCGCAGTGCTTCATAAAGCTGTGCGGAGTAGCGCCGGTTCTCTTCGCTGTGCGTCGAATGAAACTGGTCGAATGCCGATTTCGAACCCGGCGTAGTCGCGCTGATGCTCGGTCGCGTAGGCCGCAACCAGCGCCTCCGGCGTGATGCCGTCCTGGCGGCGCGCGGATCATGATCGGCGTGCCGTGGCAATCCTCGGCGCACACGTACAGGCAGTCGTTGCCGCGCAGCCGCTGGAAGCGGCACCAGATGTCGGTCTGCACCGCCTCGATGATGTGGCCGAGATGCAGGGAGCCGTTGGCGTAGGGCAGGGCGCTGGTAACGAGGATCGATCGCGGGTTCAAGTCTGGTCCTTCAGCGCCTCGAACCGCCCCTTGTTGATGCCCTTCTTGTAGGCCTCGGCCCCGGAAATGATCCGCTGGTCCAGCAGCGCCTGGATGGAACCGTCCATGGTGCGCATGCCGTTCTGGGCACCGGACTGCATGGCGTTTTCCAGCTGGTCGAGCTTGCCCTGGCGGATCAGGTTGGCGGTGGCCGGGGTGTTGACCAGGATTTCCAGCGCGGCCACGCGTCCGGACTTGTCGGCGCGCTGCAGCAGCTGCTGCGAGACCACGCCGCGCAGCGACGTCGACAACATGGTGCGCACGTGCGACTGCTTGTCGGAGGGGAACACGTTGATGATCCGATCCACCGTCGGAGCGGCGCCATTGGTGTGCAGCGTGCCCATGACCAGAATGCCCATCTCCGCAGCAGTCACGGCGATGCTCGATGGTCTCGAGGTCGCGCATTTCGCCCACCAGCACCACATCGGGGTCCTCGCGCAGCGCCGAGTGCAGGGCGGATGCGAAATTGGGCGCATGCACGCCGATCTCGCGCTGGCTGATGAGGCAGTTGCGGCGCTGGTGCACGAACTCGATCGGGTCCTCGACCGTCAGGATGTGGCCCTTTTCGCGCTTGTTGATGTCGTCGATCATGGCCGCCAGCGTCGTGGACTTGCCGGAGCCGGTCTTGCCGGTGACCAGGATCAGGCCATTGTTGGCGCGCGCCAGCGTGCGCACGGCCTCCGGGCAGTTTCAACTCGTCCATGGTCAGCGCCTTGGATGGAATGGCGCGGAATACCGCGCCCATGCCGTTGAGCTGGCGCAGCACGTTGACGCGGAAGCGACCCAGATCCTCCAGCGTGTAGGCGAAGTCCGCGCCGTCGTGTGCCTCGAAGCGCGTCGACTGGGCCTTGGCCGGCATGATCTCGTAGCAGCAGCTGGCGCACGAAGTCTGCGGTCAGTAGCTCCGGCCGCAGCGGCGTCGAGGTCGCCATGCAGGCGGATTCGTGGCGGGTCGCCGGCGATGAAGTGCAGGTCCGAGCCGCGCCGTTGCAGTACTTCATGCAGATAGCTATCGATCTCGGCCACGGGACTACTTGCCTCCGGCCGGCGTGCCGCCCGGGGCGGCACCGCCACTGGCCGGCGCGGCGACAACGTCGAGCTTGGGTACCAGGGAAGTGTCGGTCACGAATTTCTGCAGGGCGCGTTTGTCGGTGGCGTAGACCGTAGGCATCGTCGGGATCGATTTCCCGTGCCTGGACTGCGGCCAGCAGCGCCTGGTCGAGCAGCTGCATGCCGAACTCGCGGCCCATCTGCAGCTGGCTGGGAATCTGGTGCGTCTGGTCGGTCTGGATGAGCTTGGCAATCGCCTTGGTCATCACCATGACTTCGCAGATGGCCTTGCGACCCTGGCCGTCCCCGGTCTTGACCAGCACCTGCGTGACCACGGCCAGCAGGCTCTGCGAGAGAAAGCTCTTGGTCTGCTCGCGCTCCTCGATGGGCAGCGCGTCGATGATGCGGTCGATGGTCTTGACCGCGCCGGTGGTGTGCAGCGTGCCCAGCACCAGGTGCCCGGTTTCCGCCGCGGTCATCGCCATGGAAATGGTCTCGGCGTCACGCATTTCGCCTACCAGGATCACGTCCGGGTCCTCGCGCATCGCCGCGCGCAGTCCTTCGGCAAAACTGGGTAGGTGTGTCCCCAGCTCGCGCTGGATCACCTGGCTGGACTTGCTGCGATGGACGAACTCGATCGGGATCCTCAAGGCTGATGATGTTGAGGCGCCGGGTCGTATTGAGCAGGTCGATCATCGCCGCCAGGGTGGTCGACTTGCCAGAGCCGGTGGCCCCCGTGACCAGGATCATGCCCTGGTGGTAGTCGCACAGCTTCTTGACCACCGCAGGCAGGCCCAGCTTGTCGAGCGTGGGCACCTCGGTCGGTATCGCCCGGAACACCGCGCCGACGCCGGAATCCTTGCGGAACACGTTGACGCGGAAGCGCCCACCCTCGGAGGAGACATAGGAGAAGTCCACGTCATGTCCCTGGGCAAAGCGGGTGGCCTGCGAGCTCGGGATGATTTCCGAGATGTAGCCTTCCAGCTCGGTGTCTCGCAGGTCACGGAACTTGATGGGCAGCAGTTCCCCGTACATGCGCAGCATCGGCGGCACACCAACGGCGAGGTGAATGTCCGAACAGCCCTGCTGCGTGCCAAGCTTTAAAAAGGCGTCTATGCGTGCCATAGAGCCGTAGCTTACTTCATGCGAAGCGTTCCAGCGCGACCCGCAATTCTTCCATGCTCTGGAAGCGCTTGGCCTTGTCGACAGCCATCGCCTTCATGATCAGGTCCGGCAAGCCGGCGGGCAGGTCCGGATTGATCTCCTGCGGCGGGCGAGCCTTGCCCTGGACATGCTGGTACATCACCGCCATGTGATCGCCACGCGAGTACGGCGGTACGCCGGTGAACATCTCGTACATGATCACGCCAATGGCGTAGATGTCGGCGCGCTCGTCCACCTTGCGGCCAAGGATCTGTTCCGGCGCCATGTACTTGGGCGACCCGATCACGTAGCCGGTCTTGGTCAGCTGCGTGTCGCCCTCACGGTGAGCCGCGGCGACGCCGAAGTCCACGATCTTGAGCAGGCCATCGGTGTTGATCAGGACGTTGGCGGGCTTGAGGTCGCGATGCACGATGCCGACCTTGTGGGCGACCGTCATGCCCTTGCACATGTCGATGCCGAAGCGCACCGCGCGCTTGGTCTCGACCGGCTTTTCATTGACGACTTCGGCGCCCAGCGTATGCGAGGGGAAGTACTCCATCGAAATGGCGTAGTTGCCCTGGATGTGCAGGAAGTCGTAGATCCGGATGACGTTCTGGTGCGTGATCTTGCGCGAGTAGCGCAATTCGTGCACGAAGCGCTTCATCATCTCCTCGTCTTCCGACACGTTCGGATTGAGGAACTTGAGGATCAGGCGGTCGTCGACCACCGTGTCCTCCATCAGCAGCACGGTGCCGAAGGCACCCTTGCCGATGCGTGTCCATGTACTTGTAGCGCCCCTCGATCATGTCGCCCTTCTTGAGGGTGGCGATGTCGAGCTTGATCGCCGCGGCCTGCTCGACCTGGTGCAACATGGGCTTGAGCTTCGGCTTCCTCCATGGGCACTGGCCGCGACGGCTCGCCCGCGCGCGTGCCCGAGGCCCCTGCCGCAATGGTCTGGGAGCCGCTGGTGCCGCTGCCCAGCACGGCGCGGCCGGTGGCCTCGCCGGACATGCGTAGCGCCAGCTCCTTCAGCCCGGCACCGGCTGCCTTGGCGATGGTCTCCTCCTGGCTCTGCGCCTGCGCCTGCAGCTGCAACCGCACGTGTTCGGCGCGTTTTTCATCGCTGACGCGGGCCAGTGCCTGGATTACTTCGACGCGAATTTCCTTTTCCGGACGCGTCAGCAGGGGCAGCAGCAACTCCACCTGGCGCGCATCGCCGAGCTTGCCGATGGCGTGCACGACCACGGGCAGGGACCGCGGCGGCGTGGATTGCAGCATCTCGGTCAGGCGTGGCAGGGCGCGCTTGCTGCCAATGTCGGCCAGTGCGTCCACCGCGCGCTCGCTGCACCCACCAGTCCTGATCCCGGGTGGCGTCGATCAGGCTGTTGACCGCGCGTTCGTCCTTGGTCTGGTTGAGGATCTCGATGGCGGCGCGGCGGATGTTGTCATCGCGGTCGCGTACCAGCTGCAGCACGGCATCGATGACCTTGGGTCCGCCGATCTTGCCCAGCGCATCGCCGGCGCGACTGCGCACCCACCAGTCATCGTCCTTGATGGCCTCGAGCAGGAACTTGACCGACCGGGCGTCGCCGATCTCGTTGAGCACCTCGACGGCCGCGCGGCGTGCGAATTCGTTCTCGTCCTTGAGCACTTCGATCAGGTGGCGGATGGTGTCCGGGTCGTTGGCCTTGATCAGCACGTCAATGGCGCGATTCTGGACATCAATCTCGCTGTCGCGCAGCAGCAGGCAGATCGCCGGCACGTCCACCGGACCATCCATGCGCGACAGGGCCGCCAGCGCGGACGAGCGGATCATCTTGTTGTTGTCGCGCAGCTGCGCGACCAGCGCCTGCTTGACTTCCGGCTTGTTGAACCGCGACAGGATATTGATGATGTGCATGCGCGCGATCGGGTCCTTGCCCTCGACGCGACTGAGCAGCTCCGGGATCGCGCTGGCGTCGGCAATCTCGCCCACCACGCGAAATAGCGCCGCCTTCTCGTTGGCGTCCTGGGCGTAGGCGGCGGTCAGCAGTTCGCGCACGTTGAACCGGTCGCGCTGGGCATGGATGGCGTCCATCAGCGCCGACTTGGACATCCCCTTGACGGCCAGGGCTTCCAGCAACAGGCCGGGAGCGTAGTTGCGGCTGCTGCTCAGGGCCCAGCCAATGCCGGCGGCAATCCTGGGGCCACCGTCGCACAGGCCCTGGACGAACTGCGGGAAGGTCTTGTTGGTGACCAGCGTGGACAGCACGTCCACCAGGGCCACGGTGGCGTTCTTGTCGGCGTCGGCCAGAGCCTGGATGGTGGGCTCGATGACCCCGGGGCCAAGGCTCTTGAGGGCAGCCACGGCCTTGAGTGTTTCCGCCCCCAGAGGCTGGTTGCTCGACTTGATCTGGATGATCAGCCGGTCAGACCGCAGATTCGTGAAAAATCCCATTACTGCATAAGGCCGTTGACTGTCGATGCAACCGTTAAATTATGCCATATGCCCCTCCGGCGACGCGTGATGCGCGTCGCTCGCTGCTAGAATCAGGCCCCTTTTTCCCCGGTGCAGGAGCCATTTCCGGTGGCACGTTCATGAATGAAGCAGACGCTCAGATGGCGGGAATCCGGGCTGCAATCGCGCAGTACGTGGATCCGTGGATTGGACAGACGCTGGGCGCGCTGGGGGCGATCTCAAACCTTGACGCAGATCACACCCGCATCCGTGCAGTCCTGCGCCTGCCGGTGCCGACAGGCGGCTACGGGACGGAACTGACCGCCGCGCTGGCCAATCAATTGCGCATGGCAGGCTTTGCGCAGCCCCTGACCCTCGACCTGCAGGCTGCCATCGTGGCCCATGCGGTACAAAAGCCGCTCAAGCCCCTGCCGGGTGTCCGCAACATCGTGGCCGTAGGGTCGGCCAAGGGCGGGGTGGGCAAGTCCACCGTGGCGGTCAACCTGGCGCTGGCCTGGGCTGCCATGGGCGCCAGGGTGGGGATGCTGGATGCGGATATTTATGGACCCAGCCAGCCGACCATGCTGGGGCTGGGCCGCCAGCGGCCGACCTCTGTCGATGGCAAGCGCATCCTTCCCCTGGAGGCGTTCGGGATCAAGGCCATGTCCATCGGCTTCCTGATTGATCCGGACCAGCCAGCGGTATGGCGTGGTCCGATGGTCACCCAGGCCCTGACCCAGCTGCTCGGGGAGACCGAATGGGGTGACCTGGATTATCTGGTCATCGACATGCCACCGGGCACCGGGGACCTGCAACTCACGCTGGCACAGCGCGTTCCCGTGGCCGGCGCCATTATCGTGACCACCCCGCAGGAAATCGCCGTAGCCGATGCGCGCAAGGGACTGCGCATGTTCGAGAAGGTCTCCGTGCCGGTCCTGGGCATCGTCGAAAACATGAGCGTGCACCACTGCAGCCAGTGCGGCCACGAGGACGCCATTTTTGGCGCCGGCGGTGGCGAAGCCCTGGCCGCGGAATCCGGCACCCGGCTGCTGGGCAGGCTGCCCCTGGATACGCGCATCCGCATTGAAGCCGATGCCGGCACGCCGACCATCGTGGCGGCCCCGGACTCGCCACGCGGCCTTGCCTGGCGCGACCTGGCGCGCAGCGCCGCGGGCGCGCTGGCATGCCGCCCCCGCGACCGCAGCGCCGCGTTCCCCGAAATCGTCGTCGAGAGAGCTTCATGACCATCAAGTCTGACAACTGGATCCGGCGCATGGCGGCCTCCAGCGGCATGATCGAGCCGTTTGAACCGGGGCAGGTGCGCGAGACCAACGGCACCCGGATCGTGTCCTACGGGACCTCCAGCTACGGCTATGACGTGCGCTGCGCACGCGAATTCAAGATCTTCACCAACATCAACAGCACCATCGTCGACCCCAAGAGCTTCGACCCGCAAAGCTTCGTGGACGTGGCCTCCGACGTGTGCATCATCCCGCCCAACTCCTTCGCGCTGGCGCGTACCGTCGAGTACTTTCGCATCCCGCGCAATGTGCTGGTGGTGTGCCTGGGGAAATCCACCTACGCCCGCTGCGGCATCATCGTGAATGTCACGCCACTGGAGCCGGAGTGGGAAGGGCACGTGACCCTGGAGTTTTCCAACACCACGCCGCTGCCGGCGAAGATCTATGCCAATGAGGGCGTCGCGCAGATGCTGTTCTTCGAGTCGGACGAGGTGTGCAGCACTTCGTACCGTGACCGTGGTGGCAAATACCAGGGACAGCGCGGCGTGACTCTTCCCAAGGCCTGAAGCTCAGGCGGTACTCAGGGAGTGCCCACCTTGGCGCTTACCAGGGCCAATGACCACGCTACTTTGGTACCGTTGCGCCGCTCCACCTTGACCGGCAGGAAGCTTTGCTCCGGGTCGCACCAGAACCAGGTGCCGTCAGGGGAATCCGGCCGGGCGCTGCGATAAACCACTGTCTGCCGCGGGCCGTTCTTGGTCTGAACTGTTTCCCGGCCTTGCTCGGTGTAGACGTATTCCTTGATTTGCGTCTTGTCGATCATCAGGAACCGGGTCGGTGGGTGACCGGCAAGCAATGCCTGTATGAGCGCCACCTGAATGGTCATCCCGTCCAGCAATCCGGGTTGCAGCGGCAGATCGACGGGCTTGGTCTCGGCGACACCGGTGACGCGTCCATTGACCCAGTCGAATTTCATGTCTTGGTCGCGGCTATGATTGTCGGTGCCGTCATTGCCCGTGAAGTGCTCGGGGATGATCTGCCCGTTCTTGATTGAAAACTCGCTGCGCGAGCTCAGTTCTGCAGGCAGGAAGATGCGAAAAATCCCCGCGGCCGAGCTGCGCGACGAATAGGCCCAGCGATTATCCGGCAGGCGCTCCAGTACCAGCTGGCTGTGGCCCGCCGATATACCGTGCCAGACGACAGTGAAATTGGCGGTGAACGGCTGCAACTCAGCCGCCAGTACCGGCTGACCAAGCAGCGCAGACATCGCTATCAGGCAGGCAGGGCGTTTGAGCATGATTGCAGCGGTTTGCCATCCAGAGTGGGCGAGCCATCGTTCCAGACCAAGCGGCGATCGGCCAGCCAGCCAATCACCTGCGGATAGATGATGTGCTCAATGGCATGAACCCGGGCTGAAAGTGTATCCACATCATCGCCCGGGAACACCGGGACGCGCCCCTGCAGCACCACCGGGCCGCCGTCGAGCTCGGCGGTGACGAAATGCACGCTGGCGCCGTGTTCGCGATCGCCGGCGGCCAGCGCCCGGGCGTGCGTGTCCAGGCCCTTGTGCCGCGGCAGCAACGAGGGGTGAATATTGAGCAGTCGTCCGGCGTAGCGGGCGACGAATCCCGCGGACAACACGCGCATGAATCCGGCCAGCACCACCACGTCGGCCTGGCTGGCATCGATGGCGGCGCACAGCTGGGTCTCGAAGGCCGCGCGGCCGCCGGCTGCGCGCAGGGCGGCGGCGTCGACCACCTGGGTGACCAGCCCCAGCGCGCGGGCGCGCTCCAGGCCCCCCGCGCCGGGTTGATCGGAAATGACAGCGCGGATTTGCGCGTGCACCTGGCCCTCGGCGCAGGCCCGGGCAATCGCCAGCATGTTGGAGCCCTGTCCGGAGATCAGGATCGCCAGCCGCAGTCGCGGCACGGCGCTCATTCGTTGCCGATGACAACGCCGGCGGTGCCGGCACGAATCTCGCCAATGAGGGTGGCGCGCTCGCCCAGCGACGCCAGCAGTTGCAGCGCATGCTGCGCCTGGTCCGCCGGCACGATGGCCACCATGCCGATACCGCAGTTGAACGTGCGGTGCATTTCCGGCGCCGCGATGCGGCCGGTGGCAGCCAGCCAGTCGAACACCGGATCACGATGCCATTGGCTGCGATGCAGAACCGCCTCCAGCCCATCGGGCAATACGCGCGGAATGTTGTCGGTGAGTCCGCCGCCAGTGATGTGCGCGAACCCGGACACCGGCACGGCCGCGGCCAGCGCCAGCATGGACTTGACATAGATGCGTGTGGGTTCGAGCAACCGATCAAACAGCAGCTTGCCGTCGACCATGGTCTGGTCGTTGGCGCCGGACACTGCAAGCAGCTTGCGCACCAGCGAATAGCCGTTGGAATGCACACCCGAGGAGGCCAGGCCGATGACCGCATCCCCGGCGCGCACCCGGCTGCCATCGATGACGCCGCTGCGCTCGACCACGCCCACGCAGAACCCGGCAAGGTCATAGTCCGCGCCGTGATACATGCCGGGCATTTCCGCGGTCTCTCCGCCCACCAGTGCGCAGCCGGCCTGCACGCAGCCCTCGGCGATGCCGCCGATGACCGCGGCGGCGACCTCGACGGACAGCTTGCCGGTGGCGTAGTAGTCGAGAAAGAACAGGGGCTCCGCGCCCTGCACGGCCACGTCGTTGGCGCACATGGCAACCAGATCGATGCCGATGCGCTCATGGCGGCCGGTGTCGATGGCCAGGCGCAGCTTCGTGCCCACCCCATCGGTGCCGGAGACCAGCACCGGCTCGCGATAGCGCTGCGGCAGGCCCACCAGGGCGCCGAACCCGCCGACCCCGGCCAGGACTTCCGGGCGCTGCGTGCGACGCACCAGCGGCTTGATGCGCTCAACCAGTTCATCACCGGCGTCGATATCGACGCCAGCGTCACGATAGGTCAGGCCACGGGAGTCTTGCATGCAGGTGGGGTCTGGAGGGTGTCGGCCGCGGACAGGCTTAGGCTATTGTATAGGAGGCAGCCGCCTG
This sequence comes from uncultured Pseudomonadota bacterium, assembly GCA_963726085.1. Classification (GTDB taxonomy): domain Bacteria; phylum Pseudomonadota; class Gammaproteobacteria; order Steroidobacterales; family Steroidobacteraceae; genus ZC4RG30. The sequence goes on along the minus strand of CAVSAR010000001.1, from coordinate 679,385 downwards.
CCGCGTCATGCGCCATATACCCAACCTCATCTGCCTGTTCCGTATCGTGCTGATATTTCCGCTGCTGCAGGCCATGCTGGCGGGCAATCAGGCGCAGATCCTGATCCTGTTCACCATTGCTGCTGTTTCGGACGGGTTGGACGGCTACCTGGCCAAGCGCTTTGGCTGGACTTCGGAGCTGGGGCGGTTCCTGGATCCGGCGGCCGACAAGCTGCTGCTGGTGTCGGTGTTCGTCGTTGCCGCCTGGCTGGATATCGCACCCTGGTGGGTGGCGGCCGTGGCGGCCGCTCGCGACCTGATGATCGCCGGCGGCGCGCTGGTCTATCGGCTGTGGTTTGGACCGGTGCGCGGACGGCCCACCATCATCAGCAAGATCAACACCGGCGTGCAGATCAGCTACCTGCTGGCGGTAATCCTCGCCAGCGCCATTGGCCTGCCACCGCGCGAAGTACTGGATGCGCTGGCCGTGGTGGTGCTGGTGACTACACTGGCCAGTGGCGTGGACTACGTAACGCGTTTCGTGCAGCGCGCGTTCGCGCATGCCGCGGCAGGCGGGGCCTGATGCGACAGATCCCGCTGGGCGTGCGACTGCAGGACCGCACGTCTTTTGCCAGTTTTCTTGCCGGCGACAACAGCCTGCCGCTGGCCGCCGTGCAGCGCACTGCCAGTGGGACCGAGCGCTGCGCCTGGTTGCACGGGCCGACGGGCAGCGGCAAGTCGCATCTGCTGCAGGCATTGTGTGCGGCCGTGCCCGGCAGTGCCTATTTCCCCCTGGCGCAGCTGCTGGCCAGCGGACCGGACGTGCTGGAGGGCGCGGAGCGGCTGGCCGCCGTCGCGCTGGATGACCTGCACGTGATCGCCGGTGATGCGGGGTGGGAACGACGCCTGTTCGCGCTGTACAACGACTGCGACGCGCATGCCACCCGGTTGGTGATTGCCGCCCGGCACCCGGCCACGGGCCTGGGCGTGGTGCTGCCGGACCTGCGTTCACGCCTGGCTTCGATGCCGCATTTCGCCATGCGGCCCCTCGACGAGCAACAGCAGCGCGAAGCCCTGCAGCTGCGCGCCGCGCAGCGCGGCCTGGAACTGCCGGACGAAACCGTGCGTTACCTGCAACGAAGGTATGCGCGCGACATGACCAGCATGCAGGCGTTGCTGGACCGGCTCGACGTGGCGTCGCTTGAAGCGCAGCGCCGGCTGACCGTGCCGTTTATCCGCCAGGTGGCCGGCGAGCCGCCTTGAGGCTCAGCGCAACGCGCGCCAGGCGCGCGCCCAGTGCGCGTGCCAGTTGCGCCTCATCTGCCGAGAGCTTGCCATCCGTTGCCGCCGATACGACATGCGAGGCGCCATAGGGTGTTCCGCCGCCGCGCGTGGTCGACAGCGCGCTTTCCGTATAGGGCAGGCCCATCACGATCATGCCCTGATGCAGCAATGGCAGCAGCATGGTCAGCAGCGTGCTTTCCTGGCCGCCATGCATGCTTTGTGTCGAGGTAAAGGCAACGGCCGGCTTGTCCACCAGCGCACCTTGCGCCCACAGCGCTGAGGTCTGGTCCAGGTAGTGCTTCATGGGCGCCGCCATGTTGCCAAAGCGGGTGGGGCTGCCCAGCGCCACCCCGTCGGTATCCCGCAGGTCTTCCATGGTCGCAAACGGCGCGCCGGCAGCCGGCACGGGCGTGACGGCTCGTTCGTTCTCGGCGCTCACCGCCGGCACGCTGCGCAGGCGGGCGCGGGCGCCGGCCACGGATTCCACGCCGCGGCACACCTGGCGCGCCAGCTCGGCGGTCATGCCCGAGCGCGAGTAATACACCACCAGGAGTTCGACGGCGGTTGCGCTCACCGGCTGGCGCGCACGTCGAGGCCCAGATCATCGGCACCGTTCCAGGTGCGGGTCCAGCGGTTTACCACCTGGTCGGGATATTGGCGACGTCCCACGCTGCCGTTGTAGCGCGCCAGGGCCTTGCGCACGTCGTTGTGCTCGTGCCGCAGGTAGAAACGCAGGATGGCGCTGCCCATGCGCATGTTGGCCTCGATCTGCGTGAGCTGGTGGCGCTTCATCCCCAGTTCGCTGGGCCAGAAGGGCATGACTTGCATCAGGCCCACGGCGCCGGCCGATGACACGGCCCAGCGGTCGAAGTGACTCTCCACATCCATGACCGCCATGATCAACCCCGGCGGCAGGCGCTGTTCTCCCGGCCGGTGCGCCTCGCAGAAGGCGGTCTTGAGGATCTGCATTCGTTCGCCCTGGTCGGGCACCAGGCGGTGCAGCTTCGGTTCCATCAGCGTGTACCAAACCGCGGACTCGAACTTGTCGGGAAAGCAATCCGCCGCGGAGATCGACGCGGAGACTATGGCCTTGAGCTCCGGGTCGCGCTGGGCGTCGGCTCGGGCCGCAGCGGCAACGCCAAGGCACAGGACCGCCATGACCAGGGGCACGAGCGTCCCTGGCAAGGTGCGCGCGCCGCGGCGCCTACCCCGCGATTCGATGACGCAGTTCAGCCAGTACGGCATCTGCTGCCAACTCCCCGGTTTCGCCCGTGCGCCGGTTGCGATACTCCAGCTTGCCGGCGGCAATACCCCGATCGCCAATCACGATGCAGTGGGGAATGCCCAGCAGCTCCGCATCGGCAAACTTGACCCCTGGCCGCGCGTCGCGGTCGTCGTACAACACGTCAATGCCGCTGGCTTCCAGTTCCCCATACAGGCGGTCGGCAGCCTGGCGCACGGCTTCGGAGCGATCGTGGTTGAGGGTCAGCAGCATGACGGTGAAGGGGGCGATGGGCTCCGGCCAGCATGATTCCCTTTTCATCATGGTTCTGTTCAATGGCCGCTGCCACGATGCGCGTCACACCGATTCCATAGCAGCCCATCCAGGGGGCCAGATTCTGGCCCGTAGGGTCCAGCACCGTGGCCTTCATGGCTTCGCTGTACTTGCGCCCCAGCTGGAAAATGTGGCCCACCTCGATGCCGCGACGGATGGCCAGCACCCCGGACCCGGCCGGACTGGGATCCCCATCCACCACATTGCGCAGGTCCGCGAGGCTCGGTTCGGGCAGGTCCCGACCCCAGTTGACGCCGGTCAGGTGCAGGTCCTTTTCATTTCCGCCGCAGGCGAAATCCGCCAGGGCTGCGGCGGCATGATCCACGAGCATGGGGATCTTCAAGCCCACCGGCCCGATGAATCCGGGAGCGACGCCGGTGGCCGCCAGGATCCGTGCCGGGGTGGCCATGCGCAGCGGGGAGGCAATGGCCTGAAGCTTCTGCGCCTTCACCGCGTTGAGGTCATGGTCACCGCGCAGCAGCAGGGCCACCACGTCGCCAGCGCTGCCTTCCACCAGCAGCGTCTTGATGCAGCGGCTGGCCGCGACGCCAAGCACTGCGGTGACCTGGGCGATGCTGCGGGCGCCGGGAGTCGCAACGCGCGCCAGTGGCTGCTGCGCGGCGGGGCGCGTGCCGGACCAGGCCGGCGCGGGAGCCAGTTCGACATTGGCCGCGTAGTCGTCGCTGTCGGACACCGCGATGGCGTCTTCGCCGGAATCGGCCAGCACCTGGAATTCCTCGGACGCGTTGCCGCCGATCGCGCCGGTGTCGGCACGCACTGCGCAGAACTTGAGTCCCATGCGCTCGAACATGCGCGTGTAGGCGGCCTTCATGATGGCGTAGCCCTCGGCCAGCGACGCTTCATCGGCGTGGAAGGAGTAGGCGTCCTTCATGATGAATTCGCGGCCACGCATCACGCCGAAGCGCGGCCGGATCTCGTCGCGGAACTTGGTCTGGATCTGGTAGAAGTTAACCGGCAACTGGCGGTAGCTCTTGAGGTCGCGACGCGCGATATCGGTGATGACCTCCTCGTGCGTGGGACCGATGACGAAGTCGCGGTCGTGCCGATCCTTGAGGCGCAGCAGTTCCGGGCCGTACTGCTCCCAGCGCCGGGACTCCTGCCACAGCTCCGCCGGTTGCACTGCCGGCATCAGCAGTTCCAGTGCCCCGGCGCGATCCATTTCCTCGCGGATGATGCGCTTCCACCTTGCGCAGGCTGCGCAGGCCCATGGGCAGGAAGGTGTAGATCCCGGCGGCGAGGCGGCGGATCAGGCCGGCGCGCAGCATGAGCTGGTGGCTGACGATCTCCGCCTCGGCGGGGGATTCCTTGGCGGTATTGATGGGATAACGGGACAGGCGCATGGGCGCAAACTCTAGCAGCACGGCCTGCGGGCCGCCGCGCATCGTCATTGTGGCGCGGCAGTGGTGGCCCTATGATCGCGGGTTAATCATGGAACCTGAACCGCAAAACACGCGACCGCGCAGCCGCAGCATCTACCTGCTGCCCAACCTGCTGACCACGGGTTGCCTGTTCTCGGGCTTTTACGCCATCGTTGCCGCCATCGACGGCAACTTCGAGCGCGCCGGCTTCGCGATATTCGCCGCCATGCTGTTCGACACGCTGGACGGGCGGGTTGCGCGCATGACCCGCACCGAGAGCGCGTTCGGCAAGGAATACGACAGCCTGGCCGACATGGTGTCCTTCGGCGTCGCGCCAGCCATCGTCGCCTATCAGTGGGGCGTGGCCCGACTGTTCGAATACGGCAAGGAATGGGGCCGCGTCGGCTGGCTGGCCACGTTCTTCTATGCAGTATGCGCAGCGCTGCGGCTGGCGCGATTCAACACGCGCTCCTCCACAGGACAAGCGCTTCTTCGAAGGCCTGCCCAGTCCCTCGGCAGCGGCGATCGTGTCGGCATTCATCTGGTCGTCCAGCGAATGGCGCGAACCCGGGCTGCCCGGGTCTGATGTTCGCGCCGCTGGTCACGGCATCGGCCGGTGCGCTGATGGTCAGTCGCTTCGGCTACAACAGCTTCAAGCAGACTGAACCTGGAGGGCCCGGTGAAGTTCGCCACCTTCATCCTGGTGCCCCTGGGCTTCGTGCTGATTGCCAGCTATCCGCCGACCAGCCTGCTGGTGATCTTTGGTGGCTATGCCCTGTCCGGTCCCTTGCTCTGGCTGTATCGCCGCTCCAGTCGCATGCGCCGACGCGTTACCACCCGGGGCCCGCAGGAGTAAGGCATGAGCGTGCGCTCATCGTACCTGGCAGGCCATGGGGCTGGAAGACTGGCGGCTGCGTGCGCCGCTGGCACGACTGCTGCCGGATGCAGACAGCCACCTGCCTGCGCCAGCCGGTGCAGCCGAGCAGTGGCACACCATCGAGGATGAAGTGGCCGGTTGTGTGCGCTGCGCGCTGCACGAGTGCCGCACCCGGACCGTGTTTGGCGTCGGCGACCGCAGTGCCGGCTGGCTGGTGGTAGGCGAGGCACCAGGGGCGGAGGAAGATCGCCAGGGTGAGCCGTTCGTGGGTCGCGCCGGGGGCTGCTCAACTCCATGCTGCGCGGCATCGGTCTGGCGCGCGAGCAGGTGTACATCGCCAACGTGCTCAAGTGCCGGCCGCCCGGCAATCGTGACCCCAGGCCCGAGGAAGTGGCCCAGTGCCTGCCCTACCTGCAGCGCCAGATCGCACTGCTGCGACCGCGCATCATGCTGGCCGTCGGGCGTATCGCGGCGCAGAACCTGCTGGCCACCGACACGCCCATCGGCCAGCTGCGCGGCACCGTGCATGCCTTCGGCGCAGCAGCGGATACCGCTGGTGGTGACCTACCATCCCGCCTATCTGCTGCGTTCGCCCAGCGAGAAGCGCAAGGCCTGGGACGATCTGAAGTTCGCGCGGCGCGTTGCCAAGGCGCGGCCATGAGCGCGGCTCGGCAAGTGCGCCGAGATCCCATCCGCGACATGGGGCCGGATGACGTCGCGTCGGTCGCTGCAGCTCGAGCGCAGTCCTATCCCTTCCCCTGGACCGAGGGAATCTTCCGCGACTGCCTGCGGGTCGGTTACTACTGCTGCGTCGCCGAGATGGAGCACATCGTCATCGGCTACGGCGTCATGAGCACCGGTGCCGGCGAGGCCCATCTGCTCAACCTGTGCGTGGCAGAGCCATATCGCTGCCGCGGCATCGGCGGGCGCTGCTGGAGCATCTGATGGAGTTCGCCAAGGCGCTGGCAGTCAGCGGACCTGTTCCTGGAAGTGCGCCCGTCCAACCCGGCTGGCGATCCGCCTGTACCAGGCGCACGGCTTCAGCGCAGATCGGCATGCGCCCGGGCTACTACCAGGCCGTCGGCGGCCGGGAGGATGCCGTGGTGCTGCGCCGGACCATCGGGAAGCGTCGCCGATGAGCCCATTGAGCGGTGAAATCGACCGGCGCCGTACCTTTGCCATCATCTCCCATCCGGACGCCGGCAAGACCACGCTGACCGAAAAGCTGCTGCTGTTCGGCGGCGCCATCCAGCTGGCCGGCACCGTCAAGGGCCGCAAGGCAGCGCGCCACGCCACCTCCGACTGGATGCGGCTGGAGCAGCAGCGCGGCATCTCCGTGACCTCCTCGGTGATGCAGTTCCCGTTCGAACGACTGCGTCGTGAATCTGCTGGATACGCCCGGCCACGAGGATTTCTCCGAGGACACCTACCGCACGCTCACCGCGGTGGACTCCGCGCTGATGGTCATCGACTGCGCCAAGGGCGTGGAGGAGCGCACCATCCAGCTCATGGAAGTGTGCCGTCTGCGCGACACGCCCATCATGACCTTCATCAACAAGCTGGATCGCGACGGCCGCGCGCCGCTGGAGCTGCTGGACGAAATCGAAAAGGTGCTGAAGATTGCGGTGGCGCCGGTGACCTGGCCCATCGGCATGGGCCGCGACCTCAAGGGCATCTACCATCTGACCGAGGACCGCATCTATGTCTACGAGGCCGGAGAACGCGGCCGCGCGGGGAGAACCGCGTCATCGAGGGCTCGATGAGCGCAGGCGGCCGCGCGAGTTCCTGGGCGACCGGGCCGCGGCCTTCCGACGAGGAGGTGGAGCTGGTGCGCGGCGCGGCGACGCGCTTCGATCCTGCGGCCTACCTGGCCGGCCGGCAGACGCCGGTGTTCTTCGGCTCGGCCATCAGCAACTTCGGCGTGGAGGAGCTGCTGCGCGCCTTCGTCGCAGCACGCGCCGGCGCCGCTGCCGCGCGCCACCGCGAGCGCGAGGTGCAGCCGGTCGAGCCAAAGCTCACCGGCTTCGTGTTCAAGATCCAGGCCAACATGGATCCCGGTCACCGCGACCGCATCGCCTTCATGCGCCTGTGCTCCGGGCGCTACGCGCCCGGCATGCGCCTGTAGCACGTGCGCCTGGACAAGGAAGTGCGGATCGCCGATGCGCTGACCTTCATGGCCGGCGACCGCTCGCGCCGCGGACGAGGCCTTCGCCGGCGACATCATCGGCCTGCACAATCACGGCACCATCAACATCGGCGACACCTTCACCGAAGGCGAGACGCCTGGTGTTCACCGGTATCCCCAACTTCGCGCCGGAGATGTTCCGGCGCGCGGTGCTCAAGGATCCGCTGAAGATGAAGGCGCTGGCCAAGGGTCTGGCGCAACTGTGCGAGGAGGGCGCGACCCAGCTGTTCCGCCCGCTGCGCAACAACGACCTGATCCTGGGCGCCGTGGGTCAGCTGCAGTTCGAAGTGGTGGCGTTCCGCCTGCAGGACGAATACAGCGTCCAATGCGTCTTCGAGACCATCGGTGTGCACACCGCGCGCTGGGTCACGGCGACGAGCGCAAGCTGGAGGAGTTCCGCACCAAGGCGCACGACAACCTGGCCATCGACCACGCCGGCGCGCTGGTGTACCTGGCGCCATCGCGGGTCAACCTGGGGCTGACCCTGGAGCGCTGGCCGGACCTGCGCTTTAGCAAAACGCGCGAGAGCCAGCAGTGATTGCGTGGCTCAAGGCACGGCCTGCAGTGGCTTGGGCGTTGTACGACTGGGGCAACTCGGCCTTCGCCACCACCGTCATGGCCGGGTTCTTCCCGGTATTCTTCCGGCAATACTGGAGCGCGGGGGTGGACAGCACGGTGCCCACCACCCGACTGGGCACGGCCAATGCCGTGGCGGGATTTGTCGTCGCGGTGCTGGCGCCGGTACTGGGCGCGGTCGCCGATCGCGGTGGGCAACGCAAGCGCATGCTGCTGGCCTTCAGCCTGCTGGGCATTGCCACGACGCTGGCACTGTATTTTGTGGGCCAGGGCCAGTGGCTGGTTGCCGTAGTACTGTTCGCGCTTGCCACGGTGGGCTTCAATGGCGGTGTTGTCTTCTATGACTCGCTGTTGCTGGACGTGGCACAACCTGGCCAGCTGGACCGTGTCTCGGCATTGGGCTATGCGCTGGGCTACCTGGGTGGCGGTCTGCTGTTCGGGCTAAACGTGCTGATGGTGGTCAAGCCGGGGCTGTTCGGGTTGCATGACGCTGCCGAAGCGGTGCGCTGGGCGTTCGTCTCGGTTGCCATCTGGTGGCTGGTGTTTCTGCTGCCATTGATGCTGTACGTGCGCGAAGCCGCGCCCAGAACCGTCGCTCATGGTGTAAGTGCGTGGACGGCCGGATGGCGCGAGCTGGCCAACACCGCGCAGCACCTGCGCAAGTACAAAATGCTGATGCAGTTCCTGCTGGCCTACTGGCTGTACATCGACGGCGTCAATACCATCATCAAGATGGCGGTGGACTATGGCATGTCGCTGGGTCTCAAGAGTTCCGATCTCATGGGGGCATTGCTGCTCACGCAGTTTGTGGCCTTTCCAGCCGCGGTTGCATTTGGTCGCCTGGGCGAGCGCATCGGCGCACGCCGCAGCGTACTGCTGGGCGTGGCGGTCTATGCAGGGGTGACCGTGTGGGCCTTCTACCTGACGACGGCGCTGCAGTTCTACGCCATGGCCGTGGTGGTCGGCATGGTTCAGGGCGGCGTGCAAAGCCTGTCGCGCTCGCTGTACGGCAGGCTGGTGCCCAAGGGCAAGTCCGGGGAGTTCTTCGGGTTCTACAACATGATCGGCAAATTCGCCACAGTGCTGGGCCCGGGGTTGATGGCATTGCTGGCGTTGCTGACCCACAGTACGCGCGCCTCTATCCTGTCGTTGCTGCTGCTGTTCGTGCTGGGTGGTGCGCTGCTGTACCGCGTGCGACCTGACGCAGCACAGCCCGCAACTGCCTGAGCTGGCCTTTCGACGCGCAATCGCCGTGGCGGCAGCCAGCAGCAGCGGCAGCCGGAAATTATCGCCAAGATCCTTTTGCGCTTGGAGCGCACGGCGCCGGAGCAGCACCAGGCCGAGCTGTCGCTCGGCGCGCGGGCGCCGCCGGGGCAGGCGAGCCTGCGGTAAATTTGACGGTGAGGGGCGTTTTCCGCTGGCCAGTGACCGGGCGGACAAGGCCGGTGTGCGCCCGGGTTGCGGTTGGCGGCAGGCACGGGTGGATACGGGCGACGGGGCGGCAGTAGGCGGGCATTCAGGGGTCAGGCTCAGTTGCCCGGCAGGTTTGGTGGCCGCAGCGTTTGCCGGGCAACGCCTGCAGCAGGTAAGCTCGGGCTCACATAAGGCCACCTACGCGAACAGGCCGGATTAGGAAGGCCGTTGAAATTCCTATCCGCGGTGCGATGAGGTCCGGATTGACGCTTACCCTCTCGCCCCCTGCGCCGCGGCACTCTTCGCCGATCGTGCGCTTCACCAGAAAATTGTTCACCCGCGGGCCAGCGGTCGCACTGCGGCACTGGCGACTGCGCGCGCTGCGCTCCGACTATCAGCGTGGTAGTTCGATGCCGGCGCGCGCTGACAATGAGCGCACCGACCCGGCAATAGTCGATACGGGACGAGCGCTGCGCGAGCAGCTCATCGCCGCGAACGAACGTCGTCACGCGCAAACCGGTTATCGCGTGCTGATGTTTCAACCTAGCAGTCTCACCGCGGAGATCTGGTTCGGCGACCTGGCGCGATGCATGAAGCACGCGGGCATCGAGAGTCGCGTGTTGCCTCCCGACACAGACACGACCGCCATCACCCGCGGCATTCGAGGAATTTCGGCCCAACGTGTTCATTGCCACGGAGTCGACGCAATCACTTCGCGTGATTGATCTCGCCTTCGTGGAACGATACAAGCGCAGCCACGGATGCCTGCGGTTGTTCATTCCCGTGTGGCACGCGCGTTCACCGCGGGAGCACGTACCAACCGGAAGATCCACGCCCGAAGAGAGCGAGTGGCGGCTGCAATTGCGCCGCAACGGACTGGCAGCGGACGCCTACTTTTCGATTTTCGAACCGGAGTTTCACGAGCGGTTTTCCCACGAACCGGGAGGGCCCGCGATCGACTACGTGGTGATTCCGCAGGGCTCCAATCCGTTTACCGACTTTCCCGTCGATGTCGCGCGCCAGTATGACTACTGCATGGCGACGTCGATGACAGAAGAGCGCGTCGAAGTGTCCTACCGCTATCTGCGGCCGATACTGCGACGTCACCGCGGCCTGTGGGCAGGAGCGCGCTGGGGCTTCGGCAATGAGGCTGGCACTCCTCCCGCGCAGATGCCGCTGTGTTATTCGCAATCGCGCATCGCGCTCAGTCCACTCGTGGGATTCGTCCACCACTACGGGGCGGAGGTGACACATCGCGTTTACGCCGCGGCCGCGTGCGGCGCATTTCAACTGACGACGCCAACCGCAATCACAGGCCGGTATTTCCAACCCGATGAACTCGTGCAGGCTGCGTCTCCCGCGGAGTTCGTGCGCCTGTACGACCATTACGTCAGCCGGCCCGACGAGCGCAATGCCATCGCGATGGCGGCGCTGCGTCGTGTGTATGGCGAGCACACGTGTTTTCACCGCGTCGACAAACTGGTCGTTCACTGCGAGGCCTGGCGCCGGCGCGGCCTCTTCTGACGTCGCCCTGGTGAACGAGCCCAGTGACACCAGCGGCGGCGGCGTCGTAGGAGCTGCAGAGGAAGAATCAGGATCGCGACGCGCGCCTCTATCCTGTCGCCGTTACTGCTGTTCGCGGTCGGCGGTGCGCTGCTGTACCGCCTGCAATCCGGCGCAGAAGTACGCGCAATAGCCTGACCTGTTCTTTCGAGGCGTGGGTACCTGCGCCGTAGCGAAGGGCCAGGTACTGTTCTGTGAACTCATTGATCTGGGCCGCAACCAGCGGATAGCGGCCGGCGGCGCGGCGCGAAATGGCGCGCGGTGGCTCGTGCGGTGCGATGCGCAGTCCACGCCGGCGCAGCAGTCCCTTGTAGCGCAGCCACATCGCCCCCAGCGGGTCTGTGCCAGTGGTGCCAGCGGTTCGCGTCGTCCACAGCGCCACCAGCAGGCCCCACAGGGTGGCCGCGGCCAGCAGCAGCAGCGCCATGCCACGGTAATCGATAGCTCCCAGGCCCAGTCGCTGCAGCAAATTCATCTGGCTGGCCATGTTGAAGCGCACCACGCGCTCTTCCCACCAGTTGCCCGAGGCATCCCACGCCGCGACCAGGCTGCGAATCCAGGGTCCTGACCGCAGCATGCGGCTGGTGGCCGTACCGCGATCGGGCATCAGGTCCATCAGTCCCTGCTGCAGCCGCTCCGGTTCCACCACGGCGGTGGGATCGATACGTACCCACCCCTGGCCATCCAGCCAGACCTCCGCCCAGGCATGGGCATCGGACTGGCGAACCAGGTAGTACCCGCCCAATGCGTTCCACTCGCCGCCCAGGTAGCCCGTCACCACCCGGCAGGAACACCCGCGGCACGCATCAACGTCACGTAGGCCGAGGCGAAGTGCCCGCAAAATCCAAGTCGGGTGTTGAACAGCAGGTCATCGACCGAGTCGTAGCCCAGTCGCGGCGGCGTAAGCGTGTAACGAAACCCGCCAGTCCTGAAGAAGTCCAGCGCGCGCCGGGAGTAGTCGCGGTCACTGCTGGCCGCGGCGCGCATGGCAAGGGCCATTTGGGTGGTGCGTGGATTGCGACCGGGAGGCAGCTGCGTGTCGAGTCGGCGACCGGTGGTGGACAGCGGCCTGCTGCTGCGCATGTCCAGGTTGGAGCGCCCGTCATAGGCGCGCATGGCGGTGACCGGCCGCGTGGACATCACCTGCCCGTCAAAGGTCAGGAAAGTAAATGGCCCGCTGATCGAGCGGATCGAATCCAGTCCATAGAGCCAGTTGCGTCCGTGCGGTTCCAGCATCACGTGGTAGCTGACCTCCGTGCCGCGCGCCTCGGTGGCCGGCGTCGGGGCAATCTGGCCGCGCGCCCGTCGCCAGGTGTAGCCGTCGAAATCATGCAGCACCGGCCCGCGCCAGTAGCGCGCCGATGCAGGGGGTGGCGCACCGTCAAACCGGACGCGAAACGCCGGTTCATCGGACGCCGACAACTCGGAAATGCTGCCCGGGCTCATCTGGTCATCCAGGCCGGTGCGTGCCTGGTCGCCGGAAGGCCAACTCCACAACGGTCCGGGCAGGCGCGGCACCAGCAGGAAACAGGCGCCGGCAAACGGCAGGGCCAGCAGCAGCGCGATGCCGGCCGTGCCAAATGCGCGGCGCACAGACTGCGACGCCGGGGTGCCGCCCAGGGCCGCGATCGCCGCGCAGGCGCACCATCCGGCCAGCAGGTACAGGGGCATCCGCGTCAATGACTGTCGATCCAGGCACGCCGCCAGCAACAACACCAGCGACACGAACGCCATCACCATGGCGTCGCGGCGGCGCCGGATCTCCAGCAGCTTGGCCGCGCCCATCACCAGCAACAGGGTGCTGCCGGCGCCCAGTCCCTGCAGCGTGCGAAAGCTCGCCAGCGTTGCCGCGCAAAGCGTCGCGGCGATCAGCAGCCGCAGCGGCGTGCCCGGCAGTGGTAGTCGGCCCAGCAAGAACAGGCCGTGCCACGCCAGGGCAAGGCCGGCGGCCACCACGCACCACACGGGCACGCGATCCACGTGCAGCAGCACGCTGACTGCGAATGCGGCCAGCACCAGGAGCATGGCCCTGGTATTGGGCAGGGAGCCGGCGCGCTTCACGCTGCGCCCTGTGGCGCGGGCCCGCCACCGGGGGCGGCGAACAGCGCCAGCCTGGACAGGCACTCCTGTCGATGCGCGGCGCCGATGCCACTGAGGGGCGCTGCCCCAGGCAAGGACAGGGTCCAGGGCTCGTTGTGCGCAGCCGCATCCACGATCCAGCGACACAGCTGCGAGAGCCGTGCCTCAACGCCCAGGTGGCGCAGTGCATCGAAGGAGAATTCGTGGGCGGCGGCCACGCTGCCCTGGTATTCGCGCACCAGCAGCGGCGCACCGCGCGCGTAGGCCTTCCAGGCCACCTGCCGCGGCGAATCGCCTTCACGAAAGGCGCGCAGCCACGCCAGTTCGTCCAGTCCGGCCCCTGGCCGTGATCTGCCATTGTCGCCACCGGGTACCTGCGGCACCGGCAGGCTGCCATGGGGCGTCGGGTAGACCAGCGTGGACGCATCCAGCTGCAGCCAGGTCCAGGTCCGAAACAGGCCAAACGGGGCGCTTGATTCCAGGCGCAGTGCCGGTGACTGCCACAGTCCGCGCTTCGGGGCGGGCAGTTGCAGCTCCAGATGCAACTCGCCTGGTTGCTGGTCGGCCAGCGCCGCGACCCCCGCACCGCGCGCAGTGCCCGCACGCAGGTCGCTGGTCCTGGCGCGGGCTATAAGCTGCAGGCGCAGGGGCACGGCCTGCCCTGCAAAGGCGGCCTGCGCCTCTGCGCCGGCGATCTTTAGGCCCGACAGTTGCCGCTGCGTCTGGAACATGGCCACCAGTGCGAAGCCGGCCAGCCAGAAGCACAACAGCATCGCCAGGCCATTGCCGTAGTTGATGCCGGCGATGAAAGTCACGCCCAGCACGGCCGCGAACGCCCAGCCGGTACGGGTGGGCAGGATGTAGACGCGACGCGATGACAACACCAGGGGCAGCGTGTCCTTGCCCTGGCGGCGCAGTGCCCAGGCCAATATCCGATCCGGCGGGCGCTCAGGCGGGGACGGCAACGGACTCCAGGATGTTGCGCAGCAGCTGGCGCCGCGCGGCGGCGTCACTGTTGGCTGAATCGCGCGGCTCCAGGCGATGCAGTGCCACGGCGGGCCAGATTGCCTGCACGTCGTCGGGTATCACGCTGCTGCGACCATCCAGCCGCGCCCAGGCGCGCGCCGCGCGTACCAGGCCCTGGGCCGCACGCGGCGATAATCCCAGCTGCACGTCCTTGCGGTCGCGCGTGCGGCGCACCAGTGCCTGCACGTAGTCAAGCAGCGCCGGGCCCACGTGGATGGACTCCAGGCTGCGCTGCAATTGCAGCAGGGTGGCGCCGTTCATCGACGGGGTGGTCTGCAGCAGCAGGGCGCGCCGGTCCCCGCCGTTCAGCAGCGTGCGTTCATGGATTGCATCCGGATACCCCAGTTCGATGCGCATCAGGAACCGGTCGAGCTGGGACTCCGGTAGCGCATACGTTCCCAGCTGTTCATGCGGGTTCTGCGTGGCCACGACGAAAAACGGCTCGGGCAGCACGTGCGCCTGGCCATCGACGCTGACCTGCCGCTCCTCCATGGCTTCCAGCAGGGCGCTCTGGGTTCGTGGACTGGCGCGATTGACCTCATCGGCCAGCAGCAGCTGCGTGAACACCGGGCCCTGGCGAAACTCGAACTTCTGCGTGGCGCGATCGAATATGGACACGCCAATGATGTCCGCAGGCAGCAGGTCACTGGTGAACTGCACGCGCTGCCAGGAAAGTCCCAGCACCTGGGCCAACGCATGGGCCAGCGTGGTCTTGCCAACCCCGGGTACGTCCTCGATCAGCAGGTGGCCACGGGCCAGCAGGCAGGCCAGGCTCAGGCGCACGGCCTCGCCCTTGCCCAGCACGATGGATTCCAGATTGCGTATGGCCGCCAGCAGCGGATCCATGGGATTAGTCCTGATTGCTGAGCAGACCCTGCACGATCTGGATCTGCCTGGCGAGGCCGTCGTTCACCTTTTCGAACTGTGCGATGCGCTCGCGCTCGGTCGCGACCACCTCCGGCGGGGCATGGTTCACAAAATCCGGGTTGGTGAGCTTGGCCCGGGCGCGGACCAGCTCCTGGTCGTTCTTGTCGCGCTTGCGGGTCAGGCGCGTCAACTCGACCGCGGGGTCGATCAGGCCCTGCATGGGTACCAGCAGCGTCATGTTGCCCACCAGCGCGGAGGCACTGGCTGGCGCCACCTCGTCGGCGTCCAGCATCCGCGGGGCATCAATCCCGGCCAGCCGCGCCAGCAGGGCGGCGTGGCGCGTGAATTGTTCGCGATCGGCGGGTGCGGCGTCGCGCACCAGCGGTGCAAGGCGGCGTGCCGGGCTGATGTCCATCTCGCCACGGATCTGGCGCAGGCCCAGGATGACCGCCTTGATCCATTCGACATCCCCAAGGGCGCTCGGGTCGGCCGCAAACTCGGCATGGTCCGGCCAGGGGGTCAGCATGATCGATTCGCCGGCGACGCCGGCCACCGGTGCGATGCGGCGCCAGATCTCGTCGGTGATGAACGGCATCAACGGATGCAATGCGCGCAGCAGCGACTCGAACACGTCCAGCAATGTGCGACGGGTCGCCGCGGCGGCCATGGCATCGTCGCCTTGCAGCACCGGCTTGGACAGTTCCAGGTACCAGTCACAAAGTTCGTGCCAGGTAAATTCATACAGCGCGCTGGCGGCCTGGTCCAGCCGGTAATCGGTGAATGCAGTCTCGGTAGTGGCCAGCGCGTCGCGCAGCCGTGAACGGATCCAGCGGTCGACCACGCCCTGGGGCACGGCGCCGCGTGGCGCGATGTCCTTGCCTTCGCACACCAGCAGCACGAAGCGCGCTGCGTTCCACAGCTTGTTGCAGAAATTGCGGTAACCTGCGACCCGCCCCAGCTCGAATCGGATGTCCCGGCTCTGCGTGGCCAGTGACGCGAACGTGAAGCGCAGCGCATCTGTTCCGTGCGCCTCGATGCCCGCGGGGAACTGCTTGCGCGTGGCTTTTTCGATGCCGCCTGCCAGATGTGGCTGCATCAGGCCGGTGGTCCGCTTTACCAGCAGGTCCTTGAGCGAAATGCCGTCGACGATATCCAGCGGATCAAGCACGTTGCCCTTGGACTTGGACATCTTCTGGCCTTCGCCATCGCGTACCAGGCCATGCATGTAGACCTCGCGAAACGGCACGTCGCCCATGAACTTCAGGCCCAGCATGATCATGCGCGCAACCCAGAAGAAGATGATGTCGAACCCGGTGACCAGCACGTTGCCCGGGTAGAACTGCTGCAGGTCGGCATTGGCCTCGGGCCAGCCCAAGGTCGAGAACGGCCATAGCGCCGACGAGAACCACGTATCGAGCACATCCGGGTCACGGGTCAATGGCGTGTCCGCGCCGAGCCTCTGGCGTGCCTGGGCCAGGGCTTCGGCCTCGCTGCGGGCGACAAACACGTTTCCGGCCGCGTCATACCAGGCTGGAATCCGGTGCCCCCACCACAATTGGCGGCTGATGCACCAGTCACGGATGTTGTTCATCCACTCGAAATACGTCTTGGACCAGTGCTCTGGCACGAAGCGCACGCGTCCTTGCTCCACGGCCTCGATGGCCGGCCCCGCCAGCGGCGCGATGCGCACATACCATTGGTCCGTCAACAGCGGCTCCAGCACCACCCCGCTGCGGTCGCCGCGCGGCACCATCAGGCGGTGCTTGTCGATGCGTTCGACCAGGCCCGCAGTGGTCAATTCCTCCAGCACCCGCTGGCGCGCCTGCTCGCGCGACAGGCCACGCAGCCTGGCCGGTACGCTGTCATTGAGTCGCGCTTCAGGAGTAAAGATGTTGAATAGCGGCAGTCCATGGCGTTGACCCACCTCGTAGTCGGTGAAGTCATGCGCCGGGGTGATCTTCACGCAACCGGAACCGAAATCGCGTTCCACGA
Source organism: uncultured Pseudomonadota bacterium (assembly GCA_963726085.1). Classification (GTDB taxonomy): domain Bacteria; phylum Pseudomonadota; class Gammaproteobacteria; order Steroidobacterales; family Steroidobacteraceae; genus ZC4RG30. Next base: position 662,610 of record CAVSAR010000001.1, on the reverse strand, counting down.
AGGAATCGGCAATGACGGGAATCAGCCGCTCGGTCAGCGGCAGTCGCACGCGTTGCCCGACCAGGTGCTGGTAGCGCGGGTCTTCGGGGTGCACCGCGACCGCGCTGTCGCCGAGCAGTGTCTCCGGACGCGTGGTCGCCACCACCAGGTGCCCGCTGCCATCCTCCAGCGGATAGCGCAGGTGCCACAGACTGCCTTCTTCTTCGGCCGCGATCACTTCCAGGTCGGACAACGCGGTCAGCAGGTGCGGGTCCCAGTTGACCAAGCGCTTGCCGCGATAAATCAGACCCTCTTCATGCAGGCGCACGAACACTTCGGTCACGGAGCGCGACAGTTGCTCATCCATGGTGAACCGTTCGCGCTGCCAGTCCACCGACGCGCCCAGGCGCCGCAGCTGCTGCGATATCGTCCCGCCGGATTGCGCCTTCCATTCCCACACCCGCTGGGTGAAGGCTTCGCGCCCCAGGCCGGCGCGGCTTTGCCCGGCCGCGTCGAGCTGCCGCTCGACCACCATCTGCGTGGCAATGCCGGCGTGGTCCGTCCCGACCTGCCACAGGGTGCGACGCCCCAGCATGCGGTGGTAGCGGATCAGCGCATCCATGATCGTGTCCTGGAAGGCATGCCCCATGTGCAGCGTGCCAGTCACATTGGGCGGCGGGATCATGATGCAGTAGGGCGCGCCGGCCCCTTGCGGCGCGAAGTAACCGCGCGCCTCCCATTGCGCATAGAGTCGCTGCTCTATGCTGTTCGGATCGTAGACCTTATCCATGGCCGGGCTGCAGATCGTGGTGCCTGGGACTGGCGCCGTGCTCGCGATAGAAGCGGAACCGGTCACGACCTGCCGCGCGGCGCCCGGCATCGGCGTCGATGACCTCCACGACGCGCGCGAACTTCAGCGCCGCGACGTCCGCGGCCACGCGCAGGTTCAGCAGCGTGATGAAGCCGGCATCGAATACATTGTCGGGCAACGGCTGCGCCGCACTGAGCTGCACTGGCGCCTCGCTGGCTCGCGGGTCGTCGGCCAGCGGCTCGTGTGGCACGAACGACTGGTCGCCGAAGGTCCATAGCAGGTTGTCAAACGCGGACAACGCGCCCGCATCCTCGAGCCACACCAGCACCCGCTCGCCCTTGAGGAACGCCTGTTCAATCAGCGCGCAGGCGGCCTTGAGGCGCGCCTTGTCCGAGTCCTCGCCGAGGATATGAAAATCGACTTCGGCCATGGCAGGTTCAACGGGCGCGCGTGCTGGGCGCAGCGCGATGAATCAGGAAGTCGGCCAGCAAGGGCAGGGGCCGACCGGTGCCACCTTTCTGCGCCCCCGACAGCCACGCCGTGCCGGCGATATCGATGTGCGCCCAATTGAGGCCCTGGGTGAACTTGCCGAGGAACGCGCCAGCGGTTATGGCCCCGCCGTCGCGGCCGCCGACATTGGCGAAGTCCGCGAAGTTGCTCTTCAACTGCTCGGCGTAGTCTTCCGTCAGTGGCAGTTGCCAGCCGCGATCGTCCGCGCGCTCGCCGGCCTCGACCAGCTCACGGGCCAGCCGATCGTCGTTGCCCATGATGCCGGCGAAATGATGTCCCAGGGCCACGACGCAGGCGCCGGTAAGCGTGGCGATGTCGATCACCGCCGCGGGTTCGAAACGCCGGGCGTAATGCAGCGCGTCGCACAGGATCAGGCGCCCCTCGGCATCGGTGTTGAGGATTTCCACCGTCTTGCCCGCAGCGCTGGTGACGATGTCCCCGGGTTTGGTGGCGCGACTGCCGGGCATGTTCTCCACCGCGGGCACCAGCCCGACGATGTTGAGTCGCAGCTTCAGCAGCGCGGCGCAGTGCAGTGCGGCCAGCACCGAGCCGGCACCGCACATGTCGTATTTCATCTCGTCCATGGCGGCCGGATCCTTCAGCGAGATGCCGCCACTGTCGAAGGTGACGCCCTTGCCCACCAACACCACCGGCGGCGCGCTGCGCGCAGCACCGCGATGCTCGAGGATGATGAAACGCGGCGGCTCGGCACTGCCGCGCGACACCGCCAGCAGGCAGTTCATCTTCAGGCGCTTGATCTGCGCCTCGTCCAGCACCCGCACCCGCAAACTGCGGTGCTCGCGCGCCAGCAGGCGCGCCCGCTCGGCAAGATAGCGCGGCGTACAGATATTGCCGGGCAGGTTGCCCAGGTCGCGCAGCAGCCCCTGGCCGCTTGACACGGCCTGGCCGTGGGCCAGCCCGCGCTGCACGTCCGCGCGCACGTCCTTGGGGATGTTTGCAATGCGCACGCTACGCAGCGCCGGGTGCGCGCCGCGTTCGGATTTCAGGGCATTGACGCGATACAGCGCGGCGCCGGTCAGTTCGGCCACAGCCCTGCCCAAGTAGTAGTCGTCCAGCTGCGTGACCGCCGGCCGCTCCACTGCCAGCAGCACGGCGCCGGAGCGGGACTTTACGCAGCTGGCCAGCGCTGCACTCACGGCCTTGCGCCAGGCGCGGCGCCGGAATTCCTCGCGCTTGCCAAGGCCCACCAGCAGCACCCTTGGGGCCCTGACTCCAGGCAGGTCCAGCAGCATCTGGGTCTCGCCCAGGCGCACCGGAATATCGCCGCTGACGCGCAGCTGCTTGAGGCGCCCGCGGGTGGCCGCATCGACGCTGCGCGCTGCTCCCGTGAACGCAGGTTCGTTGAAAATACCCAGGATCAGGCAGTCAGCTACGGCAGCGGGGGCGTACCCCTCGACGGTATCGAATCGGACCATTAAGTAAGGGACTCCTGGGCGCATCCGGTCGCCCGTGCATTGCGGTAGAGTCTAGCCGAATGCGTGTCCTTGATCGCTACATAGTCTGGACCGTCGTGGGCTCCTCGGCCATGGTTATGGCGGTGCTGCTGACGCTACTTGCGCTGTTCCTGTTTATCGGGGAACAGGCCGACGTGGGCACCGGCAACTACGGCAGTCCGCAGGCGCTGCGTTACGTGTTGCTCAGCCTGCCCAACCAGCTGTTCCAGTTCCTGCCCATTGCCGCGCTGCTCGGCGCCCTGTTGGGCATGGGAACGCTGGCACGAGGCAGTGAATTGACGGTGATGCGGGCGTCGGGGATATCCATCGGGCGGATCGGCGTGAGTGTGGGTATCGCCGGGATACTGCTGACGGTGGTGGCCGTCCTGATCGGGGAATTCCTGGCGCCGCCCCTGGCGCAGATGGCACTGACGGGAAAGGCCATCGCCCGCTACTCGAGCATCAATTTCGCGCGCAGTGGCGGTGCCTGGGTGCGCGATGGTGACCTGATCCTGCGTGCTGATCGCCAAGCCGGCGGCAGTGCCTTTCGCGGCATTCTGGTGTTCGACTTGACCGGCCGCAACCGCCTGGGCGCGGTGGGTCGGGCGGCCAGTGCAACCGAGCGCACGGATGGCACCTGGGAGCTGGGGGAGTTTGCCCAGACCCGATTCAGCGACACCGGGGTCACCGTGGCAAAGGCCAAGTCGCGCCCGCTCAACACCCGCGTCAGCGCGGCCTTTCTGGGGCTGGCGGCCAGCAGTCCGCAGGAGTTGTCGCTGCGGGAACTGGGCAGTGCGATCGCCTACCTGCAAGCCAGCGGGCAGGAGGCGCGGCAGTACCGGTTCGCGTTCTGGTCGATTCTGGCGCGCGTGGTGGCCATCCCCCTGGCCGTGTTGCTGGCCCTGCCGTTCCTGTTCGGGTCGCTGCGGGCCGCGGGCAATGGAGCGCGCGCGACATTCGGCCTGCTGCTGGGCATGGGATATTTCATCCTGCAGCGCATGGTGGCCAGCGGCACCATCGCCTTTGGGCTCGACCCGGTGCTGCTGGCATGGATGCCCACCGCCGTGCTGGCCCTGGCGGTGACCGTGCTGCTGGCGCGTGTGCGCGGTTGATCAGCGCTGCTTGAAGTCCTCGGGCACCAGCTGGTGCCGGGCCAGCAGCTTGTAGAAATCCGTGCGGTTGCGCTTGGCCAGCCGTGCCGCCTGGCTGACGTTGCCACCGGTGATCTGCAGGATCTGCGACAGGTAACCGCGCGTGAATTCGTCCCGGGCTTCATCGAACGAGGGCAATCGGCCGGGCGCACCGCCCAGGGACTGCTGTACCAGTTCGACCGGAATGATGGGGGTTTGCGCCACCGCTGCCGTCTGGCGCACGACGTTGCGCAGCTGGCGAACGTTGCCGGGCCACTCGGCCGTGGCCAGAAGCTCCAGCGCCTCCGGCGGGTAGATCCTGCGTTCGCCGGTTTCCGCTGCCACCTGCGCCAGGAAATGCGCGATCAACAGCGGGATGTCCTCGCGGCGTCGCGCCAGTGGCGGCATCTCTATCTGCACGACATTGAGCCGATAGTAGAGGTCTTCGCGAAACGCGCCGCCTGCAGTCAGCGGCTGCATGTCCTGCCGGGTGGTGGAGATCACACGCACGTTGACCGGGCGCCCGGTGGTGGATCCCACCGGCAGCACCGCCTCGTCCTGCAGGGTCCGCAGCAGCTTCTGTTGCAGGCGCGGCGGCAGGTCGCCCACGTCGTCCAGCAGCAGCGTGCCGCCTTCCGCGACCTGGAATGCTCCCGCTCGTTCCTGGCCGGTGCTGGCATCGGCGCCAAACAGGTCCAGGTCCGTCTGTTCCTCGGAAATCGTGGCGCAGCTGGCAACGATGAACGGCCCGGCCCGTCGCGGGCTGGCACGGTGCAATGCGCGGGCCAGCAGCTCCTTGCCAGTACCGCTCTCGCCGATGATCAGCACCCGCGCGTCGGTACCGGCGACCATGTGCGCCTGGGCAAGCCGTTCCTCCATGGTTGCGCTGCGGGTAATGATCTCGGAGCGCCATTCCTCCGTGGTGTCGGAGAACCCGGAGATCTTCAGCGCCCGCTGGATCTGGTCCAGCAGCTCCTGCTTGTCCACCGGCTTGGTCAGGAACCCGAAGGCGCCCATCTGCGTGGCCTGGACCGCGTCGGGTATGGTGCCGTGGGCGGTCAGGAGAATGACCTTGAGTCCCGGCCAGCGCACCTGCAGGTCCTTCAGCAGCCCGATGCCGTCCACCGGTTCCATGCGCAGGTCCGAGATCACCAGGTCTGGCCGGAACCGGCTGGCCGAGGCCAGCGCCTGGGCCGCGCCCTCGACCGCCTCGACTTCATAGTTTTCCGCCCGCAGGCGGATCGTCAGCAGGCGCAGCAACCCCGGATCGTCGTCGACGATCAAAATACGGGCCTTGCGTCGGGTCAGCTGGTTCACGGGGTGCGTCCTTCGGTTGCGGGCGGGCGATCGGAGATGTTGCGTTCGATGTTGGCAATCGCGTCAAGCTTGGCGCGTGCCTCCTCGAGTGCCTTGCGCAGCCTTGCGTTCTCGTCCATTTCCGTTTGCAGACGTCGCGCCACCGCAGCGTTGGGCGCTGCGTTGCGCTGTCGATCACGTTCCCGCTGCAGTTCGGTGTTCAGGCGCTCGACTTCGGCGCTGGCACGCAGTTCCGAGTCCACGCGTTGCAGCTCGACAATGGCCAGGCCGCGCTCCGTGACCGACAGCAATTCCGGCCGTGAAAGCGCCTCGCGCAGCAGGCGTTGCGCCTGTGTCGCGTCATGCGCGGGATGATTGGGTGCGGCCAGCATCAGCCCATAGCGCAGGGCGGGCGGTCCCGGCCGCGCCGGATCGTAGGCGGCGCGGGCACGGGCTATCAGCTCGGCCTGCTCGGCGGGGCTGCCCTGCACCAGCTGGCTCATCGCACTGACATAGGAATTGAGCTGCGCTGCCTGGATTGCATCCGCGCTGGGCGCGGTCGCCGGGGCCTTGGAGTCGCGCCGCAGCTCGGCAACGCTGGAGCATGCCGACAGGACGAGAATCATGGCAAATGCGCCAGTGCCGCGGATGCTATGCCGCATGTGCCTGCTTCTTCTGCGACGCTGCGGTCGGGTCCTTCTTGGCCGCGACACTGCTGGCGCGCAACGGCATGCGGATCCGAAAGTGTGCGCCGGGCCACTCGCCGTCGACGATGTCGATCTGGCCCTGGTGTGCGATCACGAACTCCATCACCACGGACAGGCCGATGCCGGTTCCCTTGACGTGACCACCAGGGGCCTTGCCGGTATAGAACGCCTCGAACACCTGCTTGCGCTCCTCGACGGGCACGCCCGGGCCGCTATCGCCGACCTCGAGCACCAGTTCGTTGCCGGTGTCCCGGGCGCGAACGTGGATGGTCCCGGCGCGCGGCGTGTACTTGATCGCGTTGGAAAGCAGGTTCTCCAGGATCAGCCGCAACTTGCCGCGGTCGGCCTCGACGGTGAGGTCCTCGACGTTGACTTCCAGCCGTACCCGCTGGGATAGCAGGGCCAGCTGCTGATTTTCGATGATCTGCTTGACCAGGGGCCGCAGGCGAAACTCGCTGATTTCAAGGCCCACGCTGCTGGCCTGCCAGGCGCTGAAGCTCAGCAGGTTCTCGATCATGCGCTGCAGTCGCAAGCCGTTTTCATGCAGGATTGCCATCACCTCGCGCTGGCCACTTTGCAGGTTGCCGACCGCGCCATCCAGCAGCAGCTCGGTGCCCTCGCGGATGTTGGCCAGCGGGGTCTTCAGTTCATGCGACATGTGGCGCAGGAACCGGTTGCGCTCCTGCGCCAGGTCCAGCAGCCGCACGCGCAGCCACTCCAGCTGCCTGCCAAGTTTGGCCAGGTCGACCGGGCCCTGCACTTCGATGGGGCGGAACAGTGCGCCGCTGCCCAGCTCATTGATGGCGCGATCGATCTGGCGCAGCGGCCGGCCCACGCGCAGCGAAAACACCAGCGTCGTGACCACCGTCAGCGGGATCAGCAGGGCGAATACCCAGAACAGCTGCCGCTGCGCCTGCAGCGTGCGGGCGCGAAGTGCAGTGACTTCGGCGTCGATCTGCGTGTTTGTCTGGGCCGAAATCCTGCCGGCCATCTGCTGCATGCGGGCGAAATCCCCCAGCAGCCGTTCGTAGTCCGGCGGATTGCCCGCGGCGTCGAGCATGCGCGCGCTGATGCTGTCGCGCAGCGCGGTGAACTCGCGTAGCGAGTCGCGCGCCGGGACCACGCGCAGCTGGCGATCGAGGCGCGACTCGATGTCGCGCAGCCGAGTGTCCTGGGCGGCATAGGTCTGTATCAGCGTGGCATTGCCGGTAATCTGGTACAGACGCATCTGGCGTTCCAGTGAGACTGACTGGGCAAACAGCTCCTGGGTCAGGCGGGTCGCTACCACCCCTTCGGCCACGATCTGCTCGCTGGTCTCGGCAAGCCGGCGCATCTGCAGGCCGGCCGTCACCAGGCCAGCCACCAGGGGCAGCGCGATGATCGCCAGCCCCAGCAAAACCAGGCCGCTCAGGGATCGTGGGCGGGGGAAATTCATGCGCGCGATTCTAGGTAGTTGTGGTGCGCATGTCTGTACCTGTCGCCGATTGGCTACCAGGGTTCGCGCAGGAGTTTCTCTTCCCAGCGCAGCGAGCTGGCAACGATGCCATCCAGGTCGTCGAGTTGCGGCTGCCAGCCCAGCACTGAACGGACGCGGTCGGCCTTGGCCACCAGGGTAGGCGGATCGCCCGCGCGTCGTGACATTTCCTGTACCCGCAGCGGCCGCCCACTGACCCGCTCAACGCTGCGCAGGACCTCGCGCACGCTGTACCCGTGCCCGTATCCGCAATTAAGGGTTTCCGACTGGCCGCCTGCGGCCAGGTAGTCCACTGCGCACAGATGCGCACGCGCCAGGTCACCCACGTGGATGTAGTCGCGCACGCCGGTGCCGTCGGCAGTGGGGTAGTCGGAGCCGAAGACATTCACGCATTCGCGCTTGCCCACGCTGGCCTCGCAGGCGACCTTGACCAGCAACGTCGCCTTGCGCGTGGACTGACCGATGCGCCCGCCGGGATCCGACCCGGCAACGTTGAAGTAGCGCAGCGCGACGTAGCGCAGGTCCGACGCCGCCGCCGTGTCCCGCAGCATCCATTCGGACATCAGCTTGGAACTGCCATAGGGATTGATCGGCGCCAGCGCATCGTCCTCGGCCGCCAGGCCACTGGCCGGTATGCCGTACACGGCAGCGGTGGAGGAGAACACGAAATTGCGGACCCCGTGCTGCAGGCAGGTGGCCAGCAGCGTGCGCGTCTGGCAAGTGTTGTTGCCGTAGTACTTCAATGGTTCGCTGACCGACTCGGGCACGATGGTGTGGGCGGCAAAATGGATCACCGTCTTGACCTGATGCTCCTCGAGCACACGGCCCACCAGCGCCGCATCCCCGGTGTCGCCAACGACCAGCGGCACGTCGCGCACGGCCTGCCGGAAGCCGGTGGAAAGGTTGTCGATGACGACCACCGACTCGCCTCGCTCGCGCAGCTGCTGTACCGTGTGGCTGCCGATATAGCCCGCGCCGCCTGTGACCAGAATTGATCCGCTCAAGTGAAAGATCCCCGAATTTGCGGCCCAGCGCCGACGCACCATGATACCCGTGCGCCCTGAAGCGGCTGTGACCCCGTTCGCGGGGCTCGGGCCGGAGCTGGTGCTCGCGGCAGTGGAGGCCGTGGGGCTGGCACCAGACGGGCGCCTGATGGCCCTTAACAGTTACGAAAACCGCGTTTATCGGGTGGGTGTGGAACCGCTGCCGGATGCAGCTGCGCCCCCCCACGTGATGACCGATGCGGTGGTCATCAAGTTCTATCGCCCAGGCAGGTGGAACGATGCACAGATCCGCGAGGAACACTCCTTCGCTGCCGAGCTGGTCGCCGCCGAGCTGCAGGTGGCCGCACCGTGGTCCGATGATGGCGAGTCGCTGCACCGGATTGAGGGATTTCGCTACTCGGTATTCCAATGCTGGCGCGGATCGGCTCCGGAACTGGATGCCACCGAGCATCGCCTCATGCTGGGCCGCTCCCTGGGCCGCCTGCATGCCATCGGCCGTCGGCAGCCATTTCAGACCCGCGGGCGGGTCGCGGACTGGGAGTACGGGGCCCGTGCCAGGCGTGAGGTGCTGCGCATGGAAATCGTCCCCGACATACTGGTCGGCAACTACGCAGCGGTTTCAGAGCGCCTGGTTGCCGCCGTGGCGTCGAGCTGGGAAGCCGCCGGCCCGACGCGAGGACTGCGCCTGCATGGGGACTGTCACCTTGGCAATGTGCTGTGGAACTCGCATGGGCCGGTATTCGTCGACCTGGACGATTGCCTGACTGGCCCAGCGGTACAGGACCTGTGGATGATGTGTTCGGGTAGTGCCGCGCAGCGCCAGCTTGAATGGACCCAGTTGCTGGACGGATACCAGCAGTTCGCGCAATTCGATCTGTCCGAGTTGCCGTTGGTCGAGCCATTGCGTGCCGTGCGCATGCTCAATCACGCGGCCTGGCTGGCCGCACGCTGGCCCGACCCGGCGTTTCCCAAGGCGTTTCCCTGGTTCGCCGAGGCGCGATACTGGGAGCGTCATATCGCCGAGTTGCAGGAACAGCTCGAGGCAGTGGAAGATCCTCCGCTGCTGCGTATTGCTGGGGGTTGAATATGGCGAATACCCGAATCCTGGTTTCTGCTGCCTGCCTGCTGGGGCTGCTGGCCTGCAGCCGCGAGTCCCAGGTGGCCCCAGCGCCGGCCGCGGGGGCCGCCGCGACTCCGGGCGCGGCTGTGGCCGCCCCAACCAATACGGTTGCTGCGGTGCGCGAGGGAAACGGTGACGCGGCCATCAAGCTGCGGTTCCTGCTGGAAAAGCCAATGGTGGTCGGGCAGGAAGGCCAGCTGCGGCTGGATTACAGCAGTTACATATCCGGTGCGGTGACTGTGGACGTGAAGTACGAAGGCGACCAGATCCGGTTGCAACCCGGCGCTGAAGTGGCGTCCGTATCCTTGCCGCACTCCGGTGAGGAAGTCAGCCAGACCCTGGCGCTGACGCCGCAGGTGGCCGGACTTTCAGAGCTGAAGGTGCATTTGAAGATTGCTGGCGAAGAGGGTGGCCCGGAAGCCACCTACATCATTCCGATCCTGTCAGACAAAACCGGTCCAGCGCGCGAACCCAATCACGCCAATCCATAGCGTAATCGAGGTCAGGCCTGCCAGGCGCGCGGCCTGCGACGGCCGGCCGGCGTCCCAGCTGCCCACCGTGCGAAAGGTCACCAGCTGGAAATAAAGCATGTTGATGCCCGCCAGCACCAGCAGGCACATCTTCACCAGGAACGGCGTGTTGTGGATGTAGCTGGTGGCATTGGCCGAGAACATCAGCCCGCCGGTGATGGCCGAGCAGATGAACGCGCCCCAGGTCCAGGGCAGCAGGCGGTCGGAAATATACGAAAAGCGAAGGTGGCGCGAGGTGGCGCCGATCAGGCGCGTGTCCACGATCAGGATGGTGCCGGCGACCACGGCCATGCACAGCACATGCACGGACTCGACATACGGGAACCAGTCCTCGCTGACCATGACTGCCAGCGGCGTTGCCTGCAGCCATTCAAAGAATGATGTACTCACCTTGATGCAACCCTCAGTAAGACTCGACGTAGGCGATGAATCGGCCGGCGAAGATGATGCCGATCCACAGCACCATGCTGAACGCGGCCACCGCAACATGCACCCCGGAGGGGCGCACCAGCTCGCGACGCGACACCCTGGATAGCCACAGCGTGATGCAGATGGCAATCGCCAGCATCGTCATCTTGGCGTAGAACACCGGGTTGGTAATGGTGCGGCCTGGTTCGGCGGTGATCAGCAACAGGCCGGTGACCAGCAGCACCACCAGCAGGTACCAGATTGCATGGATGAAGCGGGTGGCCACTGCGGGCAATGGCTCGGAAGTCAGGCCGTGGCCGGCAATGCGCAGGAACACCATCAGCGCCGACCCAAACAGGGCGGCGATGCCCAGCAGGTGCACGGTCTGGATGCCCGGAATGGCCCACGAGGTGACCTGGATTGCCTGACTGACCGGCGTCGACGACAGCCAGTCGCTGAATGCGTGAAGATTCACGGATACGCCCCCAAATAACGGATGGCACTTTTGTGCCGGGCGAGTATAGGCTTGCCGCCAACGGCGAGTCGAGAATTGGGGGCGGCATGGCGATGCAGCACAGACATATTTCGATGCTGCCATCGGCAGCGATATTGGCCATGGCGATGCCGGCTGCTGCGCATCATTCCTTCGCCGTGTTCTTCGACGACAGCAGGCAGATCAAGGTCACCGGCACCGTCTAGGAATTCATGTTCCGCATTCCCACGGGGTGATCCGCTTTGCGGTAACCGATGCCGCCGGGACGCAGCTGATCTGGAAGGCGCAGACCAATTCGCCCTCGATACTCGAGCGGCGCGGCTGGACCCCCACCACGCTCAAGGCCGGTGACGTCGTCACCATCGAGGGCTGGCCTGCGCAGGATGGGTCGCGATACCTGCGCATGCGCGTGGCACGGCGCGCCGACGGCACGGTCATTGGCGTGCCGCTCGACGCCGGGGAGCAAAAATGAAGTCTGCCGCGCTCGCCATTGCGCTACTCGGGCTGTGTGGTTCCCTGCCCGTAAGTGCTGCGGACAAAGGCAAGCCTCCTGACCTGTCGGGGTTCTGGATGCTGGTACGCGAGGTGGTGTCCCCGGACCCGCAGCTGGCCCGGTACGTTCCTGCCGATGCGGCGGTGATGAAGGATTCAGGCGCTGCAGAATTCGGTCGCATGGACTTCGGCGGCCTGAAGCCCAGACCCGAGGCACTGGAGGCTGCCCGCAAGTGGGACCCGAAGCAGGAAATGACGGTCAGCAACGCCTAGGGCCCGTCGATTGTCTATGCCCTACAGGGACCATTTCCCATCGAGATCTTTCAGGCCACCGAGTTGCTGGTGATGCGCCTGGAATACTTCGACATGACGCGCGTGATATTCCTGGATGGGCGCGCGCACAACCGGCGGATGCGCCGCACACCAAGACCGGCTTCTCCCTGGGTCATTGGGAAGGCGATCAACTGGTGGTCACCACGACCAACCTGAAGGCCGCCTCCATCACCAACAACGGGCTCGAGCACAGTGACCACATGCGCGTCACCGAGCGCTTCCGCCTTGCCGATGGCGGCAAGCGACTGATAGCGAGCCAGGTTTATGAAGACCCGCAGGTGCTCGAGAACCGGGGCGTGCGCTACATCGCCTGGCACCGGGTCGAGGGCGACCATGTGCACGCCTACGACTGCGATCCGGCCTTCGCCGAGAACTACAAACCCGAGCCTTGACGTCCCGTGGTGACGCTGGCCAGCACCAGGTCCAGCAGCCGGTCGATAAAGCGCCGGTCGATCTGCATGTGGCTGACCAGTAGTCGATGGAAGATCGGGCCCCACAGTGCCTCCACCAGGACCTCGAGGTCAGCGTCGGCGCGGATCTCGCCCATGTCCTGGGCACGCCTCAAGGTGGCCAGCGCGGCAAGCCGTCGCGGTGCGACAAAATCCGAACGCAGGCGGCGGCTGGTTTCCGGATCTGCCTGACCCAGCGCCACCAGCTCCCTGAGTAGCTGGCCCACGCGACCGCGGTATACCGACGCCGTGGCGTGGACCTGGCGGCGCAGGTCGGCGATGGCAGAGGCGGTGATGCGCGCCGCATCCAGTCGCGGCACGACGGCGACCAGGAATGCCTCGATGGCCAGCGTGCCCTTGTGGTGCCACCAGCGATAGATCGTGGCCTTGCCAGCGCCAGCGCGGGCCGCCACGCCTTCGACCGTGAATCCATTGACGCCACGTTCGCGCAGCAGCTGATAGGCAGCCTTGAGTATTGCAGAGCGCGATGCTGCGGAGCGTGGTCGGCCAGGAGTGCGTTTGGCAGGCGGCTTGCGGGTGACGGTCATGATGGACCCTATGTTAACGTGGCGTCTGCAGTAGCGCGGGTCCATTGGCAATGGCAGATATTTTCGTTTCCTATTCGCGGTCTGACAAAGCGCGCGTCGCTCCACTGGTTGCGGCGCTGGAAGCTCAGGGCTGGTCGGTTTGGTGGGATCCGGAAATCACCCCCGGTGACGAATTCGACGCCCTGATCGGGGCCGAACTGGAAAGCGCACGCGCAGTGGTGGTGGTATGGAGCCCGGTCGCGGTGGAATCGCGCTGGGTCAAGGGCGAGGCGCGTGACGCTGCCGACCGGGGCGTACTGGTACCGGTTCGTTTTGACAATGCGCGCCTGCCCATCGACGTGCGGGCCATCCACACCACCGAACTTGACAGCTGGGGAGGCAACCGGGAAAGCGCCCCTTTCAAGGCCCTGTGCGCCGCGCTGGAGGCAAAACTGAAATTGTCGGCCGGCAAGGCGGCGATCGATGCGGCAAGGGACAGGCGTTCCACGGTGTCCATCTGCGTGCTGCCCTTCGCCAACATGAGTGGCGACCCGGAGCAGGAATACTTCAGCGACGGCATCACCGAAGACATAATCACTGACCTGGGCAAGGTCTCGGCGCTGTCCATCGTGTCGCGTGCCACCGCCTTTTCATTCAAGGGCGCGACCGCTGACGTGGCCCATATCGCCCGCCAGACCAAGGCTGCCTATGTCCTTGCCGGCAGCGTCCGCAAATCGGGCGCGCGGGTGCGGATCACCGCCCAGCTGGTGGCTGCGGCCAATGATGCACAGGTGTGGGGTGAGCGCTTCGACCGTGACCTCAACGATATCTTTGCGCTGCAGGACGAGATTTCAAAGGCCATTGTCACGGCGCTGAAACTGACGCTGCTGCCCGGCGAAAAGCAGGCGCTCGAGCAGCGCAGCACGACCAACCCCGAGGCGTACAAGCTATACCTGATGGCCCGACAGTTCTGGCTCCTGGACAACGAACGCAACAATGAAATCGTGGTGCGCATCTGCCGCCGCGTCGTTGAAATAGATCCCAACTACGCGCAGGCCTGGGCCACGCTGGCGCTGGCGCAGTGGAACATGTTCTGGCAGGGTGATTCCGGCGATGACGGGGAGCGTGCGGCCAGCACTGCGCTGCGCATTGATCCCAATCTTGCCGACTCGCATGCCGCGATGGGTGCCGTGTTTCGCAGTAAGGGCAAGTTCGCGGAGGGACTGGCGGCGTGCCAGCGGGCCATGAAGCTCGATCCGGCCACCTACGTGGGGCATCGCATGGCCGGATTGTGTTGCCTGGGTCTGCGCCGTTACGACGAAGCCATCGCCTACTTTGAGTTCGCCGCTTCTGCCATGGAGTCGGACTTCACGGCGTCGACCTTCATCTCGCAGTGCTACAAGGCCAAGGGTGACCTGGATCGGATGCGAGGCTCCACCTTTCGCGCCATGGACCGGATCGAGAAAATCGTGATGGGCGACCCCGGCCACAGTCGCGCCATCGGCATGGGCGTGGCCATGCTGGCGGACCTGGGCGAGAAGGAACGGGCCAGGGAGTGGGCAACGCGGGCCAGGCTTGTGGATCCCGAGGCCGTCAACCTGCAATACAACCTGGCCTGCGCAATGTCCTCGCTTGGCGAAAACAATCTGGCGCTCGAGGCGCTGGAAGGCATTGCGTCGAAGCTGTCCCCGGGTATGGTGAGCTGGCTCGAGGCGGACACTGACCTGGATCCGATTCGCGACGAGCCACGATTCACGGCAATGATGGAGCAAGTAAAGGCGCGGTTCGCCAGGGCCTGACCGGCTAATTGGCCTGGGACGCGGGCCCAACATGCACGCACCAGATTTCCCCTGCGCTGTCCATCGCGACCTCCCAGATCGTGGTGCGTCGCTCTTGCTGCACTACATACATGTCCCAGCGCACCTGCACAGTGTCGGGGTGCTTGGCTATGTACGCTGGCAGGACTTCCCTGATGACCCAGCCCTGGTATCCAGCGTCATTTACAAAGTGAATCGACTGCACCTGACCCCACTTGCGGACCAATGCCAGCAGTGGCCCAGATGCGTCGGGATTACCCGATCCTAGGTCGTCGATCAGCCTTTGCAACGCCGCCTCATTGCCCAGATACCCCGCAGATCCAGGGCCATCGTGGACCACTTCCCCGCTCGGTCCACCTCCGGGATCATCGCGGATGCGGCAGAACTTGTGCTGATAGATGCCCATTCTCAGGTTTACCTGGGCCCACACACTCTGGGCGTGCCCCTCATGCACCAGTGGCTCAAACTTCCACTTGCGGACCGCTTCGAGCGCGGCTCCATCCAACTTCTCATAGCCGCTGCTGCGCAATAAACTGACGCGTGCAACGCGGCCATGTTCGTCGACATACACACCCATCTGCACGACGCCTGCTTCTCCATGTTGAATCGAAGCGATGGAATAGATCGGTGGTACCCGACGCACGAGCCTCAATCCCTGGTCACCCACGGTGGCTGGGTAGCCCAGGCCACCGGCATTTGCAGGTCCGGGTCGTGTGACCAACTGCGCGGATGAGGGCGCAGGATCCGGACCCGGGGTCGGTGAGTCCAGGGTCTCGACCTCGATCAGCTGCAGCTCGGGTGTGGGCAGTTTTGGATGCGTGACGGGCACCAGCGTGACTTTTACCGGCGCGGGGGTTCCCAGGGGTTCGGGTCGCGGCTGCTCGACGATCCTGGCGAATATCGCCGCCTGGCTGGCGTCAGGGTCAGCGGGGGCCAGGTGCGGCGCTACCCAAGTCATTAGCAGCCAGGCAAGGAGCAGGTGGGCTGCCAGTACGACTGCCGCGATCGGGGCGCGCTCCCGGCGGCTGGCTCCATGTGTGCTCATCTAGGGCTATTCGCACTGCTCCCGGTGGTGCGGAGTCTCTCAGCTACCCTATTCAGGCGCAATTCCCGGCAGCTCTTACATAGCCAATGAACCGCCTTGCGATGGGGGGGTACATACGGACTGCCCGGGCCGCGTCCTAATCGGTCCTGGGGGAAAGTCAGCGGAGTAGCCATGTCCAGCCCAGGCCTTGCCGGAGCACCAGATCTGAATCGAGGCGGATTCGATCAGCTTGCCCATGCCTACGATGTCTCGTTTACGCACACTCAGGTGGGCCGCACCTTGCGCGAAATGGTCTGGTCGCGCCTGGAGTTGGCATTCCGGGAGTCGGATCGGATTCTGGAAATCGGGTGCGGCACCGGCGAGGACGCGTTGCACCTTGCCTGCCGCGGCATGAGTGTCGTTGCCATCGACGCCTCCCGGCAAATGATCGAGGTCGCCCGGGGCAAGGCCGACGGCCACCTGTTTTCGGAGCGGATCGAGTTTCGCCACGTGCCGATGGAGGACCTCGGCACCGCTTTCCAAGGCGAGAGATTCGACGGCCTGTTTTCGAATTTCGGTGCCATCAACTGCGTGCGCGACCTGCGCTCGCTCATTGACAGCGTTGCTGACCGGCTCGCGCCTGGCGCGCCCCTGGTCTGGGTGGTCATGGGCCGCTACGTGCCCTGGGAATGGGCCTGGTTCCTGCTGCGGGGTGACTGGCGCCGGGCGTTTCGCCGTATGCGCTCCGATGGCGTGCGCTGGCGCGGCCTGACCATTGACTACCCCACGCCCGCGCACTTGCAGGCGCTGCTGCGGCCCCGGTTTGCAATCCGCCGCGTCATTCCCCTGGGATTTGTACTGCCCCCCAGCTACGCCGCGGGATGGCTGGAGCGCGCCCCGCGCAGCCTGCGGGCGCTGGCCCGTCTTGAGCGCATGGCGCAGCGGCTGGGCATGCTGGCCTCCTGTGCCGACCACTACATTGTGGAAGCGCATCGGCTGCCCGACGCAGTGGCCACGCCAGGCCGGCCTGCGTGATGCCATTGAGCCGAGCACCAGACAATCTACCGGGCATCGCGCCACCGCTGCGCCGCCTGCCGTTGCTGACGCTGTACCTGAGCGAACGCTGCAATTCGCGGTGCGTGACCTGCGACTACTGGCGCAACGGCCTGCGCGACATGAGCCTCGCTTCCGTAACTAAGCTGTTGCCTGCGCTGCAGGACCTGCGCACCGAAACGGTGCTGATCTCCGGTGGCGAGCCGCTGCTCAATTCCGAATGGTTCGAAATCGCACAGCTGCTCAAGTCCCACGGGCTCAGCCTCTGGTTGCTGACCTCGGGCCTGTCGCTGGCCAAGCACGTGCGCCGCGCAACACAGGTGTTCGATTCGATTACCGTCTCGCTGGATGGCACCTGTCGCGAAACCTACGCGGCCATACGCGGCGTAGACGCTTTCGACAACGTGTGCGCGGGCATCAGGCTCGCGGTTGCAGCTGGCGCGGCGCTGGGCCTGCGCGTGACCTTGCAGCGCGCCAACTTTCACGAACTGTCTGCCTTTGTCGATCTGGCGCGGTCCCTCGGGGTGCGCCAAATCTCGTTCCTGCCCGTTGACGTTGCCAACCCGCACGCCTTCTCCCGCCAGGAAGCTGTCTCCCCAGCCCTGGCCCTTGCCCTTCAGGACCTGCCGGTCTTCGAACAGCTCCTGGGCAGGCTGGAGCGCGAGCACGCGGAGGATTTTCGCAGCGGATTCATCGCCGAGAGTCCGCAGAAGCTGCGTCGCATCCTGCAGTATTTCGGCGCCGTTTTGGGCCGCAACGCTTATCCGCCCGTGCGCTGCAATGCGCCGCAGTTCTCGGCAGTCGTGGACGCAGACCTGCAGGTGAGGCCGTGCTTCTTTATACCCGGTGCCGCCAATGCCGAGGTGCGCGAAAGCAATCTGGAGGTCGCACTGAATCTGGATGACATGCAGCACCTCAGGGATTCGATCCGCCGAGGCGAACGCAGCGAGTGCGCCACCTGTGTTTGTCCCCTGTGGCGCGAAGTGGCGCAGGTGCAGCGGCTCGCGCTGCCCGCGGCACAGGAGGCCGCCCGTTGACGCGGCCCAGCCAATTGCCACAGTTCGCTGCCACGCTGGAAGCCTACGAGCGCTGGGCGCCCAGCTATCCACCGACGGCCCACAATCCGCTGATGCGGGTCGAGCAGGCCGCAATGCTTGAGCTGTGGCCCGAGACCCAAGGGCGGGCGCTGGATCTTGCCTGTGGCTCGGGGCGCTATGCGCGCCTGCTCGAGGCGCGCGGGGCCAGCGACGTTGTCGCCCTCGATGCGTCCACTGCGATGTTGTGTCAGGTCGCAGGGGCGAGCAGGGTTCGCGCCGCCATGATGCAGCTGCCCTTCGCCAACGACTCGTTTGCCACGGTGGTGTGCGGGTTGGCACTGGGCCATGCCGAAGACGTGGAGCGCTGGATGCTGGAGGTAGCGCGTGTGCTGCAGCCCGGCGGCGCACTGCTGTACTCGGACTTCCATCCGCAGGCTCACCGTGCCGGCCTGGTTCGCTCGTTCAAGGACGGGCAGGGCAGGACCTGCACGTTGCCGCACCGCCGTTTCGAGGTCGAGAGCCAGCGCCAGGCAGCCGTCGCAGCGGGGTTCACCGTCGTGGCGCTGCGCGAACTGCGCGTCGGAGTGGAGCTCAATGAGCCGTTTGCCGGATCCGATGAGTTCTATGAGCGCTGGCATGGGCTCCCGCTCGTGCTGGTGATGAGTGCACGGCGATGAGCGTCGGTACGCAGCCTGCCGCCGGTGACGTCGCGTTCATCAATGCCGATATCGGTGGTATGTCAGTGTCGCTGGGTGTGGCGGGTTCGCGGATAACCGCCAGGGGAGAGTCTGTACCTGGGGTCCGGCAGGTTGACCTGCGTCACGACCGCCTGCTGCCGGGGTTGATCAATGGCCACGATCACCTGCAGCTCAACGATCTGCCGCGCATCCCTTATGCGGCGCATTGCCGCAACGCGCGGGAGTGGATATCGCAAGTCAAGGATCACCTCCGGACCGACAGCGATTTTGCGGCCGGTGCCGCCGCTTCGCGTGCACGGCGGTTGCTCGTCGGTGCAATGAAGAACCTGCTGTGTGGCGTTACGACCGTGGCTCATCACGATCCGCTGTATCCGTCGCTTCTGGACCGCGGCTTTCCGATTCGGGTCCTTGCCGAGTTTGGGTGGGCGCACTCACTCTATATCGATGGCGACGCGCGGGTTCGTACGTCATATGAGCAAACGCCGCGCCACTGGCCGTGGATCATTCATGCCGCCGAAGGAGTCGATGCCGAGGCCGCCGCGGAGTTCGAGCGGCTCGAGGCCCTGGGCTGCGTCGGAGTAAACACGCGGATCGTGCACGGTGTGGCGTTGACTGACGCGCAGCTGCAGCGTCTGGTGAGTGCAGGGGCTGGCCTCATCTGGTGTCCAAGCTCAAATCGAACCCTGTTTGGTGCTACTGCCCGGGTGGCCGCGCTGGTCGGCTCTGGCCGTATTGCCCTGGGTACCGATTCGCGCTTGACGGGTGCGCGCGATCTGTTGGAGGAAGTGCGGATCGCCCGCGACTGGGCCGGGATCGGCGAAGCGGCAGTCGAGTCAATGGTCACAGGCGATGCGGCGCAGTTGCTGCATCTGAGGGATCGTGGCCATCTGAACGTGGGCGCGTGCGCGGACCTGGTTGTCCTGCCGGCGGGGATGCCCCTGTCGCAAGCTACCCGTGCCGACGTGCGCCTAGTGATGGTCGCGGGGCAGCCGTGTTATGCGGACCCTCACTATGCGGCGATGCTCCAGCCGCAGTCACATTGGGCGCAAGTTTGCGTGGACGGTCGGCCGAAGCTGCTGAGCGGAGCGCTTGCCTCCCTGTTGCAAAGTACCGGTGCCAACGAGCCGGGACTCGAGCTTACAAACATGAACTGGAGGGTGGCATGACTGGTCCGTGCGGCCCGCGGGTGTTGTTGATCAACCCCACGATCACGTCGGCGCGCAGTGCACGCTTTCCGTTGGCCGTACTGAGCCTCGCGACCGCCCTGGAAGGCCGATATCAGACGCAAATCATCGACGGCAATGTCGATCGAGACTTTATCGCGAGTAGCGTGCGGGCGGTCGAAAGCGGCGAGGTTCTTGCCGTAGGTATCACCGTCATGGGAGGGCCGCAACTGGTATCGGCCATCGCCGTGTCCAAGGCGATTCGCGCGCGCTGTCCGTCCACGCCAATCATCTGGGGCGGCTACTTCCCGACAATCTGTCCCGAAGCGGCGCTGCGGGTGCCGTACGTGGACTACGCGATTCGCGGCCAGGGAGAGGACACGCTGCGCGCACTGCTTGACCGGCTGCGGCTCGATGGCGGCGACCCCGGCGCAGAGATTACCGGCCTCAGCTGGAAGCACGGCGACATCGTGCATAACCCCGCACGCCCTTTTTCATCAGCGAGCCTTGCGGACGGGTTGCTCTACGACCGGTTGGACAATCCACAACAGTACCTGCCGCGGACTTTTCTCGGACGGCGCACGGCTGGCTATCAAGCAGCCTTGGGGTGCAGGTTCCGCTGCACTTTCTGCGGTGTAGCGGCCCTGTATCGCGGCCGGACGGCATTGCCGGGGGCAGCACGGCTGGAACAGGATCTGACCTTGCTGCAGCACCGGTTTGGCGCGGACTCGATCCAGTTCTACGACCACAACTTCTTTGATCGCGAAGTGGACATGCAGCCACTGCTGGAAATCCTGGCAAAGTTTCAGCTGCCGTGGTGGTGCTATGCCAGGTCGGATGCGCTGGTGGGGCTTTCCCCGGCATCGTGGACGCAGATCCGGCGCAGCCGCCTGCGCATGGCCTATATCGGCGCGGAGTCGCCGAGCGACTGGTTGCTGCACGATGTGCGCAAAGGTACGCGATCTGATCAGACTCTTGCGGCCGTTGAAGCGTGCCGAAGCAACGATGTAATTCCAGAGCTGTCCTTCATGCTCGCCCCGCCACAGGATCCGGAGGGCGAGACGGAGCGCACATTTGATTTCATTCGCCACATCAAGCGCCTGCATCCGGCGGCGGAAATCGTCATCTATGTCTACACACCTTTGCCGCCAGCCGCCGACTTTCAAGGCGGGTCTGGCACGCGCGCGCCCTTTGTGCCGCATGACGAGCACGGCGAGCCGGTGGCGTTCCCGTTCGATGCCGATGAATGGGCGCAGCCCCGATGGCTCGACTACTGGTGTCATGCCGATGCGCCGTGGCTCACGCCGCGATTGCGCATGCGCATCCGCGACTTCACCACCGTTCTCGGCTGTCGATTCCCGACCGCCACGGACGTGCGTACCGGTATCTGGGGGAAGACCGCTCTGCGTGCGCTGTCGTCGTGGCGATACCGGTACGGGCGCTATGGTAATCCCGGGGAGTTGCACATGGCCAAGCGAGTAATTCGCCTGCTCGATCCCCGTGTCAGCAGCATCTAGAGAATCCACGCACCCACATGCGCGTCGTCCAAGCCAGCTTCTTTATGGACGCGCTCGGGCGCGCGCCCGCGCAACCGCTAGATGTGGCGACACGGGCGTCGCTGCACGCGCGAGCCAGGGGAGCCGCGCGCTTCGACAAGGAAATCAGTCAGCAATCTGTCAGGCGCAAATCGTGCGCCATGTGTGACGAGCTGTTGCAGCGTCGCCAACCGCTACTGCGCAGCGGCTGATCGCATGGCTAATCGTTCTTTACCGCCGCCAGTTCAACTGGCAGACCCCTTCGGGGAGCATGGGCGAAGTGGCCGGCGGCTGCCCCTGCAATTGCTCGGTGGCAGATTTGTGTTTGAAAGCCAAGATCCACGGCTGCTGCAGCTGGTGCGCTGGGCCTACTCCGGCTTGCCGGCGCACAGGTTCTCGACGGCGGTACCTGCGTTCCACGTGCGCCTGGTAATGGCACCTGCGCCTGAATCGGGTTCGTGGCGTGAGCCACGACAGACCCTACTGGCAGGTGCGGGGATGCTGTGCGCGGCTACGACCTGGTCCAGTTCGGTAATCATGTCGCCCGGCGAGCGCACAGCACTCCTGGTCATCACGGAGGAGATGCTCAAGTTCCCCTATCTGGTGCGATATGAACTGATTGAGTTCGCCGTGTGCACGCTGGCTGCCCGGGCCCAGGGTCTGGTTCCCCTGCACGCGGCCTGTGTGGGACTGGGGGGTTGGGGTTTGCTGCTCGTTGGCGATAGCGGGACCGGCAAATCCACCATTGCTCTGCACGCCCTGCTGGATGGATTCGACATGCTCGCCGAAGACAGCGTCTATGTTGCACCGCGCACCCTGCTGGCCACGGGCATCCCGAACTTCATGCATGTGCGAGCAGAGTCATTGGAGTTCGTTGCGCAAAAACGGGATGCCGCTGCGATTCGCAATTCGCCCGTAATCAGACGGCGCAGCGGCGTCGAGAAGTTTGAGTTTGACCTGCGCAAGCCGCGGTTCCGGCTCGCTGGCGCACCGCTCAAGTTGGCCGCGGTAGTGGTGCTGTCGCCGAAGCCTGCACGCGGCAGGCCGGCTGCTGCGACCACTGGGTCGCGTCAGGATGCTGGCCGAGCTGCAGGCCGGCCAGCCCTATGCCGTGCGGCAACCGCAATGGAGTTTCTTCAGCAAGCGTGTATCCGGACTTGAGGCCTTCGAGCTGCGACGCGGGTCCCATCCGGGCGATGCGATTCAGGCGTTGCGCGAAGTGCTGCAATGACGCGCATCGTACTGGTCGTGCCCGGATGCGTGGACAGATCTGGAGAATGCCGCGGGATCCCGGCATTGCTGGCACTCATCAGGAGTCTTGCTCGGTGCCGCCGGGTCGGGCGTCCCCACCGTCGGGACGCTGGTAGGGCATATAGCAGGGTGGGCGCCGGATGCGGCGCTGGGGGTGCCAGTCGGCGATGCGGCTTTGCTTGCCAGCGCGATCTCGCAACTTGCGGGAGACGAAGACCGGCGCATGGCAATCGCGATAACGGCGATGCGACGGCCCATGGGCGGGGATGCCGGGTACACCACGGCACAGTTCCAACCGCTGTATGCGCGCCTGATCGAGTCAGGGCCGCTGCGCTAGGGCCTCACGTACGGTGTGCATCGTTGCCACGCGAGATTGGCGGGAACTCATCCAGCGCCACATGCGTCCCAGCTGCGAGAGCTTCGACCAGCTATCCGTAGAGTGCATAAGCTCGTGACGCACGACGTCCCGGCGACCCCGCACATGTGCTCGCGACGGCACCAGCCGACGAGCTACGTAGGTCAGCGTTTCGCCTGTCGAACGCGACCATTCGATGCCTGGAAAAGCCTCGATCCACGGATACGACAGCGACACGTCCGACAGGGACATTCGCGCGCAGGATCTTTTCAGCAGCAAGGGACAACCGGCTGCAGTGGCGTCGAGGACCGGTTGCGGGATCTTTGCGCCATAGCGTGCAGCCAGCATCAGCGGCGGATACGCCCACCACAATCCGCGTCCTGTGTCGGCGAATCCGAGCACAAGATCTTCCCACTCCGCCGCAGACATGCGGCCAGAAAGTCTGGCGATATCCTGCAGGTGCAGCAGGCGCAGTCCGCGCTGCGCCATTGCGCCCGCGGCATGCAGCAACATGTGAGCCAGCAGTGCGGACTGCGCGGGGTAGTCGTTGCTACCAGGCCGGGCCGCGTCGGGGAACAGCAGCTTGGTCAGCTCGACATGTCGCTGCGGCAGGGGCTCGGAGATGCGCGCGTGCAATTCGATCTTGATGCCATTGGCGGCATGTTCGCCAAACGGCTGCGGCGGGGGGCAGTCCCGAGGCTTGAGAATGATGTGGCGGGGTACTGCGTAGAGTTGCTGATAGCCCAGCGCTGCAAGCAATTGTACCGACCGCGGCAGGTCCTGCTCTCGCACCAGCAAGTCCACATCGGCCATGGGTCGAGTCCCTGATGCATACACGCCGCTGGCGTACAGCGCCGCACCCTTCAGTGGCAGCACCGGGATGCCACGGCTGCGGGCCGTGCTGTCGATATCAGTCAATAGGCGCTGGATGCGTTCGTGCCGCCGCGCCGTGTGCTCGGCCTGATCCCTGAGAAATACGAGCCAGTCATCCGGTGCCTGCCAGCGCAACCCTCGTGACAACAGGGCCGACACGCCATGCATGGTCACCACGGCCCTTGCGATGCGCCATTCAAATGCAGACCAGTCCGGTGTCCGGTCGGTAGGGCAGGCCAGTTCGGCGGCCAAGACTTCGGTGGTACTTCGCAGTGCCCCCGCGACCTTGCGCATGTCGTGCGCATTCATTGCGCGGTTACATCGTCGATGCGCTTCATCTCGTCGCGCGCGCGGCGGGCGATCGCGTATTGCTCGGCAGCGCCCCCCGGATCGTCCGCGGATCGGCGAAAGGCCTCCACCTCGTTGCGCAGCCATACGTCGGCCAGGCGGTAATAGTCCCGGCCGCGGCGACCCGCGATGACGTAGTCGCGGTCCGTGGCGTCGGCCCAGGCCATTGGCAACTGCACCTTCTGGCTGACACGATCGAAGTAGGTGGTTCCCTTGATGGGGTAGGAAACCGTGGTGAAGAAAATGTCCGGGTTGCTGAGCTTTACGTGCTCGACAGTCGCGGCGATGTCCTCGATTTCCTCGCCCTCGTAGCCCCACATCAGGAACATACCCACGCGAATGCCTGCGCTCTGGGCCAGGCGCACTGCGCGGCGCACCTGCTCGACGCTGACGCCGCGCTCCATTGCGTCCAGGATCCGCTGGCTGCCGCTTTCGGAGCCGATCCAGATGCGATAGCAGCCCAGATCGCGCAGGGCCTCGACGGCCGCTTCGGACTGCAGGCGGTCGGCGCGCGTGATGGTCTCGAAAGGCAGGTGCAGTCCGCGACTACGCAGCTCCGCTGGTAGCGCTCAAGCCACGGATGGCTGATGGTGAACACATCGTCCGCATACCAAAGCTGCTCGGGTTGATAGTCATCGACGATCCGGGCGACTTCATCCGCGACATTGGCGGGGCTGCGGCGGCGATGCGAATAGCCATAGACGGCGTGCGAGCACCAGGTGCAGCGGTAGGGGCAGCCGCGCGCGGTGATGAGATTGATGCTGCCGGCGCCGTGGTGCTGCCGCCAGGCCTCGTAGATAAAGCTCGTGGTCGATGGCCCCGCGGTCCGGCA
This sequence comes from uncultured Pseudomonadota bacterium, assembly GCA_963726085.1. GTDB lineage: Bacteria > Pseudomonadota > Gammaproteobacteria > Steroidobacterales > Steroidobacteraceae > ZC4RG30. The sequence goes on along the minus strand of CAVSAR010000001.1, from coordinate 637,907 downwards.
GCGGCAGGGCGTCAAGATCCGGTATCGCGGGCGCTCGGTGGCGTGCGTACCAGCTCGCCCGCCTGGTCCCTGAAGACGATGCCGCGAATCCTGCGCAGATCATGCAGGCCCTAGTACGTGCGCGCCGGCATCGGCTAACTCCGTCGAGGGTGATTTCGCCCTCGCCGAGCACGATCACGTCCGCGCCGGCAGCCAGATACTCGGCGCTGTGGTTGGCGCTCTCCGGGCCGCCAAGTACCACGGTCCAACCGGCCTGCCTTGGCCGCAGTGATGATCTGCAGTACTGAGCGCCGCGTCATCAGGTTCGTATAGATGCCCAGCAGGCCCCGGATTGGGTCGGTCGAGTTCGCTCAGCAGTTCACGCACGCGTGCCGAAGGTGCTGTCGTACACCTCGACGGCGTGGCCGCGGGCCTTGAGATACGCGGACAGGTACAGCAGCCCGAGCGGCGGGTACGGCTTCATGATCTGCCGCTCCTTCTCGTCGTCGGCGAGAAAGTAGCCGTGCGTGAGCAGGATCGCGCGCCATCAGTTGGCCGCCGCCTGCTGCAGGGCCACGGTGCGATACGCTGCTTCGTTCGTTGTCAGTGCCTGCCAGCGCCGGTGCAGTTCGCCCCGGGCCTGGCTCTCCTCAATGCCATCGCCACAGTGGCCGCCTGCATCAAGCGCCACCTGATCGTGCAGCAGGTTGCGGACGGCCCGATAGAACTCGGTCTGGTAGGTACCCTGGAACATCATCGCCAGGTCATCGCTGTCCTGCCAGTGGGTCTTGCCGCGAATCTGGTGCTTTCACCAATTCGTAGAACGTGCGTGCCCGGAAGCGGGTAGGCCACGCTGACGCCGATATCGTCGGGCCGTGCCAGGGCCAGCAGCTCGCGCGTGGCCAGAATGTCCGCAAGTTGTTCATCCAGATAGCCGAGCTGGATGAAGAAGCCGACGCGGATGCCGACTGCCTTCAGGCGCTCGCGGGCGGTGAGCAGTTCCGCAACCGTTGTGCCCTTGTTCATGGCGTCCAGCACGCGCTGGCTGCCGCTCTCGGCGCCGATCCATACCTCCCGGCATCCCGCATCGCGCAGCGCGCCCGCCATGCGCTCGCTCATCAGGTCGGCGCGCGTTTGGATCGTGAAGGCGATCGGACCACCCGCTGTGCGCATGGCGCTGGCGAAAGTCTCTACCCAATCCACCCAGAATCCGAAGATATCGTCCGCAAACCAGACGTGATCCACGCCAAAGGCACGCTTGAGATGAAGCATCTCATCGGCCACAGATTCGGCCGTACGCTGCACGTACCGGTTGCCCCAAATCGGCTTGGAGCACCAAGTGCAACGGAACGAACATCCTCGCGACGCCGCCATGTTCAGGCTGAAGTAGCCATGGGCCTTCATCCAGACATCGCGGTACTTGTCGATCTGCACCAGGTCCCACGCGGGCGTCACTTCATTGCCGGTTGCGGACGGCGTCCCGGTCCGACCGGACACAATCAGCTCGCCGTCGATGACGGCTGCGACTCCCGCCAAGCCGTCGATGAGGTGACGGCTTGGGGTGGCTTTTGCCGCGTCCAGTTTTGAGGCAATGGCGAGCAGGGCGGGCAATGCCTCGCCCAGCAGTGCCACGTCGGCGCCAGCCTGCAGGTAAACCTCGGGCGCATCGGTGACATCCGAGCCCGCCGCGATGACGCGCGTGCCCGCGCGATGCGCCAGGGTGATCATCTCGGTCGCCGCCCGCCGCATCTTGCCCAGGCACATCTTGCTCAGGTAATTGAAGTTGTCTTCGTAAAGGACCACCAGGTCAGGTTTGTGCTCCCGCAATGCAGCATCGAACTCGGCCACACCGTCTGCCAGCATGGCATCGAAGAGGGACACGGAATGGCCACCGCGTCTCAGCAGGGAGGCGACCTGCAGCGTGGCCAGAGGGGGGTAGGGTTTGGCGCGCTCGAATTGCTTTGGGTCAAAACGCAGGAAATAGGAGTGGCAGGCGAGGATCGACAGCATGACTGGTCAGCACCCACGCAGGGTTGAGCTGCCCCAGCCGGTACATGTACGCCAGACCACGCTGTGGATTTCAAATACCATCGGTGGTGTGTGCCCGCCTTCGCGCAAAAGGTTCACGCCCCGCCAAGGGCGCTTTGCGAGGGCGGCGTTAGGGGTGGGGACGCGGCTGGAGCGGCACTGCCATGCGCCCGACGTAGGCAAGCCGATGTGGGGCGGCAATTCCGCTCACCCTATTTGGCCGAAGATACCTGCAGCAGCGGCCTGATCGCTGGGGCGGCGGACTTCTAGCGATCGTCGACCAGGTAAGGGCTGTCACTGGCCGAGGCGGATCGACTGGCGGACCGCTGCCATGGCTGTGGGGGCGCCGCGTCGGGACAAACGCAATGGGAGTGGCAGATTGTGCAATCACCGGCGTTGTCCCGTTGTCCCGTTGTCCCACGGCACGGGGCGGCGTGTTGGGGCCATCGCCTTCATGCCCTATTCGTTGGCCCCAGAAGCGGCCGTATGTCGCACGGTAGTATCCGCTGCCCCGATCTGGTGCAGGTCGGCAAGGCATTGTTCCAGGGTCCCGGAGAAAAAGAAGGCCCCCGTAGTCCATAAATGGTTGGCATCCCTATACAGCAGGGCCCCGTCGGCCACCCGCGCACCCAGGTACCTTGGCGTGATCGGAGACGACGGCGCCAACGGTGATCGCCCGCAGATCGTCGATGTCGGCGCGATATTTCACACCGACGCGCTCAGGGAGCACGAGCTGCGCCGGCCGTGGCATCGCCCTGGTGGGGCAGGGAACTGCTCCCTGCATCAACCAGTCTGGGTTCGTAAGCGCTCGCCTCCCGGACCTGCGGGGGAACGCGTAGGGTCTGATAGGGTGCAAATCGGTCTATGTCTGCCCGGTCGTAGAGCCGATCGCCCAGAAAATCGCGCTCCCGCTGCGCGTGGGTCGTGAATCCTGCAAGCAAGGTTCTTACTTTTTCCTCAGGCATGTTCCATTCCGCCGCCAGCCGAGCCGCGGAAGGCTCGGCGAATGAGAGGTAAAGCAATTCGGCAAAGGTATGATCCTCGGTACGCCCAAAGTCGATGCGCGAGCTCAACGTGCGACGGTAGCTGGCGACGATATCCATGCGCTGGTTGATGGCGTTGCGCAATTGTTCTGCCGAGTAGTATCCGGCGACACTGGACGTGTTACGGAACGGTGGCTGCAAACGAATCTCATGGCACCAAAGGCATTTGCTGGGCTTGCCCGCCGAAGTCAGCGACGGCGTCGCCGCAGGCTTCGGGTTTCCGTCGAGATCATAAATTCCGAAGCGAAGCTGGCCGTTTGGCATAAAGTCGAGGGTCTCCACTTCTGCCTTGTGGAACGAGGCGTCGGTGATAGAGCCGGTGCCTTCAAAAGCAACGAAGAATATCTGGTCGATCTGCGTTGCCCGTCCGATTTCCAGCAATCGATTGCCTTTCGCAATGGCCGATTGGATGACTGCTGCCGGTTCGGACTGCTGGGGGTGCCTGGCCTGGAAGTCGGCGAAAGTCCGGGCCGTGTCCGTCAGCGCGAAATACTGGTCAGAGCTGCACAGCGTGAGCATCAGAAATCGGCCAATGTCCATCGCGCCCATCCGGCGGTATTCGTCGCTGGCCTTCAGGACTGCAATGACGGAGCGCCACGCGGGTTTCGACTCCGGCAGGACGCCGGCGGCTTCCAGATCCACAGTAATGACGTCGTTTTGCCAGGCATACACGGGCGCGGCCTTTGGCAGGCTGGCCCCCAGAAACGACAGTGCCCAGTTCATGCCAGTTTCAACTTTGGTCCTGGTCTCAGCCGGATAGGCCTTGACCCAGCGCAGCTGGATGGTCAGGTCCGCCGAACGGCGAACGGGCTCGGTGCGGCCACACCCCAATCCCGCAAGTGCCAGCATCAAGGGCAGTAGGGCTACAGCAGCGGCTCTCACACCACGACTGCTTGAGCTGAATCTCATTGGATTGTGCTGACGCCTGAGCCGGTGCTGGAGCACCCGACTACGCCGGGGATTGCAAATAGCATCGGCGGTGTGTGCCCGAATTTTTCCAAGAGTTTTACCACGCGGTGCACTGCTCGAACGGCCTTGATGGCTCGACTTTCATTTCGAAGGAAAAAGCGGCAGTGGTCATAGGCGCGCGTCCTTCAGCAGGCCGCGTAACCGCTCCCGTGCGTGAAACATCCGCGTCTTTACCGTGTTGACCGGGCTGTCGGTGATCACGGCGATTTCTTCACAGGAATGACCCATGAAATACGCGAGCTCTATGACAATCCGCTGTACGGTTGGCAGAGTCGCCAGTGCGGTATCGATCGAATCTCGCAGTTCCCGCTGTCCGGCTCCAGCATCGTCGGGCAATCCAAGGGAATCCAGATCCACCGACGTATACACAACCGGACTGGACCCATCCTTGCGAACCGACTTGAGTGCCTTGCGATACGCGATTCCGAGGATCCACGTCGATACCTGTGAATCGCCGCGGAAAGTTTCCGCCTTGCACCAAACGACATACATCGTGTCGTTGATGATCTCTTCCACCAGCTCCTGCTGCCGGACGAAACGAAACAGGAACCGGCTCATCCGCTTGTGGTAGATGAAGAAGAGGGCGCGAAAAGCTGCGACGTCCTGCGCCGTGACTCGCTCGAGTAACTGCCGTTCCTCACGCTCCTGTAAGCGTGGCGGCGCCGGGTTGGATGAGCGAAAGTTTCGCATCAGGGCTCGTTCCACACGTGCAGGTACGTGCTGTCAGGTCCCGAGAGGGTCAACGACATCATCTGGCACCCAGTATAGTGCTGGGACAGCTTGCCTGACGCGGGAACGGGTCGACGGCACGCCCCGAATCGTGCCTTGCCGGGTCCGACTGTCAGCTTATGGCGACGGTCAGCTTTGTAAAAGGAGGCCGCCAGCTAGTAATGACATCAGTCACCGCCCGGTGCCCGCGCGGTGATGAACCAGGTGCTGGACGGGGCCCACACGCCGTTCGGACGTGCGTACGCCGCCAGGGTGTGGTGCAGCGCCGCTGCAACTTGCGGTTTGAACCGCTCTCCCTCGGCGCCAGCAAGCCGGATGATCTCGCCCGCCGGACCCAACTCCATGGCGAATTCGACGGCGTCGTCAACGTTGCGGCCGATACAGATGTCGGTATCGAAGCGCTCAAACGTGATGCTCGTGAAGCCGGCGGACTTGAGCATTCCGCTGACCATGTCCGGACCGGACATAGAAAACGGTCCTGGGCCGCAATGCACCTGCGTCGTGTCCTCATGCGACACCACGGGGACGATTTCTCGCACCTTCAGCTCCGCATCGTACAACCAGGGGTTGTCTTCACGTTTGCGCCAGACGATCTGAGTGAAACTGCCACCCGGCTTGAGCGCCTTGCGAATATTTCGCATGGCGGCCCCGGGAGCCATGAAGAACATGGTGCCAAATCGCGCAAATGCGTGGTCGTATGGTCCGCGCAAGTCATCGATCTGCACGTCCATGGTAAAGAACGACGCGTTGCGGGCTCCGGCGGCAGCGGCCTCAGCTTCGGCCGTGGCTATAAAGCGCTCGGCGCAATCGACCCCTACTGCGCGCCCCGTCGGGCCCAATGCAGCAGCGATTTTGATGGTGCTGTCACCGAATCCACAGCCAATGTCCAGAACGCGGTCGCCCTTGCGGTACAGCTGCCGCGACAAAATCTCGTCGCTGTGGCCTGCAAGCCCCGCGATCAGCAGGTGCTTGAAGCGCACGAATTTCTCAAACAGGACGGTGTTCCAAGCCTCGACAACGACCTCATTGTCACTCATACCATTCTCCGTACATTGATCTGACGCCGCGCGGTCGGCGTCGGCTGAATACCCATCAGACTGCGGCTACTTCGGAATCCCGGTCAAGCCCGGTGGCGAATGCCAAATTGCTACCCTGAATCCAGCACCGCGTATCCAAAATGACACTGCAGCCCTTGCTCCGGCCGAACACCTCGTTCAGGCGCCCGGCCCAGGCGCCAATGCCAATCGCGTTAAAGTCCGTCATCGGCAGCGTCCGAGGCTCCTGATCTTGGGCCGCAAGCCATCTAGCTACGCCGACTTGCTCCCCCAGCTCCGGCAGGAACAGTTCCACCTTTTGCCTTCACCGGGCGCGGATTCCGCACCAGATCGCGCGCGCGGCGCACCGAATTGGCTCAGGCTCGTCACCCGGTTTGCTTGGCCACCCGCGCCACGTTAGGACAGCGGGCGCTTATCGGGAAGATTCAGACCTCATTCGCCAGCCCAGAACAAGCGTGATAACCGCGGCGCAGGCGACTACCGAACAAACACAAGTTGCCTGCGCGGACAGGTTGATGGTGGTCGGTTCTTGCGCCGGTCCAGACCGAATCTCCGCTTGGCTTCTTGGCGAAACATCAAACGTGGGGGTAAGCTCAGCATTGCCGCTGGGGGGCAAGCAAACTATTGGCGCGAGCTATTTCGAGGCGCGTCTTCGGTGGCTCACGCAGAGGGCTCGAAGCTTGGGAGATCTCGTTAGTCGCCGATGCACTTACAGCGTCGCTCCGCCTCAGTTTTGGGCGGATAGCCAGTATCGATTGCAGGTCTTTCGCCGCAAGCCTTCCCGGTCGACGTCGATGTCGTTTGCATCGGCGATCGCATGGACGTCACCTTTCTATCGATGGTCTCCTCAATTCACGGCGGCACTGTCTTAAGCAGTTCGGAGCTGATCGAATGGCTCGAATGATGGAGGCAGTGCGGCAGGCAATCGACATGGGATTGCGCGCAGGCACTCAGAACAATGCGCAACCCGGGTTCTCCCTTCGGACGGTAGGCGGGATTCTGGCCTGCGGACTTTGTTATTACCTGGCGACGCGAGTTGCTTGGCTGCTGTGTTTCCCGGACAGCAAGGTATCGCTCTTCTTTCCTCCGCACGCGGTCCTCGTTTCCATTCTCCTGCTCGTTCCCACGCGGCAGTGGTGGGCCTACACCCTGGCCGCCGCGTGCAGCCACTTCTTCGCCACGCAGCAGGAGCATTGGCCGCAGCTCTATGCACTGAATTGCGAGGTTTTCGATGCGGTCAAGAATGTTCTGGCGGCCGCTGCGATTCGCGTGTTCATCAAGTCGCAGTTCCATCTCATGAACCTTCGTGAAGCAACCATCTTCGTCGTGATCACGGTGATTGTCGTTCCGCTTGGGACGGCCTTTTGGGGAGCTGCGTTCACCATCTCCTATCACTATGGAACTGACTATTGGGTTGAATGGCGTAACCTCGGCGTCTCGAATGGAGTAACAGCAATCGTGCTGGTGCCGGTCTTCCTGATTGGCGCACACCGGCTATTTTCCAAGGGGGTTGGAGTCGCGCCCGGGCGCATTCTGGAAGCATGCTTGCTTGCCGCGGGCGTCTTCACTGTCGGATACCTCGCCTTCGACCGGTCCCCTGCGGGACCGAACACTTCGCCTGCGCTCCTCTACGCACCCGTTCCTGTGCTCATTTGGGCGGCCCTGCGCTTTGGGTTTGGAGGGCTTAGCGCCTCTATGCTGGTCGTCACAATCCTGGCGATCTCGGGAACGATGCAGGGGCGTGGCCCTTTCCTGACGCAAACTCCATCGGAAAATGCATTCGCTCTGCAGTTGTTCCTCCTGATGGTGGCCACCCCGCTGGTGTTGCTTGCGGTAGCGATCGAGGACGAAAGACGCTCGAAGGATGCGCTGCGCGTCAGTGAGGAGCGCATGAGCCTCGCGGTGGAGAGCGCACAAATGGCGCTGTGGGAATGGGACTTGACGAGCGACAGGGTCTGGATGACGGACGATGGACGGAAGTTCTTTGGTTTCGAACCTGGGGAACCCATACAATTCTCCAGCCTGGCCAGCCTCGACGGACGCGTGCATCCCGACGATCGGGTCGCGCGCGCGACTGCGATTCAGCGCGCGCTGGAGACGCGCGAGTCTTATGAGGCGGAGTACCGCATCGTCCTGCCCGATGGCTCGGTGCAATGGGTGTCTTCGCGCGGTCGCCCAAGCCCCACCGCAAATGACTTACTGCCGCGGATCCTCGGCGTCTCGATGGATATCACTCGCAAAAAGCAGGCTGAAGTGGAGGCGCAATTGCAGCGGGAAGAGTTGGCATATCTGTCACGCGTGGCCACGTTGAGCGCGCTCTCGGGTTCCCTCGCGCACGAGTTGAACCAGCCGCTCAGCAGCATCCTGCTGAATGCAGAGGCGGGGCAACGCTGCATGTCGCAGGAGGCGCCCGATTTCGTCGAGCTTCGCGCCATCTTTGCGGACATCCTCAGCGCGGACTGCCGCGCCGCAGATATCATCGAGCGCCTGCGCACCATGCTGCGCCGCGGGGAAGTCGCGCTTCAGGCGGTGAGCGTAAATGAGAGTCTGGAGGAACTGCTGCGTCTCACCCGCAGCGATCTTATTGCGCGCGGTGTATCCGTCGCGAATCTCGCCGCTGGTGGCCTTCCCGCTGCCATGACGGATCGCGTGCAACTACAGCAGGTGCTTCTGAACCTGATCGTTAATGCGTGCGATGCCATGAAATCGAATCAACCGGAGGACCGACACCTCACACTCACGACCTTCGTCGTGCACGACGAGATGCGCATCGGCGTACTAGATCGCGGAGTCGGTTTGCCCGACGACGTTGAAACCCTATTCCAGCCGTTCCATACCACCAAGGAAGGCGGCCTGGGTATGGGTCTTTCGATCTGCCGCACACTGGTGAGCTCGCATGGCGGGAGGCTATGGGCCGAGCACAGGGCCGATCGCGGCGCCGCATTCTATCTCGCGTTGCCTCTGGCAAAGCAGGATGCTTGATCGACGCGAACTCCTCGGCTGCGATCACATACTGCCTCTGCGCAAGCTTGTAGTATCGCCGCCCCAACCATCTTGCTGCGGTGGCTACTGGACCCTGGTGACTAGCGCTCTTTCTATTGGCTTCGATTTCAAGTGTCCGCCTTGCGCTGTCCCGCGGATACGCGACTCAAGTCCGCGCATTCAATCGCGTGTGCCGCGCGGCTTCGGCTGCGGATGAATTGAGTGCGCTGTTGCAGTTTCGGCACGCGTCAACAGATTGATGAGTGCCGCGACGGACCTGACCTGCAGCTTGTGCATCATTCGGTCGCGATGCACCTTGACCGTGTTTTCGGCGATGCCGAGCTGCGCGGCGATCTGCTTGCTCGCTAGTCCCTGAGCAATCAGATCCATGACCTGTCGCTCACGCCGGGTCAGAGATTCCAGAAGCGTGAGCGTGCGATGTCGCGTCGCCTGGGAAGCCCGCATAGCAACATCCGCTGCGAGTGCTTCACGCACAGCTGCCACCAGCTCGACACCGCGTATCGGCTTGGACAGAAAAGTCAGCGCCCCTGCCCGCATTCCCTCGACTGTCGTTGTCATGTCCCCTTTACCCGTGATGAATACGATCGGCCGGGCGCACCCCGCGGCGGACAACGTCCGTTGCAGCTGCAGGCCGCTCATTTCCGGCATGCTCAGGTCAGTCAAAAGGCAGCCGGGTGCGTCTGGATCATGCTCGGCGAGGAACGTCTTGGCGGAAGTCCAGCCTCGGGTTCGAAACCCCTCGCCGTTCAGCAGCCTGCAAATAGCGACCACAAGCGACTCGTCGTCATCGAGGACAAATACCGCTGGATCTTCGTGCATTTTCGAAATCTCGCAGTTCGCAAGCACCGGGCTTCAATGAGTGGTATTGCGGCGCTGCAGCGATTATGCGACATCGTGAAGCCGTCACGCCATCCCCACGGACATGTCAAATTGGGCTCCCTATCCAAACAACAGTAATAGGGACACACGCGCGAGCAGGGTGCACAGCGCTAGGGACTTAGCTAGGAGGGGCGCGCAACTACGCACTCGAGTGCGTCAATCAGGTGCTGGCTGCGCAGGGGCTTGGTGAAGTACGCGGCCGCGCCGTCGGCGAGACACGCCGCGCGTAAATCCGACCGGTTGTATGCGGTGACAATGATAATTGGCATTGAAGCGCCGGATGTGGATAGCGCACGTTGAACGTCCCGACCGCTCATGCCCGGAAGCTCAATGTCGAGGATTACGCACGCTGGACTGGAAATGGCCAATGAGCGGAGGAATTCTTCCCCAGAGCCGTAAACAGAAACCGCGAAGGAGCAACTGCGCAACAGGCGTGCCAGCGCGAACCGCATTGACTCTTCATCATCTACCACGGCAATGATGGGCAGCGGCTTGGTCATGTGCGTGGAATAACTTTCAAAGCGTACTGTCGCCCCTAGAAATTTGCGCGGCATTGGCGCTGGATGTCGCGCGTGGCCCATGATCTCCTCATCCACCCTTCGATTTCTGATCGCTGGCAGCTCACCGCGCATGTTACTTGGTGCCACGGTTCGTAGCGAGATTCAGCGCGTTCGAGACCGCAAGCTGCCGCAGTAAGGTGAAAACATTACTGCGCGACGTAGGATTGGAAATCCCCAACCGAGGGATCCGGAATCGGGGCTGTGGAATCGTCCGGGCCCAGCCGATTCATCAACAAATGGGCGGTGGTAAGTTCACTTCGACAGGAGTTGCGAAGAACTACCTAGTCACATTGCCTTATTTATGTTCCTGCGTCCGGCGCGTACAAGGAATTGTGCTGCGGCCGTCCTGTCCGAATCGGAATCTACTGCGCAAGGACGCTGCAACCAGTAAGTCTTAGGACTACGGCCACAGCACTATGAATCAGTTCGGGGCCCGTGGTCGAGCGCGGGAGGTCAGGACCAAGGTATGCATGCTTCTGATAGTCGGCGACGGCGTAGGTGGTGCGTGTACCAAGCTGGGGCGGCCTCGAGCTCGTGCCGCAAGGCATCTTGAACGGGCTCCCAAGGATGCTTGATAGGAACGCTGAGGGACTACAGCCGGAGACGGCGGTTCCGGGTTCGCGCGGGCCGCACGGTTGGGTCCGGGGCTGCGCGGTCGGTGCCCGTGCACATGGAGGTGAGAACGTGCTGAACATGAACTCTACCCAAGCCCGACAGATTCGCGGGACCCCGACTCGCGTCCCCATCCTGTCGAGGTGTCCAAAGTGCAAGCACAATCAAGCACAGTGGTATACACACGGCGCCTTGGTCAGGCTGCTCAACGGCAACTACCCGGTGGAAGGGTACTGCGCGACATGCGATGAGTTCTGGAGCATCAGCCCCCACGAGCGCACCGGCCTTGCCATGGCGTTAAGGTGGGCCGGGGCATCTAACGGCGGAGGTTAGCCACGTCGTCTTGGCGGGGCTTGGCCATGCGTGGAAACCACAGTCTTCTTACTGTTCCGAACTTTTGACCTGCGCTTGCATCGTGTAGCTGCCCGGGCGGGCAAACCCTTTGATCAATGACGTCACGGTTGATCCAGTCCTGTCGATCCTTGGCTGGCGTTCGATGGCTCGGTGAGCAAGGAGGCGGACGCTTGTAGAGCTGCCGGCATCGTTCGATGACGACGCCAACCGCTCTGGCATCCCCGGGGCGTCTCCGCTTTGGATACTTGCCGCGCAGTCTGCCTCTTAAAGCTCTGGGAATAGCCCTCCAGGTGCGATGAACTCAGAACCGATGTTCTGATCCCCGAGCCAGCACATCGCCGCCGCTGCGGTAAACGCTGCCCCGTTAACTACGGTGGAGTGCCGTAGTTACATTGGAGTCTGCCTCCAGCCCAAGGCGCGCAAGCTGGCGCTCCCGGGGGCTGAAGGCGAGCCTACCTATTCGGCTGCTACCTAGAGAAGGTCTCAAACGCGGCAACGTGCCGGGTTTAAGTCTACAGCGGTGCCATGCTGGGTTCGGGGACGTGGCACGCTATTCTTGGCACCCAATTGAGACCCCATAGCTAAAGAACTCGCCCTGATGCCCCAATTTCATACAGAAACGCGCGGTGCGGAAATGCCAAATGAAACAGGCGTTTTGCACACTAAAACCGAGGGAATTCTGGATCGACGGATCTGCGTTGCCCCGATGATGGACTGGACGGACGATAAGTAAATCGTTCGTTGCATCAATAGGTTGGCTTCTCCGGAAAGGGCTTGTCTCCTTTACGTCTCCCCGGCGCGGTTTTCCTTGAGCATGTTGCAGAAGAGGGCGCCCTGCTCAGTCGCATCGCTCAATGCGATGTGCGTATGCGGCAAGTCGTCGAACCACCGCTTTGGCATGTTTCGCTTGGTGCTTTCCCGGTAGTTCGTCTTGAGCATTGCCATCGCAAATGACTTGATATCGAGCGCGGAGTGGCTGAAGGGGCTCTCTCCCAGGAACTTCATCAAGTACCAATAGACGAACATGAAATCGAAGCCTGCCGGGTAAGCCACGAAGACGGGCTTGCCTCCGAGCGATTTGATCCAGGTGGCGTAGCGCGTCATCGCGCGCTCGGGAAGCTCCAGATCTTTGCGACAGGCTGCCCAGGCCTCTGGCTGCTTCGCCCACCATTCAGCCGTCTTCGGATGCGGCTGGGCGCCAGGCAGCGTTTCCAGATTTGCCGAGAAAGTCGAAACAAGCACTTTGTCTGCGGTGTATGCCGCTGCGCCAATACTGAGCATGGAATGCGGGCCGGGAATTGGGCCGTCAGCTTCAATGTCCGTACTGATGTAAATTTCTTGCATACACTCAATCCCAGTTCCATTCGGATGGATGCCAGACGCCGGTGCCGTCGGCCAGAACAGGATTCAGGAACGTTGCGACAACTGGGGTGAGCTGCTCAAGTGTCGGCCACGCAAGTTCGTTCTCGCGGGCCATCAGCTGGTACGGAATAGCCCAGCTTGTTGGCGGATCTGGCAGAGCCTGCGGCAGCGGATGTGTGGCCCTATGCATGAAGGTTTGTTCAAATGCCGCGCGCAGACGTCCTGCCTCCAGTGAGCGGATGCCGGCAAGCAGTGCGATGTCTGGAAGGTCTTTGACGCGAGTGTTCGTGCGGGCACGAGGCATCGTGTAGGCATGCAGCTTTTCCGCGATGTGGGTTTCGATCGGATAGAGCTGCAGGACCGGGGGCGCAATGCCGGCGAAGTCGAGTACGTCATCCGCCGTAACAATGTCGGGCTCTCCAAAGATCGGGTCGCCAAATCCGACATCGACGCCGAAGCGCTGCCCGTAGAGCTTCCCGGCGAGTCGACACTCGGCGCGAAATCGCAGACCGTCGTACGGCATGCCGTCGTTCTCGATGGTCGGGTGTTCGGCATCGGGAATCACTTCAAAGGTCATGAAGTCGCCGAGATCCTGCTGCCCCGCATGCTGGAGAGTCGCAAGCAGTTTGCCCGGTGAGCCTGTTACACGCAGATCAACATCCTTGGTGGTCCGGGCACGCTCCAGTCGCAGTTCAAGGACGAGCCCGCCTTTCAGCAGTACGGAATCTCCGAGGACTGCGCAAGCTCGTGCCAGGAAGCGGTCAAATACCAGCAGCTGCCGTCGGCGCGCGAAGTCGACACCGTCTTTCGATGCAGCCTTGAACCGTTGCTCCAGTGCCTGCTTGAACGCTGAAGGAGACGAGTAGGACCGTACGTTCATCCTTTGATGCCTCCGTATGGTTTGAGAGCCTTCTCAACTTCCGTCAGATCTGATTTCGTGAGGAGGCCTCGGGTGAGTGCCTGACGCGCAGCCTGGCGGAGCAGGTCTGGCGTGAGACCGGAGTGGGCGCAGTCATCCAGCGTTCGGCGGATAGTGGTCACAGGCACTGACCCAGCCCAAGTCCGTTCCTTGTTCGTTACGTCGGCGTAGTGCAGGACGAGACCTTTCGGCACGCGCCGTCGTCGCTGCCGCCAAGCTGATGGCAGCGAGAGATGGATCTGCGCCGGCAGTGAATCCGAAAGGCCGTGCAGCGAGAGCGCTGTCTGGTGCGAGAGTACCGCTGCGGATTCGGCCCACAGCCACGCGGTTACCAGATCCTCGTGTTCGCCGGTCGGAAAGTGGACGAGGCGATAGATGCCACGGCGTATCCGCACAATGCGGCCGGCCTTCTGGTGGTGTACCAGCAGGGGATCGGAATAGCCGGCCGCGGCCGCCTGGCGCGTCGTGAAGAGCCCTTCCTGGGACGCCGCGACATCATAGAGCGCTTGCCAGGCGGGCTGGGTAGGGGTATCTGGGGTCATGCACAAAACTTAAGTGATATTGAAGTTTTGTGCAAGTACTGACGTTGGATTTTGATGACCCGATGTTCGATCCCTACGGATTCCACATTGCGAGAACTCGACACATATGTCGACTATGAGCAATGTGAGGGGTCACCGTCTGCCGGTGCTCCGACCAACGAACCAATGCCTTCGTCGGCTATGGTTCTCATGACCTCATCAAGCGCCAGCTGGTCCGTGTCGAACTGGTCGTCCCAGACGGGCGAATTCCCGAATTTGTCTTCAACTTCCAGCAGCCACTTTCCTGGGTCGCCTTGGTAATCGAAGCTCTGACCATTCGCCGGCGTCGTCGGTGGGGTATCGCCTGAATTTACCGCGAAACGCAGGATAGGCTTTCAGCCGCCCAGGCCTCGGGCGTGTATTTGAACCGCCGATGATTCCCTTCCTTGCCCGTCGGGTGCTTGGCGTCCCTGACCATGCCGGTTCGTGTGGCCTTGTCGTTGTCGCGCCATTCGAGTCGGCAAATCTCTGACTCTCGCCGTGCCGAGGCGATGGCGAAATCCATGACGGCCTGCATGGGGATCTGCGCGCGCCGATCGCGCCTTTTGAAGTGCTCGCGCAGCCGTACGAGTTCCTCAGCGGTCGGCCGCCGCGTGCGCCTCCTGGGTTTGCCAATCAGGCGCATCTCGCCGCAGGCAGTGCGCGCCTGCTGCACGATTTCGGGCTTTACTGGAAGCTCCCGGACGCTCTTGGCAGTCCTTAGAACGACACCGATCCAGATCAAATCGTTGATCACAGTCGCGGGCCCAGCCCCGTCCGCGCGCCGTGATTGCACATGCCGTATCAGGTCGGCGGACGTGAGGGTATGCGCAATGGTCTTGCCGAGCGGGTGCCGCTCCAGGAATTCCAGATGAGTCTGTTTGCTGCGCTGCCAATGCGAGATGGTCTCGAAGGTGTCGATGTACCAACGAATCAACTCTGCGAGGGTCGGGGTGCTGACCCGCAGGCGAGCCAGCTCCGCTGGATCTTCGAGCGCGATTTCGCGGTGCCTGGCCCAGCTCAGGGCTGCGGAGTGATGGGTAAACGTCCGGCTTTCCCGGTGCAGGATTGTCCCTTGGCGACGCTGCCGGACTATGGCTGTGTAGCGCGTGGCGCCGTCGGCCTGTTTGCGTATTTTAATCGTTGGCATGACTTAAGTTTCGGGGAGACATGAAGGTTGAAAGGCATCATGTCTCCTTTACGTCTCCCCGACAAACGATAAACTCCCCGGAATCCGCAGGAATCACGCAGAAACGTCACAAGTGGAAAACGCTACGAAAATAGGGATTTCCGTCGAGAAACGCAGCGATAAAGTCGATCGCCGGATCTCGGTCGCGCCCATGATGGACTGGACGGACCGTCACTGCCGGTTCTTCCTGCGCCAGTTCTCGCCGCGTGCGCTGCTATACACAGAGATGATTACTGCGGCGGCGATAATTCGGGGGGATCGCGCGCGATTGCTGCGGTTCTCCGCTGCGGAGCAGCCGGTGGCCCTGCAACTTGGGGGTTCCAATCCAGGGGCCCTTGCAATCGCCGCGCGCGCCGGGGAGGAGGCCGGCTATCGGGAGATCAACCTCAACTGCGGTTGTCCCAGCGATCGGGTCAGCTCCGGCGCCTTCGGCGCCTGCCTGATGGAAACGCCGGAGGTTGTTGCCGACTGCGTCAACGCCATGTGTGCGGCGGTGTCGATCCCGGTAACCGTGAAGATGCGCATTGGCGTCGTGAACCGCCATGGGGATCTGGCGCTGGATGCCAGCGCTGCCATGGTGCGCTTTGATGAGCTGGACTTCGAGCACCTCGCCAGTTTCACGCAACAGATTGTTGCGGCGGGGTCGGTCGCAGTCATCATCCATGCGCGCAAAGCGGTACTGGGAGGCTTATCGCCACATGACAACCGCACGGTTCCCCCGCTGCGCTATGACATCGTGCAGCGCCTGCGCTCCGTCGTGCCTGCGACCCCAGTTATTCTGAACGGCGGCATGCGTGAGGTGCCACCGATGCTGCAAGCGCTGCGGTGGTGCGACGGGGTGATGATTGGACGCGAGGCTTATCATCGACCGTGGCTGATGGCGGATCTGCAGCAAGCACTGTTCCCCATGGATGGATATTCGCGCCCCGATACCGGCCAGATCCTGGAAGCCATGGGCTCCTACGCCAATGCTGAAGTGATCGCGGGAACCCGTCTCAGCGCCATCACCCGCCACATGCTCGGCCTGCTCAGCGGCCGGCCCGGTGCGAAGGAATTGCGCCAACTGCTCTCGCAAGGGGCGCAGCGTGGCCTGCCTGTGGACGAACTCTTCAGTCGCGCCCGGGAGTTGGTACGCAAAGCTTCAATGGACATTGAAAGTCCGGCGTAAGTGTCTTGTTTTCCATGCACTCATGCTTCAATAATGTGAAGTAGTTCACACTTTTGGGTGGCATGGGCACTGACATCGAACTGGCCGTACTGTTCTCTGACGTCGTCGGATCCACCCATATCTACGAGATCATGGGTGACCAGCGGGCGCGGGAGATCGTGGCGCTGTGCATCGACCTGATGCGCGCCGCTACCGAGCAGCACCAGGGTACCGTCATCAAGACCATGGGCGACGAGGTGATGGCCACCTTTCCCACCGCCGACCAGGCCCTCAATGCCGCCGCACAGATCCAGCGCCGCATCTCCGCCCATCCGGCGCTGCTGGTGGGTGGCCAGCCGGTCTCGGTGCGCATCGGCTGTCATTTCGGTCCCGTGGTCCTGGAGAGCCGGGACGTGTTCGGGGCAACGGTGCACACGGCCAACCGCATGACCAGCCAGGCCAAGTCTGGCCAGATCATGACCACGGCGGCCACGGTGGAGAGGCTGTCGCCGGAATGGCGCGCCTCGGTACGCCAGATCGACATCGCAATGCTCAAGGGCCAGGGGGCCGAGGTCACGCTTTACGAGGTGCTGTGGCAGACCGAGGACGTCACCAGCATGCTGCCGTCCATTGCCACCTCCGGCGGCTACGATCGCAAGACCCAGCGCCTGCGCCTGCTGCTGTCGGATCGGGAGATCGTGGTGGACGAGAAGCGGCCGCAGATCGCCATCGGGCGCGCCGAAGACAATGAAGTGGTCATCAGGGGCAACCTGATCTCGCGCATCCATGCGCGCATCGAAGTGAGTCGCAACAAGTTCCTGCTTGTGGACCAGAGCACCAACGGCACGTTCGTGCACGCCGAGAACGGCGAGGAATCATTTGTGCGCCGCGACAGCATGCAGCTCAAGGGCTCCGGCACGATTGGGCTGGGCCGGGTACCCGAGCCCGGATCCCCGCAGACCATCCGGTTTGTCTGCGAAGAGGCCTAGTTCGCCCGACCGGACTTAGCCTGGGCGGGTCAGCCCAGGCGCTTCTCGACCTCGTCCAGCTCTGCGTACAGGGCCTTGGGCGTGCGCTGGCCAAACTCTTCCAGGTACAGGCGGATGTCCTTGATCTCCTTGCGCCAGGGGTCAGGCTTGACGCTCAGCAGCTCCGGGAGCACCTCCGGCTTGATTGTCAGCCCCTGTACATTGAGATCCTCGGGGCGAGGCAGGAAGCCAATCGCCGTGTCATTTGCCGCGACGCGACCGGCACAGCGATCCAGCATCCAGGACAGCACGCGCAAGTTGTCACCGAAGCCCGGCCACAGGAACTTGCCATCCGCGCCCTGGCGGAACCAGTTGACGTGGAAAATACGCGGCGGTGACTTGAGCTTGGCGCCAACCTTGAGCCAGTGGGCGAAGTAGTCACCGAAGTTGTAGCCACAGAACGGCTTCATCGCCATCGAATCGCGGCGCACCACCCCGACTGCACCGGTGGCCGCGGCCGTGGTCTCCGAGGCCACGGAAGCGCCCACCAGCACGCCGTGCTGCCAGGTGCGTGCCTCGTAAACCAGGGGCGCCAGCTCGCGGCGACGGCCGCCGAACACCAATGCCGAGATCGGCACGCCGCGCGGATTTTCGGCTTCCTTGGTGTAGGCAGGGTTGTGAACCGCGCTGACGGTGAACCGTGAATTGGGGTGTGCCGCCGGGCCATTCTTTGGGTCGTAGGTCCGACCCTGCCAGTCAATGGCCGGTTCGCCGGCACCGATGCCTTCCCACCAGGGTTCGTTGTGCGAGGTAAGGGCGACATTGGTAAACAGCGTGTGGCGGCGGATCATCTCGAAGGCATTGCGGTTGGTCTTGGGGCCGGTGCCCGGCGCCACGCCGAAATACCCGGATTCCGGATTGATGGCCCACAGGCGACCATCAGGACCCGGCTGCATCCAGCAGATATCATCGCCCACCGTGAACACTTCCCAGCCGGGCATGGACTCCGGCGGAATGAGCATGGCCAGGTTGGTCTTGCCGCAGGCCGAGGGGAACGCGCAGGCGATGTAGTGCAGTTCGCCCTGCGGGCTCTTCAATCCCACGATCAGCATGTGCTCGGCCAGCCAGCCTTCAGTGCGTGCCTGGTAGCTGGCGATGCGCAGCGCGTGACACTTCTTGCCCAGCAGGGCGTTGCCGCCGTAGCCGGAGCCGAAGCTCTTTATCGACAGTTCTTCCGGGAAGTGCATGATGAAACGGCGATCCGGATCCAGTTCCCCGATGGAATGCAGGCCACGAACGAACTTGCCGCCATCGGCGGCGATGCGCTCCAGTGCCGGGCGGCCCATGCGGGTCATGATCCCCATGTTGATCACGACATAGGGGCTGTCCGTGATTTGGACGCCACAACGCGAATACGGCGAGTCGATCGGTCCCATGCAGTACGGCACAACGTACAGCGTCCGGCCCTTCATGCAGCCGGCGAACAGCGCGTCCATGGTGGCGTGTGCTTCGGCAGGCGCCATCCAGTTATTGTTCGGGCCCGCGTCCTCTTGCCTGGTGGTGCAGATGAAGGTCAGGTGCTCGACGCGGGCGACATCGCTTGGATGCGAACGGGCCAGGAAACAGTCCGGGAATGTTTGTGCATTGAGCGGCTGCAGTTCCCGGCGCGCGATCAGTTCCTCGCGCAGCCCGGCGGTCTCCGCCGCGCTGCCATCGCACCAGTGAATGCGGTCCGCCTGCGTCGCGCTGGCCACACTGGCCACCCAGTCCGCAACCTCCGGCGAAATCTGCGGCAGCGATTTGAACGAGTGGGGCGCTGTTGCCATGTGACTTACCTGCCAACACTTTTTTCGGGGACGAGAGTATACCCACTGGAGGGGGTAGATGCTGCCTAGCCAGCAATCAGACGCTCATTTGGGTACAGTAGCCGACACATTATGGTGCAATGCGAAATTCTGTAAAAACGGCGCGTGTTCCGGTATTGACGCCGGCGCACGCAGTCCGGACCGTGGCTGACTGTGGATAACTTTGACGATATCTTCGGGGACGACGGTCCGCTGGCGCGCGCGCTGCCGGACTTTCGGCCGCGTGGCTCGCAGCTACAGATGGCGCGCCACGTGTCACAAGCCCTGCAGCAGGATCGCTGGCTGGTGGTGGAGGCCGGGACGGGCACCGGCAAGACCTTTGCCTACCTGGTGCCGGCCCTGCTGTCGGGCAAGCGCGTCATAGTCTCCACCGGTACGCGCACGTTGCAGGATCAGCTGTTTCATCGCGACCTGCCGCTGCTGG
The DNA here is from genome assembly GCA_963726085.1 of uncultured Pseudomonadota bacterium. Classification (GTDB taxonomy): domain Bacteria; phylum Pseudomonadota; class Gammaproteobacteria; order Steroidobacterales; family Steroidobacteraceae; genus ZC4RG30. The sequence goes on along the minus strand of CAVSAR010000001.1, from coordinate 618,262 downwards.
GTCGCATCCTCGGGCGCGTGGTGGGCATCGCGCTACTCAAGGGCCGCGCCAACTACCTGTGCCGCGAGCGGTTTGCGCGCCTGGGCGGCGAGCTGCAGCTGGACAGCGCAGATTCAACGTTGCGCGCCCAGATCGCGCGCTGGGCGCAGTCCACCGACGAGGGGGACCTGGCCGAACTCACGGCATTGCCGGACAGTCATCCGCTGCGCGAGCGATTGACGTCCACCCGGGACAACTGCACCGGCAATCGCTGCGCGGAATTTGCCCGCTGCCATGTGTTCGCGGCACGGCGGCGTGCCAATGAGGCCGATCTGGTCATCGTCAATCACCATTTGCTGCTGGCGGACCTTGCCCTCAAGGAGGAGGGGTTCGGCGACATCCTGCCCAGCGCCGATGCGGTGATCCTCGATGAAGCACACCAGCTTCCTGACCTGGCCGCGCAGTTCTTCGGCAGCCAGTTTGGCAGTCGCGCCGTCGAACAGGTGTTGGCGGATCTGCCGGACACTCTGTTGCAGGGCGGGTTTTCGGCCACGCACCTGGCCGGCGCCGAGGCGCGCACTCGGTGACTCGCTGCGGCGCGTGATCCAGGAAGTCGCCCGCGTCGCCGGTCCCGGCCGCGTGGCATGGGATGATGGCCTGGCCGCCGTCGATGTGTCAGCCGTGGCCCTGGTCGCGGCCCTGTCAGACCTGGCCGATGCACTGGCGGCACTGGATGGGGGCGACTTGCTGCAGCAGTGCGCTGCGCGCGTCACCGTGCTGGCTGGTGAACTGGACACGATGTTGCACGCGACCCCGAGCCAGGGTGCGCGCCTGCTGGCTGGCAACAGCCGCGGGTTTACTGCGCAACTGGTGCCCTTTGAAATCAGCAGCACGTTGCGATCCATCTGGCAGGCGCGGCCGTTGGCGCTGGTATTCGCGTCGGCGACGCTGGCCGTGGCCGGGGATTTCGCGCATTTCACGCGGCGCATGGGCCTTGAGGATCGCTGTGAGACGCTGTGCATCGACAGCCCCTTCGACTACGCCAATCAGGCGCTGCTGTACCTTCCGGAGGCCATGCCTGAACCCTCCGATGCGCAATTCATGCCGGCATTGCTGCGCACGGTGATCACGCTGGTGGATGCCGCGCAGGGCGGCGCGTTCGTGCTGTTCACCAGCCACCGGGCGCTGGAGGCCACCGCGCGCGAACTGCGCGCGACCTGGGGGGCGGGTGCGGCCGCCAAGTACACCCTGCTGGTGCAGGGCGAAGCCCCGCGCGAACAGCTGCTGCGCGATTTTCGCAGTCACGGCGATGCAGTGCTGCTGGGCACGGCCAGTTTCTGGGAGGGTGTGGACGTGCAAGGTCCTGCGCTGCGCCTGGTGATCATCGACCGCCTGCCATTCGCATCGCCTGACGACCCGGTACTGCGCGCGCGGTTGCAGCACGCCCGCGAGCGAGGCGAAAACCCGTTCAGTGACATCCAGGTCCCGGAGGCCGCGCTGGCGCTCAAGCAGGGCGTGGGCCGGCTGATCCGCAGCGAGACCGACCTGGGCGTGGTGGCCATCTGCGATCCACGACTGACCGGGCGCGGCTATGGGCGCAAGCTGCTGGGCAGCCTGCCGCCCATGCGGCGCACGCGTGATATCGGCGAAGCGCGCCGGTTCCTGCAGCAGCTGGTCGCCGCGTCGTCCGAAATTCAGCGCGCGAGGACGTTGGCGTGAGGATCCTGGCGCTCGACACGGCCAGTGCCCAGTGTTCGGCGGCGTTGCTGCTGGATGACGTGCTGCTGGTTCGATCGGTGGCCACCGCGCGCGATCATGCACGGCTGTTGTTGCCCATGATCGATGAGCTGCTCACCGAAGCTGGCACCGGGTTGCGCCGACTGGATGGCATCGCGTTTGGCCGCGGGCCTGGCTCGTTCACTGGGGTGCGGGTCGCTGCCTGCGTGACCCAGGGACTGGCCATGGGGGCGGACTTGCCCGTGCGTCCCGTATCTGACTTGCGGGCGCTGGCCGAGCAGGCGCGACGACGATGCTCGGGGGAACCTGGCTCCGGGCCGATACTGGCCTGCATGGATGCACGCATGGGAGAGGTGTACTGGGGCACGTTCCACCCGCGCGGGGAGCGGGGCGTTGAAGAGGGAGCACCGGAACGGGTGGGATCCTTTGCCTCCTTGCTGGACACCATCAAAGAGCCCCCGTCCCTGGCGATCGGACTTGGCCTGGCCGCCTATGTGCAGATCCCGGTCGGGCTGGGACTTATGGAGCAGCAGTGCTTTGCCGACGCAGAGCCGCATGCCCGGGACGTGGCGCAGCTGGCCGTGATGGACCTGATGGCCGGAGCCCCCTGGCTCGACGCCGCCGCCGCGCAACCGGTCTATATTCGCGATGAAGTCGTGAAAATTCAGGGTTGAGCGCCGGGATGTAAGATCCCTGTAACAGACTTGTAATGAAATCTGGGCCCGCGAAGGAACCCTCGGAGGACGCCAGGATTGCGCCAGATACTGATAGTCGAAGATGAAAAGCCGATTCGCGAAATGATCGCGTTTGCCCTGCAGCGCGCCGGCTTTGGCGTGCGGGAGGCCGAAGACAGTCATGGCGCGCGAGTCCAGCTGGCCGAGCGGCACCCGGACCTGTTGCTGGTGGACTGGATGCTTCCGGACATGAGCGGCTTGGAACTGACACGATTGCTCAAGCGCGAGCCAGCCACCCGCGAGCTGCCGGTGATCCTGCTGACCGCGCGCGCGGCGGAGGGAGATAAGGTGGCGGGCCTGGATGGTGGGGCCGATGACTATGTCACCAAGCCGTTCTCGCCCCGCGAACTGCTGTCGCGTATCAACGCCGTGCTGCGCCGGACCAGTGGCGCTGCGGGTGAGGACAAGCTGGAAATCGGCGGCGTCTCGCTGGATCGCGCTACCCATCGCGTGACGGCGCAGGAAACGGAAATCGCACTCGGCCCTACGGAGTACCGGATGCTGGAGTTTCTGATGGCGCACCCGGAAAGGGTGTACAGCCGGGCGCAGTTGCTCGACCGCATCTGGGGCGGCAACAGCTATATCGAGGAGCGCACCATCGACGTCCATGTCCGGCGCCTGCGGCAGGCGCTGGAGGAAGCATCAATGGCGCACCTTATCCAGACGGTCCGGGGCAGCGGGTATCGCCTGTCGATACGGAAGCCGGGTTGATGAGAGTTTCCCAGGCTGGCTGGTTTCTGCTGGCGCGCCTGGGCGTGACCATGGTGGCCGGCGCCATTGCCGGGTTGTTGTTCGGACATGTCAGCGCCGGGGTGGCGGTGGCCCTGGCATTGGCGCTGGCGTGGCAACTGTACAATCTCTATCGGCTGCAGCGCTGGCTGCAGGAACGGGCCAGCCGTGATCCTCCCGACGCCCAGGGCGTATGGGGCGAGGTCGTGTCCCAGGTGGTTCGGCTGCATCGGCGCAAGCGCTTCCACAAGCAGCGCCTGCTGGATGTGTTCCGGGAACTGCGGCGCTCCACCGCGGCAATGCCCGATGGGGTCATCGTATTGAATCGCGACTGGGAGATCGCGTGGTTCAATCGCATGGCCGGCCGCCTGCTGGGTTTCAAGCGCCGCAAGGACATTCGGATGCGCGTCACCAATCTGGTGCGCGACCCGCTTTTCGTCCGCTATCTGGAGTCGGCCGAGTTCAACGAGCCGCTGATCATTGCGCGCGGCTCCGATTCACGTACCCATCTGTCATTTCAGGTGGTGCCCTACGGCGGCGACCAGCACCTGATGCTGGTACGCGACGTTTCGCGGCAGATGGCGCTGGAATCGATGCGCAAGGATTTTGTCGCCAACGCCTCGCACGAATTGCGATCACCGCTGACGGTGATTACCGGATATCTGGAGACGCTGCATCAGGATCCGATGCTGGACCCGGGCCTGGTCCCGCCGATCTCCGAGATGCTGCGCCAGGCCGAGCGCATGAACTCGATCGTGCGCGACCTGCTGGAACTTTCAAGCCTCGATGCAATTTACGAACAGGCAAATGGCGAACCCATAGACGTGCGGGCGGTGGCCAGCATGCTGCGCAAGGACGTGCTGGCACGCGAGCAGCACCCGAGCGTCAGCGTGCGCATCGACAGCGATGCATTGCTGCTCGGTGACAAGGGGGAGATCTATTCGGCATTCTTCAATCTGGTCGAGAACGCCGCGAAATACACACCGGCGGATCGCGCGATGGAAATCCGCTGGTCCGTCAGCGACGCGGGTGAAGGGGTATTCACCGTGTCCGATACCGGCATTGGCATTGCGGCGGAACACTTGCCACGCATCACCGAGCGCTTCTATCGCGTCGACGCTGGCAGGTCGCGCGTCACAGGTGGATCCGGGTTGGGTCTCGCGATTGTTAAGCACGTATTGCAACATCACGGGGCCCGACTGGAGATCCATAGTGAGGAGGGTGTCGGGAGCACCTTTACCTGTTATTTTCCGTCAAAGCGTGTGCTGAGCCCGGCCAACGGCGCTAGTATTGCCGCCGTCGCCAGCGTTGGCAGCGCCCCGCACTGAAGGACATCCGATGGAAACCGCAGACCTCTCGCACCACATCTCGCGCCGCTTCAATGAAGACCTCGAGCGCGTGCGCACCAAGGTCATGGCCATGGGTGGATTTGTGGAAACGCAGCTGGCCAACGCGCTTACGTCACTGATTGAAGGCGACAGCTCGCTGGGGGAATCGGTTGCGATCGATGATCTCAAGGTCAACGGGATGGAAATTTCGATCGACGAGGAATGCAGCCGCATCCTGGCCACCCGGTCACCGGCAGCGGGTGACCTGCGGGTGATCGTTGCCATTATCAAGACCATCACCGATCTGGAACGAATCGGCGACGAAGGCGAAAAAATCGGCTACATCGCTTCCCGACTGGCAACTATGGAGCGACCAGAGAACAAGTACCGGGAAATAAAGCACCTGGGAAGGATAGTCTCGGAGATGGTCCATGACGCGCTGGATGCTTTCGCGCGCCTGGATGTCGACGCCGCCTTGCGGGTCGCGCGCCAGGATCGCGTGGTCGACGAGGAATACGAGGCCATCCATCGCCAATGCATCACGTTCATGATGGAAGACCCCAGGACCATCCGCCGCGCCCTCGATGTCATGTGGGTCGTGCGTTCGCTGGAGCGAATTGGCGATCATGCCAAGAACCTTTGCGAATACGTGATCTATATGGTGCACGGCAAGGATGTGCGCCATACGCGGCTCGAGGATGTCGAGCGCAGCCTGCGCGAGACCGCCCCGGCCAGGCCCTGATCGATGCAGTTGTTTCAGGTTCTTGCGCGGTGCAGGCGCGCTGCAAATCTGGTCGCGGCCCTGGTGTGCTTCGCCATGGTGGGCTTTGCGCTGTATTCGCAGTACTACCTTGGGTATGAGCCGTGCCCGCTGTGCATTTTCGAGCGACTGGCGATCACCGGGCTTGGCATCGCCTTCCTGCTGGCGGTGATACCCGGGGAAGGGCGCCTGCTGTGGCATCGGATCTTTGCCGTGCTGATCGGTGCGGTTGCACTGACCGGCGTCGGGATCGCCGGGCGCCATGTGTATATCCAGCACTTGCCGCCGGATAAGGTCCCCGTCTGCGGCGCCACCCTCGAGTACATGCGGGAAGTGTTTCCGCTTACCGACGTCATTCGCAAGGTGCTGACCGGTTCAGGCGAGTGCGCCAAGATTGACTGGACCTTCCTGGGACTGTCGATGCCCGAGTGGGTACTAATTTGGGCGCTGCTACTGGGCGGCGCTGGCGTGGGGCTGAATTGGATCCCGTCGCGAATCAGGCAAGCAGCTTCTGGAGCAGCCTGACGTACATTGTGTGCAGTGCGTCGAGTTCCTCGACGGCGACGGATTCGTTGACTTTATGGATGCTGGCGTTGGTCACGCCCAGTTCCACCACCTGGGTCCCCATGGTGGCGATGAAGCGACCATCAGAGGTCCCGCCGCCGGTGGTCATTTGCGGCGAAATGCCGGTTACTTCGTGCACGGCAGCCGTCACCGCGTCTGAGAGTGCGCCCGGGGCCGTGTAAAAGGGCTCGCCGGAAACGTACCACTCTATGGAGTAACGCAGCTTGTGCTTCTCCAGGATGCCTTCAACCGTCTTTTTCAATGCCTCCTGTGTCTGCTCGGGCGAGTAGCGCAGGTTGAACCTGGCCTTCAATTCCCCCGGTATGACGTTGGGCGCCCCGGTTCCGGCGCCAATATTGGAAATCTGGAAGCTCGTGGGCTGGAAGTGCGCATTGCCCTGGTCCCAGACATGGCGGGTCAGCTCCACCAGGGCAGGGGCAAATGTATGCACCGGGTTTTCGGCCAGCTGCGGATACGCAATGTGCCCCTGGACGCCATACACCGACAGGCGGCCGCTGAATGACCCGCGCCGCCCGATCTTGATGGTATCGCCGGCCCGGTGCTCGCTCGAGGGCTCGCCAACGATGCACCAGTCGATTTTCTCGCCACGCGCCTTGAGCGCCTCGACCACCCGCTTGGTGCCGTCCACGGACGGCCCTTCCTCGTCGCTGGTGATCAGGAATGCAATCGACCCGCGATGGTCCGGGTGTTGGCGCACGAAGCTCTCGCAGGCCGTCACCATGGCCGCCAGCCCGCTTTTCATGTCGGCCGCGCCGCGGCCGTAGAGCCGGCCATCCACCACGGTGGGCTTGAAGGGATCCGAGCGCCACTCCTCCAGCGGGCCGGTAGGCACGACGTCGGTATGGCCGGCGAAACACAGCACCGGGCCCTTGGTGCCGCGCCGCGCCCAGAAGTTCTCGACGTTCCCGAACGGCATCTTCTCGACGGTGAAGCCGGCTGCCCTGAGGCGGGAAGCCATCAATTCCTGGCAGCCGTTGTCCGAAGGGGTCAGCGAAGCGCGCGACACCAGTTCCTGGGTCAGCGCGAGCGTCTCAGAGATCTCCAATGGCGGTGTCCTTCGGGCGGCCTGCCGGCGCTGGTCGGGTAATTTGGAAGCGCCGTGTTTATACGGTCGCCCGCGGGGCAAATCAAGTCGTCGCCTTGGGACGTGGCTCGCAGGCTTGGGGTCGACTTGCGGATTGCCGTGGCCGGATATAGCGGGTCAGGACGGCGCAACTAGCGGTTTGACCACTTTGCGGCGTGTCACAAGGCTGTCACATAAGAGTCATCTAATGCTGCCCTGACGGAGGACGTGTTGGCCGCAAAACCGCAGCAAGATGACTTTGGCGCGCCGGACTTCGCAACCGCAACTAATAACCAACTGGGAGCCCGAATAATTCTATGTTCAACAAGATCCTGTCTGTTTCCTGCGCGGTAGCCTGCCTGGCAGCCAGCGCGGGCGTGGCGCTGGCTGATGAGGTCACCACCATCAGCGGCAAGACGTTCCTGGACATCACCAACGTCGACGCGACGAGCGATGGCAAGAAGACGGCAGCCAGCGGCACCGGATTTGATGCCAAGCGCCTCTACATTGGCGTCGACCACAAGTTTGACGACACCTGGTCCATGCAGGCCGTGACCGACTTCAACTACCTCAGTGCGATCGGGCAGACGGACGTCTACATCAAAAAGCTGTTCGTGCAGGCAAAGCTGTCCGACGCCGCAGTATTGCGGGCCGGGTCCGCGGACCTGCCGTGGGTGCCCTTCGCCGAGGACGTGTACGGCTACCGCTGGGTCGAGAACGTGATCATTGACCGGCTGAAGTTCGGCACGTCGGCCGACTGGGGCCTCAACGCCAACGGCAAGATGGGTGGCGGGGTGTTCGCGTACTCCGCCTCGGTGATCAATGGAGGTGGCTACAAGAACCCCACCCGCTCCAACTCGATGGATTTTGAGGGTCGCGTCAGTATCACGCCCCTGCCGGGATTGACGGGAGCCATTGGCTACTACACCGGCAAGCTCGGCAAGGACATCGAGGGGGCCACGACCTATCACACGGCTGACCGATTCGACGTCCTGCTCGCCTATACATTGGGCGGGTTTCACGTGGGCGGCGAGTATTTCGAGGCCAACGACTGGGCCAATGTCACCACCGTGGTGTCGGACAAGGCCGATGGCTTTTCCATTTGGGGGTCGTTCGACTTCGGGACGACATGGAGCGTATTTGCCCGGGGCGATTCGGCCAAGCCCAAGAAGGACACGGCGCCGGACCTGAAGGACGAGTACTTCAATGTTGGTCTGGCGGCGCACCCGCGCAAGAACGTGGATCTGGCGCTGGTCTACAAGGATGAAAAAGTGTCCGGCAGCGGCGGTACGGCGGCCACCGGCTTTATCAATACCGCCAACGGCAACATTGGTGGCCTGACGAGTCAGGGCGGCAAATATCAGGAAATCGGCGTGTGGGCGCAAGTCAAATTCTAAAGCTGGCGGGCGCCGCTGGCGGCGCCCCCTTCGCTCTGGCAATTCGGAAATTCGAACTTACAGATTTCAGGGAGTCGATTCATGAACCAAACCAGCTTGATGCGGATCCTCACCGCTGCCGCCGCTACGGTGGCGGTGGCCTGCACGGCGCATGCCGGGGACATTTCGGGAGCAGGCGCTACCTTCCCGGCTCCCATCTACGCCAAATGGGCCGATGCCTACAAGACAGCGACCGGCCTGGGTCTTAACTACCAGTCCATCGGTTCGGGTGGCGGCATAAAACAGATCAAGGCCAAGACAGTAACCTTTGGCGCCTCCGACAAGCCGCTGGAGGCCAAGGAAGTCACTGAATCCGGCCTGGTGCAATTCCCGATGATCATCGGCGGCGTGGTGCCGGTGGTGAACATCAAGGGCGTGCAGCCGGGTCAGTTGGTGCTGGACGGCCCGACGACTGCCAGTATCTACATGGGCGACATCACCAAGTGGGACGATGCGCGCATCAAGAAGCTCAATCCGAAAGTCGCGTTGCCGTCCACGGCCATTGCACCGGTATATCGTTCAGATGGCTCGGGTACGAACTTTCTCTTTACCGATTACCTGTCCAAGTCCAGCGCGACATTCAAGGACAAGATCGGTGCCAATGCCTCCGTGCAGTGGCCTGTAGGCATCGGCGCCAAGGGCAATGAAGGTGTGGCCAACATGTCCACGCAGACCGATGGCGCGATCGGCTACGTCGAATACGCCTACGCCAAGCAGAACAAGATGGCCTATGTGCAACTGGTGAACAAAGCCGGCAAGACCGTGTCTCCCAGTGCAGCTTCCTTCCAGGCGGCTGCCGCAAACGCCGACTGGGCGCATTCTGAGTCGTATTACGTGATTCTGACCGCACAGGATGGAGCCGCCAGCTGGCCGATAACCGGTGCGAGCTTTATCCTGATGTATGCCAACCCGACGGATCCGGTTGCATCGGCCGACGCGCTCAAGTTCTTCAACTGGTCCTTCACCAACGGCGGCAAGATGGCCGATGAGCTTGACTTCGTGCCGCTGCCGGACGCGCTGATCAAGCAGATCCGCGCCACCTGGAAGGCGCAGATCAAGGGCGCGCCGGCGTTCCCTGGCAAGTAACCGATCGAACTGGCGACGGCCGCTGCGGATGCAGGTAATCTAGGTCCAGCAGAAATGGATGCCGCCTCACATGGGTGAGGCGGTATCTGCGCGGCTCAGTTGACGGAAAACAACTACGTGATCGAGGATTCCCTGTCGACCGATTCGCCGCATATCCGTCGGCAGCGCGCTGGCGAGCGGGTATTTCGTACCGCAACGCTGGTCGCCGCGCTGCTGGTGCTGACGCTGTTGGGTGGCGTGGCCGTAGCGCTTATAAAGGGCGCCTGGCCGGCACTTTCTACTTTCAAGCTGGACTTCCTCACACGGCAAGTCTGGAACCCGGTAACCGACAAGTTCGGTGCCCTGGCGGCTATTTACGGCACGCTGATTACGTCGCTGATCGCGATTCTGATCGCCGTGCCGGTGAGCTTCGGCATCGCCATTTTCCTTACCGAGCTGTCCCCGCGCTGGCTCAAGCGGCCCGTCGGTGTCGCCATTGAGCTGCTGGCCGGCGTACCGAGCATCATCTTCGGCATCTGGGGTCTGTTCGTGCTGTCGCCAATCCTGCAGCACAGCGTCCAGCCCTGGCTCATAGAACACCTGGGATCGATCGCCGGGATCGGCGTCCTGTTCCAGGGGCCGCCGTTCGGTATCGGCATCCTGACGGCCAGTTTCGTCCTGGCAATCATGATCCTGCCGTTCATTTCGGCGGTGATGCGCGATGTCTTCGAGACGGTACCTGATGTGTTGAAGGAGTCCGGCTACGGACTGGGTGCCACGACCTGGGAAGTAGTCTGGAACGTGGTCGTGCCCTATTCACGTGCCGGAATGGTCGGTGGCATCATGCTGGGGCTGGGGCGCGCACTGGGCGAAACCATGGCCGTTACCTTCGTGATCGGCAATGCGCACCGTGTCGGCTCATCTCTGCTGGCTCCGGGCACCACGATCTCGGCATCCATTGCCAATGAATTCACCGAGGCCGTTGGTGACCTGTACACGTCCTCGCTGGTGGCCCTCGGGGCGCTGTTGTTCGTCATTACATTCATAGTCATCGCAGCCGCGAGGCTGATGCTGATGCGACTTGACCGGCGCGCGATGTCGACCGTATGAACCGCCACCTGTACCGCAAGCTGATCAATTTCATGGCCCTGGCCTTGTCGGGGCTGGCGACACTTTTTGGACTGGCATTCCTGGGCGCGATTCTGTGGACGCTGCTGAAGCGTGGTGTGGCCGGCCTGTCGCTGGAGCTGTTCACGCAGAACACGCCGCCACCGGGCAGCGCTGGCGGGCTGCTCAATGCGATATTCGGCAGCGTGGTTATGACCCTGCTGGCCATTGCCGTTAGCGCACCGGTCGGCGTGCTGGCTGGCACCTATCTGGCTGAGTACGGGCGCAGCTCTCGGTTGAGTTCGGTGATCCGCTTCGTGAACGACGTATTACTGAGTGCGCCGTCAATAATCGTCGGGTTGTTCGTGTACGAGTTGATCGTTGTCCGGATGGGTCATTTTTCGGCCATCGCCGGGGCGGTCGCGCTGGCGATTATCTCGGTACCGGTCATGGTGCGAACTACCGAAGACATGCTGCGGCTGGTGCCGCAGGGAATGAAGGACGCCTCGACGGCCCTGGGTGCCTACAAGTGGCGCACGATCCTGGACATCGTCTATCCGGCGGCCCGCAGTGGCATCGTCACCGGGCTGCTGCTGGCAATCGCGCGCGTCAGCGGCGAGACTGCACCATTGCTGTTCACGGCACTGAACAACCAGTTCTGGAGCAACAATCTCAACGCACCGATGGCAAACCTGCCGGTTGTCATCTTCCAGTTCGCGCTCAGCCCCTACAAAAACTGGCAGCAACTTGCCTGGTCCGGCGCGCTACTGATTACCATCTCGATACTGCTGCTCAGTATCCTGGCGCGCTTCGTGGTTTCCAGGCTCGACGCCGGCAAGGGGCGCTCCTGATGAGCGCGACCGAGGCCGCAACGCGCGTGGAACGCAATGGCGACTTGCCGGACGTGCCGCCGTTCAAGGTGCAGGTCCGTCACCTGGACTTCTTCTACGGCGAAGCCAGGGCTTTGCGTGACATCAATCTGTCGCTTGCCGACAAGAGTATTACCGCCTTTATCGGCCCGTCTGGCTGTGGCAAGTCAACGCTGCTACGCGTCTTCAATCGAATGTATGCGCTGTACCCGGGGCACCGCGCCGCAGGGGAGGTGCTGCTGGATGGCCAGAACATACTGGCGCCGAACGTGGACATCGCGAGCCTGCGTTTTCGCGTCGGCATGGTGTTCCAGAAGCCAACCCCGTTCCCGATGTCCATCTTCGACAATGTCGCCTTCGGCTTGCGGATGTCGCGGCGGATTGCCCGCGCCGAGCTTGAGCAGCGCGTTGAATCAGCGCTGCGCGACGCGGCGATGTGGGACGAAGTCAAGGGCAAGCTGGACGAGGACGGGCGCGGCCTTTCTGGCGGCCAGCAGCAGCGCCTGTGCATTGCACGAACTATTGCGGTGCAGCCGGAGGTCATCCTGTTCGATGAGCCCACGGCGGCCCTGGATCCCATATCCACGCTGCGTGTCGAGGAGACGTTGCAGAGCCTGGCCGAAAAGTACTGCATTGCGATCGTGACGCATAACCTGCAGCAGGCCGCGCGCATCTCAAATGTCACGGCATTCATGCTCTTGGGCGAACTCGTTGAGGTCGGGCCGACGGCGCAGATGTTCACGGCGCCGCGCGACCAACGTACTGACGACTACGTTACTGGCCGATTCGGATAGGTTGCTTGCGGCGTGCCCGAGACGCCTGTTTCTGACGGGAGTACCTTACCAAAATGAATACTTCGACCGACATTTCGCGCAGAAACCGGGCCATCGGGTAGCGGCAGATTTCAATCTTGCGCCCGCAGCGCGCGGGCCGGATGCATTCGTCTTCGACGAAGGAGGTTTCAAGGGCGAAACCGTCGGTGAGGTGACGGTGCCGGACCCGGTGTTCAGCTGCCGCAATGTCAGCGTCCACTACGCCAACAAGCCAGCGATCAAGAATGTCAGCATCGATGTTGGGCGCCGCCAGGTACTGGCGATGATCGGTCCGTCCGGGTGCGGGAAATCCACGTTCCTGCGCGCGCTCAATCGAATGAATGACACCATCCCGGGGGCGCGCGTAACCGGCACGATGCTGCTTGAGGGCCGGGATATCTATGCCAAGGGGGAGGATGCGGCCCAGCTTCGGGCCCGCGTTGGCATGGTGTTCCAGAAACCGAATCCGTTCCCCAAGTCCATCTACGACAACGTTGCCTACGGACCCCGCATCAACGGCCTCACGCGCCATCGGGCAGACCTGGACGAGCTGGTTTGCTCAAGCCTGCAGCGGGCCGGCCTGTGGAAGGAGGTCAAGGACCGGTTGCGCCGTCCGGGAACAGGCCTGTCCGGCGGCCAGCAGCAGCGGTTGTGCATTGCCCGCACGATCGCGATGCGCCCGGAGGTGATCCTGATGGACGAGCCGTGCTCGGCGCTTGATCCGTTGGCTACGCTGCACATCGAGAACCTGATCGACGAACTGAAGGAGGAATTTGCGATCGTGATCGTGACCCACTCCATGCAGCAGGCGGCCCGTGTTTCCCAGCGCACGGCCTATTTCCACATCGGCTCGTTGGTGGAAGTCGGCGAGACGGACAAGATATTCACCAATCCGCGTCACAAGCTAACCGAGAACTACATCACCGGGCGTTTCGGCTGACGTGAGCCCATGATCGAAGGACACATTTCCAAGGCCTTTGATGGGGCCCTGTCCTCGGTCCATCTGCGCGTCGTTGAAATGGGCGGACTGGTGCTGGGCCAGGTGCAAAGCGCGGTGACCGCGTATGCGGACTGGAATGCGGTCACGGCCAACCTGGTGCTGGATCGCGAGTTGGTGGTCAACCGTCTGGAACAGGCCATCGAGGAAGAGACCGTGGTCATTATCGCGCGTCGCCAACCGATGGCGTCAGACCTGCGGCTGGTGATGGCCATAGAACGTGTTGTCACCAACCTCGAACGGGCCGGCGACGAGGCAAAAAAAGTGGCGCGTCTGGTGGTCACCGGAATTGGGCGTCATCCTGCACTTCCCGGTGCAACAGTGGCGCGCGATATCCGCCAGATGGGCAAGGTCGCCGACGGCATGATGCGCGCGGCGCTTGAGGCTTTCGATGTTCTGGACGCCAATGCCGCGGCGGAAGTGGTCAGGCGTGACCTGGAGCTCGACGAGGAATACGCCAGCGGACTGCGCCGGCTGCTGACGCGGGCCATGGAGAACCCGCACCAGCTGCAGTCGGTGGTCGAGTCCGCGTTCGTCCTGAAGTCCGTGGAGCGCATGGGCGATCACGCACGCAATATCGCCCGGCAGGTGATCCTGCTCGTCGGGGGCGACAAGTCGTACCAGAACCTCGTGAACCGGCTAGTCGATCATCCGGAGTAGCTCGTTGATGGAGGTCTTCGCGCGCGTCTTCTCGTCCACCCGCTTGACGATCACCGCGCACGCCAGCGAATAGCTGCCATCGGCCGCGGGCAGCGACCCTGGCACCACCACCGACCCCGGCGGCACACGACCATAGGTGACCGCGCCGGTGGTGCGGTCGTAGATACGCGTGCTCTGGCTGATGAAAACGCCCATGGCCAGTACCGAGCCGGCGCCCACGATCACACCCTCGACCACTTCGGAGCGCGCCCCGATGAAGCAGTCATCCTCGATGATGGTCGGGGTGGCCTGCAGGGGTTCCAGCACGCCCCCGATGCCAACGCCACCGGACAGGTGCACGTTGCGGCCGATCTGGGCACAGGACCCGACCGTCGACCAGGTATCCACCATGCTCCCGGAGTCGACGCGCGCGCCGATGTTGACGTAGGAGGGCATGAGCACCACGTTGGGTGCGATGTAGGCGCCGCGGCGCACGGTTGCATGCGGTACTACCCGCACGCCTGCAGCGCGGAACTGCGCGGCGTCCTGGTCGGCGAACTTCAGGGGCACCTTGTCGTAGTAACGCGCGGTGCCGGCGTCGATGACCTGGTTGTCGCGGGCCCGGAAATACAGCAGCACCGCCTTCTTCAGCCAGTCGTTGACCAGCCACGCGTCCCCGGACTTCTCGGCGACGCGTGCCTGGCCGCTGTCGAGCAGGCCGATGCAGTCCTCGATGGCCTGGCGCAATCCGGGTTCGATGCTGGTGGGCGTGAGGTCGGCGCGCCGTTCATAGGCGGCCTCGATGACATGGCGCAGGGTGGCGGTTTCGCTGGTCATGGGGTGATCCGGGTCGATGTGATGTAGTCGCGGATGCGACAGGCAGCCTGCACACATTCTGCTTCTGACGCAACGAGGGAAATGCGCACGTAACCGGCGCCGGGATTGCCCGACGGGGTCTGGCGCGCAAGGTAGCTGCCCGGGACGACGGTGATGTTCTGCCGCGCGTACAGGCCGGCGGTAAAGGCTTCGTCATCGGTGCCGACGTTCAGCCACAGGTAAAAGCCCCCTTCGGGTCGGTGGGCCTCGATGACTGGCGCCAGGATGGGCAACACCTGGTCGAACTTGCTGCGGTAGCGGGCACGGTTGGCCGCGACATGCGCGTCGTCGGTCCATGCGGCGATGCTGGCGCGCTGCGTGGGCGCAGGCATGGCGCAGCCATGGTAGGTGCGATACAGCAGGAACTGGCGCATCAGGTCGGCGTCGCCGGCCACCAGGCCGGAGCGCAATCCGGGCAGGCTGGATCGCTTGGACAATGAATGGAAGCTCATGCAGCGCCGTGCCGGCGCATTGCCCATGCTGGCCGCCGCAGTCAGCAGTGATGGCGGGGGGCGAGATTCATCGTCATAGATGTCCGCGTAGCACTCATCGGATGCGATGACGAAGTCGTATCGCTCGGCCAGCTGCAGCGCGCGTTGCAGGTACGCCAGGCTCAGCACGCTGCCCACGGGGTTGCCCGGGCTGCACAGGAACAGCAGTTGGCACCGTCGCCATACCTCCTCGGGCACTGCCTCAAGGTCCGGCAGGAAGCCGTTGTCGGCGGTGGTGTTGAGGTAGTAAGGCGCGGCCCCGGCCAGCAGCGCGGCCCCTTCATAGATCTGGTACCCGGGATTGGGCATCAATACCAGCGGCGCGCGTTGCCGCGCGGATCCACCACCGCCTGGACGAATGGCGAACAGTGCCTCGCGCGTGCCCAGGACCGGCAGGATCATCGACTCCGCGTCGATGCTGCCGGCGGCCAGGGCAAAGCGCCGCTCCAGCCAGCGCGCACCGGCCAGCCGCAGTTCGGGCATGCCGCGGGTTGCCGGATACGAGCCCAGTTCACCAAGGTGGGCCGCCAGCGTGTCGAGCACGAACTGCGGCGGCGCGTGCTTGGGCTCGCCTATGGACAGCGCGATGTGCGTGAGGCCAGCAGGGGGCTGCAGTGCGGCCTTCAGATCCGCCAGGCGTTCGAATGGATACGCCGCAAGGCGCTCAAATCCGGGATTCATGTCTGGCTACAGGTCAGGACGTTCGATGCAATGCGCCACTGAGCTTGTGCTGCAATTGCTGCGCTGCCGCCTCCACCAGCGGCTGCTGCGCGAGGTCGGTGATGTAGAACACGTCCTCGGCGCGCTCGCCAATGGTGCTGATGCGCGCGCCCTGCAGGTCAACGCGCTCTTCCCACAGCACCTTGCCGACATCGCACAACAGGCCCGGCCGGTCACCGGCCACCAGTTCCAGCACCGAACGGTTGTTGCGCTCGTCGGTGGAAATGGTCACGCGGGTCGGCGTATTGAACATGCTCACCTGGCGCGGCGCGCGGCGCGTCACGGCCAGGCTGGAATCCTCCGGCCGGCGCAGCGAGCGCCACAGCGACTCCTCCATCTCGGCGATGCGATCCGTGTCGTTGATGGGCGCGCCATCGTCTTCGAGCACGTGATACAGGTCGAGGCTAAAGCCATTGGCGGCCGGCGTGATGCGCGCGTCGACCACCGTCAGGCCCAGCTGGTCGAGCACCGCGGTGGCGCGGGCGAAGCCGTGGTGGCGATGCGGGGCGAAGATCAGCACCGCGGTGGTGCCGCGCTGGCTGCGTGGCTCGACCGCCACCAGCGGCTCATCGTCGCCTGGATCGCGTCGCGCAAACAGCCGCGTGAACCACGCGATCTCCTCCGGCGAGTGGCGCAGGAAGTAGGCCGGTGACAGTGCCGCCCAGGCACGGGCGATCTCCTCGCCCTTGATGTTCTGCGAGCGCCAGCAGCGCGCGCGCGGAGTCCTGGTTCTCGCGCAGCAGCTGGTCCTGGTCGATGGGGCTTTCCAGGCCGCGACGCAGCGCCGCCCGCACGTGTTCATAGAATTCCTGGAACAGCGACGCCTTCCACGAGTTCCACAGCTTCGGGTTGGTGCCGCGCACGTCGGCGCAGGTCAGCACATACAGGTAGTCGAGGCGCACTTCGTCGCCCACCTGCCGCGCGAACTCGTTGATGACTTTCGGATCGCCGATGTCGCGCTTTTGTGACGACACCGACAGCTCCAGGTGGTTGAGCACCAGCCAGGCGACCAGGCGGGCGTCGTACAGGGACAGGCCCTGCTCGAGGCAGAACGCCTCGGCGTCCACCGCGCCCAGCTGGGAGTGGTCGCCGCCGCGCCCCTTGGCGATGTCGTGGAACAGCGCCGCCAGGTAGGCGATTTCCTGTTTCGGCAGCTGCTGCATGATGCCGGACAGCGTCGGCAGCTCGTCGTCGTACTTGGGCATCGCCAGGCGCCGCAGGTTGCTCACCACGAACAGGGTGTGTGCATCCACCGTATAGGCATGGAACAGGTCGTACTGCATGCGGCCGACGATGCGACCGAAGGCCGGGATATACCGGCCCAGCACCCCGTAGTTGTTCATGCGCCGCAGTTCGTGGGTGACGCCCACCGGCGCGCGCAGGATCTCGAGGAACAGGCGGTGATGGCGCGGATTCTGGCGGAACTCCTCGTCTATCAGCCACAGGTGCCTGGACACCAGGCGCATGGTCGCGGCGCTCACCCCCAGCACCTGCGGGTTCTGCTGCAGCAGCAGGAACAGTTCCAGCATGGCCGCCGGCGAGCGCGCGAACACGTCGGTGCCGGTGGCCTCCAGGTAGTCATTGCGGATCTGGAACCGCGCGTTCAGCGGCTGGGGCGGGGAGTTGCCGGGCAGGATCTCGTCGCGGAATGCCTGCAGCAGCAATTCGTTGAGGAAGCTGACGTCCAGCACCGTGCGGTAGTAGCGCTGCATGAGCTGCTCGACGGCCAGCGTGTAGGTGGCGTCCTCGTAGCCAAACGTCTGCGCCAGGCGGATCTGGTAGTCAAACAGCAGGCGATCCTCGTGCCGACCGGTCAGCACATGCAGGCCGAAGCGCACCTTCCACAGAAACGCCTGTGCCTGCTTGAGCTTGCGCAGCTCGGCTGGGGTCAGGAATCCCTTGGTCACCAGCTCGTCCAGGCTCTGTGCGCCGAAGTGGCGCTTGGCCACCCAGCCGATGGTCTGCAGGTCGCGCAGGCCGCCGGGGCCGGTCTTGACGTTGGGCTCCAGGTTGTAGGCAGTGTCGTTGGCCTTGAGGTGGCGCTCGCGTTGCTCCTGCAGCTTTGCCTCGAAGAAGCGGTCGGAAGGCCAGACGTGGTCGGGGCCCAGCGCAATGCGCATCGCGTCGAACAGCGAAACTGAGCCGCTCAGCAGCCGCGCTTCCAGCAAGGTGGTCATCACGCCGACATCCGCGGCGCTTTCCTCGGCGCACTCCGCCGGGGTGCGCACGCTGTGCCCGACTTCAAGGCCGATGTCCCACAGGAAGGTCACCAGGGTCTCGACCTGGGTGCGCTCGGCGTCATCCAGCGCCCGGGACGAGGGCACGAGGATCAGGATATCCACGTCCGATTGCGGGTGCAGCTCACCGCGCCCATAGCCGCCCACCGCCAGCAGCGCCAGGCGCTGCGCCAGGTCCGGTTGCAGCAGTTGTTGCCAGGTCAGGCGCAGCAGCGAATCGATGAACAGCGCGCGCGAGCGCACCAGCCCTTCGACGCTTTCCTCGGCGGTGAACCGCTGCTGCAGTTCCTGCTGCGAGCGATTGATCAGCTCGCGATAGCAGGCGCGCGAGTACGCGCCTTCGGCCAGCAGCTGCGCCAGGCGCTCCAGCAGCGGCCATGTCGGCAGTTCGGTCGTCCCTGTTAGATCTTCGTCTTCCAGCGAGGCTTGTTGCATCGATACCATCAGGCGACCATCGTACTGGTCCGCGCCCGTTCGTGCGCGCCAAGCGTCAGCACCTCGTAGCCGTCGCCGGTCACCAATATGGTGTGTTCCCACTGCGCCGACAGGGAATGGTCCTTGGTGACCACGGTCCAGCCATCCTTGAGCAGCTGCACGTGGCGTTTGCCGGCATTGATCATCGGTTCGATGGTGAAGGTCATGCCGGACTTGAGGACGGTGCCGGTGCCGGGCTCGCCGTAGTGCAGCACCTGCGGATCCTCGTGATAGATGCGCCCAATGCCGTGGCCACAGTATTCACGCACCACCGAAAAATCGTTTGCCTCCGTCAGTGTCTGGATGGCATGGCCGATGTCCCCCAGGCGCGCACCCGGTCGCACCACGTGGATGCCGGCCCACATCGCCTCCGAGCACACGCGCGACAGGCGCTGGGCGAGCACGGCAGGCTTGCCGACGAAGTACATGCGGCTGGTGTCGCCGTGGAACCCGTCCCGGATGACGGTCACGTCGATGTTGATGATGTCCCCGGAGGCCAGCCTGCGGTCATTGGGAATGCCGTGGCAGACCACGTGGTTGACGGAGGTGCAGATGGTCTTGGGGAAGCCGTTGTAGCCCACATTGGCCGGCACGGCCTGCTGCTGGTTGACGATGAAGTCGTTGCAGATCCGGTCCAGCTCGTCGGTGGTGATCCCCGGGGCGATATGGGCGTCGATCATGTCCAGGACGTCGGCGGCAAGGCGTCCTGCCACGCGCATCTTCTCCTGTTCTTCCGGGGACTTAATCGTTACGGCCATCGGCGGTGGGACCTGTGGGGGTTAGGGGGCGTAAAGCGTTGTTTACGCGGGAACTTCATGGTATAAAGCGCGGCCTTTTTTGGCAAACAATCCCCACGTGTTTCGACACTGGCGGCCGGGTGTCCCGCAACAGGTCTGTAATCCAGCCTGCCGCGGGATTGCCGCCAGGGAAACGCGCGAGGCCATAACCCGAACGAGAGGAATTGCAGATGCCCAGCGTGTCAATGCGACAGATGCTGGAAGCGGGTGTCCATTTCGGACATCAGACCCGCTTCTGGAACCCCAAGATGGCCCAGTACATCTTCGGGGAGCGTAACCGGATCCATATTATCAACCTTGAGAAGACGCAGCCGATGTTCGCGGAAGCGGTAGGCTTCGCGCGCAGCATAGTGGCCGACGGCGGCACCGTGCTGTTCGTGGGCACCAAGCGTTCGGCCCGCGAGGCCGTGCAGAAGGAAGCGGCGCGCTGCGCCATGCCCTACGTCAACCAGCGTTGGCCCGGCGGCATGCTCACCAATTTCAAGACCATCCGCCAGTCGATCAAGCGCCTCACGGACCTGACCGACCTGCAGGAGACCGGGGCGCTGGAAAAGCGCGGCAAGAAGGAAGCCCTGCAGCTGCGCCGCGAGATGGCCAAGCTGGAGAAGAGCCTGGGTGGCATCAAGAACATGCCGGCGCTGCCGGACGTGTTGTTCGTCATCGACGTGGGTCATGAGCGCATTGCGCTGCACGAGGCCAAGAAGCTGGGCATCCCGGTGATCGCCGTGGTGGATACCAACTGCTCGCCGGAAGACGTGGAATTCGTGGTGCCGGGCAATGATGACGCCATGCGCGCCATCAACCTGTATGCATCGGCAATGGCTGACGCGGTGCTGGAAGGCAAGACCTCCGTGCCGCAGGTGATGGTGGGCGAGGACGAATTCGTGGAGCTGGACGAGAGCGGCGCCCCGCGCCGCCGACCGGCGCGTGCCGGGCGGCCCAGGCCCCAGGCGGCGGTGCGGCGCAAGCCCGCGCGTGCGCCGGCCGAGGTTGCCGGTGAAGTGGCCGCAGCCCCCGTCACCGAAATCGCCGAAGCCGATCTGGACGAGCCGGTGGTCAATGTGCAGCCAGCACCCGTGAAGGAAGCCGCGGGCCTGCGTCGTCGGCCGGTATCCAATGGCACCGGTGCGCGACGCGGCGGGCGTTCATGAGTGTGACGGCCGAGGCGGTTCGCCAGCTGCGCGAGCGCACGGGCGCCGGCATGATGGAGTGCAAGAAGGCGCTCGTGGAGACCAATGGCGATCTCGACGTGGCCGCCGAGCTGATGCGCAAGCAGGGGCTTGCCAAGGCGGACAAGAAGGCGACCCGGATTGCCGCCGAAGGGGTGGTCGCGGCTGCCGTCTCGCCGGACGGGCACACCGCCGTGCTGGTGGAGATCAACTGCGAGACCGACTTCGTGGCGCGCGGCGAGGACTTCACCGCCTTTGCCCGCGACGTTGCCCAGGCGGCGCTGGCGGCGAACCCGTCGGACGTGGCCGCATTGGGCGCGGTGTCCCTGGCATCCGGAGAGTCCGTCGACGAGCGTCGCCGGGCGCTGATCGCCAAGATCGGCGAGAACATCAGCGTGCGCCGTTTCGAGCGCGTGACCTCCGCCGGGCAGCTGGGCAGCTATCTACATGGCACCCGCATTGGCACGCTGGTGGCCCTGCAGGGTGGGGACGCGGCGCTGGCGCGCGACCTGGCCATGCACGTCGCGGCCAGCAACCCGCGCTATCTGGACGCCTCGCAGGTGCAGGCCGATGACCTGGCCCGTGAGCGCTCGATTCGCATCGAACAGAACCGCAACGACGAGAAGAACCGCAACAAGCCCGAGCAGGTTCTGGCCAAGATCGTCGATGGCCAGATCGCCAAGTGGCTGGGGGAGATCACCCTGGTGGGCCAGCCGTTCGTGAAGGATCCGGACGTGACCATCGGCAAGCTGCTGCAGGCCGCCGGTGCCCAGGTCATGCGTTTTGCGCGGCTTGAGGTCGGCGCCGGCATCGAGAAGAAACAGGACGACTTTGTGGCCGAGGTCAAAGCCCAGGCCGAGGCCCATAAGAAAGACAAGGGCACTGACAAGTCGTAATCCTCAAGACCAACGTCCCCGCCACGGCGGGGATTTTTTTAATGGAGCAGGCATGAGCGCAGCCCGGTACGGACGGATTCTGGTCAAGCTCTCGGGAGAGGCCCTGCTGGGGGACGCGGACTATGGCATCGATCCGGCCATGCTCAAGCGGGTGGCCACGGAGCTCACCGAGGTCATTGCGATGGGCACGCAGGTGGCCGTGGTGCTGGGTGGGGGCAATATTTTTCGCGGCGCGGGCCTGGCCCGCGCGGGCATGGACCGGGTCACCGCGGACCAGATGGGCATGCTGGCCACGGTGATGAATTCACTGGCCATGCAGGATGCGGTGGAGGCCCTCGGCGCGCACGCGCGCGTGATGTCGGCCATCCGCATCAACGAGGTGGCCGAGGACTACGTGCGGCGACGCGCCATCCGCCACCTTGAGAAAGGCCGGGTGGTGATCTTTGCGGCCGGCACCGGCAACCCGTTCTTCACCACCGACACGGCCGCCAGTCTGCGCGCGATCGAGGTCGGGGCGGAATTGCTGCTGAAGGCCACCAAGGTCAACGGTGTGTATTCCGATGATCCGATGCGCAATCCGGCCGCAACGCGCTACGAGCGCCTGAGTTTTGACCGTGTGCTGGATGACCGGCTGGCAGTGATGGATGCCACGGCCATCGTGCTGTGTCGCGACAATCGACTGCCGCTGCGCGTCTTTAACCTGCACAACGCAGGGGACCTGCCGCGCATCATGCTGGGCGATAATCTGGGCACACTGGTCACGAATGACTGAGCGCAACTGGAGCGAACGAACATGCTGAACGAGATCAAGGCTGACGCTGCGCAGCGCATGCAAAAATGTATCCAGACGTTCCTGGCAGACGTGAAGAAACTGCGTACCGGCCGCGCGCATCCGAGCCTGATTGACGGGCTGAAGGTGGATTTCTACGGCACCGATACCCCGCTGAGCCAGGTCGCCAACATCGCGGTGGAGGATGCGCGCACGCTGGTGGTCACTCCCTGGGACAAGTCCATGGTCGGACCGATTGAAAAGGCCATCCACAAGTCGGACCTGCACCTCTCGCCCATGTCTGCCGGTACGGTGATCCGCATACCGCTGCCGCCGTTGACCGAGGAGCGGCGCCGCGACATCCTCAAGGTCGTGCGCCAGGACGCCGAGAATGCGCGCGTTGCGATACGCAACGTGCGGCGCGATGCCATTGCCGCGATGAAGGATGCCCTCAAGGCCAAGAAGATCGCCCAGGACGACGAGCGTCGCGGCGAGGACGAGATCCAGAAGTTGACCGACAAGGCCGTCGCCGACATTGAACAGCAGCTTGCGGGCAAGGAAAAAGAGATCCTGCAGGTCTGAAGGCCTGCAGGGCGTCACCAATGCCCACCTCGACGCGGCCGCGTCATATTGCAATCGTCATGGACGGCAATGGCCGCTGGGCCAGCCTGCGCGGGCTGGAGCGCCAGGCCGGGCATCGCGCCGGAATTGACGCGGTGCGCCAGTGCATCGAGGGGTGCGTACAGCGCAAGATCGAGGCGCTGACCCTGTTCGCGTTCAGCAGCGAGAACTGGCAGCGGCCAGGGTCGGAAGTCGAGGCGCTGATGAACCTGTTTGTCGAAGCCCTGGACCACGAGTTGCCCGAGCTGCAGCGCAATGGAGTACGCCTGCGGTTCATCGGCGAGCGCCAGCGCCACTCGGCCCTCCTGCAGTCACGCATCGCCGCTGCCGAGGCCGCGACCCGGGGCAATGCGGGGCTGAACCTGCAGATTGCCCTCAGCTATGGCGGGCGCTGGGACATCGTCGATGCCGCGCGCCAGCTGGCGACCCGCTGTGCTGCCGGCGCTCTGCGCCCGGAGCATATCGACGAGACCGTGTTTGGCGACATGCTGCAGCTGGCCGGACTGCCCGATCCTGACCTGCTGATTCGTACCGGGGGCGAGCAGCGCCTCAGCAATTTCCTGCTGTGGAACCTGGCGTACACGGAATTGTATTTCTGCACGACGTTGTGGCCGCAGTTTGACCACGCCGCGCTGGACGCGGCCATTGAGGCCTTCGCCGGTCGCCAAAGGCGTTTCGGTCTGACTGGCGCGCAAGTGGATGGGTCCGCATGATCGGCCAGAGAATCGCATCCGCCGTGGTGATTGCCGCGATCCTGCTGGGAGCGGTGTTTTTCCTGCCTACCTCCGGGCTGGTCGCGGTCTTGAGCATCGTGCTGGCGGCGGCGGCCTGGGAATGGTCCGCCTTCGTGGCCGGTCCACGCTCGGCGCTGCGCTGGGTGTTCCTGGCGGCCACCCTGGCAATGTGCGCGGTGGTGTGGTTCGCATCGGCGTCGCCGGGCGGACTGATGGCCTGCGTGGTGGCGGGCCTGGTGTTGTGGGGCCTGGCACTGCTGTGGCTGCTGCTGGCGCCACTGAGCCCATCCCGCGGCACGGTGTTTGTCGCCGGCGTCGCGGCGATTTCGATTGCCTGGATCTGCCTGACGCGCATTTCGCTGTACCAGCCGCGCGGCCACCTGTGGGTGCTGTACGCGCTGCTGGTGGTCTGGGTGGCCGACAGCGGCGCCTATTTCGTCGGCCGCAGCTGGGGCAGCAGCCGGCTGGCGCCCCGCATCTCGCCGGGCAAGACATGGGCCGGCCTGTGGGGCGGGCTGCTGGCCGCGGCGCTGCTGGCCGTCGTGGTGGCCATCGCGTTCGGCTTGCCCATGGTCGGGATGGTCGCATTGACGCTGATCGTGGCCGGCTATTCGGTGATCGGCGACCTGACGGAGAGTCTGTGCAAGCGGTTCGCGGGGATGAAGGACAGTGGCACGCTGATCCCCGGACACGGCGGTGTGCTGGATAGATTCGACAGCCTGCTGGCCGCCGCGCCGTGCCTGCTATTCGGGTTGCTGATCATTCAGGGGCTGCGCTGATGATCGGCGTGGCCGTGCTGGGTTCCACCGGCAGCGTTGGCATGAGCACGCTGGACGTGCTAGCCCGGCACCCGACTCGGTTTCGCGTGGTGGCACTGTCGGCCAACCGCAACGTGGATCGCCTGGCCGCCCAGTGTGAACAGTTTCGGCCCGACTACGCCGCGCTGGCAGATGAGGCCCGGTGCGCGGATCTCGAGCAACGCCTTCACGGGGCGGGACTGTCAACCCGGGTGCTGGCCGGCGCCGCGGGCATCGAGCAGCTGGCTGCCATGCCCGAGGCCCCCTATGTGATGGCCGCGATTGTCGGTGCGGCCGGACTGCCGTCGACGCTGGCCGCCGCGCGATCCGGCAAGCACCTGATGGTGGCAAACAAGGAGGCCATCATCATGTCCGGTCGTCTGGTGCTGGAGGCCGCCGCGCGTTCCGGCGCGCGGCTGATCCCCATCGACAGCGAGCACAACGCCATATTCCAGTGCCTGCCGCCAGACAGTGCACTGGGGTCCGCCCCCGCGGGCGTGCGCAGGATCCTGCTGACCGCATCGGGTGGTCCGTTCAGGGACTGGTCAGCTGCCGCACTGCAAAATGCGACCCCTGATCAGGCCTGCGCCCATCCCAACTGGACCATGGGTCGCAAGATCTCGGTGGATTCAGCGACGCTGATGAACAAGGGCCTGGAACTGATCGAGGCGGGGCTGCTGTTTGGCTTGCCGCCGGAGCAGATCGAGGTGGTTATACACCGGCAGAGCGTGGTGCATTCCCTGGTTGAGTATGTCGACGGATCGGTCCTTGCCCAGCTGGGTTCGCCTGACATGCGCACGCCCATTGCGCAGGCCCTGGCGTGGCCGCAGCGGCTGGATGCCGGTGTACAATTCCTCAATCTGCTGCAGGTCGCGCGCCTGGATTTCGAGCCGCCTGATTTCGGACGGTTCCCCTGTCTCGGGATTGCCCTTGATGCCGCCCGAGAGGGTGGGGAGATGCCTGCGGTCCTGAATGCCGCCAATGAGGTGGCCGTGCAGGCGTTTCTGGACGGGCGTTTGAACTTTGGCGGCATCGCCCGGGTCATTGGAGGGGTCATGAACAGCTGGAACAACTCGGGTGGACCGTGCAGCCTCGGCTCAGTGCTCGAGGTGGATGCGCGCGCCCGCGCAGCGGCGAGCGCGGCCCTGCACGCGGCCTCCGTCCCGCCGGCAGCCGTTCAGGGCGCGCGCAATTGAATCTGTCCTGGCAACACCTGCTGGCGTTCATCGTGGCGGTCGGCGTGCTGGTGACAGTGCATGAGTTCGGCCATTACTGGGTGGCGCGACGGCTGGGGTTCAAAGTCCTGCGATTCTCGGTGGGCTTTGGCAAGTCCCTGGTCAGCCGGGTCGCCGGTCGCGACCAGACCGAGTACGTGATCGCGGCCATTCCCCTGGGCGGATACGTCAAGCTGCTGGATGAGCGCGAGGGTCCGGTGGATCCGGCCGAGGCCCATCGCGCATTCAACCGCAGGCCTCACTGGCAGCGCATCCTGGTGCTGCTGGCCGGGCCGGCATTTAATTTCGCCTTTGCCATCGTGCTGCTGGCGGGGATGTTCTGGGTCAATGGCGTCACGGAAGTGCGCGCAGTGGTGGGCGAGGTCCGCGCAGGCTCACCCGCGGCGCTGGCGGGAATGCACCGTGGCGATGAGATCCTCAGTCTCGGCGGCCGGCAGGTCGCCGGCCAATCCGACGTGGTGCTGGGACTGCTGGAAAGAATGACCGACGACGGCGCGGTGCAGATGCAACTGCGAAGCCGCGATGGCACGCAGCACCAGTTGCGACTGCAGGTGGCCGATCCGGTGGAGCGTCGCAAGCTGACGGAACCGGAACACCTGCTGCGCGGCGTGGGATTTGATTTCTGGCAGCCCGCCGTGCCGGCGCAGGTCGGGGCGGTCGAAGCCGGAGGGCCGGCAGCGGTGGCCGGCATGCTCACCGGTGACCTGGTGCTGGCCGTCGACGGCGCGCCGGTGACCAGTTTCACCGACCTGCGCAGCCGCATCGAGACCAGGGCAGGCGAGACGGTGGAGCTCAACGTGCGCCGCGGCACCAGTGAATTGACCTTGCGCGTGGCAGTCGCCGCCGCGGTGGTGTCCGGCAAGCGCGTCGGTCGGTTAGGGATTGCATCTGCCGCATCGGCAGCCTATCCACCGGAGATGCTGCGTCATACGAGCCTGGGCGCCGCGGCGTCAGTGGCGCGAGGCGGCGAGGAAGCCTGGAAGATGACGGCGCTGCAGGGGCAGGTGTTCTGGCGCATGCTGCTGGGCAAGGTATCGCTCAAGAACCTCAGCGGACCGCTGTCCATTGCCGAGTACGCGGGTGACTCGGCCCGGTCCGGTCCGGCCGCATTCATTGGCTTTCTGGTGTTGATCAGCCTGAGCCTGGGATTCCTCAACCTGCTGCCGATCCCGATACTCGATGGTGGGCAGATTGTTTATCAGCTGCTGGAATGGGCCAAGGGCTCGCCGCTATCCGAGCGGTTCCAGGCCTTTGGCCAGCAGGTTGGAATTGGACTGCTGGTATTGATGATGGGAGTTGCATTGTTCAACGATATCGTGCGGCAGTTCGGTTGATCGTGGCGAGCATGAGACGTCTTGCCGGCCTGGTGGCCGTGGTCCTGGTGTTTTCGCCCCTGGCCCTGGCGCAGGACGCGGTCGGCGACAGCCGCTTCGTGGTCGGCGACATTCGCGTCGAGGGTCTGCAGCGGGTGTCCGAAGGCACGGTGTACAACTACCTGCCGGTCAACATCGGCGATGAACTCAACCCGATGCGCCTGCGCGAGGCCCTGCGCGCGCTCTATGAGACCGGGTTCTTCAAGAATGTCGAGCTGCGCCGCGATGGCAGCACCCTGGTCGTCGTGATCATCGAGCGCCCCACCATCGAGAGCTTCGAAATCAAGGGCAACAAGGAAATCAAGACCGAGGATCTGACCAAGTCGCTGCGCAATGCCGGCCTTGCGGCCGGCAAGACCTTCGATCGCTCCGTGCTCGATGAAGTGCAGCGCTTCCTGACAGACCAGTATTTCAGCCGCGGCAGGTACGGGGTGCGCGTGGACAGCACCGTCGAGGACCAGCCGGATAACCGGGTGCGAATCAAGATCGACATCAAGGAAGGCTCGCGCGCGCGCATCCGCCAGATCAGCATCGTCGGCAATACCAAGTTCAAGGAAAAGGAAATCCTCGACACCTTCGAACTCAAGACGCCGCAATGGAACTCCTGGTACAAGCAGAACGACCGCTACGGCAAGGAGGCGCTGCAGGGCGACCTTGAGAAACTGCGGTCGTTCTACCAGGATCGCGGCTACGCCAACTTCGACATCGAGTCCGCGCAGGTGGCCATCTCGCCGGACAAGGATGACATGTTCATCACGGTGAGCATTCGCGAGGGCGAGGTCTACAAGATTTCCGATTCCAAGATTGCCGGCAATACCATCGTGCCCCTGGAGCAGATGCAGCGGCTGTTGCTGGTGCAAAAGGGCCAGATCTACAACCAGCAATTGATCGCCTCGACCCAGCAGTTGCTGGAGACGCGGCTCGGCGCCGAGGGTTATGCGTTTGCCAAGGTCGACCCGGTGCCCAAGCTCGATGACCAGAAGAAGGAAGTCGTGATGACCTTCCTGGTCGATCCTGGCAAACGCGTGTACGTCAGGCACATCACGTTTGCCGGCGTAGCCCGCACCAATGACGTGGTGTTGCGGCGCGAGATGCGCCAGCTGGAAGGGGCCTGGGTGTCCAATGTGTCGCTGGAGCGGTCCAAGCAGCGGCTGCAGGCGCTGCCGTATTTCGAGGAAGTCAGCTACGAGAAGAAGAAGGTCGAAGGCTCGGACGATCTGGTCGACGTGGAGTTCAAGGTCAAGGAAGGGCCCAGCGCGCAGCTATCCGGCGGCATCGGCTATTCCCAGTCGCAGTCGTTCATGATCAATGGCAACTATTCGAACGCCAATTTCCTGGGAACCGGCAAGCGCTTCAGCTTCGACGTCAACCTCGGGCAATACAGCAAGTCGGCGGGCCTGCAGTTCACCAATCCCTACTTTGGCATCAACAACATCTCCGCCTCGGTCAACCTGAGGTATTCCAACGTCACGCAGTTCGTGTCTTCGTCGTCGGACTTTTCGTCCAAGACCTTAAGCGCGGGCGTGGACTTCTCCTATCCGATATCCGAAGTGCAGGGCCTGCGTTTCGGCGTGAACACCACGCGCTCAGAACTGCTTACCACTTCCAATGGCAGCGCCATCCAGGCCCAGAACTGGGTGCAGCAGAACGGCAATCCCTACAGCATCAGTGCCACGGATGAGCTGGGCAACATTTACGAGTACTTCGGGACCAACTTCACCTCAATCGAGCTGTCCGCCGGCTGGTACATCCAGAGCCTCAACCGTGGCCTGTTTGCCGACCGCGGGCAGCGCCAGTCGTTTACCCTGTCGTCGGCCATTCCCGGCACGGACGTCGAATACTGGACCGCGGACTACCGCTTCCAGCAGTACTTCCCCATCTGGCAGCGCTTTTCCGGGTCCCTCAACCTGCGGGCCTCCTACGGGGAGAGCTTCGGCAACACCATCGGCCTGCCGCCCTACCGGCTGTCCTTTGCCGGCGGCCCCGACACCATCCGCGGCTACCGCGAAAGTCGCCTGGGACCCAAGGACAACTACGGCAATCCCTACGGCGGCAATGCCCTGGTGGTGGGGCGGGCCGAGGTGATCATCCCCATGCCCCAGAAGTGGCAATCCAGTGCCCGGGCGAGCCTGTTTTTCGACATTGGCAACGTTTTCTCGACCAATGACGACACGAAATTCTATGGCCGGGACGGGTTGACTCCCGTCACTTACAAGTTCAATTTTGATAGTCTACGTCGTTCAACAGGCGTGTCGATTGAGTGGCTGGCGCCGATGGGCCTGTTCCGGTTCAGCTATGCGTTCCCGCTTAATGCGCAAAAGGGCAACAGCGTGGTCTACCCGGATGAAATAGAAGAGTTCCAGTTCTCTGTCGGCCAGGCGTTCTAGTCTTTTGTGAGGGGAAATCGTGAAGCGTAGCGTCAAAATTCTCTGCACCGCCGCGGTGCTGGCCCTCGGCATGGCTGGCACTGCCAGCGCCGAGATTAAGATCGGGTTCGTGAACTACAACCGCCTGCTGCAGGATTCGCCGCAGGCCAAGACCGCGCTGGAAGCGATTCGCACTGAGTTTGCGCCGCGCGAGAAGGACATCCAGGGCCAGGGTGCGGCGCTCAAGGCGCGCGAAGAGAAGCTGCAGAAGGACGCGGCAACGATGAGTGAAGTCCAGCGGGCTGCCGCCGACAAGGAGCTGCGCGACGGCTACCGTGAGCTGCAGCGCAAGCAGTCCGAGGTCCAGGACGATTTCAATGCACGCCGCAACGAGGAAATGTCGCGCCTACAGAAAGTCCTGCTGGAAGAGGTGGGCACCTATGCCAAGGCCCAGGGTTTTGACCTGGTGCTGGGCGATGGCGTGCTCTATGCCACTGGCGGAATCGACATCACCAACAGCATCCTGACGGCACTGCAGAGCCGTCGTATCGGCGCGGCTGCGCCTGCCGGTGCTGCGCCTGCGGCTCCGGCCACCAAGCCGGCAACGAAGCCTTAAAGGAGAGCCGCATCGCTGGTGCGCCGGCTGCGGCAGTGACCTGGTCGCTGGGCGAGCTGGCCGTCCGGTTCGGCTGCGAATTGCGCGGGGATCCGGCCGCGCGCGTGGGGTCCATTGCCACCCTGTCCGGTGGGCCGCAGTCCCTGGGATTCGTGGCCAGTGCGGCATATCGCGATGCCCTGCGTGCCACCACCCTGGGCGCGGTCGTCGTGGATGCCCAGCTGGCGGCGGATTGTCCCACTGCGGCGCTGGTGCACCGAAATCCCCATGCGACATTCGCCCGCATCGCTACGCTGCTGCACCCGGCAGCCGCGCTGGTGCCGGGCATTGACGCCACCGCGCGCATCGAACCGGGGGCACGCATCGATCCCAGTGCCCAGGTGGGTGCCTTTGCCGTGATCGGCGCCGGGGCGGCGGTCGGGCCGCGAGTACTGGTCGGGCCACACTGCGTGGTGGCAGAGGGCGTGCTGATCGACGCCGATACGCGCCTGCTGGCGCGCGTCACGCTGTGTTCCGGGACCCGCATTGGCGCGCGCTGCATCCTGCATCCAGGGGCGATCGTCGGGGCCGATGGTTTCGGCAACGCGCGCGATGGTCAGGTCTGGGTCAAGGTGCCACAGGTCGGCGGTGTGCTGGTCGGTGACGACGTGGAGATCGGTGCCAATACCACCATCGACCGCGGCGCGCTGGGCGACACGGTGATCGAGCAGGGCGTGCGCCTCGACAACCAGATCCAGATCGGACACAACGTTAGCGTCGGCGCGCACACGGCGATCGCCGCCTGTACCGGGATTGCCGGCAGCACGCGCATCGGACGACGCTGCATGATAGGCGGCGGCACGGGTATCGGCGGCCAGCTGGTGCTGGGGGATGACATCGTCATCGCCGGCTTTGGTATGGTGACGCGGTCCATCGACAAGCCGGGGCTGTACTCGAGTGTGATCCCGGTGGAGGAAGCGCGGCTGTGGCGGCGTATCGTGGGCAGGATCAAGCGGCTGGACCTGATGGCCGCGCGTATCAGAAAGCTTGAAGCAGCGGCCGGGACTGGCGCGACAGGACAGGAAAATGACGACTGAAACACCCTTCATGGACATCTATTCCATCCTCAAGTACCTGCCCCACAGGTACCCGTTCCTGCTGGTGGACCGGGTGCTGGAATGCAAGGTCGGGGAGAGCATCCGCGCGATCAAGAACGTGACCTTCAACGAGCCGTTCTTCGTCGGCCATTTCCCGGAGCGGCCCGTGATGCCCGGGGTGATGATCCTGGAGGCGCTGGCCCAGACCGCCGGCATCCTGACCTACGCCACGCTGCGCAAAGTTCCCAATCCGGGCACCCGATTTTATTTCGCCGGCATCGACAACTGCAGGTTTCGCCGGCCGGTGGTGCCGGGCGACCAGTTGATCCTGACATCGCGCGTCGTGCGCAACATGAAGGGCATCTGGAAGTTGTCCACGGTGGCGCTGGTGGACGACGCAGAGGCAGTCTCGGCCGACATGCTGCTGTTTCCCGACGCGGACAACGCCACGCCACTGGATCCGGCGTAAGGGCCCTCACCATGGCGCGCATTGATCCCAAGGCGGTCGTCTCCCCCAAGGCCCAGATCGCCGATGATGTGGAAGTGGGCCCGTTCGCGGTCATCGGCCCGGATGTGATCATCGGTCCGGGCTGCCGGATCGGGGCGCACTCCATCGTCAACGGCCCGACGGTGCTGGGTGCGGATAACCAGGTATTCCAGTTCGCCTCCCTGGGGGATGCGCCACAGGACAAGAAATACAAGGGCGAACCCACGCGCCTGGAGGTGGGCGACCGCAACGTGTTCCGCGAATACGTGACGGTAAATCGCGGCACGGCCGCCGGGCGCGCCGTGACTCGCGTCGGCAGCGACAACATGCTGCTGGCCTACTCGCACGTGGGCCATGACTGCGTGCTCGGCGATCACATCGTGCTGTCCAACCTGGTGATGCTGGCCGGCCACGTGGAACTGGGCGACTGGGTCATCATGAGCGGCTACTCGGGCGTGCATCAGTTCACCAAGGTCGGCGCCCACGCGTTCATCGGCAACATGACGGCCGTGACCCGGGATGTGCCCCCGTACGTGCTGGCGACCGGCCAGCCTGCCGAGCCGCGCTCGGTCAACAGCGAGGGCCTCAAGCGGCGCGGTTTCAGCGAGCTGCAGATCCGCGCCATTCGCAACGCCTATCGCGTCCTGTACCGCAGTGACCTGCGGCTCGAGGAAGCCGTGCCGCGGCTGCAGGAGATGGCGGCGCAGCATGACTGCCTGCGCATTTTCGTGGATTTCATCGGGCAGTCGACCCGCAGCCTGGTTCGGTAACGGCGCGCGTGAACGCGCGATGAGGCCGCTGCGCATCGGGCTGGTCGCCGGCGAAGCATCCGGGGACTTGCTGGGCGCTGCGCTGATCGAGGCGCTGCGGGCGCTGGTGCCGGGCTCCACCTTCGTGGGCCTGGCCGGCGAACGCATGCGCGCGGCCGGCTGCGTGCCGCTGGGCTCCTCCGAGGAAATCGCCGTCATGGGGTTCGTGGAGCCGCTGCGTCACTTGCCGCGGTTGCTGCGGCTGCGATCGCGGCTGGAGCGCGAGTTGCGCCAGCAGCGGGTGGACGCCTTCGTCGGCATCGACTCCCCGGCGTTCAATCTGGGGCTGGCGGCCGCCCTGCATCGCAGCGGCATTGTCACGATTCAGTACGTCAGCCCGCAGCTGTGGGCCTGGCGACCCGGCCGGGTGCGCAAGATCGCCGCCGCGGTGGACGCGGTCCTGTGCCTGCTGCCGTTTGAACCGGCGTTCTATGCGCAACACGCCGTGCATGCGGAATTCGTGGGGCATCCCCTGGCTGACCAGGTGCCCCTGGACGTGGATCACGCGGCCGCGCGCCGGTTGCTGGGCGTGCCGCAGGACGCGCGCGTAGTTGCGTTGCTCCCGGGCAGCCGCGTGGGCGAGGTACGGCGGCTGGGCGCGGACTTCGCGGCCACCGCCGCGTTGCTGGCGACGCAGCTCAGTCCGCCGCCGGTATTCCTCGCGCCCATGGCCACGCCGCAGTTGTCGGGCATATTCGCCCGCCAGGTACGCGACGCCGGTGCCGCGGTGCAGCTGGTGGACCGATCCGCCGACACCGTGCTGGCGGCGGCCGATGCGGCGCTGGTGGCCTCTGGCACCGCGACGCTGCAGACCATGCTATACGGCTGTCCCATGGTCGTGGCGTACCGCGTGGCGCCCTTGACCGCGTTCCTGGCGCGGGAGCTGGGGCTGGTGAAAGTGAAGCATGTCTCGCAGCCGAACCTGCTGGCCGGCGAAGAACTGGTGCCGGAGTTCCTGCAGGAAGCCGTCACGCCCCCGGCACTGGCGGCGGCGTTGCAGGTGGCGCTCGAGGACAACATTCGTCGCGAGCAGCTGCGGCGCAGGTTCCGGGCCATACACCTGCAGTTGCGTCAGGGTGGCGCCGCGCGGGCCGCGCAATGCATTGTCGACCAGCTGGCAGCTCGTGTCAGGGGCTGACCTGCCCATGCGCGCACTGTTGCAGGGACTGGTCGCCGGCGTCGATGAAGCCGGCCGCGGGCCCCTTGCAGGTCCGGTCTACGCGGCAGCGGTGATCCTGGATCCGGATGCGCCCATTGCCGGGCTGCGCGACTCGAAGCTGCTGACGGCAAGCCGGCGCGCGCAGCTCTCGCAGCACATTCAGTGCCGCGCCCTTGCCTGGCATATCGCCTGGGCCGACGTGGAGGAGATCGATGCACTCAACATCCTGGGGGCGACGCTGCTGGCCATGCGGCGCGCCATCTTCGGGCTGGTGCGGGTGCCCGAGCTGGTGCAGGTGGATGGCGACCGACCGCCGGACTTGCGCCACTGCAACGCGCGCGTGCAGTGCGTGGTGCGCGGCGATGTAACCATTGCCGCGATTTCCGCTGCCTCCATCCTTGCCAAGCATGCCCGCGACCAGCAGATGCAGCGGCTGGCTGGCACCTATCCGGGGTACCTGTTCCAGGAGCACAAGGGGTACGCTACCAGCGGTCACCTTGAGGCCCTGCAGCGGCTTGGCCCCTCGCCACAGCATCGCAGCAGTTTTGCACCTGTGCGGGAAGCGAAAAAGTCATTCAATAGATGAGCTTGCAGAACTTTGTTCACTTGAGGGTTCACACCGAGTATTCGCTGCTCGACAGCGTGGTGCGCGTGCCCGGGTTGATCGAAGCGGTGGCCGCCGCGGGCATGCCGGCGGTGGCACTCACCGACGAGTGCAACCTGTTTGCGATGGTCAAGTTCTACCGTGCCGCCCTTGCCCGGGGAGTCAAGCCCATCATCGGCGTGGACCTGCTGGTCAAGGAAGCCGGCCAGCGCGACGCGCCCAGCCGATTGACACTGCTGTGCCAGAACGAAGCCGGCTACCTCAACCTGTCGCGCCTGGTCACGCGCGCCTATCTGGAAGGGGAACGCCAGGCCACGCCACTGCTGGAGCGCGCCTGGCTGACGCGCGAGTCGCTGTCGGGCCTGATCGCGTTGTCCGGCGGCTGCGAAGGGGATGTGGGGCGCGCGCTGCTTGCGGGCCGGCCGGCACTGGCCCGTCGCGCGCTGCAGTCCTGGCAGTGCCTGTTCGACGATCGCTACTACCTGGAGCTGCAGCGGCTGGGTCGCACCACCGATGCGCAGTACGTTGCTGCCGCAGTGGCGCTGGCAGGGGAATTCGACGTGCCGGTGGTGGCCACCAACGACGTGCGCTTCATCGAGGAATCCGAATACGACGCCCACGAGGCGCGCGTGTGCATCCGCGAGCGCGCGCTGCTGGCCGATCCGGCGCGTCGCCGGCGTTACACGCGCGAGCAGTTCCTGCGCTCACCACAGCAGATGACCGAGCTGTTTGCGGATATTCCCGAGGCACTGCGCAACAGCGTGGAGATCGCGCGGCGCTGCAGCCTGCAGCTGAAGCTCGGATCCAGCCGCCTGCCGGTGTTCCCGGTGCCGGACGGTTCCAGTGCCGAGGACTGGATCCGCAAATCGGCTGCCTCCGGTCTGGCGCAGCGCCGCATCGCCCACGGCTCGGCCGGGATCGATGGCAACCGGCCCGAGGAATACGCCGCGCGCCTGCAGCGCGAGCTGGACGTGATCTGTTCCATGGGATTTGCCGGGTACTTCCTGATCGTGGCGGATTTCATCCGCTGGGCGCGCGAGAACCAGATTCCCGTGGGTCCGGGTCGCGGCTCCGGCGCCGGTTCGCTGGTTGCATACGCACTGCACATCACGGACCTGGATCCGATCGAGCACGACCTGCTGTTCGAGCGGTTCCTGAATCCCGAACGCGTGTCGATGCCGGACTTCGACATTGATTTCTGCATGGACGGGCGCGATCGCGTCATCGAGTACGTGGCCAACCGCTATGGGCGCGAGCGCACCTCCCAGATCATCACGTACGGCACGATGGCTGCCAAGGCGGTGGTGCGCGATGTCGGACGGGTGCTGGGCCATCCGTATGGCTTCGTCGACCGGATTGCCAAGCTGATTCCCAATGAACTGGGCATCACGCTGGCCGATGCGCTGGAAAAGGAACCGGAGCTCAAGCGACTGTATGAGTCCGACGAGGAGGTGCGCTCGCTGCTGGACCTGGCGCGCTCGCTCGAGGGACTGACGCGCAATGCGGGCACGCACGCCGGGGGCGTGGTGATCGCCCCGTCGGTGCTGACGGATTTCACGCCGCTGTACTCGGAAGCCCCCGGCGCGACCGTGGTCACGCAATTCGACAAGGATGACGTGGAAGCCGCTGGCCTGGTGAAGTTCGACTTTCTCGGGCTGCGTACGCTGACCATCATCGACCGCGCGGTGCGCATCATCAATGCCACACCGGAGCGCCAGGCCCAGCCGCTGGACATGGCCGCGCTGCCCATGGACGACGCGCCTACCTATGCGTTGATGAAGACCGGCTTCACCACCGCGCTGTTCCAGCTTGAATCCCGTGGCATGAAGGACCTGATCCGCCGACTCAAGCCCGACCGCTTCGGGGACGTGGTGGCCCTGGTGGCGCTGTTTCGTCCCGGGCCGTTGCAATCGGGCATGGTCGATGACTTCATCGCGCGCAAGCAAAGTCCCGGCTCGGCCATCGACTATCTGCACCCGCTGCTCAAGCCGGTGCTCGAGGACACGTATGGCGTGATCCTGTACCAGGAACAGGTGATGCAGATTGCGCAGGTGCTGGCCGGCTACACCCTGGGCGGCGCGGACCTGCTGCGCCGGGCCATGGGCAAGAAGAAAGCCGAAGAGATGGCCAAGCAGCGCAGCGTGTTCGTCGATGGGGCCGTGGCGCGCGGCATCGACCCGCGCCACGCGGCTTCGATCTTCGACCTCATGGAGAAGTTCGCCGGCTACGGCTTCAACAAGTCCCATTCGGCCGCCTACGCGGTGCTGTCCTACCAGACGGCGTGGCTCAAGGCCCACTATCCGGCCGGATTCATGGCGGCAGTGCTGTCGGCTGACATCGATGACACCGACAAGGTCGTGACGATGGTGGACGAGTGCGCCCGCATGGGGCTGAAGATACTATCGCCGGACGTCAATGCATCGGGGTATGACTTCACCGTTGAAGGGCCGCACGGGATTCGCTATGGGTTGGGTGCCGTGCGCGGCGTGGGGACCCAGGCCGTGGAGGCGCTGGTGGCCGAGCGCACTGCGCAGGGGCCATTTGCCAGCCTGACGCAGTTGTGCCAGCGCATTGACCTCACGCGCGTGAACCGCCGCGCGCTGGAGGCCCTGATCCGCTCCGGGAGCCTGGACGCACTGGGCCCCAATCGCGCCACCTTGATGGCCGGCCTGGACGCGGCCGTGCAGGGCGGCGAACAGGCGATGCGCGCCAGTGCCGCAGGCCAGGTTGACCTGTTTGGCGGCAGCAGCGCACCGGCGTCCTTGGCGCTGGCGGAGTGGACCGAGTCGGTGCGACTCGCCGGCGAGCGCGAGACCCTGGGCCTGTACCTGACCGGACATCCGATCCAGCGCTACGAGTCGGACCTGCCACGCCTGGTCAGCGCGCGCATCCGCGACCTGGTCAGCGAGCGCGCCCCGGTGGCAGGAGAAGGTTCACGCTACAGCGGTGGCCGCGCGGTCAGTGCCGCCGGGTTGATCCTGGAACTTCGCAAGCGCAACAACCGCACCAGCTTCGTGCTCGATGACCGCACCGGGCGCATCGAGGTGACCCTGTACGAAGAGCAGGTACAGCAGTTCCGCGAGCTGCTGCTCAAGGATGCGCTGGTGCTGGTGGAAGGCAGCCTGCGCTTTGATGATTTCAGCAATGCCTGGCGCATCGCCGGCAAGCGCATCGTGCTGCTGGATTCGCTGCGCGAGCAGCAGGCGCGCCGGTTGGTGCTGCGCTGGCCGCAGGCAGTACAGCAGCGCCCCCAGGACTTCATCTCCAAGCTGCAGACGGCACTCAGCACGTCGCGCCCAGGGCCCTGCGAGGTGCTGGTGCGCTATCGCGGCGAGGACGCCGGATGCACCCTGGCGCTGGGCAGCGACTGGACGGTCCGGCCGACGCCGGCCCTCATGGACGAGCTTGAGTCGCTGGTGGGGCGCGAGGGCCTGCAGCTGCTGTATGACGCGCCGGCCGGCTTGCACTAGACCACGCCCGGCCACTAACCTGTGGAAATCCTCTTTAGCAGCAGGTCTGGCTGATGGCCGTGAGTTTCCTTGATTTCGAACAGCCGATCGCCGAGCTGGAGGCAAAGATCGAGGAGCTGCAACACGTGACCTCGGACTCCAGGATCAACCTGAAGGACGAGGTGGCGCGGCTGCAGACCAAGAGCCGGCAGCTGACCACCAGCATCTTTGCGTCGCTGACGCCGTGGCAGGTGACGCAGATCGCACGGCATCCGCGGCGCCCCTACACGCTCGACTACATCAACCTCATCTGCACGGACTTCACCGAGCTGCATGGCGATCGCATGTTCGGCGACGACATGGCGATTGTCGGCGGCCCGGCGCGCATCGATGGCAGGCCAGTGATGATCATCGGGCACCAGAAGGGGCGGGACACCAAGGAGCGCGTGCGCCGCAACTACGGCATGCCCAAGCCGGAGGGTTATCGCAAGGCGCTGCGCCTGATGCGCACCGCCGAGCGCTTCGCCTTGCCCATTGTCACGCTGATCGATACCCCTGGCGCCTATCCGGGGGTCAGCAGCGAGGAGCGCGGGCAGAGCGAGGCCATCGCGCGCAATCTCTTCGAAATGACTGGCTTCCAGGTGCCGATCATCAGCGTCGTCATCGGCGAGGGTGGCTCCGGCGGCGCCCTGGCCATTGGCATCTGCGATCGCCTGATCATGCTGCAGTACTCGATCTATTCGGTCATCTCGCCGGAGGGATGCGCGTCGATACTGTGGAAGACCGATGCCAAGAAGGAGCTGGCGGCCGAGGCCATGGGCGTCACGGCCGACCGGTTGGCCGCGCTGAACCTCGTTGACGAAGTGCTGCGTGAGCCACTGGGCGGGGCGCATCGCGATCCTGAAACCACCGCCGCGGACCTCAAGGCCTCGTTGGTGCGCCATCTTGATGCCCTTGCCGAGCTGCCAACGGAGCGACTGCTTGCCGAACGGCATCGGCGATTTGCGTCGTTCGGAGTCTTCTCCGACACCAAGACCTGAAGCGCGCGACGCGATGCGTCCGCCCCTCGAAGCCCAGGCGCTGGTGCTGCACTTGCAGCGGCTCGTGCCGGCATCCGCGCCGGTATTGCGCTGCGTGGTGGCGCTGTCCGGGGGGATGGACTCCGTGGCGCTGTTGCATTGCCTGGCGCAGGCCCGGGAACGGTTTCCGGATCGGCTGCAGCTGCGGGCAATCCACGTTGACCACCACCTGCAGCGAGCCGCACCGCGATTTCGCGCGTTCTGTCGAGGGTTCGCGCGGCGCATGGGTGTTGCACTGACCGTCTGCGATGCCCACGTGAAAGTCGCGCGCGGCGGTTCCGTGGAAGAGGCCGCGCGCGTGGCCCGATACCAGATCCTGAAATCGCGGTTGCGGCCCGGGGAATTGCTGCTGACGGCGCAGCACGCCGATGACCAGCTGGAGACCGTGCTGCAGGCGCTGCTGCGCGGGGCCGGTCCCGCGGGACTGGCGGCCATGCCGTCGGTGATGGCCTTTGGTGCCGGCAAGCTGGTGCGGCCATTCATCGAAGTGGGCAGGGCCACGCTGGCCGAATACGTGATGGGCGCAGGGCTGCAATGGATCGAGGATCCCACCAATGCGCAGCTGCGCTTCGACCGCAACTATCTGCGGGCCGAAGTGGTGCCGCGGCTGCTGGCGCGCTGGCCGTCTGCGGCGCAAACCGCGGGACGCAGTGCGCGTCACTGCAGCGAAGCGGCCGCACAGCTCGAGCAGCGCGCGCTGCGCGACCTGGACCTGGCCTGCGACGGGCCGGATCTGGAAGTGGCAGTGCTGAGGCGCTGGGAGCGCGCGCGTCAGAAGGCGGTGCTGCGCAGCTGGTTCGCACGTCGCGGCGTGCGCACACCGGACGAGCGCCGTCTGGAGGAGGCCCTGAGGATGCTCGATGCGCGGCCGGATGCCACGCCGACGCTGGCCTGGCCAGGCGCGCGCCTGCGCCGGTACGCAGGGCGCCTGATGCTCGAGGCCACCGGTGCGTCCCCTGACCAGGCCGCCCCAGCGCTTGGCCTGCAGTGGGACTGGCGCCGGCCATTGGCATTGCCGGGCGGCAGCCTCGCGATTTGTCCGGATGCACACGGGGATCTGGACCTGGACCGCCTGCCGGCCTCGATGGGTGTGCGCATGGCCGAGCCCGGCGAGGCCGGGGGGCCGCGCCTGCGCAAACTGATGCAGGGCTTGAAGGTTCCAAAATGGCAGCGCGCAGGCTTGCCGCTGCTGTATGACGGGGTGCAGGACGCGGTCGAGGGTCAGGCAGTGCGCCGGGGCGCCGGCCGGCTGCTGGCAATCGGGGACCTGTGGGTTGCCGGATCGCTGCGCAGCGATGGCAGCACGCGCCGGCGTGGGCGCATTGTCTGGACATGATCGTGTGGCAGGACTCACGCTGATTTGTTAGCCTGTCTGCCCGTCGATGTTCACGGGCCGCGCGAGCGGTTCCCTCACATATTTTCCCGGCGGTGCAGTCCCCATGACCCGTTATGTATTCGTCACAGGTGGCGTCGTTTCTTCATTGGGGAAGGGCATCGCCGCCGCGTCCCTGGGCGCGATCCTGGAAGCCCGCGGGCTCAAGATCTCGATGGTGAAACTGGATCCGTACATCAACGTCGATCCCGGCACCATGAGTCCGTTCCAGCATGGCGAGGTCTACGTCACCACCGATGGCACCGAGTCGGACCTGGACCTTGGCCACTACGAGCGGTTTGTGCGCACCACCACGGGGCGCAACAGCAACTTCACCACCGGCCGGATCTATGAGCGCGTGATCGCGCGCGAGCGCCGTGGCGACTACCTGGGCGCCACGGTGCAGGTCATCCCGCACATTACCGACGAGATCAAGCGCAGCATCAAGCTGGGCGCGGGCGACGCGGATGTGTGCATGGTGGAAATCGGCGGCACGGTGGGCGATATCGAGTCGCTGCCGTTCCTCGAGGCCATCCGCCAGATGGGTGTGGAGCTGGGCCGCGACAGCGTGGTGTACATGCACCTGACCCTGGTGCCGGTGGTCGGTGGTTCGGAAATCAAGACCAAGCCGACGCAGCACTCGGTGAAGGAATTGCGCGGTATCGGTATCCAGCCGGACATCCTGCTGTGTCGCTGCAAGGACCCGATTCCCGACGAGCAACGCCGCAAGATCGCGCTGTTCACCAATGTCGAGGAGCGCGCCGTCATCAGCGCGGTCGACGCCGACGATATCTACAAGATTCCGTTGCTGCTGCATGAGCAGGGACTCGACGCCATCGTGGTCAAGCGCCTGGGCCTGACCGCGCCGCCGACGGACCTATCCGAGTGGCGCCAGGTGGTGCAGGCCAAGGCCCACCCGGATGGTGTGGTGGATATTGCGATGGTGGGCAAGTACGTGCAGATGCGCGATTCCTACATCTCGCTCAATGAAGCCCTGACCCACGCGGGCATCAAGACGCGCACCCGCGTGAACGTGCATTACATCGAGTCCACCGACATCGAGTTGCGCGGCACCGGCTGCCTTGAGGGCATGGACGCGGTACTGGTTCCCGGTGGCTTCGGCGAACGCGGCATCGAGGGCAAGATCCAGGGCGTGCGCTTTGCCCGCGAGAAGCGCATTCCGTACCTGGGGATCTGCCTGGGGATGCAGGTTGCGGTGATCGAGTTCGCGCGCCACAAGCTGGGCCTGGAAGGGGCGCATAGCACGGAATTTGACCGCGCGACGCCGCATCCGGTGATCGCGATGATCACCGAATGGCAGGACCAGGCGCTGGGTGCCCAGCAGCGCAGCGAGAAATCCGACCTCGGTGGCACCATGCGCCTGGGAGCGCAGGAAGTGGAGCTTGGCGCCGGCACCATGGCGCGCGCGCTGTACGGCGCGGATGTGATCCGCGAACGCCATCGGCATCGCTACGAGTTCAACAACAACTACCTGGGGCAGTTCGAGCGCGCCGGCTTTGGCTTCTCGGGGTTCTCGCGCGATGGCCTGGTGGAGATCGTGGAGCTGGCCGATCACCCGTGGTTTGTCGCCACGCAGTTTCACCCCGAGTTCACCTCGACGCCGCGCGACGGTCATCCCCTGTTCGCCGCATTCGTGAAGGCCGCACGCTTGTCGCGCGCGGCACAACTGCCGACGGCGGCAGCTTCGTGAAGTTTTCCGGCAAGCCGGTCGGCAACGACCAACCCTTGCTGCTGATCGCCGGGCCGTGCGTCATCGAGAGCCGCGACCTGGTCGAGCACGTTGCCGGCCACATGCTGGAACTGACCACGCGCCTGGGCATCAACTACGTGTTCAAGGCCTCGTTCGACAAGGCCAACCGCTCGTCGGCAAAGAGTTTTCGCGGGCCCGGAATCGATGCGGGCCTGGCGATCCTGGAGGGCGTGCGCAGCAAGTTCGGCGTGCCGGTGCTGACGGACGTGCATGAAGACACCCCGTTCGATGCGGTGGCCGCGGTGGTCGACGTGCTGCAGACACCGGCGTTCCTATGCCGCCAGACCAATTTTATCCAGGCTGTGGCGGCGGCCGGCAAGCCGGTCAACATCAAGAAGGGCCAGTTCCTGTCGCCCTGGGAAATGCAGAACGTGGTGGACAAGGCCCGTGCCACCGGCAACCAGGACATCATGGTCTGTGAACGCGGCTTTAGCTTCGGCTACAACAACCTGGTCGCCGACATGCGCTCGCTGGCAGTGATGCGCGGCACCGGCTGCCCGGTGATTTTCGACGCCACTCATTCCGTGCAGCTGCCGGGCGGACAGGGCAGTT
This sequence comes from uncultured Pseudomonadota bacterium, assembly GCA_963726085.1. GTDB lineage: Bacteria > Pseudomonadota > Gammaproteobacteria > Steroidobacterales > Steroidobacteraceae > ZC4RG30. Next base: position 575,893 of record CAVSAR010000001.1, on the reverse strand, counting down.
CCTCCGGCGGCCAACGCGAATTCGTGCCGGTACTGGCGCGCGCGGCGGTTGCCGTTGGCGTGGCCGGGGTGTTCATGGAAACCCACCCGGATCCGGCCAAGGCGCTGTCGGACGGACCCAACGCCTGGCCACTGGCGCGCATGGAGTCGCTGTTGACGCTGCTGTGCGAGCTGGACCGAACCGTGAAATCCAGACCCTACGAGGAAGGCTGAAGCATGACCCGGATTGTCGATGTGAAGGGCCGCGAAGTGATCGATTCGCGCGGCAACCCTACCGTGGAGGCCGAAGTATTCCTGTCGTCGGGGGCCATGGGGCGCGCGGCGGTGCCCTCGGGTGCATCCACCGGCACGCGCGAGGCCGTGGAACTGCGCGATGGGGACAAGACCCGGTACCTGGGCAAGGGCGTGCTCAAGGCAGTCGGGCACGTGCGCAAGGAACTCAAGGCCGCGGTCCTGGGCCTGGAGGCGGCCGATCAGCATGCCGTCGACCAGCGGATGATTGAACTGGACGGCACCGACAACAAGGGTCGCCTCGGCGCCAATGCGTTGCTGGCGGTGTCCCTGGCCAATGCGCAGGCTGCGGCGGCCGATGCCAGGCAGCCCCTGTTCCGCCACCTGGCCACGCTCGGGACGCGCCGCGACCAACAGCCGGTGCTGCCGGTGCCGATGATGAACATCATCAATGGCGGCGCGCACGCGGACAACAGCCTCGACGTGCAGGAATTCATGATCCTGCCGGTGGGCGCGCCCAGCCTTTCCGAGGCGCTGCGCTATGGCGCCGAGATCTTCCACACGCTCAAGAAAATCCTGCATGACCGCGGCCTGACCACCGCGGTGGGCGATGAGGGCGGGTTCGCACCCAACCTGCCGAGCAACGAGGCCGCGCTGGAAACCATCATCGAGGCGATCGAGCGCGCCGGCTACCGGGTCGGACAGGACATCTATCTGGGCATGGATGTGGCCAGCAGCGAGTTCTACAAGGGCGGTCGCTATCACCTGGAAGGCGAGGGTCGCAGTTTCGATTCGGCCGGGTTCGTCGACTACCTGTCCGGTCTGGTGGCGCGCTATCCGATCATCACGATCGAGGACGGCATGAGCGAAGGGGATTGGGACGGCTGGGCCCAGCTGACCCGGGCGCTGGGCGGGAAGTTGCAGCTGGTGGGCGATGACCTGTTCGTCACCAACACGAAGATTCTCGCGCAGGGAATCGAGCGGCACGTCGCCAACGCCATCCTGATCAAGGTCAACCAGATCGGTACCTTGAGCGAGACGCTGGCGGCCATCGAGATGGCCGAGGGCGCCAATTACGCCTCGATCGTCTCGCACCGTTCAGGTGAAACCGAGGACTGCAGCATCGCCGACATTGCCGTCGCCACCGCCGCCACGCAGATCAAGACCGGTTCCATGTCGCGTTCGGATCGGGTCGCCAAGTACAACCAGCTGCTGAGCATCGAGGAACTGCTGGGCTCGGCGGCCAGGTACGCCGGACGCGGGGCATTCACCTTTCGCGCTAGGGCATATAGGCTGCACGGCATGAAATGGTTCGTCGCCATCCTTTCTGCGCTGGTGCTGGTCCTCAACTATCGCATCTGGCTGTCGCCCGACGGCGCCCGGGAAGTCCTGCAGTTGCGCAGCAGCGTGGCGACGCAGCACGCTGAGAACGAGCGCCTCGGCGCTTCGCAACCAGCCAGCTGGCCGCCGAGGTCCGCGACCTGAAGCAGGGTTTTGGTGCGCTGGAGGAAGAGCGCGCGCAGCGAGCTGGGAATGATCGCCGGCAATGAAACCTACTACCAGGTCGTGCCGGCGTCGGCCGTACCCGCACCGGTGCAGCCGGCAACCGGGAATGCCGTCCGCACTGCTGCCCGCTGAACCACGGTGAGCGTCAATGCAGCGATCCGCTACTGGCTGGTCGTGCCTGCCGCCGGCGGTGGCCGGCGCTTCGGCGGCGACCTGCCCAAGCAATATCATACCCCTGGCAGGTCGCAATCTCGTTGAATGGTCCTTGGCGCCTTTTCTGGCCGACGAGCGGTGCCGCGCCATTGTCGTGGCCATTTCCCCCGAGGATCGCTGGTTCGAGCACCTGGCGCTGTCGCGCCACCCGCGCGTGAGCACAGTCAGCGGTGGCAAGGAACGTGGTGACTCCGTACGGTTGGCGCTGCAGGGGCTGCCGGCCGAGGATTCCGATTGGGTGCTGGTGCACGACGCGGCGCGTCCCTGCGTATCGGCCGCGGAGATCGATGCGCTGCTCGATTCGGTTACCGCCGAGGAGGTGCGGTGCGCTGCTTGCCGTGCCAGTGGCAGACACGATCAAGCGCAGCGAGCCGCCGGACAACCCGTACCGAGGCACCGCGCGACACTGTGGCGCGCGCTGACCCCACAGATGTTTCGCTTCGGCGATCCTGCGCTCCGCGCTTGCCGCGGCCAACAGCGCCGGTCGCATACCCACGGATGAGTCACAGGCCGTGGAGTGGCTGGGTCTGCCAGCCCAGGCTGGTGCGCGGCAGTCCCTGCGAATCTGAAGATCACCAGCCGGGGATCTGGCGCGGCCGAGTTCATGCTGGGCCGGGGAATCGCCACGCGGGGAACCATGACCATGAACTGCGGGTGGGAATGGGTTCGATGTCCATGCCTTCGGCCCGGGCAACAGCGTCATGCTGGGCGGGGTGCCGGTGGCGTGCGAGCGTGGCGTGGTCGCGCATTCGGATGGCGACGTGCTGCTGCACGCGCTGTGCGACGCGCTGCTGGGTGCCGCGGGCTCGGGGACATCGGTCAGCATTTTCCGGACTCCGATGCGCGCTGGCGCGGTGCCGACAGTGGCCAGTTCATCACCACGCCATCGGCGTGCTGGCGCCGCGATGGCTGGCAGGTGGTCAACGCCGATCTGACCCTGATCGCGCAGCGGCCCCGGATACGCGCGGTCCGCGAGATGACTGCAGCAAGTCGCGCGCTGCTGGGGGTGAACCCGCGCTGCGTGAATCTCAAGGCGACGACCACCGAGAAACTGGGCTTCATCGGCCGCGGCGAGGGACTGGCCGCGCAGGCGGTGGTGCTGCGATCAACCCCGGGGTCGCGAGCTTCAGGTTCGTGATCTGCGCGGACGGACCGCCCGGGACTTGCGCGCCAGCAGCACCAGGATCGCCCCGGATCCGCCGTCCACTTCCCGTGCACTGGCGAAGGCCAGCACCGCAGCGACCCGGCGCAGGTAGTCGCTGGCCACCAGCTTAACCACGGGGCCGCGATTGCCGGACCTCAGGCCCTTGCCATGGATGACGCGCACCACGCGTGCACATGATGCAGCGCGTCGGCAGGAACGAACGCAGTGCCGGTACCGACCATCACCGCCGTCAGGCCGTGCAGGTCGATCTCCCCGTCCACCCGAAGTGGCCGCGACGCAGTTGCCGGAAAATCGTCTGGCTGACTGCCGCGCGCCGGAACAGCAGCGCATCGCCGGTTTCGGCCACCGGGTCCAGCGCGGGCAGGTTCCGCGGCCATGCTCTCCTCCAGCACCGCCGCCGTGTTCCGCACGGCTGAAGCGCGCCTTTGCGCCTGGGCCGGGCGTCGGCCCGCACCGGCAGTCGCGTCCGACATGCAGCGCCGCACGCCGCGCATGGCCTGTCGAAACAGCTGCCGATCGAGCTCGTCCATTCGTTCTGCACCGCAAGCAGGGACCGCTTCTAGTATATTGCGCGCCTTGAATCCGACCGCAGATCTCATGCAAATTCTCGTCAGCAACGATGATGGTTACCTTGCCGAAGGGATTCGCAAACTAAACTTAGCCTTGGCCACCCTGGCCAGGACGACCATTGTCGCTCCGGATCGCAATCGCAGTGGCGCCAGCAACTCCCTGACACTCGATGTGCCGCTGCGGGTGTTCGAGGCAGAGCCGGGCGTGCACTATGTCAGCGGCGGCACGCCCACCGACTGCGTGCACATCGCGATCTCCGGATATTTCAATTCCGAATTCGACCTGGTGTGCTCCGGCATCAACGATGGCGCCAACCTTGGCGACGACACGCTTTATTCCGGCACGGTGGCTGCGGCCATAGAAGGCCGGTTCCTCGGCCTGCCCACCATGGCGTTCTCGCTGTGCATGGAGCCGGGCAGTGGCCGCCACTTCGATACGGCCGCGCAGGGTCGCCAAACGCGCTGGTCGGGCGGTTGCTCGAACAGCCGCTGGAACGGGGCTTCACGCTCAACGTCAACATACCGGACGTGCCGTTCAACGAGTTGCGCGGCATCAAGGCCACGCGCCTGGGTGGGCGGCATCGCTCCAAGCCCATCGTTCCGGTCGACGATCCGCAAGGGGCGGCGCATGTACTGGATTGGTCCGTCCGGCGATGGCCAGGACGCGGGCGAGGGGACGGATTTCGACGCCATCGCCAGCGGCTACGTGTCCGTGACACCCCTGCAGACCGACCTCACGCGCCACCGCCATGCTGCCGACCATTGCGCAATGGCTGCGTCCCCTGGCATGAGCGCGACCAACAACCACGCCGGTATTGGCATGACCTCGGCGCGCACCCGCGACCGCCTGGTGCAGAGTCTGCGTGAACAGGGGATCGTCGATGCGCGGGTGCTGGAGCGGATCCGCAATCTGCCACGGCATATTTTCGTCGACGAGGCGCTGTCCAGCCGTGCCTATGAGAACACTGCACTGCCCATCGGTTGGGGCCAGACGATCTCGCAGCCGTATATCGTCGCGCGCATGACCGAGGCGCTGCTGGCCGGCGGCGCGCTGGGCAAGGTGCTGGAAATCGGCTTCGGCTGTGGCTACCAGACCGCGATGCTGCTCCCGTTCGTCGAGACGGTCTACGCGTCGAGCGAGTCGAGCCGCTGGTGGAGCGCGCCAAGCAGAGCCTGAAGGAACTGCAGATACGCAATGTCGCCTCAAGCACGGCGACGGAATGAAGGGCTGGCCGACCCTGGCGCCATTTGACGGAATCCTGGTCGCGGCCGCTCCGTTGTCGCTTGCCCGAGTCGCTGATCGCAGCAGCTCGCGCCCGGCGGGCGGCTGATCGTGCCTGTGGGTCCCGGAGGGCCAGCAGCAGCTGCTGCGGATTCACGCGGCGCGAAAACGGCCTGCACCGCGAGGTGCTGGGCGCCGTGTCCTTCGTGCCGATGCTGGCGGGTGGTCTGAATCAGACCTTTATCTGCACCGGGGTGGGTGCCGGGAGATTCGACACGCGCGATTCGATACGCCGGAACTCGGAATGCGCGATCAGGGTTGCGGCACTTGCAGGGCGCGAACGGTGCTCTGATGTATCCAATCGGCGACAGGCTCACCGGACGAAGACACAGAGGGGCGGACTCAACGGGTTTCAAGAGTCAAGAACAACAAGGATCGATCCATGACAAAAGCAAAACAAGGATCAATGCTGAGGAACAGCGCCTTGCCAATTATTCGAGTCTGTCAGCTCCGAATGACTGGTCTACTGGATCTTTAGTTCCGTACTCCCTGTGTCTTCCTTCGGTGAGCTTGCCGCCGCCTGATTTCTCAGGCGGCGACTTAAACTTTCTGCTACTTGGTCGCCGGGTGTCCCGGGGGTGCGCCAGCCGCCGGATGCCCTTGGGCTGCACCAGCCGCTGCCGCTGCCGCTGCCGCCACCGCCGGATCCACGATATCCAGCAATTCGATGTCAAACACCAGGGTGGCGCCACCGCGCATCTGCGGCGGACGACCCTCGTCGCCATAGGCCAGCTCCGGCGGGCAGACCACATGGGCCTTGCCACCGACCTTCATCAGCTGCACTGCCTCGGTCCAGCACGGGATCACCCCGTTGAGCGGAAATGTTGCCGGTTCGTTGCGTTCACGCGAACTGTCGAACACCTTGCCATCCACGAAACGCCCTTCGTATTGCACTTTCACCGTGTCTTCGGGCTTGGGGGTGGCACCGGTTCCGGCGGCCGTTGACTTGTACACCAGGCCGCTGGTGGTCTTCTTGGCATCCTTCTCGGTGGCAGCCTTGGCCAGGAACGCCGCGCCGGTATCCTTTTCGCGCTTGGTGGCGGCGGCGATGCGCTTGGTCTGCAATTCCTGCAGCTTCGGGATCAATGCCTGGATGGCCGTGTCATCCATGGTCGACTTGCCGCGGGCGCCATCGGCTAGGCCGCTGGATACCATGGCCAGTTCCTGGTCCGTGAACTCGAAGGTCTGGACGTTGCGCGACATGATTACCCCGAGGGCATACAGCGCCTTTTCGTCATCGGTCTTGGGCGGTGCAGTCTGCGCGGCCTTGGCACAGCCGGACAGGGCAGCAACGGCTGCAATGAGGACAGCGATCTGAAGGCGCATGCGAAACCTCGGTCAGTGGGAAAAAAGGGCCGCTAGTCTATGCTTCCGGGAGGCGCAGTGAAACAGCCCCTCAGTGTGCCCCGTCCAGCGTCTCGTGGGCCCTCGATACCACATAAGCACGCACCGCCTCGGCATCCGTGGCGCTGAGCTCGTCGGCAAAGCCCACCATGCCCCGCGCACTCCGTTCGCCCTTGAGCACGATCCGCTCCCAGGCCGCTGCATCGGCCAGTGCCGGTGAGTGCTGCAGGTCGGGAATGAAGCTGCCGCTGACGGCAGCATCCCCATGGCAGTTGGAGCAGTAGGGATGATAGATGCGCATGCCGCGGGCAATGGTCGCCGCGTCGCCGAACCTGGCCGGCGGATTCAGGGGCAGGACCGCCGGATCGGCGGCCGGCGGCAGGGTATCGTTGCCGTCCAGGGCGTAGACCAGCATTCGCGGCATATTGGTGGCAGCGCGCTTGCCCAGCGCGATTTCCCCGGCAGAAATGGCAAACGCACCTCCCCAGCCGGTCTCGATGGCCACGTACTGCTTGCCCGCGACTTCATAGGTGACCGGCGACGCGGTGATTCCGGCCTGGGTGGCAGCGGACCACAGTTTCCTGCCAGTGTCGGCCTGGTAGGCCACGAATTCACCCATGGCGGTGCCCTGGAATACCAGGTTGCCGGCCGTGGCCACCGTGCCACCGTTCCAGGGTGCCGAGTAGTGCACGCTCCATGCGGCCTGCTGGGTCACCGGGTTCCATGCCAGCAACCGGCCAACGGTGGCCGCCTTTGCCGCTGCCTTGACGCCGGGGTCCTGGGGTAGCGAGGCGGCCACGAAGTCGTAGCCGATGTTGAACTTGAAACGACTGACCAGATCCAGCGGCTGGGCGGTGTACGCCATGCCCATGTCCAGTGCCGGAATGTAGACCAGTCCGGTCTTTGGGCTGTATGACATGGCGTGCCAGGAATGCCCGCCCGCGGCGCCCGGCGTTGCGCTGAACGTCGTGCCGCGCTCGTCGTAGCGCGCCTGCGGGTTCTCGATTGGCCTGCCGGTCTTGAGGTCAATCCCGGATGCCCAGTTGACCGTGGTGAATGCCTGGGCGGATATCAGTTGTCCGTTGGCGCGATCCAGCACATAGAAGAAGCCGTTCTTGGTGGCCTGCATGATCACCTGGCGCGGCTGGCCGTCGATCGTCAGGTCCGCCAGCATCAGCTGTGCAGTGGCGTCGTAGTCCCAGATTTCGCCGGGCGTGGTCTGGTAGTGCCACACGTACTGGCCGGTGTCGCGCTTCACCGCGATGATGGAGGCGATGTACAGGTTGTCGCCGCCGCCGCGGGAGCGCAGCTTGCGCGATTCCAGGGCGAGCCATTGCCGGTGCCGATGTAGAGCAGGTCCAGTTGCGGATCGTAGGCGATGGAATCCCAGACCGTGCCGCCGCCGCCCATCTTCCACCACTCGCCCGTTCCAGGTCTTGGCGGCGCGTCTGCAGGCCTCCGGTTTTCGAAGGCCATCGCGCCGGATCGCCCGGCACGGTGTAGAAGCGCCACAGCTGCTTGCCGGTCTCGGCGTCGTAGGCGGAGATGTAGCCGCGCACGCCGAACTCCGCGCCGGCATTGCCGATCATCACCTTGCCGTTCGACGATGCGCGGCGCGCCGGTGATCGTGTACGGCTTGCTCTTGATCGACGGTCAGCACTTCCCAGACCGGCTTGCCGGTCTTCGCGTCCAGCGCCACCAGGCGGCCGTCGAGGGTGCCGACGTAGATCCGGCCCTTCCAGGCGGCCACGCCGCGATTGACCACGTCGCAGCAGGCCTTGACGCCCGCATTGGCCGGGCACCTGCGGATCGTAGGTCCACAGCAGCTTGCCGGTCGCCGCGTCGAGCGCCTAACACCTTGCTCCAGGCGATGGTCACGTACATCACGCCGTCAATCACCAGCGCAGTGGTGGACTGACCGCGCGCGATGGCATCCAGGTCGTGGTGCCACGCCAGTTTCAGTGCGCCAATGTTCTGCGCGTTGATCTGCTGCAGCGGGCTGTAGCGCTGCTCATCATAGGTACGGCCGTGGCTCATCCACTGTCCGGGTTCCCGATCCGCCGCCAGCAGGCGCGCCGCGTTGACAGCCGCTGGCTTGAGGGCCGGTGCCGCAGCCTTGGCGGTTGTCGGCGCGCCCTCGCGCTGGCAGGCGCACAGGGCAAGACAGGCCAGCGCGGTGAAGTACGCAGCTCGTGCCGTGGTCATGGACGCTATCCCCCCGGGAACAACAATGCCGCCACCGCCCGGTCTTCTTGCGCCAACACGTTGTACGTACGGCAGGCCGCGCCCAGGTCCATGGCTTCGAGGCCCACGCCGCGCGCGGCAAGTTGCCGGCGAAACTCACGCAGCGCCTCGGCACTGCGCGCAGTGGCGCCAAGCAGCAGGATGCGCGGCTGCAGGGGCCAGATGATGGCAAGGGATTCCATGGTCAACGCGGCCGGCGCGTCGATCCAGTCCGTGTGCACCAGGCCCGGGGCCACTACGCAGGGCACATCGATTTCCCGGCCTTCAATGACGACGCGACCATTGCCGTAGCGGCTGATCAGGTTCAACTGCGGCTGACGATGTTCATGCAGTTTCATCGTCGCGCACGATACGCCAGATGGCCTGCACCGGGCACCTGGTGCCGGCTACGATAGCCGGATGCGCCGCCTGCTAGTGGTTTCTGATCTGTACCTGCACCCCACGGAAGTTGCGGCCGGCGCGCAGTCGCGACTACCCCAGCTGCCGGCGTTGTCCCAGCTGCTGGACCGGGGCAGGGCAGCGGCCCCGTGCGCGGACTGGCGTGTCGGGCTGGCGGCGGATCTGGGCGCCCCCGCGCTTGCCGGCGCACCGATAGCGCAGGTGGCCGCCTGTGCCGTGGAGGCAATCGCGCCGGGCAGCGCCGTGTGCCTGGCGACGCCGGTGCATATGGTTGCCGGGATGGCCAGCGTGCACCTGCATCCGCAGGGTTTGCTGCACCTCGAGCCGGACTCGGCGGCGCAGCTGCAAGACCAGTTCCAGCGCGAGTTTGGCGCGCGCGACCAGGCATTGCACGCAGCAGGGGATGGGCTGTTGTTGGCGGCGCCGCAGGCCGCCGCGGCCAATGCGGGGGATCCGGCGCGATTGCTTGGCAGCGCGATTGAAGCCACTCGATCGCTGGATACTGCGCAGCAGGATCTGCGTCGCCTGGGCGTGGAAATAGAAATGTGGTTGCCGGGCCTGGCGCTCAATCGCGACCGCGAGCGGCGCGGCCAATTGCCCATCACCGGGCTGTGGTTCTGGGGCGGCGGCAAGACTGCGCTGTCGCAATCGCAAACGGCCGGTGCCCCTGCCTGGGAACACGCTTATGGCGGGGATCCCTGGGTGCATGGAATCTGGCGCAGCCTGGTGAATCGCAGGGTGCTGACTGCGCCCGCCTGGGATGACATGCAGCCGTCTTCAATGGCGGTGGCCAGTGCAGTGCGCAGCGCGCTGCCGCAACTGGAATCGGCCTGGTTCGCGCCGGCACTGCGAGACCTGCAGGCCGGACGCCTGGCGGGGCTGGCGCTGCGCATTGGCGGTCAGCGCTGGGACCTGGGGGCGAAACCACGACGCCGCTGGTGGCGCGCATCGCGACCCTGGTGGCGGGTACTGGCCGCATGAGTGACGCGCCACGCAAGCCCATCCGCAATCGCGACGCGGCGCGCGCGCCGCTGTTGCCTGGCACCATCCCCGCATTGCTGCGCCGGATTTACGCAGCCCGCGGCATCACCGGGCCGGAACAGCTGGTCACCGGCCTTGAGGCACTGTTGCCGGTAAGTGGTCTGGAAGGAGTCGCGCAGGCAGCTGCGCTGCTGCTTGCGCACCGTGACGGCCGGGTGCTGGTGATCGGCGACTTTGATGCCGACGGGGCGACCAGCACTGCGTTGATGATCCGCGCGCTTGCCAGCTGGGGCTTCCAGAGCGCGGATTTCCTGGTGCCAGACCGGTTCAAGTACGGCTACGGGCTGACTCCCGGAATCGTGGCCGAGGCCCGCACGCGCCAGCCGACGCTGATCGTGACCGTGGATAACGGCATGTCCAGCCTCGAGGGAGTGGCTGCGGCGCGCGCCTGCGGCATCGCAGTGCTGATCACCGATCACCATCTGCCGGGAGTGGCGCTGCCCGATGCGGATGCCATCGTCAATCCGAATCTGGCTGGCAGTGCATTTGGCAGTCGCGCGCTGGCCGGAGTAGGGGTCGCGTTCTACGTGCTGGCGGCCCTGCAACGGCTGCTGCAATCATCGGGACAATGGCGTGAGGGCAACCGGCCGGTGACGCAGTGGCTGGACCTGGTTGCACTGGGCACCGTTGCCGACCTGGTGCCGCTGGACGCCAACAATCGCATCCTGGTGGAACAGGGACTGCGGCGAATTCGTGCCGGGCAATGTGTTCCCGGCATGCGGGCGCTGCTGGAGATCGCCAAGCGACCGGCCGCGGACCTGATCGCTGCGGACCTGGGATTTGCGGTAGGACCGAGACTCAACGCTGCCGGTCGACTCGATGACATGAGTATCGGCATTCGCTGCCTGCTGACCGATGATCCGTTGCAGGCGCGATCGCTGGCCGGCGAGCTGGACGTCCTGAACCGCCAGCGCCGCGAAATCGAAGCCGGCATGCAGGCCCAGGCACAGGCCGCAGTGCGCCACCTGGGGCCGCTGGCCACCGACAGCCGACGCGTGGCACTTTGCCTCTTCGACGACAGCTGGCATCAGGGGGTGGTCGGATTGGTGGCAAGCCGGATCAAGGACCGGGTCGGCCGCCCGGTAGTGGCCTTCGCGCCCGCGGGCGACGACCTCCAGCTGCGCGGTTCGGCGCGGTCCATCCCCGGCATCCACATCCGCGATGTATTCGCGGCCATTGCCGCCCGAGACCCCGGACTGATCGTGCGATTTGGCGGCCATGCAATGGCTGCGGGCCTGACGATCGACGCCGCAAGGCTCGATGAGTTCGCGCGCCAGTTCGAGGCGCAGGTGGCCGAGTGGATGCAGCGGATCGATCCGGAGGATGTGATCTGGACCGACGGTCAGCTCGGTGAGGCGGACATCGACCTTGCGACCGCGCAGCTGCTGCGCGCGGCGGGTCCGTGGGGGCAGGCATTTCCCGAGCCCAGCTTCGATGGCGAATTCGACATCGAGAGTTCGCGCGTGGTGGGCGAGCGCCATGTCAAGTTCTGGCTGCGACCTGCCGGATCACCCACGCGATTTGATGCGATCGCATTCAATCTGCTGGAACCGGAAGGCCGCAGTGCGCCGCCTGCCGGTCGCGTGCGCCTGGCCTATCGGCTGGATGTCAACCACTACCAGGGAGAGCGGCGGTTGCAGTTGCTCGTCGACCATGTGGTGGAAGCACCGTAGAATCCGCCCATGCCACTGGAAACCGGACAAATCAGGAAGAGCCTTCGCGAGCTGCTGGAGCGATCCAGCTCGCTCAGGGGGTTCCTTTGACTACGATGGCAAGCGCGAACGCCTCGAAGAGGTCAGCGGTGAGCTGGAGCTGCCGGATGTGTGGAAGCAGCCGGAGCGGGCGCAGGAGCTCGGGCGCGAGCGCTCGCGACTGACCACCGAGCTGGAGCAGCTCGATGCGGCGCAGTCCGGTGTGCTCAACGCCACGGAACTGCTGGAACTGGCCGAGGCGGAAGCCGATGCCGCAGCGGTGGCGGATATCGAACGCGACCTGCAGCAGATCGAGGCGCGCGTTCGGGGCCTGGAATTCAAGCGCATGTTTCGCGGCGAGATGGATGCGCATAGCGCGTATCTGGACATCCAGGCAGGCGCGGGCGGCACCGAGGCGCAGGACTGGGCGCAGATGCTGCTGCGCATGTACCTGCGCTGGGGCGCATCGCGTGGCTTCAGCTGCGAGGTGGTGGACTCGAATCCGGGCGAAGTGGCCGGCATGAAGAGCGCATCGGTGTATTTTGGCGGTGAGTATGCCTATGGCTGGCTGCGCACCGAGATCGGCGTGCACCGGCTGGTGCGCAAGAGCCCGTTCGATTCCGGCAACCGGCGCCATACCTCGTTCGCGTCCGTGTTCGTGTCACCGGAGATCGATGACGACATCAACATCGAGCTCAATCCGGCCGATATCGAGATGGACGTGTTTCGCTCCAGCGGTGCCGGCGGCCAGCACGTCAACAAGACCGAGTCGGCGGTGCGCCTGCGCCACCTGCCCTCTGGCATCGTGGTGGCCTGCCAGAACGAACGCAGCCAGCACAAGAACCGCGCCACCGCGATGAAGATGCTCAAGGCCAAGCTCTATGAGCTGGAAGTCAACAAGCGCAACGCCGCGGCCAAGGTGCTCGAGGATTCCAAGTCTGACGTCAGCTGGGGCAACCAGATCCGCTCCTACGTGCTCGACCAGTCGCGGATCAAGGACCTGCGCACCGGCGTCGAGGTGGGCAACACCACGGCAGTGCTGGACGGGGACCTTGACCAGTTCATGGAAGCCAGTCTCAAGGCAGGGTTGTAGCAGATGACCGAGCCGGAAAACCTCGCGGACGAGAACCACCTGATCGCCGAGCGGCGCGCCAAGCTGGCGCAGCTGCGCCTGCAGGGGGCTGCCTTTCCCAATGACTTTCGGCGCCTGCACTTCGCGGGCGATCTGCATGCCGCGCATGACCAGACCAGCACCGAGGTTCTCGAGGAGCAGGCCCAGGTCGTCACCGTGGCCGGCCGCATGATGGCCAAGCGCGTCATGGGCAAGGCCAGTTTCGCGACCATTGCCGATCCGTCCGGATCGATCCAGCTGTTCCTGCAGGCGGCGTCGCTGCCGGGCAGCTACGAGCAGTTCAAGTCCTGGGACGTGGGTGACACGCTGGGTGCGACCGGGCAGATGTTTCGCACGCGCACCGGGGAACTGTCGGTGCGCGTGACGCAGCTGCGCCTGCTGGCCAAGTCACTGCGGCCATTGCCGGACAAATGGCATGGGCTGGCCGACACGGATACGCGCTATCGCCAGCGCTATGTGGATCTGATCATGAGCGCGCAATCACGGGCGGTGTTCGCAGCGCGCACGCGCATCGTGCGCCAGCTGCGCACGGAGCTGGACCAGCGCGGCTTCATGGAGGTGGAGACACCCATGATGCAGCCCATCCCGGGAGGTGCTGCGGCACGCCCGTTTGTCACGCATCACAACGCGCTGGACATGCAGATGTACCTGCGCGTGGCGCCGGAGTTGTACCTCAAGCGGCTGGTCGTCGGCGGCTTTGAGCGGGTGTACGAGATCAACCGCAATTTCCGCAACGAGGGGCTGTCCACGCGACACAACCCCGAATTCACGATGCTCGAGCTGTACTGGTCCTACGCGGACTATCGGGACCTGATGGATTTGACCGAGCAGCTGGTGACCGCGTTGTGCGCCGTCGTGGGTGTGGGCGCGGCTCCGCAGTACCAGGGACGCAGCTACAACCTGGCCACCCCGTTTCGCCGCGTGTCCATGGCCGAGGCGATAGTCGAGCACAATCCGGACCTGGAGGCCGCGCGCCTGCGCGACGTGCAGTACCTGCGCCAGTGGTGCACCAGGATCGGCGCGAAATTCGCGCCCGGCGACGGCGCCGGCAAGCTGCAGGTGGCGATCTTCGATCATACGGTCGAGCACACGCTGCTCGACCCGACCTTCGTCTACGCCTACCCGGCGGAAGTGTCGCCCCTGTCGCGCCTGAATGACGCGGACCCGTTTCTCGTCGATCGCTTCGAGTTCTTCATTGCCGGCCGCGAGCTGGCAAATGGCTTTTCCGAGCTCAATGATCCGGAGGACCAGGCAGCACGGTTTCGTGCCCAGGCCGACCTGAAGAACGCGGGTGATGAAGAGGCCATGTTCTACGACGCCGACTACATCCGTGCGCTGGAATACGGCATGCCGCCCACGGCGGGTCTGGGCATCGGCGTGGACCGGCTGGTGATGTTCCTCACCGACCAGGCGGCCATCCGCGACGTGCTGCTGTTTCCGCAGGTCCGTCCGGAGAGCTGATTGCGCGATCTGCCGATTGGTGTGTTCGATTCCGGTGTTGGTGGTCTCACTGTCCTGGGCGCGCTGCGGCGACAGTTGCCCGGCGAGGACTTTCTGTATCTGGGCGACACGGCGCGATTGCCCTATGGGACCAAGACTCCGGCTACCGTGGAACGCTACGCGCTGCAGGCAGTGGCGGAGCTGGTGCAGCGTGGCGTCAAGGCAGTGGTGGTTGCCTGCAACACGGCATCGGCCGCGGCGCTGCCGGCGCTGACGTCCGCATTTCCGCGCCTGGCGCTGCTGGGCGTCATCGAGCCCGGTGCCGCAGCAGCGGTGGCAGCCAGCAGATCAGGACACATCGCGGTCATTGCCACGGAGGCAACCGTGCGCGGCCAGGCCTACCAGGCGGCCATCCAGCGGCTGGCGCCGACCGCGCGCGTCAGTGCCATCGCGGCAACGCTGTTCGTCGCGCTTGCCGAGGAGGGGTGGGTAACCGGCGCGGTCGCGGAGTCCATCGCCCGGCGCTACCTGGGCGACCTGTTTGTCGGGCGCGATGCGGGTCCCGATACGCTGGTGCTGGGTTGCACCCATTTCCCGCCATTGACCGCAGCCATCCGCACGATCACCGGCCCGCAGGTTGCGATTGTGGATTCTGCCGCCACCACGGCCGCCGCGCTGGCCGCCCTGATGGAACAGGGAAAGTTGTGCGCTGTGGGCGGGTCCGCCCAGGTTCATTTCCTGGTCACCGATGGCGTGGAGCGATTCCTGCGCATCGGTCCTGGTTTTCTCGGGCAGCCAATCGATCCGCAGCATGTCGAGCGGATCGACCTGGCGCCCCTACCGTAGCGGGTAGGGCAGCTGCAATTGCTGCATTGTGATTGCCGATTGGCCGGCAACAGCCGTGCCGGCGGTGCCAGGTTCTTCCGCATCGAGGGATCCGGCCGACGTGACCGCCAGCAATTCCTGGCCGCCATCTTCAGTAGCACTGGCCATCACCACCTGCGCGCGGCGACCATCGTCAAGATCGATGCGTGCGCCAGGCTGCAGCTGCCGCGTGTCCTCGGTATAGAAACGCTGCATGCGGCGCTTGACGTGCCCCAGGTAGTGGGCCCGCGCGATGATTTCCTGGCCGGTGTAGCAACCCTTGCTAAATGAGACGGCGTCGATCAGGTCAAGGTTCAGCATCTGCGCAGTGAACAGTCCGCTGGTCGCGGCGCCGATCTCCGCCAGTCCGGCGCCGATATCATCCAGGCGCCAGGAAGCCCGTGACTGGATATCGCCATCCGGCAATGCCTCCGGCCGTGGCGCCAGGATCATCTGCCGCAGCCCGGTCACATCCATGGGGATGCTCAGGCGCGTACTGGTGGCCGCTTCGGCATCCGGTCCGGTTGCGCCATAGATGCGCCATTGGTCGGACACATTCTCGAAGCGCACGCGCGCCCTGAATACGAACTTCGACAGGTGTGCTGCCACCGTGGCTGCGAGGTCTGCGGGCAAAGCCAGCAGAATCTGCTCCGGCTGCACCTGCAGCAGGCGCAGCACGGCAAGGCATCGGCCCTGTGCATTGTGCAGTCCGGTTATCAATGCCGGACGCTCATCCAGCATTCCCACATCGTTTGAGACCTGCCCCTGCAGGAACGAGCGCGCGTCAGCGCCCCGCGCACAAAGGACGGCGAGGTCGTCAAGGGGGGTAATGGCGAGGTCTATCATGGGCGGATTCGGGCGCCGGCGTCGGGAGAAGCCCTGCCGGGGCGCCACTCGATTCTGGCACAATATTGCCCATGCAGCAGACGCAGAAACCCAGCCCGACCACCCAGTCGCTGCCAGCACCGCAGCCGTCGCCTGCGCCACCGGTGGCGGAAACTGGCGGCCCTGCGGGACCGGAGCCTACCCGCTACGGGGACTGGGAACGCAACGGGCGCTGCGTGGATTTCTAGGCATGTCGCGTCCCTTGTCGCCGCACCTGTTCATCTATCGCTTCAGCTACACCATGTCGCTGTCGATCCTGCACCGGTTCACCGGCCTGGCCCTGAGCGCAGGTTTCATTGCCCTGGGCTGCTGGCTCACGGCGTTGTGGTGCGGCGCGTCCACTTACCAGCGCCTGACTTCGGGCGCGGCCTCGGTGCTGTTGCGCATCGTGCTGGCCCTGTGGCTGGTGGCATTTGTTTACCACCTCGCCAATGGTGTGCGCCACCTGTTCTGGGACGCAGGCGTGGGACTTGAGCGCGCCCAGGCGCGACGCAGTGCCGGCATCGTGCTGGTGAGCGTGGCGGTGGTGGCGCTGACATTGCTGTATCTGTTTTTTGTGCACGGCAAGCTCGCAGCCCACGCGGTTGCGCCATGACGAAGCTGGCCATGAACGCCCTGGCACGGGTATTCAGTGGCCGCGCGCATGCGCCGTCGCGCCACTGGTGTGTGCAGCGCCTGACGGCGATTGCGCTGGTGCCGCTGGCTGTGTGGTTCCTGGTGTCGCTGCTGCTGCTCCCGGATCTTGGGTACGCGACCGTGCATGCCTGGGTTGCCCGGCCGTTGAGCGCCGCGCTGCTGTGCCTGCTGGTCGTGGCCGCGTTCTGGCATTCGCGGCTGGGCGTACGGGAGGTGGTGGAAGACTATGTCCGCCCGCCCTCGATGCACCGCGGGACGCTGCTGCTGTCCACCCTGCTGCACCTGCTGGCGGGCGCCGCGGCCTTGCTGTCGGTATTGCGCATCGCGCTGGGCAACGCATAGATGACGGCCTATTCCTTCATCGACCACACCAGTGACGTCATCGTGATCGGCGCCGGCGGCGCCGGATTGCGGGCCACGCTGGGGCTTGCCGAGGCGGGCCTGTCAACCGCGTGTATCACCAAGGTGTTTCCCACGCGCAGCCACACGGTGGCGGCACAGGGCGGGATCAGCGCAGCACTGGCCAACATGGGCGCGGATGACTGGCGCTGGCACATGTACGACACGGTCAAGGGTTCGGACTGGCTGGGCGACCAGGACGCCATCGAGTTCATGTGCAAGGAGGCGCCGGCTGCGGTCATCGAGCTGGAACACTATGGCGTGCCATTCTCGCGCACGCCGGATGGCAAGATCTATCAGCGTCCGTTCGGTGGCATGACCACCGATTACGGCAAGGGCATCGCCCAGCGCACCTGCGCGGCTGCCGATCGCACCGGGCACGCGATGCTGCATACGCTGTACCAGCAGTCGCTGAAGCACCAGGCGCAGTTCTACGTTGAATACTTCGCCATCGACCTGATCATGGAACACGGCGAGTGTCGCGGCGTGGTGGCGCTGAACCTGGCCGATGGCAGCCTGCACCGGTTTCGCGCCCAGATGACACTGCTGGCCACCGGTGGTTATGGCCGGGCCTACTTCTCGTGCACGTCCGCGCATACGTGCACCGGCGACGGCGGCGGCATGGCGCTGCGCGCCGGGCTGCCCTTGCAGGACATGGAGTTCGTCCAGTTTCATCCCACCGGCGTCTACGGCGCCGGATGCCTGATCACCGAAGGGGCGCGCGGCGAGGGCGGCTACCTGACCAACTCGCGCGGTGAGCGGTTCATGGAGCGCTATGCGCCCAATGCCAAGGACCTTGCGTCCCGCGACGTGGTCAGCCGCGCCATGACCGTGGAGATTCGCGAGGGGCGTGGGGTCGGGGAACTTGCCGATCACATTCACCTGCACCTGGAACACCTGGGGCCGGAGGTGATCCACGAGCGCCTGCCGGGCATCGCCGAGACGGCGCGCATCTTCGCCGGCGTCAACGTCAGCCGCGATCCGATTCCCGTGCTGCCGACCGTGCACTACAACATGGGCGGGGTGCCGTGCAATTTCCACGGTGAAGTCATCAGCGGCGCGCACGGTGATCCGGAGCACGTGGTCCCCGGGCTGATGGCCGTGGGGGAGGCCGCCTGCGTATCGGTGCACGGCGCCAACCGCCTGGGGTCCAATTCACTGTTGGACCTGGTGGTGTTCGGTCGCGAGGCCGCGCGGCACTGCGCCGCGGTGGTGACCGCGGGTGCCAGCCAGCGGCCCCTGCCAGCAGAGGGCACTGATCTGGCCATTACGCGACTGGACCGGTTGCGCCATGCCCGCGGCGGGCGCCCCACCGCGCAGATCAGGCTGGAGATGCAGCGGACCATGCAGCAGGATGCGGGGGTGTTTCGCACCGAAAAAACCCTGCAGGAGGGGCTGGCGCGCATGACGGCCATCTACGGCAGCTTTGCGGACGTCGGGGTGAGCGATCGCAGCCTGATCTGGAACACGGATCTAATCGAGACGCTGGAACTGGAAAACCTGCTGCAGCAGGCCCTGGCCACGGTGGTTTCCGCTGCCAACCGGCACGAGAGTCGCGGCGCGCACGCCCGCGAGGATTTCCCGGCGCGTGACGACCAGCAATGGTTGCGTCACTCCCTGTGCTGGGTGGCCGCCGATGGCGGCACGCGCATCGACTATCGGCCGGTGCACCTCAACACGTTGACCAGCGACGTTGCGCCGGTGCCCCCGAAGGCGAGGACCTACTGATGGTGCAGCTTGCCCTGCCTGCCGATTCGCGCATCAACCCCAAGGGTCGCCAGCACAAGGCCCCTGCCGGTGCCAAGGCGCCGCGCACCTTCCGGATTTACCGCTTCGATCCGGACAGCGGCGAGAACCCGCGCCTGGATACGTATGAAGTGGATATGGCCAGTTGCGGGCCGATGGTCCTGGACGCGCTGATCAAGATCAAGAACGAGATCGACCCGACCCTGTCGTTTCGCAGGTCATGCCGCGAAGGCATCTGTGGGTCCTGTGCGATGAACATCGACGGGGTGAACACGCTGGCGTGCATCCGGGACTGCAGCGACCTGCGCAGCAAGGAAGTGCGCATCTATCCCCTGCCGCACATGCCCGTGATCAAGGACCTGATCCCCGACCTCACCCAGTTCTATGAGCAGTATGCCGCTGTAAAGCCATGGCTCACGACGCGATCCCCGGCGCCGGTCAATGCCGAGCGCCTGCAGTCCAAGGAACAACAGGAAAAGGTCGACCGGCCATCCGCATGCATCCTGTGCGCCTGCTGCTCGACTTCCTGCCCGAGTTACTGGTGGAACTCCGACCGCTACCTCGGTCCCGCGGCGCTGCTGGCGGCGTATCGGTGGATCATCGACAGCCGCGACGAGGCCGCGGGCGAGCGGCTTGATGCGTTGGAGGACGCGTTCAAGCTGTATCGCTGCCACACCATCATGAACTGCACCGAGGCCTGTCCCAAGGACCTGAACCCGGCGCGCGCGATTGCCCATATAAAGGGGATGATCGCCGGGCGCAAGGATTGAGTTGCGCCGTGCCGTCCGCGCGCGGCCAGCTGGCATGGCGTTGCCGCCGCGGCATGAAGGAACTGGATCTGCTGCTGGCCGGCTATCTGCACGGGCGCTGGGTGGGCGCCGCAGCGGAAGAACGGGCGGCCTTCGAGGCCTTTCTGGAATTGCCCGATCCGGTGATCGCCGGTTACCTGCTGGGGGGTGATGAACCACCCGATGCCGGCACCCAGGCGCTGGTTGACGCATTGCTCAAGGTTTCCGGCCCACTGGGGCCTGCCACTTCGAGTTCCTCCTGACTGCTTGCCTAGGCCGATGGCCTCGACCTGAACCTTGCGCAGTGGCGGCAGCCGGGCACGTTGCGCTGGGCTGCTGCGCGCCGGGGGTCCGGCGAGGTTATTGTCGTGCCGGGTGAGTCAGGCTCGGGGAGGCCTTGGCCCGCGGCTGGGCGGCGCAGCGTCGCCGCTGCCCTGGCCAATGCACACCGGGTCCTGGCGGGCGGCGGCAAATATGCGGCCGAAAGAGCGCGCCGCAGCGCATCGACGACGGGGGAGGGGTCCAGCGGGTGTTGCCGCCCTGCGCTAGACTGCAAAACAATGGCTTGTTCCGAACTTTCCCCCGAGAACCGGGTCTATTCACCCTGCATGCCGGGCTACCGCCAGGCGGGGAGTCCAAAGGCTTGCAGTTGAGCGTGGACACTAGCGATTTGGGCCTGGTGCAGCGCGTCCAGCGAGGCGACAAGACCGCCTTTGACCTGCTGGTGCGCAAGTATCAGCACAAGGTTGTGAAGCTGGTCACGCGGTATTTGCGCAACCCTGCGGACGCGGAAGACGTGGCACAAGAGGCATTCATCAAGGCATATCGGGCCATGCCCCAGTTCCGGGGAGACAGCGCGTTCTATACGTGGCTGTACCGGATCGCCATCAACACGGCCAAGAACGCCATAGTCTCGCGCGACCGCAACCCGGTGGAGTTCAACCTGGACATGCAGGCCATCGAGGAGTCGCAGTCCATGCAGGCGCGTCTGGCCGATACCACGACGCCAGAGAGCCTGTTGCAGACCGAGGAGATTCGTACCACGGTCAACCAGGCGATCGACGCATTGCCTGAAGACCTGCGCACGGCCATCGTGCTGCGGGAACTGGAGGGTTTGAGCTACGAGGACATTGCCCTGGCGATGGAGTGTCCCGTGGGAACGGTGCGTTCAAGGATTTTTCGCGCCCGTGAAGCCATTGATCGGCGCCTGTCAGAAGTATTTGAAGGCGGGCTTGGCCGCGCGGAGGAATTGGGATGAATCAGCAGGAACACAGCAGTCAGTTGTCGGCGCTGTTCGACAACGAGTTGTCGCCGGAACAGGCAGAGCTGGTTATCCGGCGCGCCCTGAAGGATCCGGCCATGCGCACCAACTGGGGCCGCTATGCCCTGATCGGCGCATGCCTGCGCGGCGAACCCATTGCCGGGCGCTCGCGGCCGGAAAATGACGTTGCCGCCCGGGTACGCATCCGGCTGGCAGTGGAATCCAGCCGCGTGCCCGGCCAGGGCAGCCCGGGCGAAGCCCTGCCGCGCGCTCGCGCCGCCATGCTGGGGCGAGGCGCGCTGGGGATGGCCATTGCAGCCGGCGTGGCCGCCGTCGCGCTGATGCTGGTCCGTACCCAGGCGCCGCAGCCCGGCGCCATGGTGGCGATGAATGCGCCCAGCCAGGTGCGGCCAGAGAGCCGGCCGGTCGCAGTCCCCGCGCCGGTGGCAGCGCGGGAGGCGGCCACCGTGGTGGCGCGGGCCAGCGCCCCGCCCAGCTATACCACCCCGGTGGACAACTCGCCGGTGGGGCAGCGCCTGGATGCGCCGCTGGTCAATTACGTGATCTCGCATAGCGAGGTTTCCGCCTCGGCGGTGCGGTTCAGCCCGTTGTCCACGGTGATGAACAGCAGCGATGACTTCACCCAGGACACGGTGGAAATGACTCCGGCCGAGATCGGGGCGCATCGCTAGATGATTGGCGCCGCCCCGAGATTGCGGCTATTGCTAGTCTGGGCCGCGGGTGTGGCGCTAGCTGGGTCGGCGACAGCCAGTTCAGACGATCCGCGCGTCTGGCTCGCGCACATGAACCAGGCGCTGGCCACGCGCAACTACGATGGCGTGTTCGTGACGCGCATCGGTGAGCAGCGCGAGACGCTGCGCATCATCCATCGGATCAAGGACGGCGTCATGTCCGAGCGCCTGGTGTCCACGGATGGCTCCGGGCGGGAATTCGTGCGCAATGGTCCGGAGTGGGTGGCCTACTATCCGGACCGCAAGATCGCCATTGCCGAACAGCGCAACCGTCCCAACGGCTTCATCGCAGCTCTCAACGGGCTTGGCCCCGATACCGACAAGCTCTATGAAATCCGCTACGAGGAACGCCAGCGGCTGCAGGGGATAAGCACCCGCGTGATTTCTGTGCGGCCGCGCGACGGGTTGCGCTATGGCTATCGATACTGGATCGATGAAAAGACCGGCATGCCTTACCGCACCCAGCTTACGACTGCGGGCGATGAAATCATCGAGGAAATATCGTTCGTCTCGTTGTCGCTGCCGGCGTCCATCAGCGATGACATGCTCAAGCCCGACGTTGATGCCTCCGGTTTCCGCTGGCTGCGGCGCGATGCACCCTCGCAGCACGGCGTGGCGCGCATCGCCTTCGTTCCGCGCCCGGAGTTGTTGCCCGCGGGATTTCGCGTGACCGTTGCCAGCGGCCCCATCGGCAGTGACGGTGGGCCACGCACGCGGTTCATCATCTCCGACGGACTGGCATGGGTTTCGGTGTTTGTGGAGCTGGCAGGCCCGCCGGCCGGCCCGCCGGGCGGCCCGGACACAAAGAATGGACACGGCAGGGGGCCGCGGCCCGATGGCGGCATGCAAATGGGCGCGTCGGCTGTGTACACCCTGCACGAGGAAGGACATCGGATCACAGCAGTCGGCGAAGTGCCGCCGGCCACCGTGAAGGTAATCGCGGAATCACTGAAGCCCGAATAGCGTGGCCAGGTTGTGGCTGCTGTCGCGGCCTGAATGCGGACTGTGTGAAGAATTCAGGGCCGAGCTGGCGCAGCTGGCGCGCAGCACCGAGTTGCCGCCTCTGGAATTGGTCGACGTGGATTCTGATCCGCAGCTGGCCCGCCGTTACGGCCTGGACATCCCGGTGCTGCTGCTTGACGGCGTAAAGGTCTGCCAGCACCACCTTGATGCCAGTGAATTGCGACGCCTGTTGAGGCCGCGGTAGGGGCGGTTGCCCGCTATAATCCGCCGCCTCTCATGCAGCTGATCCGCAATTTCTCCATCATTGCCCATATTGACCATGGCAAGTCCACGCTCGCGGATCGCCTGATTCAGCTGTGCGGTGGCCTGGCCGACCGCGAAATGCAGTCCCAGGTGCTGGACTCCATGGATTTGGAGCGTGAGCGCGGCATCACCATCAAGGCGCAGAGCGTCACCCTCTTTTACGATGCGCACGACGGCAATCGCTACCAGCTGAACCTGATCGACACCCCGGGGCACGTGGACTTCTCGTACGAGGTTTCGCGCAGCCTGGCTGCCTGTGAAGGGGCGTTGCTGGTGGTCGACGCCGCCCAGGGCGTGGAGGCCCAGAGCGTCGCCAACTGTTACACGGCGCTGGAGCAGGGCCTGGAGGTACTGCCGGTCATCAACAAGATCGACCTGCCCTCGGCCGATGCGGACAAGGTGATCAAGGAAATCGAGGAGATTATCGGCATCGACGCCCAGGACGCGGTGCGGGTCTCGGCCAAGACCGGGGAGAACGTTCCGGAGCTGCTCGAAGAGCTGGTCAAGCGCATTCCGCCTCCCAAGGGGGATCCCGCCGCACCGCTGCAGGCGCTGATCATCGATTCTTGGTTCGACAACTATGTCGGCGTGGTGTCCCTGGTCAGGGTGGTCAATGGGGTGCTGAAGCTGGGCGAGAAGGTGCGCATCATGTCCACCGGGCGCAGCCACGTGCTCGACAAGCTCGGCCGGTTCTCGCCCAAGCCGGTGGTGCTTACGCAGCTGTCGGCCGGTGAGGTGGGCTTCGTGATTGCCGGCATCCGGGAAATCGACGGTGCGCCGGTGGGCGACACCATTACCGGGGAGTCGCGGCCTGCCAGCGGACCGCTGCCGGGATTCAAGCAGGTGCAGCCGCGGGTATTTGCCGGTGTGTTCCCGGTCAACACCGAGGACTACGAGGGGTTTCGCGATGCGCTGGCGAAATTGCGCCTCAACGACTCGGCGCTGCACTACGAACCGGAAGTCTCGACCGCACTGGGCTTTGGCTTTCGCATCGGCTTCCTCGGGCTGCTGCACATGGATATCGTGCAGGAGCGCCTGGAGCGCGAATACAACCTGCAACTGATCACCAGCGCCCCCACGGTCGTCTATGAGGTGCAGCGCACTGACGGGGAAGTCGAGTACGTCGACAACCCCGCCAAGCTGCCCGCCGCCAACCTGATTGCCGACCTGCGCGAGCCGATCATCACGGCCAATATCCTGGTACCTCCCGAGCACGTCGGGGCGGTGCTGCAGCTGTGCAGCGAGAAGCGCGGCGTGCAGAAGAAGATGCTGTACCTGGGCATGCAGGTGTCCCTGCAGTACGAGCTGCCGCTGGCGGACGTGGTGCTGGATTTCTTCGACCGGCTCAAGAGTTCCAGCCGCGGCTACGCGTCGTTTGATTATGAATTCAGCCACTTCCAGAGTGCCCCGCTGGCCAAGCTGGATATCCTGATCAATGGCGAAGGCGTGGACGCGCTGTCGATCATCGTGCACCGCGACAGCGCCTACCAGCGCGGCCGCGAGCTGGTGGACAAGATGCAGGAACTGATCCCGCGGCAGATGTTTGAGGTGGCGGTGCAGGCAGCCATCGGCACGCATGTCATCGCGCGCGCCACGGTCAAGGCATTGCGCAAGAACGTGCTGGCCAAGTGCTATGGCGGCGACATATCGCGCAAGCGCAAGCTCCTTGAGAAGCAGAAGGAAGGCAAGAAGCGCATGAAGCAGGTAGGCTCGGTGGAGATTCCCCAGGAGGCGTTCCTGGCGGTGCTCAAGGTCGGCAGAAAGTAGATTTCCTGGAGGCGTTTCCGGTGCTCAATCAGATCGTTACATGGCTGGCCTGGCTGCTGATTCCTGTGGCAGCTATCACGCTGTTAGATGATTGGTTCCTGCGTCCGCGGCGACGCTTGGCGGCGCTGCCGGCTGTCGCCGAGGATCCCCCATTGCTGCGCGCGGCCTATGCCGCGTTGCCGGTGCTGGCAATCGCCGGGGCAGTGAAGCTGCTGCGTTCCGAGCGGCTGGACTTCTCGCTGGTGCTGGTGCTGGTGACCGTGGTCGGGGCAATCATCTGGGCGCTGGATGCGCTGATCTTGAATCCCGCGCGCGCGCGCGCGGCCGGACCGGGCCGGGCAGTGCCGGAGCCTGGCATCGTGGACTATGCGCGCAGCATGGTGCCGGTGGTGCTGGTGGTGCTGCTGCTGCGCTCGTTCCTGTTCGAGCCGTTTCGCATTCCCTCCGATTCGATGATGCCAACGCTGCAGGATGGCGACTTCATTCTGGTGAA
The DNA here is from genome assembly GCA_963726085.1 of uncultured Pseudomonadota bacterium. GTDB lineage: Bacteria > Pseudomonadota > Gammaproteobacteria > Steroidobacterales > Steroidobacteraceae > ZC4RG30. Next base: position 550,780 of record CAVSAR010000001.1, on the reverse strand, counting down.
CAAATTCCGCTATGGATTGCGGCTGCCGGTCACCAATACCAAGATCCTGTCCCTGGGCGAGCCCAAGCGCGGCGACGTGGTGGTATTCAGGTACCCGCCGGATCCGGCGGTCAATTACATAAAGCGACTGGCCGGGCTGCCCGGTGACCGGGTGCGCGTGGTCTCGGACCGGATTTACGTCAACGATGTGCCCCTGGAGGAGCGCGAGCTGGGACGCTACTCGGACGGCTGCTACGAGAACATGCGCCTGTCGGAGGTTCACACCGGGGAACACGTGCATCACGTGCTGTCCTGCCGATCCCCGTACGGCATCGTCGGCCCGCCCCTGCCAGGCTGCAACCGGCGCCTGGACCGCGGTTACAGCTGCGTCGAGGAAGAGCCTGCGCCCGGCACTGCCGCGGCGCGTGACAGCGGGGATTTCGACGAGATCACGGTTCCCCCGGGTGCCTATCTCATGATCGGTGATAATCGGGACAATAGTTCCGACGGGCGCGTCTGGGGGCTGGTCCCGGAGGCCAACCTTGTGGGCAGTGCCCGCCGGATCTGGCTGAACCTGGACCTGCAGAGGTCCAACTGGATCGACTGGGGCCGCATCGGGCGGCGCATCGACTGAACAAAAGGGGAGTCGCGCGAATGCATTCACGTCAGAAGGGCATTACGTTCATCGGCTGGCTGATCCTGCTGGTGCCAATAGTCATCGTCGGCTATGCAGGCATTCGCCTGGCCCCGATGTACCTCAACTACATGAAGGTCGCCAAGGCGATCTCGCAGGTAGCCGCGGGGCATGCGGGCGATGGCCAGATCAATCCGACGGCGGTGCGCACCGAGCTGATCAACCACCTCTATATAGACAGCGTCACCTACCCGACGGCCGATGCCATCGAAGTGGTCCGTGACGGCGACAAGTGGGTGATGAGGACAAATTATGAAGATGAAGCGCCGCTGTTCGCGGGTATCTCGCTAGTGGTCAAGTTCGACAAGCGCGCCACGATTGGCTGACTCTGCCCAGAATGCAGCCGGTGCAGGGGTTGCTGGTCCGGACGCAGCGACCGAGCATTGGCTGCAGGTGGTGCTGGGCGCCACGCCCCGCCAGCCGGGACTGTTTCTCCAGGCCCTTACCCATCGCAGTGCGCAACACGAGAACAACGAGCGACTGGAATTCCTTGGTGATGCGGTGCTGGGACTGGTCGTGGCCGAAGAACTGTACCGCCGCTTTGCGGATGCCGATGAAGGAACCTTAAGTCGCCTGCGGTCCCGCCTGGTCAGCACGGCGCCGCTGGCGCAGATCGGCAGTGAAATCGGGATCGGGTCGGTGCTGCGCCTGGGCAGCGGCGAGCTCAAGACCGGTGGGTTTCGCCGCGAATCGATACTGGCGGATGCACTGGAGGCACTGGTGGGCGCGGTGCAGGTTGACTCGGGGCTGGACGCGGCCCGGGCCTTGGTGCTGCGCCTTTTCAAGGGCCACCTGGATGCACTGAAATCCGAGCCGGAACTCAAGGATGCCAAGACCCGCCTGCAGGAGCTGCTGCAGGGCCGCGGCGAGTCGCTGCCCGGCTACGTGCTGGAGAGCGCCGAAGGGGAACCGCACGAACAGGTATTTCATGTGCGCTGTTCCATCCGGTTGGCCGCCAGCGGGGACATTGCCACCTACGGTACGGGCTTGAGCCGGCGCCGCGCCGAGCAGGAAGCGGCCGCGCGGGCATTGCAGCTGCTGGCCCAGGGGCCGCGCCCATGACCACGCATCGCTGCGGCTTTGCCGCGCTGATCGGCCGCCCCAACGTCGGCAAGTCCACGCTGCTCAACGCGCTGGTGGGCCAGAAACTGTCCATCGTCACGCCACGGCCGCAGACCACGCGGCACCGTGTGCTGGGCCTGGTCAACCTGCCGGATGCACAGATCGCATTCGTCGACACACCGGGGCTGCATCGACAGGAGGGACGGGCCCTCAATCGCGCCATGAACCGCACTGCCGCGGCCGCCGCCCTGGACGCGGACCTGATCCTGTTCGTGGTCGAGGCGCTGCGCTTTGGCGAAGAGGATCGCATGGCCCTGACGCGCGCCCTGGACGCGTCGCGCCCCATCATTGCCGTCGTCAACAAGGTGGACCAGGTGCATCCTCGTGACCTGCTGTTGCCGTTCATTGCGCAAATCGGCAAGGAACACGCGTTTGCGGAAGTCATTCCAGTGTCTGCGCTGGACCCAAAGGACATGCAGCGACTGACCACGGCCATTGTCCGGCACCTGCCGGAGTCACCGGCCTTGTTCCCGCCGGATGTGGTCACCGACCGCGACCAGTCGTTCCGGATTGCCGAGATGATCCGCGAGAAGTTGACACTCGAGCTCAACGAGGAAGTTCCCTACGGCATTGCCGTGGAAATCGAGGCCACCGGTGAAGAGGACGGCCAGCTCGTGGTCGCTGCCATCATCTGGGTCGATCGGGCGGGGCAGAAACCCATTGTCATTGGCGCCGGCGGCGAACGCCTCAAGCGCATTGGTACCCAGGCGCGCCGCGAACTCAATGCGATACTGGGCCGGCGCATCCACCTGCAGCTGTGGGTCAAGGTGCGCGAGGATTGGGCCGATAGTGCGCAGGCGCTGCGCCAGCTGGGCCTGGAGTAGGCGTGAACCATCGTGCCGCGCACACCCTGGCCTATGTCCTGCACCAGCGTCCCTGGGGCGATAGCGGCCGCATCTTTGAGTTGCTGTCGCGCGAACATGGGCGCCTGTCAGTGTTTGCCCAGGGCGTTCGCGGTCCGCGGGCCAAGCTGGCGGGCGTACTGCAGCCATTCGTGCCGCTGCTGGTGTCCTGGGCAGGCCGCGGCGAGGCGCCGCGGTTGACCGGCGCGGAGTTCGCCCACGCACCGGTGGCCAGCGCACCCCTGGCAGCACGGCGCCTGCTGTCGGCCTGGTACCTGAGCGACCTGATCCTGCAGCTGACGGCGCGGCACGATCCGCAGCCGGAATTGTTCGATCACTATGCGGATGCGCTGGCCGGACTGCGCACCGGCGAGTCACTGGAGCGCGAGCTGCGCCTGTTCGAGAAACGGCTGCTGGACGTGCTGGGGTACGGTATTGCCGAGCTGGCCGCCGAGACGTTCGATGATCCGCTGGTGGTACAACAGGCGCGTCCCGTGCTGCGCAGCGCCCTGACGCAGTGCCTTGATGGCCGTAACCTCAAGTCGCGCATCGTGGCCAGATCCCTGGCCAGTCTGCAGCAGGGCAGTGCGCCCAAGCCCGGCCAGCAACGGGCCAGTCGATGAGCGCTGCCATCGCACTGGGCGTCAACGTGGATCACGTGGCCACCGTGCGCCAGGCGCGGCGCGGCCGGCATCCTGACCCGGTGCACGCGGCGCTGGTCGCCGAGCAGGCCGGCGCCGACAGCATCACCATGCACCTGCGTGAGGACCGGCGCCACATCATCGACAGCGACCCGGCAGCGTTCATGCAGCGCATGCAGACGCGCCTGAACCTGGAGATGGCCAATACCGCCGAAATGATCGCCATTGCACTGCGCCTGCGCCCTGCAGACTGCTGCCTGGTGCCGGAAAAGCGCTCCGAGCTGACCACCGAAGGAGGCCTGGATGTGGCCGGAAACATGGAGGCGGTGCGCGCGGCGGTGGCGCAGCTCAGCGCCGGTGGCATTCGGGTGTCGCTGTTCATCGACCCGCAGCCGCAGCAGATCGACGCGGCGCGCGCGGCCGGTGCGTCGGTGATCGAGCTGCACACGGGAACGTACGCGGCCGCCTCGGGTGCGGAACTCGCGCGCGAACTGATGCGCCTGCAGCACGGGGCACGGCATGCAGCAGCGCAGGGGCTTACGGTCAATGCCGGCCATGGACTGGACTATTTCAACGTGCAGCCGGTGGCGAGCATCAGCCAGATCGTGGAGCTCAACATCGGCCATGCCATCGTTGCCCGCTCGGTGTTCACCGGGCTGGCCGACGCGGTACGCGAGATGAAGGGGCTGATGCTGGCCGCGCGACAATGAACGTCCTGGTGTTCGATATCGAGACGGTGCCGGACGTGGAGTACGGCCGGCGCCTGCTGGGCCTAGGCAATCTGCCCGACGCCGCGGTGGGCAGCGCCATGTTCGCGCTGCGTCGCCAGCGCGGCGGCGGGGACTTCCTGCCGCTGGAGCAGCACCGGGTGGTGTCCATCGCCTGCGCGCTGCGCCACGCTGATTCCCTCAAGGTTTGGAGCCTGGGCGATGTGGACAGTGGCGAGCGCGAGTTGCTGGAGCGGTTCTTCGAGGGGATCGAGCGCTATACCCCGGAATTGGTGTCCTGGAATGGCACGGGCTTTGACCTGCCGGTGCTGCACTATCGGTGCATGCGCCATGGCGTGCGGGCCGCGCGCTACTGGGAGCATGGGGACGAGGACAACAGCTTTCGCTACAACAATTACCTGAGCCGTTTTCACTGGCGGCACCTGGACCTGATGGATTTGCTGTCTGGCTTCCAGGGACGCGGGCGCACCTCCCTGTCGGCCATGGCGTCACTGCTGGGACTGCCCGGCAAGCTGGGGTTCTCGGGGGGCCAGGTCTGGGACGCATGGCAGCAGGGCGATCGGCTGGGCATCCGCCGCTACTGCGAGACCGACGTGCTCAATACCTATCTCATCTTCCTTTCCTTCCAGCGCATGCGCGGATTGCTGGCCGATGTCTCGTGGGAAAGCGAGTGCGAGCGGGTGCGCGCTTTGCTGCGCGCCTCCCGGGAGCCGCACCATGGGGAATTTCTGGAACAATGGAACCGCGCCGCAATCCCGCCAACCAAATCCTGACCGGTCGGATCGATGGCCTGAATCACGACGGCTGGGGTGTGGTGCGCGCCGGCAAGGCGGTGTTCGTCGCCGGCGCATTGCCGGGGGAATTGGTCGAATACCGGATACGGCGTCGCCAGCGCAACTTTGACGAAGCCGAACTGGTGCAGGTGATCGAGCCGGCGGCCGATCGCATCGAGCCGGCCTGTGCGCACTTTGGTACCTGTGGCGGCTGCGCGTTGCAGCACCTGGCGCCGCAGTCGCAGCTGCTGATCAAGGACGGCATGTTGCGCGAGGCGTTGCGGCGCATCGGCAAGGTGGAACCTGAGCACTGGCTGGCACCCCTGGCCGGGGAGCCGTGGGGCTATCGGCGCCGGGCGCGGCTGGGCGCGCGCTTCGTGCACGCCAAGGGCCGGTCCATGGTCGGATTCCGCGAACGCATGAGCAGCTTCGTGGCCGACATCAGTCGTTGTCCCGTGCTCGTACCCCAGGTCGGCAACCTTATCGGCGAACTCTCGGCGCTCATTACCAACCTTTCCATTCCGACGCGCATTCCGCAGATCGAAGTCGCCGCGGGCGATGACTGCAGGGTGCTGGTGCTGCGCATACTTTCCCCGTTGAGCGATGCGGATCGCGCGGCGCTGCTGCAATTTGAGCAACAGCACCAGCTGCGCTGGCTGCTGCAGCCGGGCGGGCCGTCGTCGCTGGAACCCCTGCAGGGCGCGATGCCACAGCTGTGGTATGGGCTGCCTGCGTACGGGCTGCGCATGGCCTTCGAGCCGGCCGACTTCATCCAGGTCAACGGCCCGATGAACCAGCGGCTCATCGCCCATGTGCTGGAGCTGCTGCAGCTGGATTCGGGCAGCCAGGTGCTGGACCTGTTCTGTGGACTGGGCAACTTCACCTTGCCGCTGGCCACGCGTGCAGGTCGCGTGCTGGGCATGGAGGGCGATGCCGGCCTGGTCGCGCGGGCGCAAGCCAATGCGACGGCCAATGGGCTGGCCAACGCCCAGTTCGTTGCCGCCAACCTTGCCGGTGACGGGGCCGCGCTGCGGATACAGTCGGCAGCCGGCGGCGGTTCCTGGTCGCATGTACTGCTGGACCCGCCGCGCACCGGTGCCCTCGATATCCTGCCGGCCATTGCCGAGCTCGCACCGCGGCGGGTGATCTATGTCTCATGCCACCCGGGCAGCCTGGCGCGGGATCTGGGGATACTGATAACTGAGCATGGGTTTACGCTGGCCGCTGCCGGTATCGTGGATATGTTTCCCCATACCAGCCATGTAGAGTCCGTCGCCGTGCTGAACGGTCCGGGGAGTGTGTAGATGACGCTTGGTCCGCTGATGGTGGATATCGCTGGCAAGTCGCTGTCCGCGGAGGACCGGGACCTGCTGCGCCATCCGCTGATCGGCAGCGTCATCCTGTTCACTCGCAACTACGAAGACCCGCAGCAGCTGGCGGGCCTGGTCAATGACATCCGTGCACTGCGGACACCCCCACTGCTGGTTGCCGTGGACCATGAAGGCGGGCGTGTGCAGCGGTTTCGCAATGGGTTCTCGGTGCTGCCGCCGGCGCGGCGCATCGGCCTGGAGTTCGATGTCGATGCCCATCGGGCACTGGACATGGCCCGATCGCTGGCCTGGCTGATGGCCGCGGAGTTGCGCGCGCTGCACATTGATTTCTCATTTGCCCCCTGCGTCGACCTCGACTATGGCGTGTCGGAGATCATCGGCGATCGTGCCTACCATGCGCAGCCCGAGGCGGTGGCACGGCTGGGGCTGGCGGTAGTGCAGGGCATGCGCCACGCCGGGATGGCCGCCACGGCCAAGCACTTTCCGGGACATGGCGCCGTGGTGGCCGATTCGCACCTGGCGCTGCCCATCGACCGGCGTGACCTGCAGGACCTGGAGGCGGACCTGCTGCCCTACCGGCGACTCATTGCCAATGAGCTGTCGGCGATCATGATGGGGCACGTGCTGTTTCCCGCAGTGGACAGTGTTCCGGCCAGCTTCTCGAAGCGCTGGGTGGGCCAGGTGCTGCGCGGGGACCTGGAATTCCGCGGCGTGATTTTCGCTGACGACCTGACGATGGAGGGGGCCAGCGCAATGGGCGGCATCGTCGCGCGTGCCGAGGCTGCCCTTGAGGCCGGGTGCGATGTGCTGCCAGTGTGCAACCGACGGGCAAGCGTCTTCGAACTGGTCGATGGCCTGACTCTGCGTCCCGGGCCGGCCAGCCAGATGCGCATCCTGCGCATGCGCGGCCGGGAGGCGCCCGACTGGGCCGCGCTGCTGGCATCCAGGGAATACGCCGAGGCGCGCGAGTGGCTGCAGCGCTGTGATCGCCCGCCGGAACTGATGCTCACATGAAGCTTGATCCGGAGTTCCTGCGCCTGGTGATCGACGGTGCCCCGGAAGGCATCGTGATCTGCGATGCGCAGGCTGCCGATTGCCCCGCGATCTACATAAATAGCGCGTTCGAACAGATGACCGGCTATGGCGCCGCGGAACTGCTGGGCAGCAACCTGCGGCTCCTGCAGGGTACCGACCGTGACCAGGAGGCGCGGCGACGCCTGCGCGAGTCGATTGCCCGCGGCGAGGCCTGTCGGGTGCTGCTGCGCAACTATCGCAAGAGCGGTGACCTGATCTGGAATGAGCTGTACCTGCAGCCGCTGCGCAACCGCGATGGTGCGCTGACCCATTGGGCCGGATTCATCCGCGACGCCAGCGGCCGGCTGCGCGCGGTGGAACGCGCGCCCGAGGGATTGCCCATCTGGTTGCGTGAAGACCGGGTCAGCGGCCTGTCATCCAGGGCGTGGTTCGATGAGCTGTTCGTCCGCGAGTGGCGTGTCGCCCGCCGTGAGGCGCAGCCGTTGACGCTGGTGCTGTACGACATGGACGCGCTGGGGATCTATAACGACACCTTTGGTCGCGCCGCCGGCGACGCATGCATCCGGCGCATCGCGCGCGCCGTCAGCGGCGCCTTCCGTCGCGGCTCGGATATCGTGGCGCGCTGGAACGAGGGGGGCATCGCGGTGCTGGCAGTGCATCGCAATGGCACCCCGGCCAGCGGCGTTGCCGCCCATGTGCAAGCCACGGCGCAACGCATCGCGGACATGCACGTGCATCATCCGCGCTCGCCAGTGCAGAAGTTCGTCACCGTCACGGCCGGTCTGGCCACGGTTACCCCGGGACGCGAAGAAGACTCCCCGCAGCGGCTCATCGATGCTGCGTCGGCAGCCCTGCAGACCGCCAAGGCCGAATATCGCGGCGCGGTCTTTGTCAGCCCGCCGGAGAAATAAGCGCCAGGATGCCCACGAAGGGGTGATCGAAGTATTGCGCCTCGCCCGGGCGCACCCGACGCACTTCGGAGATCGTGTAGACATGGCCGCCCTGGTCCACACGCAGGTCGATTCCGAGGTGCAGGTACTGTCCGCGTTCAATGAACACGGTGCCGCTGATGCCCGATTCCTCCAGTCCCAGCTGCGCGGCGGATACACCGTGCCGCGAGTTCCATGCGGCCGGTGCCTGCGTCCAGGCCGTGTGCGCCAGGACCTGGAAGCCGCCGGCTGACAGGCGCGACGCCTCTTCGGACAGGCGTCGCTGCGTGGTCGGGGTGACCTGCATGCCGCCGGTGGCACTGACCGGCGCGCTGGCCACGTTGAGGTCCTCGGGACCGGGATTGCCGGCAATCCGGAACACCACGATCTCCACGTCATAGCGACTTGGCGACTGTTGCGATGCTGCCGGCAGGCTGGCAAGCAGCAGTGCCAGCAGAGCCAGGCAGAGGGGGCGGGGCACGGCGTAATTCATGGCCCTGATTCTATTGGTCCCGTGGGTCCGTTGCACGGGGACCGCCCAGCCGGGCCAGCAGTTGGCCCGCCAGTTCCGCGCGCCCTTCGGGCGCGGCCCCACGGCTGATCCGCAGCTTCAGCGACCCTTCAAGTCGATATACGCGCGGTTCCCGCTGGATAAGGGCGATGACCTTGGTGCTGTCGACGCGATTGTCCTCGTCAAACTGCAGGTAGCTGGACTGCGCGCCGATGTCCATGCGGCGCACTCCTACCTCACGACAGCGCAGCGCCAGGCGCGCGGTCTGCAGCAGGTTGTTGGCGGCCGCAGGCAGGGCGCCGAACCGATCACCGATCTCCGCTTGCAGGTCCTGCAAGGTGGGCAGGTCCGGGGCGCCGGCAATGCGCTTGTACAGTCCCAGCCGCGTCTGCACGTCGCCGATGTAATCCTGGGGCAGCAGGCAGGGGATGTGCAGGTTGACCTCCGTTGCGGCGGCAAGTGGACGGGCCAGGGCAGGGTCTGTCCCGGCCTGCAGTGCCTTGACCGTCGCATCCAGCATTTCCAGGTACAGGGACAGTCCGACCTCGGTGAGCTCGCCGCTTTGGGACTCGCCCAGGAATTCACCTGCGCCGCGGATCTCCATGTCGTGCGTGGCCAGCACGAATCCGGCGCCAAGCTCTTCCAGCGATTCGATGGCCTCGAGGCGCCGCGCGGCGTCCTGGGTCAGCCCCTTGCGTGAGGGCACCAGCAGGAACGCGAAAGCCCGATGATGGGAGCGGCCAACCCGGCCGCGCAGCTGGTGCAACTGCGCCAGCCCAAGCCGATCCGCATTGTTAATCATGATGGTGTTGGCCGTGGGCACGTCGATGCCGCTCTCGATGATGGTCGTGCACAGCAACAGGTCGAAGCGCCGGTGATAGAAGTCAACCATCAGCTGCTCCAGTTCGCGCTCGCGCATCTGGCCGTGACCGACGCGGATCGACGCCTCGGGGACAATGCGCCGCAGGTCCTCGGCGACCTTCTCGATGGTCTGGATTTCGTTATGGACGAAGTAGATCTGTCCGCCGCGCCGCAGCTCGCGCAATGCCGCCTCGCGGATGGAAGCGTCGCGCCACTCGCCAACGGTAGTGTTGATCGCCACGCGGCCGGCTGGCGGGGTCGTGATCAGCGACAGGTCGCGCAGCCCACCCAGTGCCATGTTCAAGGTGCGTGGAATCGGGGTCGCCGTGAGGGTCAGCACGTGTACTTCGGCACGCAGCGCCTTGAGCCGCTCCTTGTCGCGCACGCCAAAGCGGTGCTCCTCGTCGATGATCAGCAACCCGAGGTTGCGAAATCGAGCATCCGCGTGCAGCAGTCGATGCGTGGCGATCAGGATGTCGACGCGACCTGAAGCCAGGTTCTCGATGATGTCGCGCGTGGCGCTGGTGGAGCGAAACCGCGACAGCGACTCCACGCGCACCGGCAGGTCCGCGAAGCGGTCGCGGAAATTGGTCAGGTGCTGCTCGGCCAGCAGGGTGGTCGGAACCAGCACCGCGACCTGGTGGCCCGCCTGCACCGCAATGAACGCGGCGCGCATGGCCACTTCGGTCTTGCCGAAACCCACATCGCCACACACCACCCGGTCCATGGGCCGTTCGCCGGCCATGTCCTGCTGCACGCTTTGGATGGCCTCGGCCTGGTCGGCGGTCTCCTCGAAGGGAAATGCCGCGGCGAACGCGCGGTAATCATCTTCCGCGGCCCGCAGTGGCGCACTTTTGCGCGCCTGGCGCTGCGCGTACAGGTCCAGCAGGTCTGCGGCCACGTCGCGCACCTGCTCGCTGGCGCGGCGCTTGGCGCGCGCCCACTGATCGGTTCCCAGCTTGTGCAGCGGGGCCGCATCCGGGGACGCGCCGGTGTAGCGGCCGACCAGGTGCAGGGAACTGACCGGCACGTAGATCCGGTCGCCGCCCTGATATTCGATGACGAGAAACTCACCCTCCTGGTCCGCCACCAGCATCATCTGCAGGCCGATGTAGCGGCCCACGCCGTACTCCGCATGCACCACCGGTGCCCCGGCGGTCAGGTCCTGCAGGTCGCGCAGGATGGCCATGGGGTCCAGCGAGGTGCGGCGCCGGCGCCGTTCCTGCTGCGCGCGGCGGCCAAACAGTTCCCCGTCCGCAAGGATCGTAAGCAAGGGATCGCCCACGACCAGGCCGCCGACATCCGCAGCGACCGTCAGGGCGACGGTCGCCTTCGAGTTCAGAAACGCGTGCCAGCCGGGGGTGGGTTCACAGGTGATGCCGGCCTCGCGCAGCAGGTCCTGCAGTACTTCGCGTCGGCCTGGCGAATCGGCGGTCAGCAGCGTTCTGCCCCTGATCCCGGCCAGCAGCGTCGCCAGGGGTGCCAACGGCTCGGCAGCGCGCGCGTCCAGCACCAGCGCAGGCGGCGCGGCCAACGCCAGGGCACCGATGGGCGCGTCCGCATGCGGGGCTACCCGCGCGGATTCCTGCAACAGGCTCAGCACTTGCGGCGGCGACTGGAACAACTCCCCGGGATCCAGCACCGGATGCTCGATGTCATGGCGCCGATCCTCATGCCGCGCCACGATTTCGTCCCAGACACGATTGAGGGCTGCCGCCGGATCGGCGTCGGTAACGAACACGCGCCTGCTTGGCAGGTACTGGAACAGCGTGGCGGTATGTTCGAAGAACAGCGGCAGATAAAATTCCGTGCCCGGCGGAGCGGTGTTCTGCCGTACGCCACTGTAGATGGCGGACCGGGTCGGTTCGCCCTCGAAGCGGCTGCGGAAACGACGACGGAAGTCGCGACAACTGCCGTCGTCCAGCGGAAATTCACGGGCCGGCAGCAGCCGCAACCGTTCCAGGCGATCCAGGGAACGCTGGGTGTCCGGGTCGAAGTGCCGGATGCTTTCGATGCGGTCGTCGAACAGGTCGATGCGCAAGGCCCTGGGATAGCCCATCGGGAACACGTCAAAAAGTGAACCGCGCAGCGCAAATTCTCCAGGTACGCCGACCTGGGCGACGGCGCTGTATCCGGCCTGCGCCAACTGGGCGCGCGCAGCCGGGATCGAAAATTGCTGCCCGACGGCAATGTCGAAGCTTCGACCCACGATGAAGTCCGTCGGCGGCAGGCGCTGCATCAGGGTCTCTGCACTGACCAGTACCACTCCGCGCCGCAGGGATGGCAGGCGCACCAGCGTGGCCAGGCGCTCGGAGATCAGGTCCGGCAAAGGAGAGTATTGGTCGTAGGGCAGCACTTCCCAGTCCGGCATCTGCAGCACCGGCAGGGTCTCGCCGGCAAAGAACGCCAGCTCGCGGTGCAGCTGATCCAGTGCGCGCGCATCGGACAGCACGATGATCCAAGGCCGATCGTCGGCCGCAGCGGCTGTGGCCAGCGCCAGCGCCCGCGCACTGGAGTGCAGCACGGGCCAGTGCAGGCACTGCTGGTCGTCAGGACGTGGTGGGGAGGGCAGCAGGCTCATCGGTTGCGCGGGGCTGGATGCTTTGGGCTAGACCACGGGCTGGCTGGCCCGCGGGAAAGCGGCGCAGCATACCGGCAGCGACGGCCGGGCGCATGGTCCCGAACGCGCGATAGGTCCGGCGCGGGGTATCAGCCGCCGGTAGCGACTGAATGCACTACGAGCTTGTACTCAAAATAGACGCTGAACCCCTGGTAGTCCCAGCGCGTGATCGGCGGCTTGCCGACGGCGTCGTGGCGGGTTTGGGGTGCGCCAAAGTGCGCTTCCACGGCGCCCATTTCCATGCCGCGCGCGGGCATTTCACGGGTGGGAGGGCGCAGCTGCACCTGGTCATCCACTACCACGGTCTCCGCGGCCAGGGGCGCGGTGGCCAGCAGCAACACCAGGGCCAGAGGTAGTTTCATGGCACCGACTATAGCAGCAAGGTCGCCCCCCGGCCGACGGTCGGGGACACCCCAGTCTGCAGAAACGTGAATTGCGTCGCGGTCCGGGCGGCTCATGATTAAATGCCGCCCGACATGTTCCACCCATTGTCGCTGTATGTCGGCCTGCGCTACGCGCGCGCACGGTCGCACCGGTTCTTCGTGTCCTTCATAACCTGGGTCTCCCTGGTGGGTGTGGCGGTGGGGGTGTCGGCCCTGATCGTCATCCTGTCGGTGATGAACGGCTTCGAGTCGGAGCTGCGTTCGCGCCTGTTGTCGCTTTCGGCTCCGGTGCGCGTCGAGCAGGCGCCGGATGGGGCGCCGGACTGGACACAAATTGCCGCGCTGGCGCGTGCGGTTCCGGGAGTCAAGAGCGTGGCGCGCCAGGCCGAGTTGCAGGTACTGGCCGTGCACCAGCCAGAAATGCTGGCGGTGTCGCTGCGCGGAATCGAGGCCCAAGGCGCGCAGGAGTTGCGCAAACTGGTCATTGATGGGGATCCCAGGCAGCTGGTAGGCGAGGACACTCTGATTCTGGGTCGGCTGGTTGCCGATCAGCTGGGCGTAGCCACGGGCGACTTTGTGACCTTGCTGGTGCCCACGGTCGGCGAGGGCGACCTGCCCGAGGCCCGGCTGCGCGAGTTCAAGGTGGTGGGGATGTTCGAGGCGGGTATCCAGGATCACGACGCCACGCTGGCATTCGCCAACCTTGACACGCTGCTGGCGCTGGGCGCCGCGCGCAGTGGCAATACCGGACTTTCCATCGGTGTCGACAGCGCCCTGGCGGCCCCTGGCGTGGCCCGCGAACTGGACAAATCCCTGGCCGCAGCCGGCGTCCACGGCGTACGGGTGCGTGACTGGACGCAGGATCACGCCAGCTATTTCCGCGCCATCCGCATCGAGAAAACGATGATGGCGCTGATACTGCTGCTGGTGGTGGGCGTTGCGGCCTTCAATATCGTGGCCATGCTGGTCATGGTCGTGTCGGACAAGCGCACCGACATCGCGATCCTGCGCACCCTGGGTGCGTCGCCGGGCCGCGTGGCACGCGTGTTCGTCACCCAGGGCCTGATCGTCGGCTGGGTGGGCGTGCTGGCGGGTGTGGCGCTGGGCGTGCTGCTGGCCCGCAATGTTGACCCGATCCTTGGATTCATGGATCGCACCTTTGGCCTGAAGCTGTTCGATGCGAATGTGTTCTACATCACCCGCGTGCCTTCCGAGCTGCATGTGGGCGACGTGTCGCTGATCAGTGTTTGCGCGTTGGTGCTGACCACGCTGGCCACGGTGTACCCGGCCCTGCGCGCTGCCGGCGTGTCGCCGGCGGAAGCGCTGAGGTACGAATAGGCATGGGGCTGCGTGATCGCTACGAATGGCTGGTGGGAACGCGCTACCTGAGATCCGGGCAGCGTCGTGGATTCCTGTCGTTCATTACTGTCATCAGCGTGATCGGGCTGGCCCTGGGTGTGGCCGTGCTCGTAGTGGTGTTGTCGGTGATGAACGGGTTCGAGCGCGAGCTGCGATCGCGCATCCTCGTGGTCACTTCCCACGCAACCCTCATGGGCCTGGAGGGTCCGCTGCCGGACTGGCGCCGGGCGCGCGACGTTGCGCTGGCTACCCCGGGCGTGCTGGCCGCCGTGCCGTACGTCGAGTCCCGGGCCATGCTGGCGGCCGGGGCAAGGCTTGCCGGTACGCAGCTGCGTGGCATCGATCCGGTGCTGGAGGCCAAGGCCGATGGCATAGGCCGCTCCCTGGTCAGCGGTTCGCTCGACGCATTGCAACCCGGAAGCCATCGCATAGTGCTGGGCGAAGCGCTGGCCACGGAGCTGAACGTCGCGGTGAACGGCACGGTGGTGGTGATTGTGCCGGAGGGAACCGCGACGCCCGCCGGCTTTGCGCCGCGCATGCGGCGCTTCACCGTGGCGGGGATATTCCGGTCCGGGATGTATGAATACGACCGCGGGCTGGCCTTGATGAACATCGTCGATGCCGGGAAGCTGTATCGCATGGGCGACGCCGTGACCGGTGTGCGCCTGGCGCTGGTGGATCCCCTGCGGGCACCGGCCATGGTGCGGCGCCTGGCAGTGGACCTGGGCGGTGGCTATTACGTCAGCGACTGGACGCGCAACCTGAGAAATTTCTTTCTATCCATCCAGATGACCAAGTCGATGCTGTTCGTCATCCTGTCGATGATCGTGGGTATTGCGGCATTCAATATCGTGGCCACGCTGGTCATGGTGGTCAAGGAAAAGCAGGCTGACATAGCGATCCTGCGCACGTTGGGGGCCGGACCGCGCAATATCATGGTGGCATTCATGCTGCAGGGATCAATGATCGGTGCGGCGGGCGTGTTGCTGGGAATCGGCGCCGGGACGCTGCTGGCGATCAATCTGGAGCAATTGGTCCACGGGTTGGAGCGGGTGCTAGGCACCCAGTTCCTTGATGCAAAGGTGTACTTCATGAGCGATCTTCCGGCGGCCGTTGAACTGGGCGACGTGATGCGCATCGGCGGCGTTGCCCTGCTGCTGTGCGCGCTAGCGACCATCTACCCGGCGTGGCGCGCGGCACGCGTCGCTCCCGCCGAGGCACTGCGCCATGACTGATGCGGTGTTGCAGGCCCAGGACCTGGGCAAGTCCTTTCAGGAAGGGGCCGGCAAGGTTCTGGAAGTATTGCGGGGCGTGGATCTGCGGGTCCATGCCGGTGAACGAGTGGCCATCGTTGGATCTTCCGGTTCAGGCAAGACCACGCTGCTGCAACTGCTCGGGGGGCTGGACGCACCCGATACCGGCGTCGTGCAGGTCGGCGGCCGCGACATCCATGCGCTGCCCGAACGTGAGCGCTGCGAACTGCGCAATCGCACGCTGGGATTCGTCTACCAGTTCCACCATCTGCTGCCGGAATTCTCGGCGCTGGAAAACGTGGCCATGCCCCTGCTGGTGCGCCGGACGCCCGCAGCCGAAGCACGCAAACGGGCACAGCTGGTCCTCGAGCAGGTGGGGCTGGGCGAACGCCTGACCCATCGGCCCCACCAATTATCAGGGGGCGAGCGGCAGCGCGCGGCCGTGGCCCGCGCGCTGGTAACCGAGCCTGCAGTTGTCCTTGCCGACGAACCCACTGGCAACCTGGACGGCATCAATGCCGCGCAAGTGTTTGCGTTGATGCTGGAACTGAACCGTGCACGCGGCACCAGCCTTGTGGTCGTCACCCATGACACCCGGTTGGCCGCGCGCATGGACCGGGTGCTGGTGCTTGCCGACGGAAAACTGCACGAACAGGCCGCGATCAGTCCTTGACGGCATTGCGCCTGGCATTTAGCCGGTTCACGGTGCTGATTCGCCAGACCAGTTCCAGTCCCAGATAGGCCAGGTACCCGCCAGCGATCGCGCACACCAGGCAGCCCAGCAGGAAGGGCTTCCAGATGGCGCCAAGGCCATGCTGCAGCCACATCCAGCTCAGTTCGAAGGCGAACGGACCGGGCTTGACCCGCAGCAACAGTGCGCCCACCCGATAGGCCACGTAATAGATTGGCACCACGGTAATCGGATTGAACACCAGCAGCGTGGTGCCGATTATTGCCGGGATATTCAGCCGCCACACCATGGCAATGACCAGACCCAGCAGTGCATGGATGGGCAGGGGGACAAATGCAGTGGCAACCCCGGCGCCAAACGCGGCGGTAATCGCGCGCCGGTTGTATGACCACAGCCTGGCGTCCGTCAAACGCGGGCCCAGCAGCCTGAAGTACCAGCGGGTGCGCAAGCTCTGGGTGAAGGGCCGGAGTTTCTGGAACAGGCGTCGCGGCATGGTGGGGGCGCACTCTAGCAGGGTCGGGTGGGGCCATGCCGATACGTGCTTCACTGCTGCTTTCGGGTGTGCGCCACGTCAGAGTCCGGTGAATTCATTTGCCGTTGGGCTATGATGCAAGACCATGTGGGAAATCGTGCTTGCCGGTGGGCCCTTCATGTGGCCCATCATCCTGTGTTCCGTCATCGCCATAGCCATCGTGCTGGAACGCCTGTGGACATTGCAGCGTCGCCGGATCGTGCCGCCGGACCTGACGCGGCGCATCTGGCAACTGGTGGAGTCCGGGCAGGTCAGTGACAAGATCATCACGGCGCTGGATGCCAACTCGCCCCTGGGCAAGCTGCTTGCGGTGGGGCTGGCCAACCGCCATCGGCCGCGCGCGGTGCTGATGGAAAGGCTGGAAGACGCCGGTCGGCACGTGACCCATGACCTGGACCGTTTTCTCAATACCCTGGGCACGATTGCCACCGTGGCCCCGCTGCTGGGCCTGCTGGGAACGGTGGCCGGCATCATCAAGGCCTTCAACGCGCTGGTGGCCGGCGGGCTCGGGGACCCGCGTGCACTGTCTGGGGGCATTGCCCAGGCGCTGCTGACGACGGCCGCCGGCCTGTGCGTGGCCATTCCCTCCTTTGTCGCGTTCCGCTACCTGCGCGGCCGCGTCGACTCCATCGTCATCCAGATGGAAAAGGACGTCATCCAGTTCGCCGACGCGCTCAGCGACCATGAGGCTGATGGCGACCCCAGTCGGCCCGACGCATGAAGCTGCGCGCCCGGCGGGTCGAGGACCCGGAGATCAACCTGATCTCCCTGATCGACGTGGTGCTGATGCTGGTAATCTTTTTCATGCTTTCATCGACGTTCTCCGACGAGGGTCGGATGAAGATCCAGCTGCCGACCGCCAGCGAGCGGCCGCAAGGGGCGGTCTCGGGCGATCGCATCGTGGTCACGGTCACCGAACTGGGCAGTTACCGCGTGAACGAGCGCGAGTTGGTCAATTCAAGTCGCGAGACACTGCGCGCGGCGGTGCTGGCCGTGGCCGGTGAGTCGCGCAGTGGCCGCGTGGTGTTGCGCGCCGATGCGCGTTCCACCCACCAGTCAGTGATCACAGCCATGGACGTGCTGGGCAAGATGGGATTCCAGCAAATCGACGTGGCGACGATCCAGCAACCAGCGGCTCCATGAAGAAAGTTCGTCCGGCGTCGGACGCTATTGCCGTGTATCGGCGATTGCTCAGTTATGTGCGTCCGCATCGACGCCTGTTCTTGATTGGCGTGTTGGGCATGGTGCTGTTTGCAATGACGGACGCGACCTTCGCGCTGTTCATCAAGTACTTCGTGCGCAATACGTTCGTGGCGCCCAACAAGGATGCGGTATGGCTGGTGCCATGCGCATTGCTGGTCATGTTCGTGCTGCGCGGCACTGGCGACTACCTGTCCACCTATTTCACCGGCCGCGTCGGGCGGCAGGTCATCAAGTCGATCCGTTCCGACGTATTCGCGCAGTACCTGCACCTGCCCAGCGCCTACTACGACCGGCATTCCTCCGGCGTGATGTTGTCGCGGCTG
Organism: uncultured Pseudomonadota bacterium; assembly: GCA_963726085.1. GTDB lineage: Bacteria > Pseudomonadota > Gammaproteobacteria > Steroidobacterales > Steroidobacteraceae > ZC4RG30. The sequence goes on along the minus strand of CAVSAR010000001.1, from coordinate 532,970 downwards.
ACGTACGAGACGGAGCAGGTGGCCGAAGCGACCACCAGCTCCGTGAAGACGGTAATCACCGATTCCATCACGTTGGTCGCCCTGCTGGGGTGGATGACCTGGCTGTCGTGGCAATTCACGCTGCTGGTGCTGGTCGTGGCGCCGGTTATCGGCTGGGTAATGCGCGGGATCAACCTGCGATTCCGGCGCTACAGCGCCCGCATCCAGCAATCCATGGGTGATGTCACGCGCGTGGCCAAGGAGGCCATCGAGGGCCACCGGGTAATTAAGGTATTCACGGCCGAAGAGTCGCAGCGAAAGCGTTTCGAGGACGTTAACGAACATAACCGGCACAGCAACGAGCGGCTGATCAACGCCAAGGCATTCAGTGTCCCGATAGTGCAAATGGTCGCCGCGATGGCCCTTGCCGCGGTGCTGGCGGTGGCCATCACCGAGGTGAACCGGCACGTAGTGCAGGTCGACGCGTTCATTTCCTACATCAGTGCCATGATGATGGTGATGTCGCCGCTGCGGCGTCTGGTCGGCGTCAGCAGTCAATTGCAGCAGGGAATCGCCGCGGGTGCGAGCCTGTTTGAAGTGCTGGACACTGCGCGCGAGCCTGGCAAGGGTGGCCTGGTGCTGGCGCGTGCCAAGGGGGAAGTCGAATTCCGCGAGGCAGGATTCACGTACGCCGGAACAACGGAGCCGGTGCTGCGTCAGGTCAGCGTCGCCGTCGGTCCCGGCCAGACGCTGGCGATTGTGGGCAAGTCCGGCGGCGGCAAGTCCACCCTGGTCGGGCTGGTCCCCAGGCTATACGACGTGACCAGTGGTGCGGTGCTGCTCGATGGCACGGATGTGCGCGAAATCGACCTGCGCGACCTGCGTCGGCAGGTCGCCTACGTTGGCCAGGATGTCATGTTGTTCAACGATACAATCCGCAACAACATCGCCTTTGGCATGGAAGCGGTTCCGGCAGCACAACTGGAGGATGCCGCACGGGCTGCCCATGTCATGGAATTTGCTCAGGAACTGCCCCAGGGACTCGATACCCTGGTTGGGGATCGCGGCAACCTGCTGTCCGGCGGCCAGCGGCAGCGCGTTTCCATTGCGCGTGCCATTCTCAAGAACGCACCGGTATTGATCCTGGATGAAGCCACCTCCGCGCTGGATTCCGAATCCGAGCGACACGTGCAGTCCGCACTGGCGAAGCTGGTGCACGGTCGCACGACGCTGGTGATCGCCCATCGCCTGTCCACGGTCGAGCAGGCGGACCGCATCATCGTGCTGGATGCCGGGCGCATCGTGGAGTCCGGGACTCATGCGCAGTTGCTGGCCCTGGATGGCGTGTACGCGCAGCTGCACCGGCTGCAGTTCGATGCCTGATTCGGCGCTCGGGGGATGGCTGCAGCGGCGCTGGTATTCAGCCAGCGCACCCTGGGTGCTGTGTCCGCTGGCATGGCTTTTCCGCCTGGTCGTGGCCGCCCGCCGTGCGCTGTATGCCAGTGGCCTGTTGCCCTCGGGGCATCCGGGCGTGCCGGTCATCGTCATCGGGAATATCTCCGTGGGCGGCACCGGCAAGACCCCCCTGGTCCTTTGGTTGGCCGCCCGCCTTGCAGCCAGGCAGCTGAAGATAGGGATCGCTACGCGCGGCTACGGTGGCGCAACGCGCCGCGCGCGCCTGGTACCCCCGCAGGCCGATGCGCAGGAATTCGGGGACGAAGCGGTGCTGCTGGCGCGCCGCGCCGGCTGCCTGGTCTGCGTCGCGGCCAGTCGCCTGGACGCGGCCAGGGAGCTGGTGGCCAATGGCTGCCAGGTGGTTCTCTGCGACGATGGGCTGCAGCACCTGGCCCTGCGCCGTGACCTGGAAATTGCCGTCGTGGATGCGGCGCGTGGGCTGGGCAATGGATGGATGTTGCCCGCCGGGCCGCTGCGCGAGCCGGCCAGTCGCATCGGCAAGGTGGACCTGGTGGTGCTCAACGGCGCGCAGACGCCGGCCCTGGGCGTCAGTGCCGACCGGGTCGTGCACATGGCGCTGCAGCCGGGCACGGTGCTTTCCCTGGCTGGGGACCAGGCGGCGCAACTGGATGATTTCCGCGCCAGAGCGGTTCACGGATATGCCGGAATCGGCAATCCCGAGCGTTTCTTCGCCATGCTGCGCGCGCGAGGCATCGATTTGACCGCGCATCCGCTTGCCGATCACCACCAGTACGTGGCGCATGATTTCGCGACCGGCGATGCCAACCCCATCCTCATGACCGAGAAGGATGCCGTAAAATGTGCGCGGATCGCCGATGGGCGCATGTGGTATGTGCCCGTGGCCGCGCAGCTGTCCGAGGCGGATGCTGCACGCCTGCTGGGCAGGGTGGGTACGCTATTGGCCGGGGGAGCAAAGACTGGTGCTTGACTCAAGATTGCTGGAAATTCTGGCGTGTCCGCTTTGCAAGGGGCCGCTGCTGTACCAGCCAGCTGCACAGGTGCTGGTCTGCCGTGCCGATCGACTGGCATTTCCGATTCGCGACGACGTCCCGGTCATGCTGGAGGCCGAGGCGCGGGCCTTGAACAGCGACGACAAGCTGATGGAACGCTAGGCAAGCGTTGCCACTGATGTTCCGGGTAGTCATACCTGCACGCTACGGATCCTCGCGCCTCCCGGGCAAGCCACTGCTGCTGATAGAAGGGCGGCCGATGCTGCAATGGGTGCATGCGACGGCCCTGGCATCGGGGGCAGCATCGGTGGTCATCGCCACCGACGACGATCGCATCGCCGAAGCCGCGCGTGGTTTCGGCGCGGCGGTTCAACTGACCTCCCTCACGCACCTGTCGGGCACGGACCGGATCGCGGAAGTGGCGCTGCAGGCGGGCTGGGACCAGGATGAAGTGATCGTGAACCTGCAGGGCGACGAACCGATGATGCCTTCCAGCCTCGTGCGCCAGGTGGCGCAGTTGCTTGAACAGCAGCCATCGGCCCAGATCGCGACGCTGGCAACACGGATCACCGGGGTCGCCGCCTTCATGGATCCAAATGCCGTAAAAGTGGTGACTGATTCGACCGGTCGTGCGCTGTATTTCAGTCGCGCGCCGATTCCGTGGGGGCGCGATACTGCCCCGGCCGGAATGGCCAGCCAGCGTGGCTTTGCGGCCGCGCGCCGTCACATCGGGCTTTACGCCTATCGCGTTGCCGCGCTGCGCCGCCTATCGCTGTTGCAGCCCAGTCCACTGGAGCTGGTGGAAAAGCTCGAGCAATTGCGGGCCCTTGAGAATGGCATGGAAATCCGCGTTGCGGATGCGGCCGAGACGCCGGGGCCGGATGTGAATACGGCCGAGGATCTGGCGCGGGTCGCACTGCTGCTGGGCGCCAGGGAGAAAATGAGGGAGTCACATTAGGATGGCGCTACCGGGAATGGAGTTTGCGCAGGTGCAGGTCGGTGACGTGGCGCGAGCCATCCAGCTGTCGCTGACCCCTGTGTTCCTGCTCAATGGGGTGGGCGTGCTGCTGTCGATGTTGACCACTCGCCTGGCCCGCATTGTCGACCGGGCACGGACACTGGAGGAGCGCCTGCCCACCGCCTCGGAGCAGGGCGCCCATGATATCCACACGGTGCTGGACACGACGCGCCGCCGGGCGCGGCTGATGAACCGTGCCATTACGCTGGGCACGGTCGCGGCACTGTTGGTGGCACTTTTGGTGGCGCTGATGTTCGCCGCGGAATTCTCGCCCTTTCGCATGGGTCCGTTAATTGCGCTGATATTTGTCATCGCGATGCTGGCCCTGTTCGGATCCCTGTGGTGCTTCTTGATTGAAGTCAGGATTGCCACGGAAACACTACGCTTCAGTTCACGGAGTAACCCATGAAGACACGGGCCGCAATCGCTGTGGGCGCGGGCAAGCCGCTGGAGATCCATGAAGTGGACCTGGCCGGACCTGCCGCCGGAGAAGTTCTGATCGAGATCAAGGCCACCGGCATCTGTCACACCGATGCCTACACGCTGTCCGGCAAGGATTCGGAGGGCCTGTTCCCGTCGATCCTGGGCCATGAAGGGGCGGGCATCGTGCGCGAGATCGGCAAGGGCGTGACCACGCTCAAGGTGGGCGATCATGTCATTCCGCTCTACACACCCGAATGCCGCCAGTGCAAGACCTGCCTCAGCCGCAAGTCCAACCTGTGCACGTCGATTCGCGCGACGCAGGGCAAGGGCGTCATGCCCGATGGCACCAGCCGCTTTTCCATGGGCGGGAAGCCACTGTTTCACTACATGGGGTGCTCGACGTTTTCAAATTTCAGCGTGTTGCCGGAAATCGCGCTGGCAAAGATCCGCGAGGATGCGCCGTTCGACAAGGTCTGCTACATCGGCTGCGGTGTCACCACCGGCATCGGTGCGGTGATCTACACCGCCAAGGTGGAGGCGGGCGCCAATGTGGCGGTGTTCGGGCTCGGGGGCATTGGCCTGAATGTCATCCAGGGCGCCAAGCTGGTCGGTGCGGATAAGATCATCGGCATCGACGTCAATCCCGGCAAGCGCGCCATGGCCGAGAAATTCGGCATGACGCACTTCATCAATCCCAAGGAGGTCGGCAACGACAAGGTGGTGCAGGCCGTCATCGATGCCACGGACGGTGGTGCGGACTATTCCTTCGATTGCACCGGCATCACCCAGGTGATGCGTCAGGCGCTGGAGTGCTGCCATCGCGGCTGGGGACAGTCGATCATTATCGGCGTCGCCGAGGCCGGCCAGGAGATTGCCACGCGTCCGTTCCAGCTGGTCACCGGGCGGGTGTGGAAGGGCACGGCATTCGGCGGCGCGCGCGGCCGCACGGATGTGCCGCGCATCGTGGACTGGTACATGAATGGCAAGATCCGGATCGACGAGCTGATCACGCACCAGATGCCGCTGGAGCGCATCAATGATGCCTTTGACCTGATGCACGAGGGCAAGTCGATTCGGTCAGTAGTCGTCTATTAACCGCTCGCGGCGCAGAGCGGGGCGGTACTCGCGTGGCACGCGCCGCTGGTGTGCAGTGCGCCGCGCTCCTTAAGTCAACCGGGCCGCCGCCACTGTGCCCGGCCCGGAGTTGCGCGCTACACTTCGCGCCGGTATTTGACCCTCAGGAGGCCCCATGACTGCGGAAACCGGACCGGTGACAGCGGCCCCCCGCGCGGAGGCCGTGGTTTCACTGCCGGTGCGTCGCTGGCGAGCCGGTGTCTGGCTGGACACCACCGATAGCATTGCTGGCGAAGTCCCGATCGCGCTTACCTACAACTCCATACCGCACGTGGTGATGATGGCAACGCCGCGTGATCTCGAGGATATGGGTGTCGGTTTCACGGTCAGCGAGGCGCTGGTCGCGGACTATTCCGAAGTGCGTGACGTCAGGCTCGACGTCTCTTCCGGTGACCACGAGGTACACCTGTCAGTGACCGGTGCGCGCCTGGGGGAGATGTTGGATCGGCGGCGCAATTTGACGGGTCGTACCGGCTGCGGTGTGTGCGGCGCCGAAACCATCGAGGATGCGATTCGTCGCCCGCCGCCGGTGGCTGCCGGAGGTGAAACTTCGCGTGAACATCTCGTCGCGGCGCTGCGCCGGCTGCGAGAGCTGCAGCCCCTGGGCGCCCTGGCCGGCAGCCTGCATGCTGCAGCCTGGGTAAGCTGGGACGGGGAAGTGCAGCTGGTGCGCGAGGACGTGGGCCGACACAACGCGCTGGACAAGATGATCGGTGCCAAGCTGCGCGGTGGCGAGAATCTTGCCGCTGGCTATGCAATGGTGACTAGCCGCGCCAGCTACGAAATGGTGCAGAAGACCGCGACGCTTGGGATTCGCATGCTCGTGGCGGTGTCTGCCCCGACGGCGCTGGGCGTGCAGCTTGCCGCGGACTGCGGGGTAACGCTGGTAGGTTTCGCCCGCGAGGAACAGCAGGTGGTTTATACCCATCCGCAGCGATTGCGGTAGTGTCGGTCCGGATCGCAATCGAGACCGTCTGGCGGTTCACCCGGGAGCAGGATGAGCGCTCCCTGCTGGTCATGCTGGACTTCCTCTACGAGATCCGCGCCACCGGAAAGATTACCCGGGCTGCCGAGCGCGCACAGGTTTCCTATCGTCACGCCTGGAATCTCATTGAAAAGTGGTCGGAATTCTTTGGCACACCGCTGGTGGAGCGCCGCCAGGGACGAGGCAGCGTCCTGACGACCTTCGGTGAGCGCCTGGTGTGGGCGGGGCAGCGACTGCAGGCCCGGCTGGGCCCGCAGCTGCAGAATCTGGCCCAGGAGCTTGAAAGCGAGATCAATGCCTTGCTGTCGGAGGGGCGCACGTCGGTGCGCGTCCATGCCAGCCACGGCTTCGCCGTTTCAGCCCTGCGCGAGTTGCTGGCAGATGAATCCGACCTGCAAGTCGATTTCCGCTACGTTGGCAACGTCAACTCCCTGGCGTCGCTGGCGCACCGGGGCTGCGATCTTGCCGGCATGCACTTGCCGCAGGGCGAGTTGCGTGCCCGCAGCATCGCGGGCTGGCGCGACGTCCTCTTGCCCGCTGATCATCGCGTGATCACGTTCGTAAAGCGTGAAATGGGGCTGATGCTGCGCAAAGGTAATCCGCGCGGCATCCTCGGATTGCGACAACTACTGGACGCGCAAGTGCGCTTCGTCAATCGGGATCCCGAGTCAGGGACGCGGATGCTGTTCGACGAGCTTCTTGCACAACAGGGGCTCGACGGTGCGCGGATTCAGGGCTACCAGCAGATCGAGTTCACGCACGCCGCAGTGGCCGCCTATGTGGCGAGCGGGATGGCGGATGCGAGTTTCGGCGTCGAGGCAGCGGCCCGAAAGTTTGATCTGGATTTCGTCCCCATGGTCACCGAGGACTATGTCTTCGTCTGCCATCGCCAGAGCCTGGAGAACCCCTCAGTGCAGCGGGTTCTGGCCGTGATGCAGGGCGAGGCTTTCGGCGCAGCGATTGCGGACCTGCCGGGCTATCGCGTGACCGAACCGGGTCGGGTGCGCTCGATTGAAGAGGTCTTCGGTCCATAGGGCAGAGCCGCGGCCCGCATCCACACGGTGATCAGCGCGGTCCGGGGAGGGCATCCAGCAACGGCACGAGCCCGTTCTTCTCTACGAGGGCTTGCCCCTTTTCGGACAAGAGGAACAGTGCCAGCCGCAGTGCCGCGGGTTTGTCCGACAGCACCGCGATACCGTAGACGGGATGCGGGTCCAGCGGCGCAGCTACGACCACAGACGTGAGTTGGGGCACCTCACGCGCCAGGGCCGCCGATGCGCTGCAATAGGTGATCGCGACATCGATTTGGTGCGCTGCGAACAGCGCGGCCGTCGCGCTTTGATTCGGGTCGGTCGGCGTTGCAACAACGTTCATTTGTGAGCGTGCCTTGGCCTTGAGGCGGTCGCCGGTCCCGGGCTGCAGCTGGTCGATGCGATCGAAGATCGTCCATGCGTAGTCGCCGGATGGATCGGCGATGGGCGTCGAGGTTTTCACGCGCAGCGTGGGCAGCAACAGTTTTTCTATCAGGTTGGCAGCGGTCAACCCTGAATCCCGTCTCGATACCACGCACATGCGGTTGCGCGCAAACGCTAGCGCCGGAACGATGGTGCGCCCAGCCAACTCGAGTTTACGGGGTGATCCCAGGTCTGCAGACAGGAGCAGGTCCGGATGCTCACCTTGTTCGACGCGCTCACGAAGGGCTCCGGATCCGCCAAAGGTGGCCTTTACATCGATGTGCATGTCCGGTCCTGCCATTGCCGCAAGGTCGCCGACCACGCCGCGCAGGCTGCCGGCAGCAAAGATCTCGACCGTTGCCGGGTGCTCGCCATCGGCCGCGGCCGCGACGTTGAATGTCCCGAATAGAACAAGCGATGAAAGCGCGATGCAAAGCCGGTATGGGACCAATGGAGCATTCCTCTGCGAATCATTTTCCAGGTGTGTCGCCATGCACTATATCGGGACACTGCCGGCGCAGTGGCGAGCCGTGACTGCTGACATATGCACGGCCGTGCATATCGTAGGGTCGAGAGTGCCCATGCTAGGGTGCACGCCCCGACGCCGGAAGCTTCCATGAGCGGCAAACGCCTTCCTACTGCCATATTGTTCTCAGGCCTGACGATTTGCTCGGCAAGTTGGGCGGCTGACACCGCGCCGTCCGAGGCGGGGCCCCCGGCAAGCCTTTCAAGCGTCATCGTTACCGGCACGCGACCGTCGTCCGAGAACTACCGGGTAGACACCCTCGACAGCCTGGGCCCGCTTGGAAACGTACGGCTGCTGGACATGCCCTATTCCGTGGCGGTGCTGCCGGGTGATCTTATCCAGAATTCGCAGGCGAGCAACTTCAAGGATGTATCGAAGTACCTGCCGCTAGTGGCATATCAGGAACAGCAGGGACCGGACATCCTGCGACCACAGACGCGCGGCATGCAGGGCGGAAACTTCCAGAATTCGCGCCTCGACGGCATGACGGTGTACGCAACCGTTGCCCAGGCGATGGAGCAGTTCCAGCAGATAGAGGTTGTCAATGGCGTGTCCGCGCCACTTTACGGTCCCGCGAATCCTTCCGGCATGTTCAATTTCGTATCGAAGCGTCCATCCGGGGTCGATCTGCAGGAGGTCACTCTTGGCTACAGCAGCGACAGCATTGCCACCGTCAAGGCGGATGTAAGCGGGGGGCTGGACGCCAACGGCATATTCCGGTTCCGGTTGAATGGCGTATATGGCGAAGGGGACGGCTACGTTGACCGCAGCCACCAGCGCCGCGCCCTGGGGGACATCGCGCTGGACGTGCGGCCGTGGGAGCACGGCATGCTTGAGCTCAATTACAGTGACTACACGCTGATGAACAAGGGTTATCCCGGCTGGTTCACCTATGGCCAGGCCATCCGGCTACCCGACGCGCCTGATCCGACGCGAGTCGGCTATGGCCAATCGTATGCGGGCATCGACATGAATACCCGCATTGGCACTGCACGCCTGAAGCATGATTTCAACGAGGACTGGCACCTGGTCGTGGGTATCCTGAATCAGGACGCCACGCGCGACATCAATACGCCAGTCAACAACCTGACGAACAACTCTGGCACGTACGTCTCCTCGTTCGCCAACGGCTTCGCGCCGCGGTTCAGGATTACCAGTGATTCGGCCTATCTAAACGGCCAGTTCAGTACCGCAGGCATCGCCCATGAGCTTACCGTAGGCACGGCTGGCTACAAATCGCAGGCTTATGCGGTGACGACGCCGGCGTCGCCGGCCAGTGTGCGCCTGGGAACTGCAAACATCGATGCGCCCGTGACTTTTCCGGAGCCCGCAGCCGGGCCGCCCAATACCAGCCTCAACTACAACTCTTCAAACATCTATCAACAGGGCATAAACGTTGGGGACAGTGTGCGGTTTAGCCAGCACTGGTCGGTGCGGGTCGCCCTGAGCCAGGACTGGTTCCATACCGACAATTTCAACGCAGCCGGAGTCCAGTTGCCAGGCTACAAGGACGATGGCCTCAGCCCCTCGGGAAGCGTGCTGTTCAAGCCGGCTGCCAACATGACACTTTATGCCACGTACGCGAGCAGCCTGCAGGCGGGGGATATCGCCCCCGGTACGGCTGCCAATGCGGGGATTGGGCTGGCCCCGTATCGCAGCACGCAGTACGAAATCGGCTACAAATGGGCGCTCGACAAGGTGAACCTTACCGCCGCACTGTTTCGGATAGAGCGGCCATTTGCCAATATCGATCCGGTGGATCGGGTCTTCAAGATCACGGGCGATCAAGTCAACCGCGGGCTGGAGCTTTCGGCCATCGGCGAGGTGATTCATGGGCTGACGGTCTACGGCGGGCTTACGCTGCTGGATGCCCGCATGCAGGACACGCCCTTGGCGTCAACCAACGACAAGTACTACGTCGGTGCGGCCAAGGTGAAGGGTAACGTCCTGTTCGAATACCAGATTGCGGCCGTACCGGGGTTGGTTACTTCCCTGAATTACCAGTTCTCTGGCGAGCGCGCCGCCAATGACACCAATTCGCAGTATGCGCCGGGATACAACCTCTTCGACGTGGGCGTGCGCTACGCCGCCCAGATGTTGGGCAAGCCCGTCGCACTGCGGCTGACCGTCAACAACGTAGCGGACCAACACTACTGGTCAACGATTTCCCCCAGCAATCTGACCGGCACTAATACCGGCAGCTTGCTGGCGCATCTTGGCAGCCCGCGCATGCTGATCGCTTCGGTCAGCGTGGACTTCTAGCGGCGACAGCCAGTTCCCGACTACTCCCGGCCGACTTCGAGACTGACAAGTACCTGCGGCATTGGAGCCGCAACGTCCAGCACCAGGGTGGCGACTGCTGCCGTGTCATTGAGGTCGACAACCTTCGGGTGCACGGCCTGCAGCGGCGCATCCGTGGCCACGGCAATCACCCGCGCATCCGACGCATACAGGGGTGGTTCGCCGAGGGCCGGCCGGTAGACCTCAAGCTTCGGGTGAAGCTCGTGTTTGAAACCCTCGACGAGCACCAGGTCGCAGGGCGTCAGTTTGCGCAGCAGGTCAGCCAGTGTGGGTTCCGCAGAGCCTCCAAGCTCGTGCATCTGCACCCAGCGGCGCGCGGAGCAGATGATCACCTCGCTGGCACCGGCCTTGCGGTGTTCGTAGGAGTCCTTGCCTGGCGTATCCACATCGAACTCGTGATGCGCGTGCTTGAGGGTCGCAATGCGCAAGCCACGTCGCGTGAGCAGGGGAATAAGGCGGGTCAGCAGGGTCGTTTTTCCAGACCCGCTCCAGCCGACTATTCCGAGTACCCGTGGGTCTGGCATGGTGAAACTTATATAGTGGTAGCTCATGCAAGCCAAGAGCTCGGCGGTTGGTGTGGTGATTGCGGGTGGCCGCTCATTGCGTTTCGGCGGCGAGAAAGCTGTCGCGCTATTCGAGGGTCGGCCATTGCTGGTGTGGGCAGCCACGCGCCTGGCGCGTGTGTGCGCACAGGTGGCTGTGAATGCGCGCCCGGGTACCGAGGCTGCTGAGCTTGCCAGGGCAGAGGGCCTGGAAGTTCTGCACGATGCCCCTGGAGATCCGGACGGTCCGCTCTCGGGTGTCAAGGCCGGCCTGGAGTGGGCGCTGCGCCTGGACGCACGCAGGCTGGCTGTGAGCCCCTGTGATGCACCGCTGCTACCCGAGGATCTGCATTTGCGGCTGCTCGCCGAGGCGGGCACCGGGGCTGCCATGGCCGAGACTATCGAGGGGCGCCAACCGATTTGCGCGGTATGGCCGGTGAGCGCATTGCCCGCCGTGACCGCGGCGCTGGCCGGTGGTGCGCATCCGCCTACCTGGCGTCTGCTGGAGCAGATCGGTGCGGTAAAAGTCCACTTTGGACACCCCGAGGCCTTCACCAACCTCAACACCCGCGAGGATCTGCAGCGCCTGGAGGCCAGCCGTGCCGGGGGTCCTCACCAGCGATAGAAATCAGCCACGAACCCTTGCGGGTAGCCATCCGCATGGGGGGGCAGTTCGGCGAATCCGTCGGTGCCCGCCAATGCGAGGAAATCGCCAGAGCCACTGGGAAGCCGGGCGCTGGCGAGGGCCAGAGCCGGTGCGTCGTGGCGCAGTGTTACCGGCATGAAATAGGTCATTTTGCGGGCGTTGATGGGCTCGGCCAGCGCAATGCGTTCGGGCGGCCCCGCGTGCCACTGCATTGTGGCGCGCAGGGCTGGAAGTACGTAGCGTGTCAGGCAGATCAGGGTGGAGACCGGATTGCCAGGCAGGCCGAAGACCAGTTGTCCGGCGGGACCCACGCCGAACCACATGGGTCGACCCGGGCGCTGCGCAACCTGATAGAAGACCTCCTCGACACCGAGCCCCTTCAGGACGACTGGCACGAAGTCAAACTTGCCCTTGGACACACCGCCGCTGAGCACCACTACGTCGTAGGAGGCGAGAATCGCGCCCAGCCGATCGCGCATCAATGCCTGGTCGTCACGCAGGTGTTCGTCGTCTACGGCCTCGAAGCCGTGCAGTTGCAGTGCGGCGACCACGCCGTACGCATTGGATCGTCGTATCTGGTGGTCGGCCACTGGCAGGCCGGGCTCGACCAGTTCGTCGCCGGTTGAAACCACCATGACACGCGGCTGCCTACTGACCTGCACGCTGGCAAGTCCGGCCGATGCGATCACCGCCACTTCGGCGGCACCGAGGCGCATTCCGGGGGTAAGCATGGGAACCCCGGGCATGCTGTCCGCGCCGCGACGCTGGACGTTACGCCAGGGGTCCGCCGTGGCTTCCGCCCCCAGGGTGAGCCTTCCTGCGGCCAGTTCATATTCTTCCAGGGGAATCACGCTGTCGGTACCATGCGGCAGGACGGCCCCGGTCATGACCTCGATCGCGGCGTCAGTCGCCGCCAGAGTCAGTGGTGTTGCGCCGGCCGCCTGCGTGGCCTGAACCTGGTAGCTGCGTATGCCCTTGGCAAACGACTGGCTGGCAACCGCGATTCCGTCCATGCACACCCGATCAAAAGGCGGGTTGTCACGTTCGGCCTGAACGTCCTGGCGCAGGATGCGGCCGCGGCAATGACGCAGCGTCACCTTTTCCGCTGGCAGAGTCAGCAAGCGCGAGCGGATAACGTGATCGGCTTCGGCAGGCGTCAGTGCCTTGCTCAGAGCGTTACCTCTTCCCCGGCGCGGCTGTAGCCGGCCGTCGATGCAGCAGTTCCGCCCTTGGAGATCGCCACGGCGCAGTACTTGAATTCCGGGATTTTTCCCACCGGATCGAGCGCGGCATTGGTGAGCGCGTTTGCCGCCGCCTCGTAGTAGGCGAAGGGTATGAACACCGTGCCATTGGGAGTGCCGTCGTCGCGCCGTATGGCAATGGCCACTTCCCCGCGTCGTGAACGCACCGTAATCGTATCGCCAGGTTCGAGTTTCAGCTTGCGCAGCTCCGCGCCGTTCATCGAGGCCGTCGCGACCGGCTCAATCGCGTCCAGCACGCTGGCGCGTCGGGTCATGCTGCCGGTGTGCCAGTGTTCCAGCTGCCGCCCCGTAATCAAAACGTAGGGATAGTCGCCATCGGGCCGCTCGTTGGCGGGAATGATGTCCGCAGGTACCAGCGTCACGCGACCATCGGCGGTCGGAAAATTGTCGATAAATACTGTCGGTTGGCCCGGGTCGCTGTCGCTGAGGCAGGGGTAGGTGACGCTGGAATCGCTCATGAGCCGTTCCCAGCTGATGCCGCCAATGACTTCCTTCATCGCCTGCCGCATTTCCTCGTATACCGCGGCGACGCCACTTTCCTCGCCCGGGTAATCCCAGGGCAGGCCCATGCGCTTGGCGATTTCCTGGATGATCCACAGGTCCGGGCGCGCGTCGCCAGGCAGGTCCAGTGCACGACGACCCATCTGCACCATGCGATCGGTATTGGTCACGGTGCCGGTCTTCTCGGGCCAAGCGGAAGCCGGGAGCACGACGTCTGCGTACCAGGCCGTCTCGGTCATGAAGATGTCCTGCACGACCAGGTGCTCCAGCGCGCACAGGGCTTCGCGCGCGTGGTTGAGGTCCGGGTCGCTCATGGCCGGGTTCTCGCCCATGATGTACATGCCGCGCACCTTGTGCGGGTCGCTGTCCGGGGCCAGGCACTTTCCCATGATCTCGACCACCGTGTATCCGGGCTTGTCGTCGAGCTTCGTATTCCAGAATTTCTCGAATCGCGCGTGTGCACTAGGATTGCTAACGCGCAGGTAGTTCGGGAACATCATCGGAATGAGCCCGGCGTCGCTGGCGCCCTGCACGTTGTTCTGGCCACGCAGCGGATGCAGGCCGCTTCCCGGCTTGCCGATCTGGCCGGTGACACTGACCAGGGCGATCAGGCAGCGCGCATTGTCGGTGCCGTGCACATGCTGGCTGATTCCCATTCCCCAGAGGATCATTGCCGCCTTGGCCGTCGCGAATTCGCGCGCCACCAGGCGGATCGTCTCGGCCGGGATACCGCAGATTGGCGCCATGGCTTCGGCGCTATAGCCCTTCACGTTTTCCTTCAGGGCCTCGAAATTGTTCGAGCGGTCCCTGATGAACTCCTCGTTGACCAGCCCTTCCTCGATTACCGTGTGGATCAGTGCGTTCAGCAGCGCCACATCGGTGTCGGCGCGGAACTGTAGAGTCTGCCACGCATAGCGGCCGATGTCGGTAATGCGCGGGTCGGCAAGGACGATCTTCGTGCCGCGCTTCGCGGCGTTCTTCATCCACGTGGCGGCCACCGGATGGTTGGCTGTCGGGTTGGAGCCTATTATGAAGATGAGGTCGGAGTTCTCGACGTCACCGACCTGGTTGCTAACGGCCGCCGATCCCACGCCCTCGAGCAGTGCCGCGACGCTGGAGGCGTGGCACAGGCGAGTGCAGTGGTCAACGTTGTTGCTGCCAAACCCCATGCGTACGAGCTTCTGGAACAGGTAGGCCTCTTCATTGCTGCCCTTCGCTGAGCCGAATCCGGCAAGGGCCTTCAGGCCATGCGTGTCGCGTAGCCCCTTGAGCTTGCTGGCGGTGAGGGCGAGGGCCTCCTCCCAGGTCGCTTCGCGGAATACCTCGTTCCAGCGTGCTGCGTCGCCCACCTCTTCAGAGTTCTTGGCGACACCGGCCTTGCGGATCAGTGGCTTGGTCAGCCGCTGCGGATGGTGCACATAGTCAAAGCCAAAGCGGCCCTTCACGCACAGGCGCTTGTGGTTGGCCGGACCGTCGCGCCCATCCACGCTGACTATCTCGCCGTCCTTCACGTTGTACGTGAGCAGGCAGCCGACGCCGCAGAACGGGCAAACCGAATCGACTTTCTTGTCCACGGCCTGCGAACCGATCTGGGTCTTGGGCATCAAGGCGCCGGTGGGACAGGCCTGAACGCACTCGCCACAGGCCACGCAGGTGCTGTCACCCATGTTGTCCTGCAGGTCGAACACAATGGCGCTGTGATCGCCGCGGAAGGCGTAGCCGATCACGTCGTTCACCTGTTCTTCGCGACAGGCGCGCACGCACCGGTTGCACTGGATGCAGGAGTCGAGGTTCACGGCCATCGCCGGATGCGAGATGTCGCATGCGGGCTGTTCGCGCGCCAGGGCCTTCAACTCCGGGCGCACTGCAACTTCCAGCCGTGACGCCCACTCGGACAATTCACCATGCTGCCGTGTGGGGTCGTCGCCGACCCACTTGTGACCCTGCTCCGGCATGTCGGAGAGCAGCATCTCCACGATCATCTTCTGGCTCTTCTGCGCGCGCTCGCTGGTCGCCTTGACCTTCATGCCCGCAGTCGGCGCGCGGCAGCACGACGGCGCGAGCGTGCGCTCGCCCTCGATCTCCACCATGCAGGCGCGGCAGTTGCCGTCGGCGCGGTATCCAGCCGTATAGCACAGGCGGGGAATGATGGTGCCGAGGCGCTCCGCAGTCTGCAGAATCGTCTCGCCCTGCAATGCCTGGACCTGATGTCCATCGAGCTCGAATTCGATCGTGCTGGGCTTCATGACGTATTCTTCAGCGGCGCTCATGTCAGACCTCGTCCGGAAAGTACTTCTGAACGCAGCGCACTGGGTTGGGTGCTGCCTGGCCCAGGCCGCAGATCGATGCGTCAGCCATGACCTGGTTCAGGTCTTCAAGCGTGTCGTTATCCCACTTTTCGGCCGTCATCAGCTTTGCGGCCTTGCCGGTTCCAACGCGGCAGGGCGTGCACTGGCCGCAACTCTCGTGCTCGAAGAATCGCATCATGTTCAGGGCCGCGTCCCGGGCCCGATCATGTTGCGACAGTACTATGACCGCGGCAGACCCGATAAAGCAGTCGTATGGCTGCAACGTGTCGAAATCCAGCGGGATGTTGGCCATGCGGGCGGGCAGTATTCCGCCGGAGGCCCCGCCCGGCAGGTAGGCGTAGAGCTCATGCCCTGGCAGCATGCCGCCGCAGAACTCGTCTATCAGCTCGCGCATGGTGATGCCCGCGGGCGCAAGCTTCACGCCCGGCTCGCGCACCCGGCCACTGACGCTGTATGAACGCAGGCCTTTGCGCGCGTTGCGGCCATAACCGCTGAACCAGGTAGGACCGCGGTCGATGATGTCGCGCACCCAGTACAGGGTTTCAAAGTTTTGCTCGAGCGTCGGGCGACCGAACAAGCCGATCTGTGCGATATAGGGCGGACGCATGCGCGGCTCCCCGCGCTTGCCTTCTATGCTTTCAATCATCGCGGACTCTTCGCCGCAGATGTAGGCGCCCGCGCCGCGACGCAGCTCAATGAGCGGCAGGGCATAGGGCGGGTCGGCTTGCAACAGCGCCAGCTCGCGCTCGAGAATCGCCCGGCAGCCATGGTATTCGTCACGCAGATAGATGTAGCAGGCCTCTGTCCCGACAACGTGCGCGGCGATCAGCATCCCCTCGAGGAAACGATGCGGGTCGCGCTCCAGGTAGGTGCGGTCCTTGAAGGTGCCGGGCTCGCCTTCATCAATATTGACGGCCATGAGCCGTGGCGCAGGCTGTTGACCCACGATGCCCCACTTGCGCCCGGCCGGGAAGCCAGCACCGCCCAGCCCGCGCAAGCCGGAATCGGACATGATCTTCACAACGTCGTTTGGCGCAAGCGCGCCAGATGCGATGCGCGATGCCAGCTGGTAACCGCCCCTTGAGCGATATGCAGCCAGGCCGACGTAGGCGGGCGAGACCTCGCGCGGCGAACGGGTAATGGAGGCGGGAGCACTATCCGCAGGATCAAACGCCCCGTCATCAGACGGCGCAGGGTGCGCCGTGGCAGCACGGGCTACCGCGTCCTGCACCAGTTGTGCGTCCGCGAGCACCACCGGCGCTTGCCCGACCACTGCCACTGGAGCCTGCTCACACCGGCCAACGCAGGGCGCAGGTACAACGCGCACCTCGGAACCAAGGAGTGCCGGAAGTCGTGTCAGCAGTTCCTGTGCGCCGCGCATTTCGCAGGCCAGGCCATCGCAAACACGCACGGTGAGGGGCGCGGGCTGCTCGCCTTCTCGCAGGATCTCGAAATGGTGATAGAACGTGGCCACCTCGAATATTTCAGCCATCGAAATATTCATTTGGCGCGCGATAGCCACGAGGTGGCGGTCGTGCAGGCCGCGGTAGGAATCGTTGAGCTTGTGCAGATTCTCGATGAGCAGGTCGCGCCGATGCGGTCCGGGTCCGATAAGGGCCTGGACTTCGGCCATCGACACGTGGTCTGGCTGCCGGCCTTTGAGCTGGCTCCTCTTGCGGAGGCGGCCGCGCAGCTGGTCGACTGATGCAACCGCCACGATGGCGGCGTCAGGATTGGTGGCTTTGATGTTCATTCGGGTGTTGCTATGCGGCAGGGCTTCCCGTCCCGTGTCCGGGGGCACAATATAGGTGCAAGGGTATCACGGGGACCAGGTGCTCAGATCGTGCCTTTATCCACAGAGAACCATGACCACGTCAGTGATCCGAGCGCGCGGCTGACGGATCGGCGCGTCCTCATCATCGGCGGGGGTGACATCGGTTCGGCGGTGGCACATATCCTGTTTCACCGTGGGTTGAAGGTGGTTATTTGTGAGCGGCAGCGGTCATCGCACGCCCGCCGCGGCATGGCCTTCACAGACTCACTGTTCGATGGCCGCTCTACATTGGCGGGGGTGGATGCGCGACTGGAGGCCGACTTGCCGGGCATCCTCGCACGCTGGGAAGCGGGCGATGCGATTCCGATTACGACGACTCCCGAGGCGCTGCTTGCAGCTGCAATTCGGTTTGACGTCGTGGTCGATGCCACGATGCGCCGTGTTAGCGAGCCGCCGGATCAGCGTGCATTGACCGACTTGTTTGTCGGGCTGGGCCCGGGATATGAGCCTGGCCGAAATTGCCACGTGGCGATCGAGACGCAGTGGGGATTGTCGATGGGCAACGTCCTGCGCGATCGCTCCGCGGCGGTCCGCAGTGGTGGCCCTCGGGCGCTGGCTGGCGTAACGCGGGAGCGGTTCGCGGTTGCTCCATGTTCCGGAAAGTGGCGCACAACGGCAGCCCTTGGTCAGGCACTGCGCGCCGGAGATCCGGTGGGTCGATTGGGCGAGCACCTGATCCTGGCCCCCATCACCGGGCATTTGCGCGGACTATCGCGCGACGGCGTCGAAGTGATGGCTGGGCAGCGTCTGCTGGAAGTGGATCCCCGCCCGATGCCTGAAATTACCGGCCTCGGCGAACGACCCTTGGCGATTGCTGCGGGGGTGGCAGAGGCGCTAGGGTTGGTGCCCTTCGTGCAGAATGCAGGGTATTGAAATCCTGGCGAGCAACGAAGGCGCAACCTGCAGGTGCGCGCCAGATGCAAGGGAGCCATGAAACCTGAACTGGAATTTGTATTCGAGGCGCGCGTTGCAGTGGCTGCGCCGGTGAACATTGGCAACAGCAGCCATGGATTGCGGCGCGTGGTGCCGATCCTCGGGGGTGTGTGCGCGGGACCGCGTCTGCAAGGGGAAGTGACTCCGGGCGGCGCCGACTGGCAGGTGGTGCGACCAGATGGGGTATTGCAGCTGGAGGCGCGCTACACGATTCGCGCAGCCGATGGCGCGCTGATCCAGGTAACCAATCGCGGCCTGCGCCATGGTCCGTCGGAGGTCCTGGAGCGCATCTTCCGGGGCGAGGTCGTCGCCCCGCATGAGTACTACTTCCGGTCGGCGGCGGAATTCGAGGCCCCCCTGGGCGGTCCGCACGAGTGGCTCAACAAGGGAATCTTCGTTGGCGTGGCCGAGCGACGGGCCAATGAGGCCATCGTGCGCTTTCACCTGGTCACGTGACGGTTCGGATGGCCTAAACTAGCCCCCCTTCATTTTTTGCCTTCAGCCGGAGCATCGAATTGACCCAGCCCATCAGCGTAGCCATTGAGTCCGGCATTGCCGTTATCACCGTCGACAGCCCGCCGGTAAACGCCATTTCTGCCGCCATCCGCCGCGGACTGCTGTCAATCACGCGCGATCTGGCCGGCAGGCAGGACGTCAAGGCGGTGGTATTCACCTGCGCCGGGCGAACCTTCATGGCGGGCGCTGACATAAGCGAGTTCGGTGGGGTCATGGCGCCGCCGGAGCTGCGCAATGTCCTGACCGAGTTCGAGTCCCTGCCACAGCCCATCGTGATCGCATTGCACGGCACGGCGCTGGGTGGCGGTGTCGAGGTCGCGCTGGCCGGGCACTACCGGATCGCCGATCGCGCCGCAAAGCTCGGGTTTCCCGAGATAACCCTGGGCATCGTGCCAGGTGCGGTGGGTACCCAGCGCCTGCCGCGACTGATCGGTGCCGAGAAGGCACTGCGCATGTTCATGGACGGCAAGCCGGTGGCCGCCGAAGCGGCCAAGCAGCTGGGGCTGGTCGACGAGATTGCTGATGGCGAGCTGCGTGGCGCCGCAATCGCGTATGCCAAGCAGTTGGTTGCGGCTGGCAAGGGACCGCGCCGCGTGCGCGACATGCCGGTGACGCCTCTGACCGAGGCGCAGCTAGCGGTACTGCGCGCCGAGGCCGGCAAGATGCACAAGGGCGTGGTGACTTTCGAGCTGGACATAGCGGCGGTACGTGCCGCCTGGGAGTTGCCCTTCGAGCAGGGTCTTGCCATGGAGCGCGCCATCAGCGACGGGTCGTTGCAGACGCCCGAGTCGCGTGCCATGCGCCACCTGTTCTTTGCCGAGCGAGTCGTGGCGGATGTGCCGGGCATTGGCCCGGAGGACAAGCCACGCGCCATTGCCAGCGTTGGGATCATCGGTTCGGGCACTATGGGCGGTGGCATTGCCATGGCTTTTGCCAACGTCGATGTCCCGGTGGTGCTGCTGGACGTGGACCAGGCCGCACTCGACCATGGACTGGGCGTGATCCGCAAGAACTACGAAGCCAGCGTCAAGCGTGGCCGCATGACGGCCGCCGACGTGGACAAGCGCATGGGCCTCATCAAGGGCAGTACGCGCTACGAGGATTTCGCCACCGTGGACCTGGTGATCGAGGCCGTGTTCGAGGACATGGCCCTCAAGCAGAAAATCTTCAAGGAACTGGATCGTGTGACCAGGCCCGGGGCGATCCTGGCGACCAACACATCGACACTGGACATCAACGTGATCGCGGCGGCGACCAAGCGCCCACAGGACGTTGTCGGGCTGCACTTCTTCAGTCCCGCCAACGTGATGCGGTTGCTGGAGATAGTGCGCACGGATACCACCGCAAAGGATGTCATCGCCACGGCCTTCGCGCTGGCGAAGAAACTCAAGAAGGTGGGCGTGCTGTCGAAGGTGTGCTTCGGCTTCATCGGCAATCGCATGATGGACCCCTACGCCCGCGAGGCAGAGCGTCTGGTGCTCGAGGGTGCCTCACCGGCACAGGTCGACAGTGCACTGGAAGGCTTTGGCATGGCCATGGGCATCCTGGCGGTGTTCGACATGGCCGGTGTCGACGTGGGCGTGAAGGCGCGCCGCGCCAACCCCGAGCGTCAGCCAAAGGACGATCCGGCCTTCTATCGCGCCTCGCAGGCGCTATTCGATCAGGGGTGGCTTGGACAGAAGACCGGCAAGGGCTACTACCGCTACGAGGCCGGCTCGCGCGAGCGCCTCAGGCACGACGAGGCCCTGAAGTTGCTGGCCGACGAGGGTCGCAAGCTCGGCATCGCACGCAGCGATGCGATCGGCGATGCCGAGATCATTGAACGCTGCATCTACTCCATGATCAACGAGGGTGCGCGGATCCTGGAGGAAGGGGTGGCACTGAGGCCGGGGGACATCGACGTGGTCTACACCTCGGGCTACGGATTCCCGCGCCGTCGTGGCGGCCCCATGTTCTTTGCCGACGAGATCGGGCTCGACACCGTGGTCGCGGGCCTGGCGCGTCACGCCAGGCGGGGCGTGGCAGCCGATTGGGAGCCGGCGCCGTTGCTCAAGCGGCTCGCCGAGGCTGGCACCACGTTCGCGGACTGGGCACAGAATCGCAAGCGCTAGCCGGCCATGTCATCGATGTACACAAGCTATGCATTTGCCCCGCCGGCGCGGGTTTCGGTGGCCATCAGCGGCAGCCAGGATCGGTTTCCCGTGCGTCGCATCCTGTGCGTGGGCCGCAATTACGCGGACCACGTCCGGGAGATGGGGGGCGATCCGCGCACCGAGCCGCCGATCTTCTTTACCAAGCCTGCCGATGCAATTGTCGCTTCCGGCAGCGCCGTGCCGTACCCACCGCAGACCGTCAATCTGCACCACGAGGTCGAACTGGTGGTGGCGGTGCTGCGTGCCTGCGTCAACGTTGCAGCGGCGCAGGCCCTGCAGCATGTGTTTGGCTATGCTGTCGGCAACGACCTCACGCGCCGCGACTTGCAGAACGATGCGCGCGACAAGCGCCTGCCGTGGGACATGTCCAAGGGCTTTGACTCATCGGCACAGATCGGCGCGATCACGCCGGCTGAGAAGTTCGGTGCGCCGCAGGACCAGCGCATCTGGCTAAAGGTAAACGGCGAATTCCGGCAGCAATCCACGCTTGCCGGGATGATCTGGTCCGTTCCCGAGATCGTGGCCACGTTGTCCACGTTCATTGCCTTACAACCGGGCGACCTGATCTACACCGGCACGCCCGATGGGGTGGGCCCCCTGCAGCGCGGCGATCACGTTACGGCCGGCATCGACGGCCTGGAGGATCTGGAGTTTCGCATCGCGTGAAACGCAGCTTTGGCCAGGCAGCGCTGATCGCCGCCTGCACAGGTATCGGGCCGATGGCCTTGAACCTGTACCTGCCTTCGCTTCCCCTGGTGCAGGAGCAATTCTCCGCTGGCGTGTCGGCCGTACAGGTCACGGTCAGTCTGGCGCTGCTGGGGTTCGGGCTGGGCCTGGTGTTCCTCGGGCCGCTTTCCGATCGCTTCGGTCGGCGTGCCTCGCTGATCGGCGGGTTGTTGGTGTTTGCGGGCGGCTCGGCGCTGGCAATGCTGGCGCCGTCCTTGCACTTGCTGGTGGCAGGACGGTTCCTGCAGTCGGTGGGCTCGGCGCTGGCCTATATCAGCGCCCGATCCGTGGTGTCGGACGTCGCCCCCATCGAGGATCTGCCGCGCGCGGTTGCACAGGTAACGCTCATCAACGTGCTGGTACAGGCCGGCGCACCACTCCTGGGCAATGGACTAATAGCCCTGGGTGGCTGGCGCGCCACGCAGCTGGCCAGCGCGGCGTTGGGAATCGCCCTGGCCGGCGCGGTGTACTTCATCCAGCCGGAAACGCGCGTGCAGCGGGCCGCAGTTCCGTGGCGGCATTTCTGGTCCACCTTGCTGGCCCCCACCGCCCAGCTGTTGCGGCGCATGCCTTTCGTGCTGCTGCTGCTGCAGGCCGGCCTGCTGTATAGCGCCTATCCTGCGTTTGTCACCACTGCGCCACATCTGATGGTCACTACCTTTGCCAGGCCGGTGCAGCAGTTCGCCTGGTATTTCGCCTTCCTGCCGCTGGGCTATCTGCTGGGCAATCTGTATGTCATGCACTTCGCCACGCGCCGGTCGCCGCAGCAACTGATCCTGTGGGGCACCGGGATTGCCGTGACGGCGTGCCTCACAAGCCTGGCTCTGCTGGGCGCGGGTGTCTGGCATCCGCTGGCCATGTTCGTGCCGGCAGGACTGGTGCTCAACTTCGGACTGGGGCTGGCATTGCCGGCAGTGTCCTCGCGCACAGTGCTCAGCGCAGCGCCCCACATGGCCAGCGGCTGGGGACTTATCGGCTTCTCCTACCAGGCGCTGGCAGCCCTTGCCGTGCAGGTCCTGGGCTATGCCGAGGGCGCCTCTCCGTATCCGGTGCTGTTCGTCTGCCTGGGCGTCGTGTCAGCGGCGCTGCTGCTGGGGCTGCTTCAGCGTTCCGCCTGATGGGTTTCCACCAGGCGCGGTATGGCGTTGGATCCGCACCAGAGAAATGCCAGCTGTCCGAAGTCGCGGGCGATGGCCATGGCATCGACCGACGCCATTCCTGCCGCCAGCACCGCAGGCTCGGGCGGCCAGTCTCCCGTCGGATCGACGCCGGCGCCGTGCAGCAAGGGGTACCGGCCTGCCAATCGTGATTCAAGTTGTTGTTGTGCGGCCTCGTTCAGCCGGTCGGCACGCAGCACGCCGCCTGGATTGCAAGCGGTCAGCCATGCGGCGCAGGCGTAGCCACTGGCCTGCAGCCAGGCACCCAGCGCCGCACACTGCTGGTCGACCGCAAGGGAAACAATCCCCGTAGGCAGGTGCAGGTCGTACCGGGCCCGTTGAAACAGGTCACGCAACTGCGGGGTCATGGGAAATGGATGTTACGCGGCCCAGGGGCTATCTTCGCCACCATGAACAGTGCGGCCGAGATTCGCGCACCAGTCCCGCCGTTTACCCGAGAGTCGGCCGTGCAGAAGGTCCGTGGCGCGGAGGACGCCTGGAACTCGCGTGACCCGGATCGGGTGGTGCAGGTCTATACGCCCGACACGCAGTGGCGCAATCGGGCGGAATTTCCCGTCGGGCGGGACCAGGTCCATGCGTTCCTGGTGCGCAAGTGGGCGCGGGAACTGGACTACCGGTTAATCAAGGAGCTGTGGGCGTTCACGGACCACCGGATTGCCGTGCGTTTTGCCTATGAATGGCATGACGAGTCAGGGCAGTGGTTTCGCAGCTACGGCAACGAGAACTGGGAATTCAGCGCGGCGGGTTTCATGCAGCGGCGCTTTGCCAGCATCAATGACTTGGCGATCCGCCAGTCAGATCGCAAGTTCCATTGGCCGCTGGGGCGCAGGCCCGATGCTCATCCCGGGCTCAGCGAACTTGGCCTCTAACCCGGCCAGTCGGTTCAAATGCCGAACTTCGCCCCGGCACCCAGCAACGTTAGGATACCGATCACAGCAAAGATCGCAGCGGCGATTGCATGTACCAGTTTCATCGGGATGCGGGGCGCCAGTCGCTCGCCGATGAATACCGCCGGGACATCCGCGATCATCATCCCCAGGGTGGTGCCCATGATCACCGGGACCGGCGTCCCATAGTGGGCGGCCAGTGCCACGGTCGCGATCTGGGTCTTGTCGCCCATCTCGGCAAGAAAGAACGTCACGAACGTGGCGCCAAATACGCCCAGTCGGTGCTTGAAACGGGATTCATCGGCCTCGATGCTGTCCGGAATCAGCGTCCACACGGCCATGCCCAGGAAAGACAGTCCGAGCACCCAGCGCATGATGTCCGGGCTGACGTGCAATGTGATCCAAGCGCCAAGGGCCCCGGCAAGCCCGTGGTTCAACAGGGTTGCGCACAGGATCCCCAATACGATCGGCAGCGGTTTGCGAAACCGGGCGGCCAGCAGGAAGGCCAATAGCTGGGTCTTGTCGCCGATTTCGGCCAGTGCGACGACGCCGGTTGATACCAGCAGTGATTCGATGGCCATCAAGGGCTACGGAAAATGCGCTGGGCTTGCGGTACGAAATCCTGCAACGCCAATGTCGTTGCAGCGGCCAAGAATTCGATTGCCGAATTCCCGGCCACCCCATGGGCCCACGAGGAAAGCGGGTCTGCCGCCATTGCCGCTGCTGCATTCGCCAGCGCGGCAATTGCCGGCAGAGCCGCCCTCACCGCAAATTACTTCTTGGCGTCTGGATGCGGAACGCCGATGGCCAGTACCTCAAGGAACGTGCCTTCCATCTGGTCACCGACCACGAAGCCCTTGAGGATGGACGGATCCTTGACCTTGACCGAAACCACGCGGCCTTCTGGCCCCTTGACCGTCAGCATGCCGGTGGCGGCATCGATCTTGGTGATGTCGGCGGCGAAATTGATCTGGTGCATGGCAGCCGCGCCTGGCTTCTGGCCCGGCTCACGAGCGGCCGCGTCGGTGGTGTCGCGCCGGTAGGCCGCGCCGGAACCCTTCTTGACGAGCTTCACGGTCAGTGCCTGGGAATATTGCGCCTGGATCTTGTCGCCCACCTTCAGCTGCGCGAAGTTCTTTACTTCGGGCCCCACCGGAATGGTGCTGACCATGCCGTCGGCAGTCTTGAGGGTGGCAGTGCGCGCGGTGTAGTCCACCGCGGTGACCACGGCCTCGGCCACGTAATGGTCAGCGAGAACAACTGCCGGAGATTCCTGGGCGACCGCGGCCCCGGCCGACAACGCGGCAATGGCCAAGCTGGAGAAGAAAAGTTTTTTCATGGCGCTAATCCTTAGTGCGTATTTGAAGTGTTCGAGCCAGTCGCATTACCGCGAATGTACAGCTCTGCCGTCATCTTCGCCCAAGGCAGGGAATGAGCGCAAGCGCACTGCCAGCCGGAAGGCGTGTGGGCCGGCATGGCGCGCATGAATGCCTCGGCAGCGTGAATTTCCCCGCCATCGACCTTGAACGCCTCCCAGGCATGCAGCCATCGCTCCCCTGGGCCGAAATCCAGCCGCAGCAGCACCAGGCAGAGCTCTTCATCAACCGCGACCACCCGGTAAGTGATGCCGAACAGGGTGGGGATGCGCTGGGCTTTCATGTTTTCCCATCCTGGAGGCTGGAAAGTGCAGTCCGGACCGGCCATGCGGCGACCATTCCCGAATCCGTAGGCGTCTGCGGCCAGCTGCGTGTCAGCCGTGACGAAACTGCCGGATTTCAGTTCCTCCGGGTAGCCTTCGGCAATGCTGGTCGCGTTGTCGCGTGACTTAAACTGCACGGCAGCGGGCACGATGTTCATTGCCTGGCTGGGTGCGCAGCGCGTCGACATCAAAGAACATGCCCTCCTGCGCGCTGCGCACCGGCATGGGTTCGATCTCGCGCAGCTTGCCGCCGTCGACCCTCAGTCGCAGCGCCAGCATGTCCGGCCTGCCCGATTCCTCCACCCCCACATGCGCGGCGGCGACGCTGACGTGGACATCGAGGAAGTCCTGGCGAAATGCCCGCACTGCAGTGGCCGATTGCCCCAGCTTGCTGTCTTACAGCTTCTTTTCAACGGTGTCCTCCCTGAACCGGGCTTGGGCCGCCAGTTTGAGCCGACCGGGGTCATAGGCCACCATGGCCGCGAGATGGTGATCGATGTTGCCCCTGAGGCCGGCCCGATCATGGCTGGCCTTGGTCGAGGCACCGGAGGACGCGCAGGCAGCAAGGCAAAGCACTACGCCCAGGACGGCAGGCAACAGGGCGCGGGCGGGGCGAATCGGGGCCATGGCAATTCCTTGTTCTGGCCGCCGCATCGTACAACCTTGCGGTTGTGGCATGGCGGTGGCACATTGGCCGGGCCACATTGCCCTAGGTCTGCGCAGGTCCAAGGAGGCTCCATGTCAGTCATGCAGTTGCAGGTTCGCGGGTTGTGCGTGCTGGGAGTGTCGCTGGGGGTCGCGGGCGTGGCCTTCGCCGATGTGACCATCGAGGAGAAATCCACCATCGAGCTGCCGATCTTCAAGGCGCACTCCAATTCCACTGAAGACATCACCGCCGACAAGAAGCGGCGCGATTACGAGATGAAGTGCGAGGGCATGATGTCCCTGCTATGTGGCAATGCGCAGAGCGGAGAAATCGTGCGCCTGGACAAGAGTGCGAGTTACGAACTTGAACCCAAGAAAAAGAGCTACCGCGAAACGCCGTTTCCGACGGCGGCCGAACGTGCCGAATATCAGCAGCTCATGCAAGCGAACCTTGAGAAAATCAAGCAATGTGCCGCACAACAGCCGGCCCAACCTACGCAACCGACCGTGGATACGTCGAAGTGCCAGATGTCGCCGGCTAAAGTGGACGTCAAGAACCTGGGTGCCGATGGCCAGATCCTCGGGCATGCCGTTCACCACTCGGTGGTGAGCTTGACGCAGAGCTGCACCAACAAGGAAACCGGTGACGTTTGCGACATGCAGTACGGATTCGATTCCTGGCTTACCGACGACAAGATTGCGGGGCTCGATGACCGCAAGGCTTTTGAAATGGCCTACTTGTCGAAGATGGGCCTGACGGGAGCGGACTCTGCCGCCATGGCCAAACAGGTGCAGCAGATGATGGCCCCGTATTCACAGCAGTTGAATGACCTGAAGGCCAAGTCCGGGGATATCAAAGGGCAGCCCCTGCGGACTTCGTTTCACATTGCCTTTGGCGGTGCGCACTGCGCTGCGGCCAGCAAGTCAAATGCGGGCGGGGCTGCGGGTGGCGCTGCGGGCAGTGGTGGCGACCTGGGCCAACAAGCGACCGATGCCGCGGCAAACAGTGCCGCGTCGGCTGCCTCGGCCAAGGTGCGCGGGGGCGGGCTGCTGGGTGGCGTCGCGTCGGACACCATGAATGCGGTGGGCGCAAAGATGCTCTCCGGCATGTTTTCCAAGAAGAAGAAGCCTGACACCGGGGACACGGGTGATGCGAAGCCAGTGGCTGCCGCCGCGCCTGACATGGTGACGATGGTTACATTCACCACGGAAACCACGGCCATACGCAGCGACCCGGTACCCGCGGACAGGTTCGAAATCCCGGTGGGATGGAAGAAGATCGTGCCCAAGGCGCAGGGCAAGGAAGAATCTTTTTCCTGTCCGACCAGCGCCAAGAGCCCGTAGCCGCCGGCCGGCTTACTGCGACAGCTCGGGCAGGTTTCGATAGAGCGCCAGGCAATCCGGATTTGCCAGCGCACTGAAGTCCGCGGAGGTACGGCCATGCACGGCCTCCCGGACGCTGAGTTCGGCAATCTTGCCCGACCGGGTTCTGAGTATTTCCGTAACGGCAATGATTTTGGCCGGTACGTGCCGCAGGCTAGTGTGCCTGCGGATGGTCTGGCGGATCCGGTCCCGCAGCGCATCGTCAAGCACGGCCACGTTGGCGGCCAACTTGACGAACAGCACGATGCGCACGTCGTCTTCCCACGTCTGTCCGATGGCTACGGCTTCGGAGATCTCGTCCATGGACTCCACGGCGGCGTAGATCTCGGCAGTGCCGATGCGGATGCCGCCGGGGTTCAGCACCGCGTCGGATCGGCCTGAGATCACGACGCCATCCTGCGGCGTCAGCTGGGCGAAGTCGCCATGGTTCCAGACGCCCGGGAACATCGAAAAGTACGTCTTGTGGAAGCGCTGTCCGTCCTGATCTGCCCAGAGGCCCAGCGGAGTGGAGGGAAATGGCAGCGTGCACACCAGTTCGCCGCGCCCGGCGATGCTGGCGCCTTGCTCATCGAACACGTCAACCGCCATGCCCAGCCCGCGGCACTGGATTTGCCCCCGATACACCGGACGCACCGGGCAGCCCAGCGCAAAACAGGAAATGATGTCGGTGCCACCGGAGATCGATGCCAGGTGCACATCGGCCTTGATGTGCGCATAGGTGAAGTCGAAGCTGGCCGGGGCCAGGGGAGAACCGGTGGACAGGAGCGTGCGCAGCGAGGCCAGGCGATGGGTGTTGCCCGGCCGGACTGCCTTCTTCTCGAGCGCCGCCAGGTACTTCGCGCTGACGCCCAGGACGGAAACGCTTTCCTCGTCAACCAGGTCCCAGATCGCCGCGTCGGCCGGATGAAACGGCGAGCCGTCATACAGCAGGATGGAGCAGCCGCTGGCCAAGGCGGTCAGCTGCCAGTTCCACATCATCCAGCCGCAGGTGGTGAGGTAGAAGAGGCGATCCCCGGCCCTGATGTCGGTGTGCAGCACGTGTTCCTTGACGTGCTGCAGCAGCGTGCCGCCGGCGCCGTGCACGATGCACTTGGGCGCGCCCGTGGTGCCAGAGGAATACAGGATGTAGATCGGATGATTAAAGGGCAGGGCCGGCGCAGCGCCGTGCGCCTTGGCCGCGAATTCACCCCAGGCAACACAGCCAGCGGCGAGCAGGTCGTGATCCGGCTGCCTATCGACATAGGGAACCAGTACCGTCGACGCCAGCGAGGGCAGCTGCGGCAGCAGTTCGCGCAGCAAGGTCGCGGTCCTGAATGTCTTGCCGGCATAGTGGTATCCATCGGCGGCAAACAGGACCTTGGGCTGGATCTGGCAGAAGCGGTCCAGCACGCTGTGCAGGCCGAAATCCGGTGAGCACGAGGACCAGATCGCGCCCAGTCGGATGGTCGCAAGCGCAGCGATGACCGCCTCGGGAATGTTTGGCAGGAAGCCGGCCACCCGGTCACCCTGGCCCACGCCGGCAGCGGCCAGGTGGCCAGCGACCTGCTCGACTTGCGCGCCGAGCTCGCCAAAATCCAGCTCCCGGCGCTCGCCGCGCTCATTGCGAAAGACAATGGCGGACCCGGTCGCATCGTGGCGCAGCAGGTTTGCCGCAAAGTTGAGCGTGGCGTCAGGGAAGAAGCGCGCGTGCTCCATGTCGTTGCCATGGGCCAGCGCCGGGGACGCGTTCCACTGGATGTCGAGACTGGAGAAACGCGCGACCGCCATCCAGAAGTCACCGGGCTGGGCCAGCGACCAGCGATACAGCTCCTCGTAGGACTGTAACGATGCAGTGCCGGTTGTGGCCAGCCATCCCAGGAACCGCGACAAGTTCGACGCCGCAATGCGCTCATGCGTCGGCACCCAGATCGCTGTGGCCGCCGCCTCAGCGGGCGTCGAACTCACGACATCACGCGAGTGGCCCGATGACTACCGACTGCACGTTGACCAGCTCGCGCATGCCATGCTCGCCAAGCTCGCGGCCATAGCCGGACAGCTTGACGCCACCGACTGGAAGGCGTGGGTCCGAAGCGGTTACCGCGTTGATCGAAACCGAGCCGGACTGCAGGTGTGTTGCCATTTCCCGCGCTCGCCCAATGTCCTGGGTCCAGATGACGGCGCCGAGACCGTAGCGGGATTGGTTGGCCAGCTCAAGTGCACGTTGCGCGGATGGCGCACGCATCAGCGGCGCCACCGGCCCAAAGGTTTCCTCCACTGCCACGGTGTGCGTCGGCTCCACGTCCGTCAGCACGGTGGGGGCATAGAAGTTGCCCGGCCCGGGCAGCGCATGCCCGCCCAGCAGCGGCCTGGCACCTTGTGAAATCGACTTGGCCACCTGTTCATCCAGCAAGTCGCGCAGGTCGCGCCGGGCCAAGGGGCCGATCTGGGTGGCGGCGTCTAGCGGGTTGCCCACCCGCAGTGCGGCGACGGCTTGCACGAAGCGGGCATTGAATTGCGACCAGCACGCGTCGACTACGATAAATCGCTTGGTGGCAAGACAGACCTGCCCGCAATTTGCAAACCGGGCGCGTACGGCGGCGGCGACCGCGGCATCCAGATCCGCGTCCTCGAGCACGATGAATGCGTCCGAGCCGCCCAATTCCAGTATCGACTTCTTGCATGCGGCACCGGCGCTCGCGGCAACGGCGGCGCCAGCCGCCGGGCTGCCGGTGAATGTCACCGCCGAAATCCGCGGGTCCCTGATGACCGCCGCGATGCGCTCCACAGGAATAATGAGGTTCTGAAATACACCGCGGGGCAAGCCCGCCCGGCGCAGCAGGTCCGTGACCTGCTCGGCGCTCTGCGGAACGTTGGGCGCGTGCTTCAGGACCACCGCGTTGCCGGCCATCAGGGCCGAGGCCGCGCAGCGAAATACCTGCCAGACGGGAAAATTCCATGGGAGGATTGCCAGTACCACGCCAAGCGGTCGGTACGCCACATAGCTCAGCGTGGCATTGGTCGCCACTTCCTTGTCTGCGAGCCACTGGCCGGCATGTTGGGCAACGTATTCGCAGTTCCAGGCCGACTTGTCGATTTCCGCCAGCGCCTCTGCGAGGGGTTTGCCCATTTCCATGGAAATGGTGCGCGCCAGGGATTCGCGCTCCTTGCGCAACAGAACTGCCGCCGCAGCCAGGACCGTGGCGCGAGTGGGAACAGGCAGGGCACCCCAGGCGCGCGATGCGACCTGCGCGGTACCCAGCAGTTCATCGACTGCGGCTTCACCGTGGGCCCCCGGCGCCGGAGATTCCTCACCGGTGGCCGGATTGGTCAGGAAGGGGTTGGGCGGCCTGGCTATTGCGTGCACTTCGGTTGTCCTTGCCGCGAACCGGTGGTGGCCGCGGTACTGGTGCGACCTAGTATCCAGAGGTGGAGTTCCCGAATCCTTGCTTGAACCGGAAGTCGCAATTGCCTGGCAACTAGAACGCGGCCTGGTAAATGGCCCGCGCGTCCTTCCAGGTCACGTCCCGGACGTTTCGCTCCAGCAACCGGGTCACGGTCATCGCGCTATCGGTCATTCGGTCGAGGGCATCGGCGGTCACGCCATGATCTGACAGGCGTAGTGGAATCTGGCAGTCGCGGACCATCGAACTGATGATCGCCAGGCCGTTGCGCGCGGTGTCGGCAGCGCCGGGGCCCACCGCGGCGCCCAGCGCCACGGCGATATCGGCATATCGATCCTCGGCCGCGGACAGGTTGAAGGCCAGTACGTGGTTCAGCAGCAGGGCATTGGACACGCCATGGGCCACGTGAAACTCGCCTCCCAGGGGATAAGCCAGTGCATGCACGGCCGCGGTGTTGACCGGCCCCAGGCACAGGCCACCGTAGAGGCTTGCCCGAGCCATGTCGGTGCGGGCCGCGATGTCGGCGCCGTTGCGCACCGCCGTGACCAGGCTCCTGGAGATCAGTCGAATACCCTCCAGTGCATAAGTGTCCACCAGCGGGTGGGCGAAACGATTGGCGTAGGCCTCGATGCAATGGGTAAGGGCGTCCAGTCCCGTGGCCGCCGTAACCCCTGCGGGCATTGACGCAGTCAGCAGCGGATCCACATAGGCTGCGTCGGGGACCAGATGGCGGCTGATCACACCCTTTTTCAGCGCGTCGCCCTCGTCCAGCAATATGGCAATTGGCGAGACTTCACTGCCGGTGCCGGCGGTGGTGGGAATGCAGGCAAGCCAGACCTGTCGGCCCAGCAGTTTGTCGGTGCCCTGGACCTCCTGGATCGACTGGTGGCCGGGCAGCAGCGCGGCAATCAATTTGGCAAGGTCCATCGAACTGCCGCCACCCAGGCCGATGACCGCATCCACCTTGGCACTGCGTGCGAAGTCCATGAGCCGATCGAAGTCCCCGATGGACGGTTCGCCAGCGCAATCATCCCAGATGACCGCAGCTGCGCCCGCGGTCCCGATGCCGGCGGCCAGGCGTTCGGCGGCCTTGCGAATGGGCGGCGTGGTGACGATCAGTGCCGAGCGCGCGCCCGCCGCCGCAAGGTCCGACGCCACGCGATTAGATACCCCGGGACCAAAGGCCAGGGAACGGACCTGATGCAGCAAAACGGCTTCGGGTTGCACGATATCGAGAGTCCCTCTGGAAGCGCACCATTGCATGCGCGGGTGGATTGTACTTACCCGAAACGGAAGCGGCTTGTGCCTGGGGACGACCCAGGGGACTAAAAACCGACGTTGGCGCCGCCCTTGAGAGCCAATAGGCTCCTGGCCTCTGCCGGGCTGGCAATCTCCAGCCCGATTTCCTCCAGCAGGCGGCGGATCTTGCGGACCTGCTCGGCATTTGACTGCGCCAGCTGGCGCGCGCCCATGTAGAGGCTGTCTTCCAAGCCGACCCGGACGCTGCCGCCCAGCAGCGCGCTTTGCATGCAGAACGGCATCTGGTGGCGACCGGCGGCAAAGGCGGAAAACACGTAGTCATCGCCGAACAGGCTGTCGGCAATGGTGACCATGTGCGACAGGTTGCGCAGGTCCGGCCCAATGCCGCCGAGAATGCCGAACACGCCCTGCACGAGAAACGGCGGCGCGATGAGCTTGCGATCGGCGAAGTGCGCCAGGGTATAAAGGTGGCCGATGTCGTAGCACTCAAACTCAAACCGGGTGCCAAACTGCTGCCCGATCTCGCGCATGATCCGTTCGATGAACGACATGTCGTTGTACATGATCCGGCTGCGCGAACCCTCGACGTAGGGACGCTCCCAGGCGTGCTGCCAGCTTTCGATGCGTGCGCCGGCGGCGCTGAAGTCGAATATGAGCGGCCCCATGTTGAGCGAACAAAGCTCGGGCTGGGCGGCCCGCGCCCCTTCCAGGCGCGCGTCCAGTGACATGGTGGCGCTGCCGCCGGTGGAGATGTTGATGACGGCGTCGGTGGCTTCCTTGATCTGTGGCAGGAAGGCCATGAAGTGCTCGGCGGACGGGCTGGGGCTGCCGTCGCTGGGGTTGCGCGCATGCAGGTGCAATATCGCGGCGCCGGCCGCGGCGGCCTCGATTCCGGCCTGCGCGATCTGCCCGGGCGTCACCGGCAGGTGCGGCGACATCGAGGGCGTGTGAATGGAGCCCGTGGGGGCGCAGGTAATGATGACCTTGCGGGTCTTTCTTGGATTCATGGGCGAACAGTACCTCGACGCCTGTATGGAAAGGCAAGGCGATTTGCCACTTCAAGCAAGCCGCTGGCGCGGGGAAGTGTAGTGTCCAGTCGCCGGCAGGAAAGGTAAAGTCAGCCAGTGGTATCGGGAGGGTGGTGACGATGTACGGTTCGGATGATCCGCGATCCAAGTTGGGCGCCAAGTCAGGCGCCAGCGCGCCGTATGCGGAGGCGGGCAGCGCCCTGCGATTTGCCGCTGCTGAATACGTCAAGTTCCACGACTTACCGCCCGGCGAGTCCGACGGCACCGCCCGTAGCTGGTACGCGCGGGGCCAAAATTTCGTGATTTGCTATACCGAAGCCACGCCAGGGACCGTACTGTCGCGCGCCAACCAGGCAGACGAATACTTCGTGCTGATCCCGGAGCGCAATGTCCAGGTCACCATTACCACCCCGCAGGAATCCCGCGCGCTCACCGGACATACGCTGGCGATCGTGCCGCCAGGAAAGAGCGACGTTGTGGTTGGCGCGGCCGGGAACATCATTCGTGTGTTCAGTGCCCAATCCGCCGATCTCGTGGCCCTGGCGTCGAATGCAGGGGCATATGCACGTCCGCATCCCAATATCCCGCCCTATGTTCCCTGGCCGGCGCCCCCGGGAGGGTACCGACTGCGAACCTATGACCTGGACGTTGCGCCGAAGGAGGGGCGTTTCGGCCGCATCTGGCGGTGTTCGACCCTCATGATCAACGTACTGCCACTGGAACCTGGTCCGCGGGATCGCACGCGCCTATCCCCGCACTTCCATGAGGACTTCGAGCAGGGCTCCCTGGCCCTGCAAGGTTCGTTCACCCACCACATCCGGTGGCCGTGGACCGCCAACCTGGGCGACTGGCGCGCCGATGACCATGAAGTCTGCCCCGCGCCGTCACTGGTTGTGATTCCCCCGCCAGCCATCCATACATCGGCCGGCTCCAACCCAGTGATGAACCAGTTGGTGGATATCTTCTCGCCGCCCAGGGTGGACTTTTCCAACATGTCCGGATGGGTACTCAATGCGGAGGAGTACCCAATGCCGCAAGCCAGTCAGCAGGCCGGCGCGGCCACCCCATGACTGCGGCGTCAGCGCCAGCCATTGAATCGCCGGTCGTTGACGCGCACGCGCACATTTATTCCGCGACCATGCCGGTCAGTTCGTCCGCGTGGTTTCGGCCGGGGCAGGGGTTCACCGCCGAACAATACCTGCAGGTGCTCGATGCACACGGCATCCACTTCGGCGTAATCGCCGGAATCAGCATCTTCGGCACCTACAACGATTACATGATTGAGCAGCTGCGCCGGCACAAGCGCCTGCGCGGTACGGCAATTGTCGCCAGCACCACGGATCGCTACACGCTTGAGCGGATGAAGGCCGACGGCATCGTCGGGATACGCCTGCAGCTGACCCGGCAGGAGCTGCCGGATCTCGCGGGCGACGACTATCGCCTGTTATTCCGGCGACTGGCCGATCTGGACCTGCACATCGAGGTCGTGGTGGAGGGCCCGCGCTGGCCGTTGGTTCTGCCGCTGCTTGAATCCTGCGGCGCGAAGATAGTCATTGATCACTTCGGGCATCCGGATCCGCACGCCGGGGTCGATTGCGCCGGATTCCAGGCCGTGTTGCGCTCGGTGCAGCGCGGCAACACGTGGGTAAAGCTGTCGGCTCCGTTCCGGCTCACCTGGGCGGCGCCCGGTCAGCCGCGGGACCCGAAGTCCATCGCGCTGGCGCGCAGCGCGGCACAGTGCCTGCTGCGCGACGCGGGGGCCGAGCGGCTTGTGTGGGGCAGCGACTGCCCGTTCGTCGGGCACGAGTCGTCGGTTGCCTATGCCGATATGCTCGATGAATTCGCCGGCTGGGTGCCCGATGCGCAAACACGCCGCAAACTGTCCGACACGGCCCTTAACCTCTACTTCAGCTGAGTCGCTCTACCCTTTTTCAACATTCCAGGTTCGAGGAGATCACGTGGCGGATGCAGATGTTCTGAAGCTCAATGCCGAGCTGGCGCTTCAACTTGCCGATTACTGGCACGAGATCGACTTCAATCTCGGGCGCGGCGCCTCGGCGTACTACACCGAGGACGCCCAATTCCATGGACAGTTCGCCTCCTACCAGGGGCGCGCGAAGATCCAGCAGTTCTACGACTGGCGCGTCAAGCAGGGGCCGCGGCTTGCGGTGCATTGCTTCACCAATTTCCGCGCCAGGTTTACCGGCCCGGATAGCGCCGAGGCCACCAACTACCTGTTTCTCTATGCGGCCAACGGGGTCAAGGTCCTGCCCACGCACCCACCGATCACGATTTCACTGGCCACCGACCGCTATCAGCGCACGCCCGAGGGGCGTTGGTTGTGTACCTACCGGCGCTTTGAACACCTGTTCGAAGGGGATACGCCGATCACCAACCCGAAGCTGGATGATGACAAGGGCTAGGGGCCGAATGGGGGCAGGCATGTCAGTGCGAATTCAAGCCGGGGGGTTACTGCTCATCCTGGGTCTTGCCTGCGCGCCTATCCAGGCCGCCGACGACATCAATTCCCTGTCCCGGGACGTTGATCGCGTGATTGCAATTCGCCAGGTCAAGGACCTGCAGCGCAGCTATGCCCAGTATCAGCAGTTTGGCCTGTGGGACGAGATGGCCGACCTGTTCGCGACCAACTCGCAATTCATCCGCGGGGACGAAGCGATCACGGGTCGCGCGGCCATTGCCGCCTGGCTGGCGCGCCGGGGCGGCGCAAAACACGTCCTGGTGCCCGGAGCCCTCAATACCGAGCTGATCGACGAGCCGCTGGTCAATCTATCGGCGGACGGACTGTCGGCCCGCGCCAGGTGGATGAGCCTGGCGTTGCTGGGAGATGGCAAGGGCAACGCAAGCATCGAGGGCGGCATTTACGAGAA
Source organism: uncultured Pseudomonadota bacterium (assembly GCA_963726085.1). Lineage (GTDB taxonomy): Bacteria > Pseudomonadota > Gammaproteobacteria > Steroidobacterales > Steroidobacteraceae > ZC4RG30. The sequence continues at coordinate 496,954 of CAVSAR010000001.1, read as the reverse complement.
CGAATACGTACGCGAGGGACATGCCTGGAGGATCGCCGTATCCCATTACTATCCCCAGTACGCCGGCAGCTACGACACCGGGTGGAGCAACATCGGCGGCGCCGACCTGCCGCTGGTGCCATATCACTTCACCACCGATGAGGCGGGATTGCCCATCGCCCCACCGTCTGGCCCGGCTCCCGAGAGCGTTCAATCGCTGGATACCTTGGTGCAGAAGATTGATCGCCTCAACGACGAGGATGCAGTGCGCAACCTGCAAAGCTGTTATGGCTACTACGTCGACCGCAAGATGTGGGATGACGTCGTCGAACTGTTCGCACAGGACTCGGCGGTGGAAATCAGTGGTGTCGGGATTTTCCACGGTCGCCAGGGCGTCCGCCAGGCGATGGAACGGATGGGGGCAGCCGGATTGGCGCATGGGCAACTCAATGACAGGCCACTGTTCGACACCGTCGTGCAAATCCAGCCCGGAGGTCACGAGGCGATCAGCCGCGGCATCGAGCTGGGCATGGTGGGCGAGGCGGACAAGGGCACCGCGCATTGGGAAGTCACCGTGTTCCGCAACCGCTTCGTGAAGGAAGGCGGCCTGTGGAAGCTCAAGGAGCTGCGGCTGTATCCGCTCATGCAGGCCGACTACTTCAAGGGCTGGGGTAGTGGCGGACTGTTCCGGTTTGCGTACAAGTCAGTGCCCGCCTTTGTCGGCGACAATCCGGCCACCGGCAAGCCAATCGCTACGCCGGGCATGCAGGTGCAGGCCAGAGGGCCGCTGACAGCAGCGGTTGTCGCAGCACCTTCGAGCACTGGCGCCACCGCGCTCACGGAGGCGCGACGCCGGCTCACCCGATCGTTGGCCTATGACGGCACTGAAAACGTGTCGGCGTCCTACGGGTATTACATCGATGACTTCCAGTGGCCCCAAATGGGTGCGATTTTCGCCGTCAAGGGCAACAAGCAATCGCCGTTCACCGGCTACTACATGGGACGCGAACGCATCATGGGCGCCGTGAACGCGACCTGGGGTGCGTCGGCAGCGACGCGCCCGGGCATTTCGTATCACTGGCGCACGCAGCTGGTAATCAACGTGGCTGAAGACGGGCGCTCCGCCAACCTGCGTGCGCGCCTGTTCCAGCCGCGAACCGGCAAGGTGCCGGGCAAGGCGGGGGATTTCTACGGCGCCATGTTCTTTGCCGGCATGTATCCCAATGACCAGGCCGTCTTTGAGAACGGGACCTGGCGGCTGTGGAGCCTGGAGATAGACGAGCCGTATTTCTCTTCCGCTGGGTGGAAGGGGGGATGGTCGTCGGTGAAAGACGCGGCCGCCGGCCCCAAGGCTCCGCCCAGCGCGCTGTCGCTGAAATATCCTCCCGACATTGCCATGGACAAGCTTGGCAAGCGCGCCGAGCACTTTCGTGGCGGTACCGGCGACACCATCGAATGGCCGGGCATACTGCCCATGTGGTTTAACTACCGCAATCCGGTGAGCGGTCGGGTGCCGGACAACTACATGCCCGACTGCGTGCCCTGTGAGGTGATACCGGAGTCACAGATGACGCGCCATGGCTACCTGATGCCGCCAACGGGTCCGTGATCCGGGCCCAGCGTACGCTGCAGTGGCGCCGCAAGCGTCGCATTAGACGCGCGTCGCGCCTGAAAACAATCGCGAATCAATAAAGATTCTCCACTCAGCCCGCGCCGATCAGGCTGTATGATTTTTCCGATCACCCCGGGGGACACATCATGGACGCATCGAATTCGTGGGGCCGCGCACTTGCCTGCGCGGCGGTATTTGCTTCAACCACCCTCATCGCGGCTGGCCCCGACACTCCGGCTTACACGCTCACCCGGACCGCGGTACTGGGTTCGCCAGATCGCTGGGACTACCTGACGTTCGATGCGCCGTCCCATCGAGTCTATGTGTCCCACGGCGATCGACTGACAGTGGTCGATGGCCGCAGCGGCGAGGTGATCGGACAGGTCACCGGATTTCCGGGCGGTACGCACGGCATTGCCGTTTCCACTGAGAACGGCAAGGGCTATACCGACGACGGACAGGCCGGAACAGTCGGTGCCTTCGACCTTAAGACCCTCGCACTCCTGCGATCCATACCGGGCAGGCCCGATGCCGACGGGATCGCCCTGGATACGAAGAGCGGCCACGTGTTTGTCTCCAACGGTGAATCAAATGATGTTTCCGTGATCGATCCGAAGACCGATCGCAATCTTGGCAACATCGATGCTGGTGGCAAACTCGAATTTCTGGTCGCCGACGGCAAGGGTAAGATCTACGTCAATGGCGAACAGAAGGAAGAGATTGTTCGTATTGATACCAGCAGCAACAAGGTGGACGCCCATTGGCCGATGACGGACTGTCGCAGTCCCCATGGACTCGCGATGGATACCGCGACGCGCCGTCTCTTCGTCAGCTGCGTCAATAGCATACTGGTCGTCTTGAGTGCAGATGATGGCCACGAGATCGCCCACCTGCCCATTGGCCTGGGCACGGATGGAGTCGCCTTTGATCCAGTCCGCAAGCGTATCTTCAGCTCCAATGGCAGGGATGGAACAATCACGATGTTGCGCGAGATAGACGCGGATCACTATGTGGCGATCGGCGACATCAAGACCGGTGCGACTGCCCGGACCATGACGATCGACCCGGGCACCGGGCGTCTGTATGTGGCGATGGGTGAGATAGATACGTCTGCACCGGCGGGCGGGCGCCCGAAAGTGAAGGGAGGCAGCCTCAAACTGTTATTCCTGGATCCGTCCCCCTGAGTGAAGTGAATCTGAGTGCCTTGGCCTCAGGGGCGAATCCATTGCACTTAGGGTCCGACCGTTCTGCGCTTTCAATCCCGGGCCGCCACGCTGGGCGCTGCTGAGTTGCCGGCCTGAGGTGCTGCCGCATCGGACCGGTTCGGCGATCTACTGGTCCTGAGGTCGCCAGAGCATGATGTCCCTCGGCCTGTCGGCTGTCTGAAGCTGGGTGGCCTAATTGCCCATGATTGCCTCGACCGGGCGATGGTCTCCGTGCAGTAGCCAGCCAAGTTTTTCAGCAAATCGCGTGGAAACTCGGCTCGCAACATGTGTTTCAGCCAGGCACGCTCTGTCCCAGGAACGAGGCATTTGCGCCGTGGAACGCGGTTGAGCGGAGCCGGGGGTAAGCGTGCAAGAGTCAGGCGAAGCAATCACTAAACAGATGCGATCTGCTCCCATACGTACTCCACGATCGCCTGGGAATTCGACCCGCAGCCACACAAGCGGTATGCCTGCAGTGTTGGGATTGGCGTCCAAGGGCGCTTTTGCGCTCAACCGGTGAGCCGCCATGGCGATCTACTACTTGGCCGTAAAACCAGTTAGTCGCGGGCAGGGCAAGCGAGCCACCGCCGCAGCGGCCTACCGGTCTGCAGGACGGGTACACGACCGGGAGCTGGGGTTGACCTTTGACTTCTCCCGCAAGCCCGGCGTCGTACACAGCGAGATCCTGCTGCCCACGAATGCTGTGATGAATGATGTCCAGTGGGCTCGCGACCGCCAGGAGCTCTGGAACATGGCAGAGGCGGCCGAGAGGCGAAAAAACGCGCGAGTCGCCACGGAGTTTGTGATTGCCTTGCCGTTCGAACTAAGCGTTGCGCAGCGTTTGCAGCTAACCCGGGCATTCTCCCAGGAGCTTGCCGATCGCTACAACTGCGCAATAGATGTGGCGATCCATGCCCCTACCGCGAAGGGCGACCAGCGCAATCATCACGCACATCTTCTTGCGACCACACGCGAGATCACGCCCTCAGGTTTTGGAAGGAAGACGGAACTCGAGTGGCGCAACGGGGATCGACAGAAACTGGGGTTGCAGTCCGCGTCGCTCGAGATTACCGGCATCCGCAAGTGCTGGCAGGACGTGGCAAATTCGCATTTGCAGTCACTGGGGATTGAGGCGCGCATCGATCATCGCACCCTGCACGCGCAAGGAATTGATCGGGCACCTTCCACGCACTTGGGATTCGCAGTCACGGAACGCCTGCGAAGCGGCAACGATAGCTACGTGCTGGAGCGCATTGTCTCTGAACGTCGGCAGGAGGCGATACTGCGGGTGGATCGCGCGGCCGAAAGAGGTAGGCTGGCATGGGAAAGCCTGAGACTGGAGCAAGCGATCCGCGAGACGCAGAGGGCGCTTCAAGAAGCACGGACCCCTTCGCAGCGCCAGGCAGTTGAACCCGAAGGTGAGCGAATCGGGAGCAACACCAACGTGATGGCTGATGAGGCTCGGCGTCTAGCTCAAGACCAGTGGCTGCGGCGACGAGAAGCGTTCATGTTGGGCAGCAATGAACGAGAAGACGTCGACGACAGATCTTTGGGCCTCGACCACGGGCGGTAGTCAGACGCCACCGACTCAGAGGGAATCACAAAGGGTCTCGCGTGGCCGCGCTGTGCGTTTCTCGACACTGGATGCCTTGTGGCGGGCGCGCAAGTACCAGCCCGGGGACATCCTCGCCTTCGACGCCGATACTGTGCAGACCGATAGACATCCGGATCCTCGACCACCTGTTAGGTGGATTTTGCAGTGTCACCGCCGCGGCCAAAACACATCAATCGCTAGGGTTTCGCGGTATCAATCGCGAACAAAGGATTTAATAGACGGACGGTGACAATTTTGTGCAATTTGCCGGCGAATTTCGCACAGGCGAGGACTGCGCCACGGGAATCCGGTCTTACGGAGCGATTGGTGACAGGGGTTCAATTGACGCGATCGGCAGTGCTATTCTCCTAGGCGTCGGTGCCCGGAATCGGCCAATTGCGGTCAGTGGGTCACCTAGATCACTGCCCCCAAGCGGACAACGGAATAGCCATTGCACCGCCGCCGAATATCAGAACTTTGCAGTATTAACTTCGTTTCACGTCGTATTGCAGGCACACCACGCCCGATGGAAAAATATTAGTGTTCACCAAAGCAAGTGCGGTTTGGTCATTGATGTTTTTGAACAAGGGAATACCTTGGCCCAGCAATATCGGATTGACAAACAACCAGTACCCGTCGATGAGGTTTTCCGCCATCAGCGCATGAGTGGCGGAGGGGCTACCAAACATCAAGATTTCGCTGCCCGAGCTGTGCTTGAGCTTGTTAATTTCATCGCTCAAATTGCTTCTGATGATTTTCGTATTAACGTGATTTTTCTCCGACAGAGTTTTCGACAGCACCACTTTGCGGGCGGATTTATACCAGCGTGAATGCTCGTGATCATGCGGGCTGGCATCGGGCTGATCGGCAGCGGTTGGCCAGTACGATTCCATCATCTCGAAGGTCGTACGCCCATATAACGCGGTGTCCGTCTGCTGGATCCGTTTCTCCACGTATTCAAATAGATCGGCGCTTCTACTTATCCAGCCTAGGCCGGCCGGGCCCTTCGCGGTAGAAGCAACAAAGCCATCCAGTGAGACATGTACAAATGAAACGATCATTCTCATAATTTTCCTATTGACTAAAGTTTGATTACGTAGCCGGCAAGGCGCGCCAGGGTTTGGTGGCCTCCTTCAATCGCACCGATTTTTTCCACAGCCATATCGCGTGCTTGCGCATTGGGAAAAAGCAGATGGATCGTCACTTTAGTTTGTGCATCCACCGCCTCGAACGTCCAGATAGCCTCAAACTTCGCCTTCGGGTCGCCCTTGTACGTGCCGCCGGTGCAAAACTCGATACGGTGAGGTTTCTCGATCGCGGTATAGACGCTGCGGCTTGGATAGTCCCTTCCATCCGGCCCGTGCATGACATGATGCCACTCACCTCCCACGCGAAAATCCAATTTCTGCAGCGTGTTAGTGAAACCATTCGGACCCCACCAATGCACAACATGTTCAGGTTTAGTCATCGCCTCCCATACTAAATCGCGTGGCGCGTCTATCAGACGAGACATGATGATTTCTCGGTCCTTGGTATCTGCACTGTTCGCCACTTTATTTTTTCTTTCCTGAACTTTTCGTCTCTACGGATTGAAGGTTTTTGAGATACGCATCCAGGCGATCAAGGCTCTGTTCCCAATGCTGGCGATATTGGCCGATAAAGTCGGCGGCTTCGTGCAACGGCGCGGCATTTAGTTGGCAGGGCCGCCATTGCGCTTGGCGACCTTGCGTGATTAGTTTGGCGTGCTGCAACACCTTAAGGTGCTTTGTTACGGCTGACGGGCTTATCGGGAACGGCTTCGCAAGCTCGGTGACCGATGTCCCTCCCTGTGCAAGCCGCGCAAGAATGGCGCGACGGGTTGGATCAGCGAGCGCGGCAAAGGTGATGCTGAGCGAATCAGTATTCATTAGTAGTACATTAAATGGTTAATTAACCGAGTGGTAAAATATAGCTGACCTTAAAACCGGGGTCAATCAAAATCCCTGAAAGACCCAGAAGAAGGGCGGGCTTGCTGAATCTCTTAATTTTACGCCATCGTTCTCGCCGTCAAGGCCTGCGCGCGGGGACTCCCGTGCTCGCGAGCGCGCTTCGCGCGGCCCTGACGGCTGCGCTGCGATGGCCTGCCTCCGGATCGGGCAATCCCGCCCGAGAAAATACCGGAGAGCGATCATGTCGAGTCGCCGGCGGCGACGTAATCAGCTTCGCCGAGCGGCGGCCGATTTAGGGGGCTTCGGCCCCCTTTTTGCTACGCCTACACCAAGTCCAACTCGTATTGGAGTTCTACGTCGGAGTCGAGAGGAAGAACACGCGGAAAACTATCCGAACGGGGGTGATCTCACCGCCGATATCGCGCTAATACCCGCGACTCTTGCTGGCGCTTGTGACGGCGAAGTCCTGCATTTCATTGAATGCCACCAGTTGCGCCGGCGTCAGGATTGAGGCCGCCCGATCGCGCAGGCGCTGGCTGTACTGGGTCGCGGACTCTACCAGGCGTGGTAACTGACCCTTGGTGTCCTTAGCCACCGCAGCTCTAATCTGCATGAAAACGACCACCTGCTCACCACGCGCCACGGCCGCCTCATCGAACTGACGTTTTTCCTCTGCAATGGCGAAGATGAGACGATCCAACTGCTGCTCCGACAGCTCCTGCCCGGCAGGCAGCCGGTCCTGGAATCGCTCCACTTCAGCGCGCTCCACCCCGTAATCCGAATAAGTCAGATATTGATCCGCCCTTGCCTTGCCCAATAGCTGCTCTCTCTCCGCTCGAGCTGCCTCCTCGTCGAACAAGGTCTTGGGGTCCGCCGTGCAATTGGGATCCACATCACACCGCAAGGTCGCCACCTGACGCCTGATGTTCTGTTCCACCACAAGATCCACCAGTCGATCCAGTTCCGCTGCGGAAAGCCCAAGATGTTTCCCTATCCCGAACATTCCTTCATGCAGGACTTTCGTCATGGTCACACGGGCTTCTTCCCGTTGCTGCGGGTCCGTAAGGCGCTCGAGCCTCGCCACGTTTGCTGGCAGTAACTCCGCCTTACTCAGCGGCCAGTGCGGATTCTGGACTTCAGTGCGTGACCCCGTCGAAGGTGTCGGTGAGGCAGGGCCAGCGGGCAACGTCGAAGGCACTGGCGGCTCCGGGGCAACTGACACTCGCCTTGCAGCTTCTGCCGCCGCCCCGCGCTCAACTTTAAGCTTATGCGCCAGATATCCCGTGGCAGAAGCGAATGCCAAGCTTGAAACAGCAAAGACGACGGTCCACCTGCTCATGCGCCGCCACTCTAAGGCAGGACCGCCCCGACGCCCACACCATTTGCCGATCAGGCGATAACCTAGCGCGAGAGATCGAACAACCCGCGATCATCCGGACGGTTCAGGGATGCATCGAGCCAAGATCGAAGCTGGGACTCCGACATCACGCCTCGTTCGACCTTCGCCAACACAATCGCGCCGACCAGGATCTTGCGTCGTGTGTCTGACTTTCGTGCGCGCTGGGTCTCAAGAGTCGCCGGGATGTTTATCGCATTCCACGGCCGAGCGAAGGGATATGGGTTGGGGTTGTTCGTTGCGTCTCCATTCTTCATCGGCTGCGTTACCGCGTACATTGGTAATCGACAGACTGTCATGAGCGGTTGGGGTACCTGCCAGCTCGTCTTAGGGGCTTGCTTCCTTGGCTGCGTCGCACTCCTGGCGGTGGCAATTGAGGGAATAGTTTGCCTCGCCATGGCATCACCGATAATTCTCGCCATGGCAGTGATCGGGGGAGTCGTTGGTCGCGCTATCGCACTCAAGAGGGCAGGCGCACCTGGCCGTGCGGCAATGAGCTTTGCTGTACTGCCACTGCTTTTCGCCGTGGACCTAATTTCGCCGCCCCATTTCGAGTTTGAGAGCGTTGAGAGCATCGAAGTGGCTGCCAGCACTCAAGATGTGTGGGATTCCATCGTACACATGGGTCCGATACCAAATCGCCCGCAGCGCCATTTCGCTGAGGCCTGGCGTACCCAATGAGCGGCACCATTACTGAGAGTGGGGTCGGGGCGATTCGCGAAGGCGTTTTTTCCACAGGCGTAGCTTATGAGCGGGTTACGGAATGGGATCCTGGCACGCGGCTGTCATTGGCAACACGCCACGAACTTGATCTCAATCCGGCCTTCTACTGGTTACCGATGGCGAAATGGGCAGTTCATACGAACAAGGTTCGCGTGCTGGCGCATTTCGCCAAGCAAGCTGAAGCGGCGGCAGTCGCCGAGGCAACCAAATAGGCGTTGTTAGGGAGCCCAGAATAAAGCAGGCCCCGTTTGCGATGAGCTCCGTCGGCGAGTTCTTCCAATCCACGACCCGCAACCCACGACCCGGCTGGTGCCTGGGCGCCCAGGGTGATCGGCACAGCACGGTATCCGCAAAGCGCCAACTTCTTCGTCGCGTCGCGTCTAGAATGCGCAGATGAACGCGGATTCCGAGGTGCCCCCGCCGCCGCGCGTAAATTCGCTGCCCGACGTGCGCCCAGTGCCTCCCGTCGACACTTTGCCGGCGCCCCAACAGACACCTGCCCAGTCGCCCGAGTCTGACAAGCGACTTGACCGACTTTTCGAGCACACCCGCTTTCACCTCAGCCTGTGCCTGTCCGTTGTGGGCGCGCTGGTTTCGCTGATCGCCGGCGCGGGCAAGAGCGAGGTCATCAAGGACGTGATCGGCAGTCCAAAGGCGTTGGCCGCTGCCACGACTATGATGCTGATTGCGGCGATCGCCGGTGGCGTGATCCTGAGTTCAAGCGTGCGCTGTCGCAGCTTCGCCGAGTTCTGGAATCAATCACAGGGACCGTACTCGCTGCCTTGGTTTTCCGGGCGCACCTGGGCGGCGATCGAGCATACGGCGTTCTGGTTCAGTGTGGTTCTGATCGCGATCTCGATTCTCAGCAAGCGCGAAGTTGTGCAATGGCTTGCGACCTGACTCCGGGGGCTACTGCAAATGTCGAATGAAGTCAATTGCCCTTCTTACAGCTGCATGCGACTGGCGCTGAGGCACGCGGCTGTGCTGCTTGCGCTGTGCTCAAGCGTGGTGGCAGGTGCCGCACAATTTGACCTGTGCGTACGAGGCACCGCTCTCGAGGAGACACGTACCGCGCGGCTGCTCCTCACCGTGACCGGCGCCGACGTCAGTGCGTTCGCGCCGCGCCTGGGTGCCGTACTCGCCAATCGCCGTTTCTGGGACAATCGTGCCGAGGAGGTCTTCGGTTCGCCTTACGATGCAGAGCTGTGCGGGCCGGACGTGGCACCCGAGTTGAAACTGTCGATCGCGCTCACTGCGGCACAGTCGCAGGACCTGCAGGCCCAGATGACGCGCGGTGCCGGCTCAGACCTCGTTGCTGCCGTCGAACGCCTGCTCGGGCCGGTATCGGCGCAAGCACCGGTGCCATTGAAATCAAACGGGGACAACTCGCCCGACGTCGGCGATGCGGTACTGGATGCCGGCGGCAAGATGCGCTATCACATCATGCGTGTGTACTACGCCACCAACCGCAAGCCGACCGGCCTCACCGCGCCAGACGTACAGTTTGCCGGCGATCGCGGCAAGCTCTCGTATGGCGTCGTGAATGTCGCATTGCCGAAATCCCATGAGGTCGGGCAGCTCGAGTCACCGTCGATTTTCCGGCTGGAGTTCAGCCAGGATCCCGAAAAGCACGTGATGCTGCAATCGCTGACGCCGCTGAACCCCGACGCGTGGCGCGCCGAGATTGCCAAGCGCGCTACCGCCTTGGGCAATCCGGGAATCCTGGTCTTCATCCACGGCTACAATTCGAGCTTTGCCGATGCGGCACGCCGTGCGGGTCAGCTATCCTACGACCTGAAGTTCCCCGGTTCGACGGTGCTGTTCTCGTGGCCGTCTCGAGCGGCCACCCTGGAATATACGGTGGACGAGCAGGCCGCGGAATGGTCGATTCCAGACATGAAGGAAGTACTCGCCTCCGTGGCGACAATTGCGCCCGGCGCGCCGGTGTATGTGATCGCACACAGCATGGGCAACCGCGTTTTCACGCGTGGTTTTCAGGCGCTGCTTGTCGAGGACCCGGCCAAGCGCCGTGCCTTCAAGCAGATCGTGCTCGCCGCACCCGATGTCGATGCGGAAGTCTTCGCGCGCGAAATCGGCCCAGCGATCCTCGATAAGGGACCGCGCTTCACACTCTATGCATCGAGCAACGATAAGGCGCTGGCCGCCTCGCGCGGCCTGCATGGCGGCTATCGCCGGCTCGGCGAGAGCGGCAAGGATCTGGTCGTACTGCAGGGACTGGATACGGTTGACGCATCGTCGGTGGATACCGAGTTCCTGGGACATTCGTACTTCGGTGACAGTGGCACCGTGATGTCTGACCTGAAGTACGTGATCCGCAAGAGCCTGCCGCCAGAACAGCGCGAGCGCTTCGCGCTTGAGCGCGTCAGTGACGCAGCGATCGGACAATACTGGCGGTTCAAGGCGTTGTCCGCTGCGGCACCAGCGCCACCGGCAGCTGCTGCGCCAGTGCCGACACGTTGAAGGGCGCAATGCGGGGCTTTGTGGCGGGCCTGGCTGCGCTGACAGGCATGTCCATGATGCCATCAGGACGGTGCGCGGCACTGTCCACCGCGGTGATTGCCGCGGTCCCTGCCTTGGAATCCGGTCCGATCCCCGCGCCGAACGATCCCGCTGCCCAGGCGGCCGAGGCATCGCGCCTGTTCGGTCTCGGGCGCTATCGAGGAAGCACGTCCATTTGCAGCCCGTGGCCTTGCGCTGGTCGAGGGCATGTTCGGGCCGGAGGACCCGCTGGTCGCCGACTTCGTCACGCTGCTGGGCGTGATCGACAAGGCCGCGGGGCATTTTGACACCGCCCTGCAGGAGTTCCAGCGTGCTCTCGCGCTACGCGAGAAGGCCCTTGGACCCAATGCGCCCGAGACGGCGACCAGCCTGAACAACCTCGCCGCGACCCTTCTGGCAAAGGATGATCCGCGGGGCGCTTTGCCGTTGCTGCAGCGCGCGCTTGCGATCCGGGAGAAGTCGCTCGGTCCTGAATCGGCGCCTGTATCGAGCACGTTGAGCAACATCGGCAGCACGCTGGATGCACTCGGCCGGCCGCAGGAGGCCCTGCCATTCCATGCGCGGGCTTTGGCTATTCGCGAAAAAGTCTACGGTCCCGAAGACGTGCAGACCGCGACGACACTTAACAACCTCGCCGAGAATACTGGCGCGCTAGGTCGATATCGCGAAGCGCTTGCGCTTCATCAGCGGGCACTGGCGATCCGCGAAAAGGTGCTCGGGCCCGACCACCCAGATACTGCCGTCAGCATCAACAACATTGCCGCACTGCTCGAATCGATCGGCCGGCTCGATGAGGCGCTGACCCTGCAGCAGCGCGCGCTCGACAGCAACGAAAAGATGTTGGGGCCGACTCATCCGGCGACCGCCCGGAGTCTCGGCAACCTCGCCTCGATTCAAACCGACCGCGGCCGCTATGACGAGGCGCTGCCGCTACTGCAGCGGGCGCTCGCAATCGACAGCGCCAACTCGGGTGCAGACAGTCCAGCCGTCGCGACCAGCACCGGTCGCCTGGCGCTGCTCTATCAGCAGCGGGGCGACTATACGCAGGCCTTGCCGCTCGCAGAGCGCGTTGTGGCGCTTCGCGAACATGCCCTTGGAACACAGCACCCCGATACCGCGATTGCACTCAACAACCTGGCAGAGCTGCATGCGGCGATGGGCGAGTACGGCCAGGCCATCGCGCTGCATCGGCGGGCACTTGCGATCCGCGAGGCGACACTCGGCCCCGATCATCCGGACACGGCAAATGGTCTCGGCGACCTGGCCCAGCTCTATAAGGCGCTTGGTCAGTATGAGCTCGCCGAGCCGCTTCTGAAGCGCGCACTGGAGATCCGGGAGCGCGCCCTTGGGCCCGACAGTGCGGATATCGCACTGGGCCTCAACAACCTTGCGCAGCTGTACGTTGCCGAGGGCCAGCCGCAGAAAGCGCTGCCGCTGGAGCAACGGGCGCTTGCCATTCAGCGGCGCGCGCTAGGCGCGCAGCATCCGGATACGGCAACGACGCTGGGAAACCTGGCCGGCGTGCTAGAGGACCTGAAGCGCCCTCGCGAGGCGCTGCCGCTGCAACAGCAGGCCCTGGCCATCCGCGAGCAGGTGTTCGGTTCACGCCATGTCGCGGTGGCCGCAACGCTCGACAACCTCGCGGAGCTGTATGAGACGCTGGGTCAGGCAGAGCGCGCACTGCCTTTGTACCTGCGCGCATGGCAGATCTTGCAGGTCGAACGCAGTCCGGTGACTCTTGCCGCTGTCGCGAGCCGCCTGGGGCGTTACTACGAGTTGCGCCAGCAACCCGACTTAGCGATCTTCTACCTGAAGCAGGCCGTCAACACGACGCAGCAGCTGCGTGCGGGCGCACAGACTCTTGACGACAGTCTGCAGCGCTCGTATGTGCGCACCGTGCAAGCGCGCTATCGGCTGCTGGCGCAACTGCTCGTGAAACGCGGACGCCTCCCGGAGGCCGAACAGGTACTCGCAATGCTCAAGTCCCATGAGCGCAGCGAACTGGTTCGCGGCGACGTCCAGGACGGGGCAACTGGCGGCGAACTGCAGCTGTCGCCAGCGGAGCGTGCGCTGAGCACGCAGCTTGCTGCCAATGCTCAGCGCATGGCCAGCGCCTATGCAGAGCTGGCAAAGCTCGACGGGGCCGAGGCCAATGCCGACGCGGACAGGCGTCGCGAAGCGCTGAGCGAGCAACTCCAGTCCGATGCAGAGACGCTTGACGCGCTGCTCGCGCAGGCAAACATCGCGCTGCGGTCTTCGGCCGGGGGGCAGGCCTTTGAAGAGGCGCTGGGTGAGCGCGATGCGATCCGCAGCCAGCTGGCGACGCTGGACGATCGCAGCGGGGGCCATGCGGCGGCGGTGTACTTCGTACCGGGCGAACGCGTCACGACGTTCATGGTCGTGACCGCACAGGGTGCCATCGGCCTTACCGGCGGCGTGGGCGAGGCGCAGCTGAACCGGCTCGCCGCGCAGTTGCGCACGGCAATCCAGCAGCGCTCGCCAGACTACCGTACTCCCGCGGCGCAGCTCTATGCAGCACTGCTTGCGCCGCTCAACGCTACGCTGAAGCGCGCCCAAGTAGATACCCTGATGCTTTATCTCACCGGCTCACTACGTTACGTGCCCATGGCGGCGCTGTACGACGCTGGCGCACACAGGCATCTGGTTGAACAGTATGCGCTGGCGGTGTACATGGTCGGAGGCCTGCGCGACACCCTGACCGAGCCGCCCAACATGCAGTGGACCGCTGCAGGCGTCGGAGTCAGCCAGGCATTCGGGGAATTCCCGGCGCTGACGGCGGTACCGGCGGAACTCAATTCTGTAGTACGCACCAGCGACGACGCAGCCCCGGTGGGCGTGCTTTCCGGCGAACGACTGCTCGACGCCGCCTTTACACGGTCCGCACTGCACGCACTGGCGCGTGCTCGTACCCCATACACGGTGCTGCACATAGCGACGCACTTCAAGCTGGTGGCCGGTCGCGAGGATGAATCGCAGCTGCTGCTCGGCGACGGCGATCTGCTGTCGCTGCGCGAATTGCGTACCGACGGCACCCTTGAGTTCCGCAAATACGATCTGGTGACTTTGTCGGCGTGCAACACCTCGATGGGCGCGGCGGAGGATGCCGGCGCTGAGTTCGAGGGGCTGGCGACGACGCTGTTGAAAAAGGGCGTGCGCGCGGTGATCGCGACCTTGTGGGAGGTGCAGGACACGGGCACGGCAAGGCTGATGCACGAGTTTTACGAATCGCGCGGAGCACAACGACAGAGGAGTAAGGCGGAGGCGCTGCGTCAGGCGCAGTTGTCATTGCTAAATGGCACCGTGAAGGATCCGGACGGCAAGCTGGATTTTAGGCATCCGTACTACTGGGCACCCTTTGTGCTCATGGGGAACTGGCTCTGATCTTGTGGGGCAGACGGCAGTGCATTTGGCCCATCCCGTCTCGCTGACCACGACTTTGGATCGCAGCTTGACGGACGAGCGTGTATTGTACGCACTCAATCCAGCACGATCGTCGCAAGAGGACTTCCTTACATGGTTCGTACTCGCGTCGTTTTCCACTCCACCATTGCCACAATCTCATTCTGCGCATGCGCGACCCTACTCGCCCAGGATCGGCCGGATATTCCCCGGACAGTCTCGCCTCAATCCCAGTCCCAGAACTCCCTCAAGTTCATTAATAACCCAGGAGGCGGTCAGGTCGTTTACGGCTCATTGCCTCCACAATCCTACCCATCCGCCATGAGCTTCATGCTGCGTCAGGTGCGAGGCCATTTTGGTGATCGACCGCAGGTCGGAAAATTTGTCCAGGCCAAGGATGGAAGCTCAATCGCCACCTTTTTCAGCGTTGACGCAAAAAGTCAGGGTGGGGCATCGAAGCCCATATCTGGAATGGTCATAGTCGCCATTCCCCGCAACGGCGCCCAGGCGAAGGCGGCGGTCCTGTATGACGACTCGGCTCATTTCTCAAGGACTCAGCCCGCCTTGCTGAAGGCGCTCAATGAGGCATGGCACAAAGAATCCCAGCTGTACGCCGATTCTGAGTCACATGGCGCCGCAGGGACTTCCTCTGGCCAGACCCTGCGCAACGCCACTGCCGGCGATGGCAGCGCCAGCATCGGTCTCGCCCAGGGTTGGCATATCACCAATGTTGCCGGTGGCTATCTAAGCGCCGTGGGACCCAACGGCGAAACCCTCGACATCGGCGGCATGTTTCAGCAGATTCACGATCCACGCAGCGCGCAGCGCATGCCCTACGGGGGTGCCAGCGGTCCAACTCTCGTGGCTCCCATGAATGGCGACTTGTTCTCCTCCTACAACATGGTCGTGAATCAAGTCCGCCAGAGCAGAGGAAAGCCGCCCGTCACCTTCCACGCGATCAGCACTCAGAAGGTCGGTGCCCAATCCATCCAGGTCTTCTATCAGGTGGATCTCCTGGACGGCAAAGGAATGCGCAAGGGCAATGTCCGGCTGGATCCGCTCTACACCCCTGGCTCCCCGGTCTGGGCGCTCACCGTCACCAACTCAAGCGCGCCCGAGTCCGTGTTCGCCGCGCAGAATCCTGTGATGACAGCAATGTACAGGAGCTACAGCCAGGATCGAAGCGTCATAGGCCGCGAGCAACAGGTGGTTCTCAATGGCATTCACGCCGCAGCCGAGCGTTCCAGGATAGAGGGCGCAACCGCCGACGCCCGTCGCGAGGCCAGTTCCGCCTCATTCAACCAGCACATGGACGATCTCGACCGCTCGAGCAAGAGCTTCCAGAATTATCAACTCGACCGTTCGCAGTTGCAGGATAACGCTATAAACGCCCGCGGCACCGTCGACTATCTCACCGCCGATGAACTCGTCAAAGCAGACCCCGACCGCTTTGAGATCATTACTCGCCCTGACTTCATTAAAGGCATCGACTACTGACAGATTGTCGGGCCCGATACTCAAGTCGGCGGTCCCCGCATACTGGATGGACGCCGAGGGGCCTAGATAGCGTCCTCGGGCGAGCCTATTTCGGGCGGTGACGCGGTGGATCGAAGTGCCGGGAACCTGAACATTCTCCGGCGACGGTGGGAGACAAGTCGCGAGGAGGTTTGCAAAGTGTGCCGCAGGTTGTTGTGACCGGCACGGCCGCACTGCTTTTGCCCCAATTTTTTTGCCCGCATGACAGGCTTGAGGTCCGCATCGATCCGGGGCCGAAAGAAAAGACCGGCACTTTGCTGGACATCACTGCATCTGTCTGGATCCTCTAAATCGTGGGGCGGGGTCTATTTAACTCCGTGCCTAAACTACTGAAAGTAGAGGCATGATTAAGTTTTCTGAGTGAAGTCGACTGCTTTCGGCAAAAAGCGGGCATCAACCAGCGCCATATTCGCGCCCGTTAGCCGTCGCTCGCCAATTAGCGATTTGCGCCGAGGTCGCGAGCTCGAATTTACGGAAGCGGGCGCAGCCTACATTGGTGCCACCGGTATTTGGATGTCGCAAGTGAAAATACCGGTTTTCGGGTCGAAACTTCCGTCCGTCGGGTAGTACTCCAAGAACGGTCGCGCATCGAGCTGCATGCCGCTACCGGGCAACCACTCGCGCAGCATCGCATCCCAGACACCCGCTATTTGATCCACCGTGCCGCGAAACGCGGTCACCGCATACTGACCACCCGGAATGGTTGTGGTCTGCGAGTTACCCGGCACGGCGATCTTTCCGCGCACTTCAACGCCAGCGTCATACCGACATTTGTCCGCTGCGGTGATCGTGGGGTCATCGAGACTAATACCGTAGCGGGGCTGGCCCAATTGGTCGTTTGCCGCCATCCACGGATATACCGTTCGTTGCCAAAACTCGGAGAGCGGCTGGCCATACGGCCCCACGTGACGTAGGTACGTGACTCGGACGGGCTTTCGTTCAATGATTTTGACTTTCATGGCGGCTCCTATTGAAACGGAGCTGCCATTGTCCGTAAGCGACGCCCGAACCATCTGACCAGAATTGCTTAGTACCTGACTAGGATTGCGGCGTTCCGCCAGGGATGCCCGCCACGCCGTCGCTGTGCAGCCAAATCTGGCTTTGAACGCTCTAGCGAATGCTTCAGCGGAACCAAATCCAACGGATATGGCGACGCTGAGAATCGGTAGTCTTGGTTGCCCTGCTAGTCTAACAGCGGCAATTTCAACGCGTCGTCTACGCACGTAGTCGCCCAGAGTCTCTGCGGTCCAGGAGAAGAAAACGCGGTGGAAATGGAATGCCGAGAAGTGCGCTACACGAGCCAATGCTCGCAAATCGAGTTGCTCATCGAGGTGGCTGTCGATGTGCTCCAGCACGCGGTGCATGCGCGCTGAGTATTCGGCATGGCAAGCTTTCTTAGGCAATGCGTCTAATTCGCGAAATAACTAGCCGGGTGAATACCAAAGGGGCTAGCCTCAATGCGGCACGGACGACGGGAGTACCGCGATAATCGTCCAGTGCGAGGAGTAGGGGGCCAACCCTCGCCGGTTCTGTGATCGCGGCAAGGTGAGTCTTTACGACGGGTGCCAACGCGCCCTTGAGATCCTGTGAGGGGTCACGATCTGCGCGGCCGGTCGCAACTGCGTAACGGAAAACTTGGCCGGCAACCTGTTTGACCCGTTTGGCAGTTTCGATGGCGCCACGAGCCTCGACCCTGCGCAGAGTGGTGAGTAGTTCTGTCGGGGTGATCGCAGAAACGGGTCGGCTGCCAAGCCAAGGGAAGAGATTCTTCTCCAGCATCCATTGTCGTTTGACCGTATGCGTGTCCGCCCACGTTGTTCGTTGCTTGGCAAACCACTCGCGACCCACTATCTCGAAACTGTTCGCGGCCTGCGTCTCTCGGGAAGACTTCACGGCTTTGCGTTGTTCACTGGGATCCACGCCGTTGCCCTGGAGCTTGCGTGCGTCGTCACGTTTCGTTCGGGCTGTCTTGAGGCTAATTTCTGGGTAGACGCCCAATGCCAAGCGTTTTTCCTTGCCCGCGTATCGAAATTTCCACCGCCAGTACTTCGCACCGGTGGGGAAGACCTCTAGGTACAGTCCGCCGCCGTCGAATATTCGACAGGCCTTTGGACCTGGATTAGCGTTTCGAATAATGCTGTCGGTGAGGGGCATCTGGGGGCACATGCCTTCTGGAAAACCCGAGATGCCCCCAAATATGCCCCCAAAACTGCCCGGAAGTCCAGAAGATGCCCCCAACGATTCTGGACGTCGTAGAAGCGAAAAACCCGCATATTCTGCGGGTTTTCTGCACTTTCTCGGACATTGCTGGATCCCTTCGGATCCTCTTTCTGGTGGAGGCGGGGGGAATCGAACCCCCGTCCGCAAGCACTACATTTCAGGCTCTACGTACGTAGCTGTCTCTTTGGGTTCTCACCTCACGCTACCCGAGCAGCAGGGAAGACGCTTGGCCAGCTAACGGTGTCTCTTAACGCTGCACCCCGTAGCACGGTACAGCGCGATCCTGTGAGCGCGTCCCCCGGTTCCGTGGCACAGGCACCAGCGGGTCGGAGGTTAAGCCGGATTAAGCGGCTAGAGCGTAGTTGTCGTCGTTGGCAACTAAAGTTTGCACAAGAGTTTAACGAGGACCCATGCACCTCGGTACGCCCCTGAAGTTTCGCAACCCACGTCGAAGCCGGTCGCCCCCTTCAAAAGACAGGGCAAGTCTACCAGATTTGCAGGGCAGCCATTCCGCCGGCAGTAGATGATAATTCGAGGCTCGTCACAGGATTCGGGGTGCGGAAATGGCAAATAGGTCCTTACGGCAGCTGCTGCGCGAAGCAAATCAATGTGTTGTCGCGCCGTGCGTATACGACTGCGCCTCGGCCCGGGCCGTCGAGATGGTGGGCTTTCCGGCCATGATGCTCAGTGGCGGTGAGGTGTCGATCGCCATGAATGGCGTCATCGGACTACGGATTTACCAATCTCACCGACCTCGAATGGATCACCAGCCGCATCAGCCAGACTTCCGGCATACCGCTGGCCGCCGACATCGAGAATGGCTATGGCGGCCCGCTGGCGGTGTATCGTGTCGGCCCGCGCATGGTCATGCGCCGGCGCCACGGCGCTGCAGCTGGAGGATTCCAGCGACATGGAGGAATCGACGCGACTGCTGCCGCGCGAGCGCTACTACGAAAAGGTGAAGGCCGCGCTGGCCGCGCTCGAGGGAAGCGACTGCATCCTGATCGCGCGCACCAACGCGGATCCCAAGCCACCGAACTGGACGAAGGCATCGAGCGCTGCCGCAGCCGCCGTGGAGCTGGGCGCGCAGATGACGACAGTCGTGAAGCTGTCCAATCTCGACGGACGCCAATACGTCGCGCAGCGAGTGTCCAGGCTGGAAGATGTATCCGGATGTGGGCGGTCGCAATGGCGTGGCGGAGGTCACGGTCGAGGACATCTACCCGCTGGGCTTCAACTTCCTGACCATGCACTACACGTTGAAGGCGGCGATGGACGGCATGCTGGAGCACGGCAAGAAGAACTTCGCGCAGCAGGGCAGCCTCTACACCTGCGACAAGCAGGATGCGACCGGGGTCTATGGGCATGAGCGCGACGCCGCTGTTTGATCCGCGGGGCTACATGGAGCTGGAGGCCAGGTTCAGCGGCCGCAAGAAGGAGTTCACCATCGTCGGCAACGAGGTCGAAGACTATCCGGAAGGGTTCGTGCAGCACTTCCGATCACCGATCGCTTCTGAGACGGTCAGTTCATCGCCGCGTAAGGCCCGGTAGGGCTTTCGCAGCGCGATCAGCAGCAGCACCAACATGAGGGGCGCGGCAGGTCCGACGACGATGGCCAGCGAATAGCGAATCTCGGCGGGATCATGGAACGCATGGTCCGTCATCAGACCCACCACCAGCGGACCGACCACCAGCCCGACCAGAGTCGTGATCGTGACGTAGATCGCGGTCACCTGCGCGCGCGCACGATTCGGAATGATGAGCTGTATGGCCGTTCCGGCGCAGGGATACGGCATCATGCTCAGGAAGATTGCCGGCGCGAGCATCCCCAGCGCTGCCCACGCGGTCGGCATCAGCGGTGCCAGCGCGCCGAAGATCCCGCAGCCGACAAGCCGAAAGCCGCGACGCGCAGATGTGCATCCAGGCGGCCGCGACGCGTCAGCTGGTCGCTGAGCCAGCCGGCGAAAGAACACACCGCTGGTGCCGCAAGCGACAATGATCAAACCGAAGGCCGCGTCCGCTTGGGCCGAGTTCCACCCGTAGGTGCGCTGCAAGAATGCCGGGGTCCAGAGCAGAAAGGTGTATGAGACCAGGTTGACCATGGCGAAGCCGGCGAACATCGGCACAGCGCCGCCGGCGTGCGCATGCCAGCACCTCGGCCGACTTCCGGAAGTGGCAGCGCTGCACCGTCCGGGACCGCGACGCGCCGGCTCGCTTTGCAGCAAGAACAGCGGCACCAGCAACAGCACCGGCGCACCCACGATGATGAACGCCGCTTGCCAGGGTGCCAGGTCTGCAACGGGGCTCCGAGAGTGCCGAGGATGTCGATCAGCCACTGCAGCAGCTCCGCCACCGATCAAGGCGAGTCCCTGGCCGACCGGAGCACTCATCGAGGAAGCCGCTGACCGGACGACTCAGTCGATCGGACGGAAACAGGTCACTGAACATCGACAGCGCCGCAGGGGTCAGGCTGGCTTCGCCCACCGCCACGCCGATCCGGGTCATGAACAGCTGCGTGAAGCTACGCGCAAGACCCGAGGCCACTGCGAACAGGCTGAACAGGCCGATGCCCGCGGCGATGATCAGCCGGCGCGGTACCGGTCCGCCAGGCGCCCGATGGGCACACAGGCCAGAACGTAAAAGATTCCGAAGGCGAATGCTCTGCAGCATCCCGTAGTGGGTATCGTCAAGGGCGAACCGGGCCTTGATGGGTTCGACCATCAGGTTCACCACCGTGCGATCGAATTGCGACACCATAGATGCCAGGGCCAGCAGAAAGACGATCATCCAGCCGCGCGCGGCTGGCGGCCATGGCTGCGTGGGCGGGGGGATATCAGCCAACGGCGGCACCTGCGTAGTCCACGCCCTGCGTCAGGCATTGAATGCAGCGGGCATGGGCCAGTTGCGCAGGCGATTGCAAGGCGTCGGCCAGGCCCGAATCAAACTCGAGCGCCGGTGTGTCGTCGACCAGCGGGCAGGGTGCAATGCGTAGCCTGCCATCACGGCGCAGCAGCATCCGGCTGCGGCTGCAGCCCGGCGCGGGCAGCGTTGACGAGGTATGCGCGGCGATTGGGGGAATCAATGCGCCAGTGGTCCGGGGCAAGCCCAGTTCCGGAAGGGCGACAATTTGCAGATCCTCCGGCAGGCGTTGCCTGCGCAACAGGTTGCGAAATCGGCTTTCCACTGCGCGCGGGGCCTCGCCAGGTTCCTGCATTCGCGTGATGCCGCATTTGAAGCCGGCCTCATGTAGCAGGCGCAGGCCATCGAGGGCCTTGCGGAAATTCTTCAGTCCGCGCCCGGCGTCGTGCCGCGATTCGTCCGGATAGTCGATGCTGACCCGAAAACTCAGCGCATGGGGAGCCGCGCGCAGGCTCGCCAGGTGATGTGCCCGGCGGATGAAGGGTGCAGTGCCGTTGGTGAGCACCAGGGTGGGTCGAAGGCGCAGGGCATATTGGAGGATGTCGTGGATGTCGCGAAGGATCAGCGGTTCGCCACCGGTGAAGGCGAATCTCTCGACACCCAGAGTCACTGCCAGATCCAGCTGTGGTGCAATCTCAGCAAGCGTCAGCGCCTCGATGCGGCTGTCACCGGGTCGGGAGCCTTCATGACAGAAGGGGCAGCTGAGGTTGCAGGCCGTGCCGGTGTGAATCCACAGTTCCCGAAAGGCGGTGATGGTAATGGCTGTCTGCATGGCGCCAGCGCCCGTGCCCTGCGGGCTAGCGTGCGCGCAACACGCGCGCCTTGTCGCGCTCCCAGTCGCGGTCCTTTTCGGTTGCGCGCTTGTCGTGCTGCTTCTTGCCCTTGGCCAGGCCCACGCGCAACTTGGCCCGACCGCTCTTCCAATACAGTTCCAGGGGCACCAGCGTGTAGCCGGCGCGCTCGACGGCGCCCACCAGCCGGTCGATTTCTGAACGATTAAGCAACAACTTTCGTGTGCGCGTCGGGTCCGGAACCACATGGGTGGACGCGGAGTTCAGCGGGGAGAAATGCGCTCCGGTCAGGAACACTTCACCGTTCTTGATGAAGACGTAGGCCTCGGCCAGCTGCGCGCGACCGGCGCGCAGCGACTTGACCTCCCAGCCAGCCAGCAACAGCCCGGCCTCGTAGCGGTCCTCGATGAAATACTCATGCCGCGCCTTGCGGTTTTCCGCGATCAGCGCCTTGCCCTGTTCCTTGTCTTCATTTGCCACGCGGCATTGTAGCGGCTTGCTACCATTATCCGATGCGACAGGTCAGGCGCACGGCGCTGGTGGCGGCGACGCCGGAACGGATGTTCGAACTCATCAATGAGGTTGAGCGTTATCCTGAGTTCGTTCCCGGCTGCTCGGCTGCTCAGGTCCTGACGCGTACCCCATCGGAAATCCAGGCGCGCCTGACCGTGGGTCGCGGCCCGCTGCGTACCGCGTTTACGACCCGCAACCATTTGACACCCCACCGGCAAGTGCGCATGGAGCTGGTGGAAGGGCCATTTCGCAGCCTGCAGGGCCTGTGGACACTGGCGCCGGTGACGCAGCCCGGCAGCGACAAGGTCGTGGGTTGCAGTGTGTCGCTGGTGCTGGACTTCGAACCCAAAAGCGGCCTGGCGGGCCTGGCGCTGGGGCCCCTGATTGAACAGACCGTCAATTCCCTGGTGGATGCATTCGTGACCAGGGCCCGCAATCCGGCCTAGTTCTGGACCGGTGTAGTGCGCTGACCTTGGGGTGTTTCCGGAGCCACGGGCGTGTCGGGAACCAATGCGTGCTGCAGGGCTGCCGGATTGGCACCCGCATCCACCGGTGGTCCCTTGGGGGCATCCAGTGCCTCCTTGGGCAACTGCGGGGCAGGCTTTTCCGGCTCCGGCGGCTTGTCCACGTGGTCGACCTTCTCGTCCTTGAAGTACACCGTCACGCGAAAGGTGTCCGCGGCGTATTTCTTGCTGTACCTGGCGTAGTAGTAGTAGTCCCAGCGGTCACGGTCAAAGCCATTGGGAATCATTGGCGTGCCCAGCAGGAATGCGACCTGTGGACGCGTCATGCCCGTTTCCAGCTGGTCTACTTGCTTCTTGTCGAGGAAATTACCCTGTTGAATTGGCATGTGATAGACGCAGGCTGAGGTCAGCAGGGTGGCCGCCAGCAACAGCAGGGCGGCAAGGGATCTTGGTGGGACCGTTCGCATGGCTCGCATCGTGGATGTAGACTGATACATATTACCTGAGAAGGAGCCCACCCAATTGGAAGGCAAGGACCTACGCAACGCGGGGCTCAAGGTCACCCTGCCGCGCCTGAAGATCCTTGAGATCCTCGAGGGTGGCGGAGCGCGCCACAAGTCGGCCGAAGACATCTACAAGGCATTGCTCAGCTCCAATGAGGACATAGGACTGGCGACCGTATACCGCGTGCTGACGCAGTTTGAGGCTGCCGGTCTGGTGACCCGCCATCACTTCGAAAACGGCATGGCCGTATTCGAGCTCAACCGCGGCTCGCATCACGATCACATCGTGTGTCTTGACTGCGGCAAGGTCGAAGAGTTCATGGACGACGGCATAGAAGAACGTCAGGAGTCGATCGCGAAGCAGCATGGCTTCGAGATCGAGGACCATTCCATGGTCATTTATGGCCACTGCCGCAAGGTGGATTGCCCCAGCAAGACAGCGGCAACCCGCAAGGTCGAAAAACCCTAGCGCCGGATTTTCGCCGTGTCGGAGGTGGCGTTGGCCGCCGGATTGGACAGCATTTCGCGCGCATGGGCCAGGGCCTTGTCGCTGACCTGGATGCCGCCCAGCATGCGCGCCAATTCACGTACCCGTTCCTCGCCCGTCAGGTCGACCAGGCTGGTGCGCGTGGTCTTGCCGTCGGTCAGCTTCACTACCCGCAGGTGGTGATGGCCCTGGGACGCCACCTGGGGCAGGTGGGTCACGCAGAACACCTGGCCGCGCGACCCCAACGCACGCAGCTCCTTGCCCACGATTTCAGCCACCGCGCCGCCGATGCCGGCATCCACTTCGTCGAACACCATGGAACGGACCGCGCCGGCCAGGCAGGCGACCTGGATGGCCAGCGACAGGCGCGAGAGCTCCCCGCCGGAGGCGACCTTTGCCAGCGCCCGCAGGGGCTGGCCCGGATTGGCCGTAACGCGAAATTCGACCTGATCCAGCCCATGTGACTGCGGTTCGGTGGAGGCGTGTGGTGCGACCTCCACCTGGAAGCGCCCGCCGGTCATGCCCAGTGTCTGCATGCGCGCGCTGATTTCCTTGCCGAAAGTACGGGCAGTGGTGGTGCGGGAGGCCGAGAGTTTCGTGGCCAGATCCCGGTAGGTGGCCAGGGCCACGGCCTGCTGGCGGCGCAGTTCGCTGACGTCCTGCTCCACCGTCTCCAGTGCGGCCAGTTCCGCGCGCAGCACCGACTGTCGCTGCGTCAGGTCGGCCACCGGGACACGGTGTTTGCGGGCGAGGTCCTCGGCCGCGGCCAGGCGCTTCTCGACGGCCCCCTGACGGGCACTGTCGAGTTCAAGGGAGTCGGCATATCGCCCCAGCTCGCGCGCGGCCTCGGTGACCCGGATCGAGGCTTCCTCGAGCAGCAGCATCACGGTGCCAAGTGCCGGGTCGATGGCCTGCAGCGGGCGCAGCGCAGACTGGGCACGGGCCAGGCTGGACTGCGTCGTCTCGGCATCGCCGTCATACAGCAGCTGCGCGGCCTGCTGGGCGCCCTCGATAAGCCGGCCCCGATTGCCCAGTCGCGCCGACTCGGCGTGCAGTGCGGCGATTTCCCCCGGCTTCAGCGCCAGGGCTGCCAGCTCGGACTCCTGGAATCGGATCATCTCCAGCCGCGAGTCGCGCTCGCGCAGCGAGGACTCGATTTCCAGCTGGCGGTTGAGCAGACCCAGCCAGGTCGCATGCGCGTCACGCACCTGGGCGGTCAGGGGTTCGAGCTTGCCGTACGTATCGAGCAATTCGCGCTGCGCATTGCCACGCAGCAGCGACTGGAACTCGTGCTGGCCGTGTACGTCCAGCAACAGCCCCACGATATCGCGCAGCTGTTGCACGGGTACGGCCTGTCCGTTGAGGTAGGCGCGTGATCGGCCATCCAGGCCCACCACGCGGCGGACCAGCAGCTCGTCATCGGCCTCAATGGACTGTTCGTCGAGCAGCGCGCGCAGTTCCTTGGGCGCCTTGCGAATGTCGAACGTGGCGGCAACCTCGGCGCGCTCGGCGCCGGCGCGGATCTGGTCCACTGCCGCGCGCGCGCCGCTGACCAGCGTCAGGGCGTCGACAATGATCGACTTGCCCGCACCGGTTTCCCCGGTAAGGACGGTAAGGCCGGGAATGAAATCGAGCTCCACGGCATCGACAATGGCCAGGTCGCGGATTTGCAGGTGCGTCAGCATGTTCGAGTCCGGATTCTCACCTCTGGAGGTCCGCGGCGCCGCGACCCCAGTGCAGTTTCGAGCGCAGCAGGCGGAAATAGTCGTATCCGGGGGGATGCAGGAGCGTGATGCGGTGCGCACTTGGGGCAATCTGCAGCTCGTCCATGGGCGTCAGCTCGCCAAACACCACCCCGTCGCAGGTTACCTGGGCCCGTGTGTCATAACGCTCGTGCAGGACCACGGAAATGGTGCTCTGGCGCGGCACGACAATTGGCCGGTCGGCCAGCGTGTGTGGGCAGATGGGCACCACCACCAGTACGTCGAGGCTTGGATCGACGATGGGACCGCCGCAAGACAGCGCATAGGCAGTCGAGCCGGTGGCACTGGCCACGACCAGCCCATCGCCGCCGTGGGAATTGACGAAGCGTCCATTCACGCGGGTCTCGAAATCCAGAATGCGCCCGGTCTCCCACTTGGTCAGCACCACGTCGTTGAGTGCCAGCTGGCTGCATACCGTCCCGTCGTGCTGGATCAGGCGCGCCTCGAGCAGGGGGCGGTGATCCGTCTCGCAGCGTTGCGCCAAGGCATCGTCCACGCAGCTGAGCATGTCCTGTGGCATCACGTCGGTGAGAAAGCCCAGGCGACCACGATTGATGCCCAGCAGGGGGATGCCCGTGCCGGCGACCAGCCGCGCGGCATAGAGCAGCGAGCCGTCGCCACCGATGACGATGGCCAGCTGGGCCCGGGAAACCAGCTCAGCATCGGCCACCTGCGTGGCCAGGTCGCCTAACCTCGCGGCATCGCCGGATTGCTGTACCAGGGTGGTCAGGCCGCGCAACCGCAAATGGGGCAGCAACGCCGCCGCGGTCTCGCCGACGGTCTTCTCGTCAAACCGCCCCAGCAGGGCACAGGTGTGGATCGGGTAGGACATTGCGTTCTTTTTAGCATGCCAGCAGCGCCGACCGTAGCCCCAGGCACAGCGGTTCGACGGCTCAGGCGTTCAAGGACATAATCGGTCTAGCCAATGAATCCGGAACGACGAGAAGAATCCCAGATCGGAGAGCGCGCCCAGCAGCTGCTGAAGGTGCTCATTGAAAGCTACATTCGCGAGGGACAGCCTGTGGGGTCGCGCAGTCTGTCGCGCGATTCGGGCCTGAACCTCAGCTCAGCCACCATCCGCAATGTGATGGCGGACCTGGAGGCCTACGGGTTCGTCAGTTCTCCACACACCTCCGCGGGCCGCGTGCCAACGCCCAAGGGCTACCGGTTCTTCATCGATACGCTGCTGCAGGTGCAGCCGCTGGAGAGCGTGGCCGCCGACCAGATGCGCCGCCAGTTCACGTCTTCGGCCGAGGACCCGCGAGCATTGGTGTCAATGGCGTCGCAGCTGTTGTCGAACATCACACAAATGGCCGGCCTGGTGTCGCTGCACATCCCGCAGGCGGCGTCCCTGACACATATAGAGTTCCTGCCACTGTCGGAGCGCCGGCTGCTGGCCATCCTGGTCTTTGATGATCGCGAAGTGCAGAACCGTGTCGTGCAGCTGGACCGGGCGATTCCTGCCGAGGAGTTGCGGCGTGCGGCAGCCGTGCTCAACGAACAGTTCCGGGGTCAGACGCTCGAGCAGGTGCGCCAGTGCATCATCGACCAGCTATCGCAGATGCGCGACCTGATGAACCAGGGCATGGGCGACGCCATCAGCGTCGCGCAGCAGCTGTTTCCCGAGACGGCGCCGCGCAGTGAGATGGAGCTGGTGATCGCCGGCGAGACCAAGCTGATGGGATTTGCCGAGCTGTCCAGCGTCGAGAAGCTGCGCCGGCTGTTTGACGCGTTCAACGAAAAGCGCGACCTGCTGCAGTTGCTGGACCTGAGCCTCAAGGGCCACGGCGTGCAGATCTTCATCGGCCAGGAATCCGGGTACCAGATACTGGACGACTGCAGCGTGGTGACTGCCCCCTACAGCACCGACAGCGGCGCGGTGGGGGTGATCGGGGTGATCGGCCCGACCCGCATGGCCTACGAGCGGGTGATCCCGGTGGTTGACCTGACGGCAAAATTGCTCGGCGCCGCCTTGAGTTCCCGACGCTGAGCCCCATCTATGCCCCGCTGCGGTACGGTGCCAGGTCTTGCACCGCGTTCTTGATATAACCAATAAGACATTGAGAAATGGAGATTTAATGGCGAGTTCAGATCCTGACCAGTCCGCTGCGGAGAATTCGGCCACCAGCGGCGCACCGGAGGATGAGCTGGCGCGCCTGCGTTCCGAGCTGGCCGCCGCTCAGGAGCAGGTCATGCGCGTGGCGGCGGAGCAGGAAAACATCCGCAAGCGCGCGGCGCGTGACATCGAGCAGGCGCACCGCTATGCGCTGGAGAAATTTGCGCAGGAGCTGCTGCCGGTGCGCGACAGCCTGGAACTGGCCGTGGCCAATGCCGGAAGGGCCGATTCGGCCAGCCTGGTCGCCGGGCAGGAAGCCACGCTCAAGTTGCTGGCCCGGGCATTCGAGCGGTTTTCAATCCTGGGCGTGGAGCCCAACGGCGAGCCGTTTGATCCGCAGCGACACGAGGCCATTGCCATGCGCGAGTCCAACAGCGCCGTACCCCAGTCAATACTGGAGGTGGTGCAGCGCGGATACGAGCTCAACGGCCGCCTGCTGCGACCGGCCCGTGTCGTGGTGGCCCGGCCCCCCGAAGGTCCTTGAACCGGAAAGCATTCGACCCCACTTAGGGGTCCATCAACTGATTTAATTCTTGGGGTATTCACATGGCTAAAGTCATCGGCATAGATCTGGGGACGACCAACTCCTGCGTGGCGATCATGGAAGGCGGCAAGCCGCGCGTGATCGAGAACAGCGAGGGAGATCGCACCACCCCGTCGATCGTTGCGTTCACCAAGGACGACGAGGTGGTGGTGGGCCAGTCGGCCAAGCGCCAGGCGGTCACCAATCCGAAGAACACCCTGTTCGCGGTAAAGCGGCTGATTGGACGCAAGTTCAAGGATGAAGTCGTGCAGCGCGATGTCGGCATGGTGCCCTACAAGATCATCGCCGCCGAGAACGGTGACGCCTGGGTAGAGGCGCAGGGCAAGCCCATGGCGCCGCCGGAAGTCTCGGCGCGCGTGCTGGCCAAGATGAAGAAGACTGCCGAGGACTACCTCGGGGAACCGGTGACCGAAGCGGTCATCACCGTCCCGGCCTATTTCAATGATTCGCAGCGCCAGGCGACCAAGGATGCCGGCCGCATCGCCGGCCTCAACGTAAAGCGGATCATCAACGAGCCCACTGCCGCGGCGCTGGCCTACGGCATGGACAAGGCCGCCGGGGATCGCAAGATCGCCGTGTATGACCTGGGTGGCGGAACCTTCGACGTCTCCATCATCGAGATTGCTGAAGTGGATGGCGAGCGCCAGTTCGAGGTGCTCTCCACCAACGGCGACACCTTCCTGGGTGGCGAGGACTTCGACCAGCGCATCATCCATTTCCTGGCCGACGAATTCCTCAAGGAATCCGGCGTCGATGTGCGCAAGGACCCGCTGGCCATGCAGCGGCTCAAGGAAGCGGCCGAGAAGGCCAAGATCGAGCTGTCGTCCAGTCAGCAGACCGACGTGAACCTGCCGTACATCACGGCCGATGCGTCCGGTCCGAAGCACCTCAACGTCAAGCTCACGCGCTCCAAGCTCGAGGGCCTGGTCGAGGAGCTGGTCAAGAAGACCATGGAGCCCTGCCGGGTCGCGCTCAAGGATGCAGGTCTGTCCGCCGGGGAGGTGGCCGAGGTCATCCTGGTCGGTGGCCAGACGCGCATGCCGCTGGTCCAGAAATACGTCAAGGACTTCTTCGGCAAGGAGCCGCGCCGGGACGTCAATCCGGACGAGGCGGTGGCCGTCGGCGCCGCCATCCAGGCCGGCGTGCTGGCCGGCGAGGTCAAGGATGTGCTGCTGCTGGACGTGACGCCGCTGTCGCTGGGCATCGAGACCCTGGGCCAGGTCATGACCAAGCTGATCGACAAGAACACCACCATTCCGACCAAGGCGTCCCAGGTGTTCTCCACCGCTGACGACAACCAGACGGCCGTGACCATCCACGTGCTGCAGGGTGAGCGCGAGCGTGCGTCGGACAACAAGTCCCTGGGTCGGTTCGACCTGGCGGAAATCGGGCCCGCGCCGCGCGGCATGCCGCAGGTGGAGGTCACCTTCGATATCGACGCCAACGGCATCCTCAATGTGTCGGCCAAGGACAAGGGCACGGGCAAGGAGCAGAAGATCGTCATCCGCGCGTCCAGCGGCCTGTCCGAGGACGAGATCAAGCGCATGGTCAGCGACGCCGAGGCGCATGCGGCCGACGACAAGAAATTCCGCGAGCTGGTGGAGACCCGCAACCGTGCCGATGCATTGGTGCATGCAACGGAAAAATCATTGCAGGAACTGGGTGACAAGGTCGCCGCTGCCGATCGCGCCAACGTGGAATCGGCGCTGTCGGACCTGCGCACGACGCTCAAGGGCGATGACAAGGATGTGATCGACCGCAAGGCCGAGGCGCTGGCCAAGGTCGCATCCGGCCTGGCCGCCCAGGCACAGCAGGCGCATGCCCCCGGCGGTGAGGCCGGTGCGCAGCAGGCCGATGCCGGAGCATCGCCCAACGACAATGTCGTCGATGCGGAATTCGAAGAGGTCAAGGACAAGAATCGCGGCTAACAGCTGACCGCATCCATGTCGAAGCGAGACTACTACAAGGTACTGGACGTCGCGCGCGATGCGTCGGAAGCGGACATCAAGAAGGCTTACCGACGCCTGGCCATGAAGCATCATCCGGACCGCAATCCGGATGACAAGGCGTCGGAGGAGCAATTCAAGGAGGCCAAGGAAGCCTACGAAGTGCTGACCGATGCCGGCAAGCGCGCCACCTATGACCAGTACGGCCACGCCGGGCTCGATGCCCAGCGCGGGGCCGGTGGCGGGCACGGCATGAATCCGGGCGAAGCCTTTGGCGACATCTTCGGTGACGTGTTCGGCGATATCTTCGGCGGCGCGCGCCGCGGTGGACGCAACCAGGTGTTTCGCGGCGCCGACCTGCGCTACGACATGGAACTGGACCTGCACCAGGCCGTGTTCGGCACTACGACGGAAATCGAAGTACCCAAGCTGTCTGAATGCGAGACCTGCAAGGGCAGTGGCGCGGCCAAGGGCAGCACACCAATACAGTGCGAGACCTGCCATGGAAGCGGGCAGGTGCGGGTATCCGCAGGGCATCTTCCAGCTGCAGCAAACCTGCCCGCGTTGCCGTGGCAGCGGCAAGATCATCAAGAATCCCTGCGACACTTGCCTGGGTCAGGGCCGCGTGCGACGCACCAAGAAGCTGTCGGTGAAGATCCCCGCCGGCGTGGACAACGGTGATCGGGTGCGCCTGGCAGGGGAAGGGGAGGCGGGGCGCAACGGCGGCCCGGCCGGCGACCTGTACGTGGAGATGCATGTGCGCCCGCACGACATCTTCGAGCGCGAGGGCGAGAACCTGTCCTGCGAGGTGCCCATCAGTTTTGGGACCGCAACGCTGGGTGGGTCGGTGATAGTGCCGACGCTGGATGGTCACGTGTCGCTCAAGATCCCTGCGGAAACCCAGTCCGGCCGCGTATTCCGGTTGCGCGACAAGGGTGTGCAACCGGTGCGTGGCGGGTCCCGCGGTGACCTGTTCTGCCGCGTCATGGTCGAGACGCCCGTGAAACTGTCAAGCGAACAGCGCGACATGCTGCGAAAATTCGAGGCGTCCCTCAAGACCGATGATCGGCGGCATTCCCCGCGCGAGGAAGGCTTCTTCGAGGGCGTAAAGCGCTTCTTCACAGACGCGGAGAGTTGAGCCTTGATCGTGCGGGTCGCTGTTGTGGGTGTCGCCGGTCGCATGGGCCAGGCGCTGGTGCGCGCGATCCACGCCTCGCCGGGGATCAAACTGGCGGCGGCCATCGATCATGGCGCCAGTCCGGCGCTGGGGCAGGATGCCGGCAGGTTGGCGGGCCTGGATGCCATGGGCGTGGCCATCGCATCCGATGCGCGCTTTGCACCCGGTTCCGTGGACGTGGCCATCGATTTCTCGCGTGCCGATGCGGTGGCCGCGACGGCCGAGGCCTGCGCTGCCGCGGGCGTGGCGCTGATGATCGGCACTACCGGGCTGGACCAGGCAACGCAGTCGCGGATCGACCAGGCCGCCGCGCAAATCCCCGTGCTGGTGTCGGCCAACACCAGCGTGGCACTCAACGTACTGGCCGAGCTGGTGCGCCTGGCCGCCCGCTCGTTGCCGGCGGACTACGACATCGAGATATTCGAGGCCCACCACCGGCACAAGGTCGATGCCCCTTCAGGCACGGCCTTGCAGCTGGGGGATGCCGCGGCCCAGGGGCGCGGCCAGCGACTTGAACGCCCGGTGGCCCTGACCGGGGCGCGGGCCGGGGCGCGCGGCGCCGGGGGAATCGGCTTTTCGGTGGTGCGCGGCGGGGATGTGGTGGGTGAGCACGAGGTGCGCTTCCTGGGCACCGGCGAGCAGCTGCGGCTGTCGCACGTGGCCACCGACCGCGCCATATTTGCCCGCGGGGCCCTCGCCGCTGCCGGTTGGCTGGTCGGGCGACCTGCAGGACGCTACGCCATGGCTGATTTTCTTTTTAATAAACAGTAAGTTACAATATACACTGCCGGGATAGTCCAGCTGGAAAAACGCTCTTAGCGGTCGAAGTTCGCATGGACAGAAACAGGTCTGAACCTTAGAATTTCGCCCGAATCCGTTACATCCAGTTGCGGGTTTGTCCGCGCAAGGCGGGAGGGCGTTCCACAAGAACTCCTCCCGCTTTGTGCATCCGCACCTCGAAAATCGCACGAATGCGAGGACGATGCCAGGCCGCCAAAAGACAAGCGGAGGTCGATGAGTGAGTGTGAGCGCCGTATTGGCTCTGGCAGATGGCACCGTTTTCACCGGCCGTTCTATCGGAGCCAAAGGCAATACGACCGGCGAAGTTGTCTTCAATACTGCCATGACGGGCTATCAGGAGATCCTCTCCGATCCGTCCTACGCTCGGCAGATCGTCACGTTGACCTATCCGCACATTGGCAATACCGGCACGACGCCGGAGGACCAGGAGTCCTCCATGGTGGCGCCGGCGGGTCTGGTGATCCGCGACCTGCCCCTGCTGGAGAGCAACTGGCGTTCCAACCTGTCCCTGCCCGCATATCTTGAACGCGGCCGGATCGTGGCGATCGCGGGTCTGGACACGCGCAAGCTCACGCGGCTGTTGCGCGAGAAGGGCGCCCAGTCCGGCTGCATCATGACCGGTGACAACGTGGATGCCACGGTGGCCGTGCATGCCGCGCGCAGGTTCCCGGGGCTCAAGGGCATGGACCTGGCCAAGGTCGTGTCCACGCGCGAACGCTACCAGTGGAATGACGGCAGCATCTGGCGTGAACCCAACCGGCCAGCGCTGCGCCCCAATCAGCGCTTGCACGTGGTGGCCTACGATTTCGGCATCAAGCGCAACATCCTGCGCCTGCTTGCCGACGCCGGTGCACGCATCACGGTGGTCCCGGCCCAGACCCCGGCCGCGGAGACCCTGGCACTGCTGCCCGACGGCGTGTTTCTATCCAACGGACCGGGCGACCCGGAGCCCTGCGACTACGCAATCAACGCGATTCGCGAAATACTGGCCACGGACATCCCGGTATTTGGCATCTGCCTGGGTCACCAGTTGCTGGGCCTGGCCGCCGGTGCGCGCACGCTCAAGATGAAGTTCGGCCACCATGGCGCCAACCACCCGGTGCAGGACCTGCAGACCGGCCGCGTGATCATCACCAGCCAGAACCATGGCTTTGCGGTGGACCCCGAGTCGCTGCCACCCAATGTTCGCCCCACCCACGTGTCGTTGTTTGACGGCTCCCTGCAGGGCATCGAGCTTACCGACAAGGTGGCGTTCAGCTTCCAGGGCCACCCGGAGGCAAGCCCCGGCCCGCATGACCTGTTGCCGCTGTTTGATCGATTCATCCAGGCAATGATCCGCCGGCTGCAGTCGCAGCTGCGCGATCATGCCGCGAACCAGCGGCCCCACGGACACCTAGGCCCACATGCCACGTCGCACAGACATAAAGAGCATCCTGATCATCGGCGCCGGCCCGATCGTGATCGGCCAGGCCTGCGAGTTCGACTACTCCGGCGCCCAGGCGTGCAAGGCGCTGCGCGAAGAGGGCTACCGGGTCATCCTGGTCAACTCCAACCCGGCCACGATCATGACCGACCCGGAAATGGCCGATGCCGTCTACATCGAGCCCATCAACTGGCGCACCGTGGCCAGCATCATCGAGAAGGAGCGCCCCGACGCGCTGCTGCCGACCATGGGCGGACAGACGGCGCTCAACACTGCGCTGGACCTGGTGCGCGAGGGCGTGCTCAAGCAGTTCAACGTGGAAATGATCGCCGCCTCGCGCGAGGCCATCGACACCGCGGAGGACCGGGAGAAGTTTCGCAACGCGATGAGCGAGATTGGCCTGGAGTCGCCGCGCTCGCTGATCGCGCATTCCATGGAACAGGCCGTCGCCGCCCAGGCGCAGCTGGGATTCCCGGTGGTGATCCGTCCCTCGTTTACCATGGGCGGCAGCGGTGGCGGCATCGCCTACAACCGCGAAGAACTCGAGACCATCGTGACGCGCGGCCTGGATGCCTCGCCTACCTCCGAAGTCCTGCTCGAACAGTCAGTGATTGGCTGGAAAGAGTTCGAGATGGAGGTGGTGCGCGACCGCAACGACAACTGCATCATCGTCTGCTCCATCGAGAACCTGGACCCGATGGGGGTGCACACCGGTGACTCGATCACCGTGGCTCCGGCGCAGACGCTGACCGACAAGGAATACCAGCGCATGCGCGATGCGTCCATCGCGGTGCTGCGCAAGATCGGCGTCGAGACCGGTGGTTCCAATGTGCAGTTCGCCCTCAATCCGGAAGATGGCCGGCTGCTCATCATCGAGATGAATCCGCGGGTGTCACGCTCGTCCGCCCTGGCGTCCAAGGCCACCGGGTTCCCGATTGCCAAGATCGCCGCCAAGCTGGCCGTCGGCTATACCCTAGATGAACTCAAGAACGACATCACCGGTGGCCAGACACCCGCGTCATTCGAGCCGGCCATCGACTACGTGGTGGTCAAGGTGCCGCGCTTCACGTTCGAGAAATTTCCAACCGCCAATGCGCGCCTGACCACGCAGATGAAATCCGTGGGCGAGGTGATGGCCATCGGCAGGACCTTCCAGGAGTCCTTGCAAAAGGCGCTGCGCGGGCTCGAGACCGGCCTTGACGGGTTGGGCAGCGTCACCACGCTGCCATTGGTCGGCGAGGAGGCCACTGCGGCGCTCGAGTATGAGTTGCGCTCGCCAGGGGCCAACCGGCTGCTGCAGGTCGCCGATGCGTTCCGTGCCGGCTGGACGCTGCAGCGGGTCAACGAGCTCAGCTACATCGATCCGTGGTTCCTGGCGCAGATCCAGGATCTGGTGCGCGAGGAGGCGGCAGTCATCTCCCAGGGCCCGGCGATCATGGAGGCCACCGGCTGCGCGAACTCAAGCGCAAGGGCTTTTCCGACAGCGCCTGGCACGGCTGACCGGCCAGAGCGAGAAGACCGTGCGTGACCGGCGGCGCAAGCTGGGCGTGGTGCCGGTCTACAAGCGGGTCGACACCTGTGCGGCGGAATTTGCCACCAGCACCGCCTACCTGTACTCCACCTACGAGGAGGAGTGCGAGGCCAATCCAACCAATCGCCGCAAGATCATGATCCTGGGTGGCGGACCCAACCGGATCGGGCAGGGCATCGAGTTCGACTATTGCTGCGTGCATGCGGCGATGGTGCTGCGCGAGGATGGCTACGAGACCATCATGGTCAACTGCAATCCGGAGACCGTGTCCACCGACTACGACACGTCGGATCGACTGTACTTCGAGCCGCTGACGCTCGAGGACGTGCTGGAGGTCATCGCCAAGGAAAAGCCGCTGGGCGTGATCGTGCAGTACGGCGGCCAGACGCCGCTGAAGCTGTGCCGCGCGCTGGAGGCGGCCGGCGCGCCCATCATTGGCACCACCCCGGAATCCATAGACGTGGCCGAGGATCGCGAGCGGTTCTCCGACCTGGTGCGGCGCCTGGGCCTGCGCCAACCGGCCAATGCCACCGCGCGCACCGAGGAGCAGGCGCTGCGCATGGCGCGCGATGTCGGCTACCCGCTGGTGGTGCGTCCGTCCTATGTGCTGGGCGGCCGGGCGATGGAAGTGGTGTATGCGGAGGAGGACCTGCGCACCTACATGACCCACGCCGTATCGGTTTCCAACGACAGCCCGGTATTGCTGGACCGCTTCCTGGACCAGGCCATCGAGGTCGATGTGGATGCCGTCTGCGACGGCACCGATGTGCTGATCGGCGGGATCATGGAGCACGTCGAGCAGGCTGGGGTGCATTCGGGCGACTCCAGCTGCTCGCTGCCGCCCAACAGCCTGTCGCCGGAGATCCAGCAACAGCTGCGCGAGCAGACCCGCAAGCTGGCGCTGGGACTGAAGGTCGTGGGCCTCATGAACGTGCAGTTCGCCATCCAGAACGGCGTGGTGTATGTGCTGGAGGTCAATCCGCGCGCATCGCGCACCGCGCCGTTCGTTTCCAAGGCCACCGGGCGTGCCATTGCCAAGATCGGCGCGCAGGTCATGACCGGCCGCAAGCTGGCGGACCTGGGTGCGACCAAGGAACTGGTGCCGCGGTATTTCTCGGTCAAGGAGGCGGTGTTTCCGTTTGCCAAGTTCCCGGAGTCCGATCCGATACTGGGGCCGGAAATGAAATCCACCGGCGAGGTCATGGGCACTGGCCGCACCTTTGGCGAGGCCTATGCCAAGGCACAGCTGGGATCCGGCACCGCGCTGCCGCAGGCCGGCACGGCGCTGATCAGCGTGCGCGAGCGCGACAAGCCCGGGGCCGTGGCCATGGCCGGCAAGCTCATCGAGCGGGGCTTTGACATCGTGGCAACCGATCGCACGGCCAAGGCCATTGTGGCGGCCGGTTTGGTCTGCAAGCGCGTCAACAAGGTGCGCGAGGGCCGGCCGCACATCGTGGACATGATAAAGAACGACGAAATCGACCTGATTATCAACACCACTGAGGGTCGCCAGGCCACGCGCGATTCCATGGCCATCCGTCGCGAGGCAGTCAGCCGCCGCGTCACGTACTTCACGACGCTGGCCGCCGGTCTGGCCACCTGCGAGGCGCTGGACCACCTGGGCGACGTGGACGTCAATCGCCTGCAGGACCTGCACCGGGAAGTCGAGCAATGAACCGCGTTCCGATCACGCTGCGTGGCGCAGAAGCGCTGCGCGTCGAGCTGCGCAAGCTCAAGTCTGAGTCGCGTCCCAACGTGATCAAGGCCATAGCCGAAGCGCGCGCCCACGGCGACCTGTCGGAGAACGCGGAATATCACGCGGCGCGCGAGCAGCAGGGATTCATCGAAGGTCGCATCCAGGAGCTGGAGTCCAAGCTGTCCAATGCCGAGATCATCGACGTGACCACGCTGGCGGTGACCGGCCGGGTCGTGTTTGGCGCCACGGTTGATCTGGAAGACGAGGACAACGGCACGCGGGTTACCTACCAGATCGTCGGCGAGGATGAAGCCGACATCAAGGCCAAGCGCATTTCCTTCAGCTCGCCGATCGCGCGGGCGCTGGTTGGCAAGCTGCAGGGTGACGTGGTACCGGTAGCGGTGCCCGGCGGCACGCGCTCGTTCGAGATTATTGCAGTGCGTTACATATGATGCGGGGCTCCATTTCATAATCCGCCAGTAAGGCGTACCCCGATGAGAATGGTCGTCCCGCTGCCTGCGAACAGGGTCACAGTTTGGCAAGATGGACCCGTTGCATGGGCCTGATGCCCCGGTGGTCACACCCTATTGCGGATGGGTTGCTGCACAATGCCAGAGACATGAAAACCGGCGTGCCTCAACAGGGATTTACGTTGCTGGAGATGATGGTCACCATCACCATCGCCGGCATCCTGCTTGCCATTGCGGTGCCGGCCCTGGGCACCTTTATCCGCGGCAGCCGCGTGTCCGGCAGTGCCCGGGATTTTGTCGTGGACTTCTCGCAGGCCCGCAACGAGGCGATATTGCGGGCGACCACCGTCTCGGTCTGTACTTCCAGTGACCTGGCCACCTGCGACGGTTCGGGATGGAACAGCGGCCGCCTGGTGTTCGTCGATGGCGGCACTGTCGGTACGGTGGATCCGGGCGACCAGATCCTGAGCGTGACCCGGCCCCTCAACAGCGCGCTGACAACTACGGCCAGCGGCGTGGCAGCCGGCAACGTGCTCACCTATTCCCCGCAGGGCAGGCTTACCGGCATTGGGCAGATCACGGTCTGCGCCACCGGCCAGCAGCAGCGCAACGTCAACATTCGCGCCAGCGGTTCGGCAACCCTTGACCGGACGAACACGGTATGTTGAACCACCTGTCAGCATCCGCGT
Source organism: uncultured Pseudomonadota bacterium (assembly GCA_963726085.1). Lineage (GTDB taxonomy): Bacteria > Pseudomonadota > Gammaproteobacteria > Steroidobacterales > Steroidobacteraceae > ZC4RG30. The sequence goes on along the minus strand of CAVSAR010000001.1, from coordinate 458,988 downwards.
TCCATCGCGCGCGCCAGCGTGGCTTCTCAATGGTGGAGGCGCTGGTGACAATTTTGATCTTCGCCATCGGACTGCTGGGGGTCATTGGCTTGCAGACGCTGGCCCTGTCCTCTACCAGCATTTCCAATCAGCGCAACGACGCCACTGAGCTGGCGCTGGACATGGCAGACCGGATGCGCGGTAACCTCGGTGCCGTAAAGTCGGGAGCCGGCACCGGCTACGACGTGGCAGTTCCAGCCTCCAATGCCTGCCGCGCCGTCTATGCCAACGCCACGGCCACACCTGCGGTCTGCAGCAGTGACCAGTTGGCGGCGGACGACCTCTATGACTGGCACGCCCAGATCGCACAGACCCTGCCCGGTGGGGACGGCGTAGTGTGCATTGACAGCACCCCGGACGACGGTGCGCCGGGTGCACCCGACTGCGATGGAATGGGCAGCGCCTATGCCGTCAAGGTCTGGTGGACACAGCAGTCGACCCGCAATGCGACGACGCGCAGCGTGGCCTCTGCGGTGATGCGCTTCGCAATGACGGTGCGGCCATGAAGCGCCAGGGCGGGTTCACGCTGGTCGAGCTCATGGTTGCCACGGGGATCGGCCTGATGATGACGGCCGTCATCGTGACGGTGTTCTCGCAGTCCTCCCAGTCGAGCAAGGTCAACCAGGCCAGGAACGAGATCCAGGAACAGGCGCGCGTGGCGCTGGACATGCTGCAGCGCGACCTGCGGCAGGCCGGCTATGCCGGTTGCAACAGCAATAACGTGCTCAACTCCAGCATCCTGGTCAACACCACCACCGCACCCAACAGCTACCGCAACAACATCTCCGCGTACGTTCAAGGGTACGAGGGCACGGGCGCCTCCTTCGTCCCGGCAGCCCCTGCTGCGGTAACCGGCGCGTCCCCTAATGCGTCGCCCATCAATGACGCCATTACCATTCGGATTCCCTCCGGGCAGCCCGTGTCACTGTCTGGCACCATGGCTGACGGCAACGCTGTCGTGCCCGTGTTCTCCACGGCTGGCTTTACCCCTGGCGTCACGCGCGCGGTGATCGGGGACTGCTCCCAGTCCAGCGTCTTCGTGGTTACCGGCCTTTCCGGTGGACTCGAGCACAACGGCGGATTAAACGCCACGTCGGACCTGGGCCGTGCCTATGGGCCGGATGCCATGGTGGTGGCCTTTGACACCATCTCCTACTACGTGGCACCCAGCGCGTTCAGCGGAGAAAACTCCCTGTGGCGCCGCGTCGGCACTGCCGCACAGTCGGAGGAAGTGGCCGAGGGAGTCGAGGACTTCCAGATCACCTACGGCCAGGACACCGACGGCGACTATTACGCCGACATCTTCACTACGGCAGATGCCGTGGCCAACTGGCAGCAGGTGGTGTCGGTACGCGCCAGCCTGCTGCTGCGTAGCAAGGCCAATACCACGGCCCAGACCACCCAGAACTACAACTTCAACGGCGCCACCTCCATCGCGCCGCCGGACCGACGGCTGCGTCGTCCCTTCAACGTGACCATCCAGCTGCGCAACAGGACCATATGAAGGCGTGCCACCCAATCCGCTCGCAGCGCGGCATCTCCCTGGTGATCGCGCTGATGTTCCTGGTGGTGCTGACCATCCTGGGGCTGGTGGCCGTGCGCTCGTCCACCGTGCAGGAACGCATGGCCGGCAACGACCGTGACCGGGCAGTCGCGTTCGAGGCCGCCGAGGCGACGCTGCGCGATGCCGAGCGCGACATCCAGGCCAACATCACCTCTGCCAATCCGTTTGACAATGTCTGTACCGACGGGTTGTGCCGGATCTCCACCGTGGCCACTCCCAACTGGAACAGCATTTCATGGACCGGCGCAACCTCGCGGATCTACGGGGTCAATTCCGGCGCTGGCTCCTTTCCGTTGGCGGTCTCTAATCCGCCGCGCTACATCATCGAACTGCTGCCCGACGTCCCCTCGGGGACGGGCAATACCCTCAACGCCAACGCACGGTCCTCGACGCGCGGTGGCACGGCCTACCGGATTACCGCGCGTGGCTGGGGCCGTCGCCCTGGCACCTCGGTCATGTTGCAGAGCGTCTACCTCAAACAGTAAGAACCGTAAGCCTTAGGAATAGCCCACATGAACACCAGCAATCCAATGCGCCCCAGCCCGCTTCGCGTGGCCGTGTGCATGGCCCTGTCCGCAGGTGCCAGCATGGCGGTTGCCGCGCCGCTAGTGGTCAGCGAGATTCCGCTGTTCGTGGCCTCCGGCAACAAGCCCAACGTGCTGTTGACCGTGGCCAATTCCAACAGCATGGACGAGGACGCCACGGGTCTGGCCGTGGGTAGCGCGGCGCCCAACAGCAAGTCCGAGATCGCGCGTCGCGTGGCCAAGAACCTGATCGTGAACTATGGCGGCGGCCTCAACATGGGGCTGATGGCTTTCCAGCAGAACCCGCCCGCGCTGTACGCCCTGCACTCGGCACCTTACGACGTCAGCTTCGATCCGGCGACCTACGACCCCTCGTATAACGGACCACGAGCCGGGACGACCAAGCGGTTCCGCGCGCCCAATGCAAGCTGGCCCGGTCACTACATCTACTACAACGTGAACCTGCCGTTCTACGACTCGGTCAACCAGGGCGTTGCGTTTTGCTATTCACCCACAGCGGACGCGTCCAATAATTTCGCTGACACCAATGGGTGGGACTTCTACAAGTGCATGTCCAGCAAGACCAGCGACTCGAATGTATTGCCGACGGACGCTGCCTCGGAAGCTGCCAACGGGTGGGGCGGCTTTACCGTACTTGCGGGGACGTTTTCCTCTACAGACAGTGACTATGGACAGGGCATTACGGACTTCGGGCGCTTCATAGCCTGGAACTACGTGTCTGCCACCTGGTTCGACAATGGCTCCCCTGGCAATGGGTACCTGCATGTGCCCATCGCCACTGTCGACGCCACGCAGGCGAACAAGATGAACACGAAGCTGGGCACCTCCCAGTTCGCCACCAACCAATTTATCAATCCGGCCTTTCCCCTGCAGAACGCCGGCCTGACGCCGCTGGAAGGGACGCTGTTCACCATTCGCGACTATTTCAGCGGCAATTTGACCGATGCCGCGCGGGGTGGCTCGGTTCCGGCCCCACCCAATTCCTGCGGCAAGGACTTCTCCGTGGTATTGACCAACGGCCTGCCGTCGGTGACCCGGTTCGGCGTGGCATCGGCCAACGTCACGCAGATGCTCAGCGATGCCAGCACGGCGGCCGGCTCGGTCCAGACCGCGGGCGTGCTCAACTATGTGGTGGGATTTGCGCTGCCCTACGGCGTCAACCCGGCGCAGCTGGATACTATCGCCGCCGCCGGAGGCACCGGTACTGCCTACAATGCGTCGGACGAGGCCACGCTGACCACCGAGCTTAACCGGGTGTTCAACGACATCCTGATCCGCTCCGGTGCGGCCGGCGCCGTGGCCCTCAACAGCGGCTCGATCCAGACCAACTCTCGCCTGTTCCAGGCCAAGTTCAATACCGGCGACTGGTCTGGCCAGCTGCAGGCCTTCCCCATTGATCCGAGCACTGGCGCCATCGGGGCTGCCCTCTGGGATGGCGGTGCCATGATCAATGCCCAGGACTGGAACACCGGGCGCACGATCATCACCTACAACGCGGCGTCCTCGCGGGGCGTGCCGTTCCGCTGGCCGGCCAACTTCCTGGCGCCCACGCCCACGGAACTGAGTACTGCCGAAGTGCAGGCGCTGAACACCTCGGCATTGGGTGTGACCGACCCCGTGGGCATGGAGATCGGCAATACCCGCCTGCAGTACATGCGGGGCGATCCGTCCAACGAAGGCAGCGGCGCGACCAATTTCCGCAAGCGCAACGTCAGCAAGATGGGCGACATCGTCAACTCCTCGCCGGTGTTCGTGTCGACACCCGGCCTCAATATCGTCGACCCGACATATGTCACCTTCAAGAACACGTATGCCGGGCGGCCAGACATGATCTATGTCGGCGCCAACGACGGCATGCTGCATGGCTTCCTGGCCTCAACCGGCCAGGAAAAGCTCGGCTACGTTCCGTCGTCGGTCTATTCGCGTCTGTCAGGCCTGACCGGCCAGGGCTTCTCGCACAAGTACATGGTCGATGGCAGCCCGGTGGTCAGCGACATCAAGCTCTCCTCGGGCTGGCGCACGATTCTGGTCGAAGGTCTGGGGGCCGGCGGGCGCGGCCTGTTTGCCCTTGACGTCACGGATCCGTCCAATTTCAACGAGGCCAATGCCAACAACGTCGCGATGTGGGAGTTCACGTCCAACGACGACAACGACCTGGGCCTGACCTACTCGCAGGCGTCCATCCTTCCGCTCAACGATGGTGAGCCCGGCGTGGTGGTGGGCAACGGCTACAACAATACCGGCTCCGGTCACGCGGTCCTGTTCGTCCTCAACGCCCAGACCGGCGCGGTGATCAGGAAGATCGACACCAACTCCGGCTCGGTTGCCAACCCCAACGGCTTGTCGACGCCCGCGGTCATCGACCTGGACGGCAACGGCACGGCGGACTATGCCTACGCCGGGGACCTGCGCGGTAACATCTGGAAATTCGACCTGACCGGCAGCGCCGGCAGCTGGCATGTCTCCTACGGGTCGCCGGTGTATACGGCCCGTGATGGCAGCGGCAATCGCCAGCCCATTACCTCGACCGTCGAGGTCACGCGCCATCCCACCAGCGGCGTGATGGTGCTGTTCGGCACCGGCCAGTACATCCAGGCCGCCGACGTGCCCGACACCTCGACCCAGTCCCTGTACGGCATCCACGACGATGGCGCGCCGGTCAGCGGCGGGCGCTCAAGCCTGGTGCAGCAGTCGGTCACCGAAATCCAGGCCACCGGCGGATTCACCTATCGGGCCGTGTCCAACAATGCGGTGGACTACACGACCAAGTCCGGGTGGTTCATGGACCTGCCGGATGCCGGCGAGCGCGTGGTGGTGGATCCGATCCTGCGCAGCGGACGCTTCATCGTGCCCACCACGGTGCCCAGTTCCAGTCCCTGCGCGGTCGGCGGTTTCTCCTGGCTGATGGAAGTGGACTACCTGGGAGGCGGCCGCCTCAACAAGGCGGTGTTCGACGTGAACCAGGATGGCGTGGTCAATAACTCGGACATCGTGGCGTTCTCGCCGGCGCAGCACGCCGCGGGTGTGCGGATCGACGCGATTGCCTCTTCGCCATCGGTGGTGCGCGGCTTCGGTAGCGACGGCAGCCTAGAGAACAAGTACCTTAATGAGTCCACCGGTGCGATTGCGCGCGTGCTGGAAAGCGGTGAACCGCTGGCCAATCGCCGCACCTCCTGGCGGCAGATTCTGTAATCCAAACGGGAAGCAACCCATGAAAACCACGCACCATCGGCTGGCCCTCGCTCTGGCGCTTTCGCTGGGCAGCGCCGGCATTTGCCAGGCCGTGACCGTTGTGCGTCCCGCCGGCAACACTGCGGCGGCGCACCCCACGGAGGCGCCAACCGTCAGCACTGGCACCATCACCAGCATCGACGTGGCGCGCGGGGTCATGGCCGTGGCCGGGCGCGTGATTCACTTCACGGCCAAGGGCGTTAGCTTCTCGGACGACCGACGCACGCCATCGCACGAGGGTCTCGAGGGACTCAAGCCCGGGGACAAGGTAACCGTGCGTTCCGTCATGCGGGATGGCGGCAACCAGGCCATACAGATTGTCGTCAAGGATTGAAGGTGAGTCTCATGAAGCGCATGCGCGGTGTAACGCTGATCGAACTGATGACCGTGGTCACCATCATCGGCATTCTGGCCGCCGTTGCCTATCCGGCCTACATCGAGCAGGCGCAGCGGGGTCGTCGCGCGGCCGGGGTGGCCATGCTGCAGTACGTACTGCAACAGTCCGAGCGCTACTACTCGGAGAACAATACCTATACCACCGCCCTGACTGACCTGGGCTATGTCGGGCCCGTGCAGTCCGAGCACAACACGCACACCATTGCGCTGGCCGTGGGTCCTACCGGGGACATCCGCAGCAGCGTGACCATCACCGCCACGCCCAATGCCCCCGACGCCAAGTGCGATGTGCTCTCGTTGTCGAGCGACAATACGCGCAACGCCACGGGAACCCAGCCGACGATCTGCTGGTAATGCCCCGCTGATTCAGACCAGGGTCGTGCTAAGGCCCGATACGTTGAGCAGGTTGCGCAGCCCTTCCTGCACCCCGGGCAGGAACTGCCAGGCAACATAGACCAGCGCGCAGACCATCGCAAACCACAGTAGCCCAGCCCAGGCATCTGCCCAGCCATGCGGCCGCCCGCCATTGGCATAGTAGAGCGCGGCACGGCGTCCGGCCGCCAGGGGCATGGCAATCAACGACCAGATGGCAATCAGCGCCAGGATTGCTATCCAGTGCGGCGGGCCCATCCAACCATGATGTCCGTGCGGCCAGTACCCATCGCCCATGGTCGCGTGCAGATGCCAGAACGCGAAGGCCGCTACCAGCATGGCGGCGAACCAGACAGCCGACAGCACCGTCACCACGGGCAACAGGATCCCGCCAGTGACCCGCGCCGCGTAACCGGGCGCAGGCACCGGCGCGGCGGCAGAGGGCGCGCCATGGACCCCGGGGTGGGGCGCCCACCAGGACGGCCCGCGACCCATGCGTGGACCGCGACTCATGCGCGGGCCGCGAAAGCGCATTTCACTGGTATTTTTTTTTACGCGATTGATCAGCTCGCTGGCATTGAAGGGTGCACCGTACGCGGCAGCGCGCTCTTCGGCTGTCTCCGCCACCGGCACGATGAAGGCCATGGCGATGTAGATGAGTATCCACACGCCGCCGGTGAACAAGGTCAGCAGGACGAACAGCACCCGTACCCAGACCACGTCAATGCCGAAATACGCCGCCAGGCCGGTGCACACGCCGGCCCACATGCGCCCTTCGGGCAGCCGGTACATGCGCCGCGGGAAGGGAAATCCTGCCGGGTCGGCCGGACCGGGGCCCGCGGACGGGTCCCCGGGGGAGGCGCCGGGGGCCGAGGCTTCCACCGGACCCATCTCGGCCAGGATGCGGTGGATGTCCTCCACGCTGACCACGGTCTTGTGCAAGCCGAGGCAGGCGCGACACTTGTCGCCGATGGCCTGCTCGAGATCGGCAAGGATCTCGGACCGGTCCGGATTTCCTTCCAGGTTGCGCTCGGCTGCGGACAGGTAGTCGCGCAGCGCGTCGTAGCCTTCTTCGTCAATCTGGTAGGCGTTGTTGTTGAGATTGATCGTCGTGACTTTGCGCATTTCAGTTTCCAAGCCGGTTGATGGTTTCGTTCACGTGCTGCCAGTAACCCTGCAGCTGGGCTAGGGCCTGTCGACCCGGTTCGGTGAGGCGGTAATACTTGCGCGGCGGTCCGGCGTCGGATTCCTGCCATTCGTAATCGACCAGGCTCTCGCGACGCATGCGGCTGAGCAGGGGATACAGCGTGCCTTCCTGGGTCGCAAACTCCGTCCCCGACAATCGCTGCAGCATCTCGGCCACGTACAGCTTCTCCGTGGCGATGACGCGCAGGATCACGAACTCCAGCAGGCCCTTGCGGATGGGGCCGAACTTCTCGGTCAGGTCTGTGGTGGAAATTGTCATGTAAAGCTACCTTGTGTTGGAAAGGTAGCAGGGCTGCAAAAGGAACGCAAGGGCAGGCAGCAGGCGGCCTAGAAGTTGTAGCGAGCCCCAACGCGCAGGGTGAGGGGTTCCACGACCCGGCTCATGCGGCCGTCGGTGGGCTCGGTATCGAGGGAAGGCACGTACGACTGGTAGTAGTACACGATGTCCTTGCCATGGGAGTCGAACACATTGAGTACTTCGCCATAGAGCATCCAATGCCGGGATTTCCAGGCCGCGCGCACGTTGACCACGTCTTCGCCTGACGCGCGCAGGGAGTTGTCGTCCACCAGCGGATAGGGCCCCAGGTGTCTTATCCGTCCACTGAGCTCCCAAGGACCCTGGATGACGGAGACGCCCAGCTCGCCTGCGGATTCGATCGCGCCGGGGATGTATTCGGCACCGGGGCTGTCCAGGGAGCGTGCATGGGACGCCGTCCAGGACGCATCGATGGCTAGCCATGGCAGCGGCCGCAGGAATCCCACCAGTTCATAGCCGCGGCGCGCGCTGGCCGCTCCGGGCTCCACGGAGTTGGAGTCGCCGACAAAATGCAGTTCGCTATCCACGCCCAGCCACCAGTAGGTGGCCGTCAATGACAGCGGCCCTTGCTGGTAGCGGGCACCAATCTCTTCCCCTTCACCCACCACCAGGCCTGGGACCGGCGTCTCGGTAGCGGTGACGCCGCGTGCATCGTTGGAATGGTAGCCACGCCCCCAGTTGGCGTAGGTTTCAACGAAGTCGCTGAGCTGCCACGCGACAGCAAGTTTCGGCGACAGCAATGACTGTGAAGCGACGCCTTGGCCAAAACCTGGCTGCGTGGCGTGGGTCTGGAAACGGTAATAGTCGCCGCGAAGTCCCGCGGTAACGCGCAGGGTGTCCGTGGCACGCCAGGTGGCTTCCGTGTATGGCGACAGCGACAACTCGTTGGCGCTGTGTGCGGACACATAGCCGATGAACTGGCGTTGATCGGTGTGATCCACCTGGACCTTGCCGATGTCGTCAAAGCGCGCATCGCCACCGGCCGTTAATGAGACCGAATCGGTGATTTCAAACAGGCGCTGCCCACGCACACCCTCCACGAAACGCCGATCCCACTGGTGGATCTGGTAGTCGTAGGTGGGATTGGAGAACATGTTCCAGTCGTAGTACTGGCCATAGAGGGTCAGATGCCAGTCATCGCCGATGAGCCGCACCGTGGCAATCTGCCGGTTGGTCATGCCGGTGGCCGAGGGATCAAGCGCGCAGAATTCGTCCTTGCAGATCGAGGTGCCGATGGCCCGGTCCGGAATCTGTTCGGTGGGATCCCACTTGGCGTTGTAACTCCACCAGCTGGCCTCGATATGCCCGAAGCCGGTGGGCTGCGAGTACTTGGCGTACAGGGCCACATGCTGGAGGTTTTCCGGCTGCTGCCAGGGCCCGTCATAGGTCTTCCACTGGCCCGCCAGCGTCAGCTCGCCCGGGCCCAGCTCCAGGGAGCCACCGGCGACTGCACGCTGCCAGCCGTACTGGCCAACCTCAAAGGCGACAAATGGCGCGGCAAAGCGCGGCACCGTGCTCAGGAAGGAAGCCCCCGCCAGGGAGTTGTCCCCCGTGTCCGCGCGATACGGGCCCTTGCGAAAGTCGACCCGGTCCACCAGCTCGGGAATCAATCCGTTGATGTCCAGGTAGCCCTGGCCGTGTCCATGGGTGCGCAGGTTCAGGGGTACATCGTCCACTGCCGCGGAGAAGTCCGTGCCGTGGTCCAGGTTAAATCCACGCAGGAAGTACTGGTTTGCCTTGCCGCTGCCCGAGTGCTGCGCGGCGATGAGGCCGGGCACTGCCTCGAGCAACTCGGCCACCCGCAGCAGCGGTCGCACACCCAGGTCCGCCCCGCCCACGGTTCCCTCGCTGGCCGCGCTGACGATGCCAATGAGTCGTTCCTCGCGGCCGTAGACCACCACCTCTTGCAAGCCATCGTCATCCGCACTGTCGGCAGCCAGCGCCGGCGGCACGCAGGTGAGCCCCCCGGCCAGAATCGCAAACACAAGGTAACCGGCCGCACCGGATCGGGCGCTCCTTCTCATGATGTGGATGCCCTAGTCCGGAAGTACGATTCGGGGCAACGGGTCGCCACGGCGGTAGAGCACGGCCACGTGCCCGATCCTCGTGACCATGGCGCTGCCGGTGCGTTGGGCAAGCCCCTGCAGCGCCAGGTCGCGCTGGGCCCGATCCAGTCCCGGCAGGCGCACCTTGATCAGTTCGTGATCGGCCAGTGCACGGGTGGCTTCAGCAACCACGGCGTCGGTCAGGCCTGCCTGACCCATCAGGATCACCGGTCGCAGGGGATGGGCCAGCCCCTTGAGGTGGCGGCGTTGTTTTTCGGTTAAGTTCATGCCACCGGGATTGTAGCCTTGGGCCGACAGGGGCCCAAATCCGCCGCGAATGAACGCCTGCTACCCGCCACGGTCCATACTTCACCGGCCGGCGCCGGAACAGGCCCGGTGCTCCTTGAACCCGGGCGTGGTGCCCTCATGAACCAAGAGCGTGAATTCGCTCACGCCGTGGGCCCCTTGGTGGCGACCGCAGGGCGATTGGTGTAGCGTGAACCGTGACATATTGAGGTCCTCGCATTGAACGACATGACCGGAAAAGTCCTGATCTGGGTGGTGGTGGTGGGAACGCTGCTGTTCCTCTTTAGCCGCTTCATGCCGCCAGCGGTCCCGGCCCAGGACATCCGCTATTCCGACTTCCTGCACGAGCTGGATACCGGGCGCGTGGATTCGGTGGTACTGCAGGGCCAGCTGATCCAGGGCACGCGCAAGGACAAGACCCAGTTTCGCGCCTACAACCCGGAAACCGACTACTCGGCGCTGATCGGCGCATTGCAGAAGGAAGGCGTGGGCATCGAGGGCCGCGCGCCCAAGCAGCCCAGCTTCCTGACGCAGCTGGTGCTCAACATGGCCCCAGCGCTGCTGCTGCTGTTCGTATTCGTGTACATGCTGCGCCAGATGCAGGGCGCGGCCGGTGGCCGCGGGGCCATGTCCTTTGGCAAGAGCAAGGCACGGCTGCTGGGCGAGGACCAGGTCAACGTCACCTTCGCCGACGTGGCGGGCGTGGATGAGGCCAAGCAGGAGGTCGGCGAGATCGTCGACTTCCTCAAGGACCCGGGCAAGTTCCAGAAGCTCGGCGGCAAGATCCCCAAGGGCGTGCTGATGGTGGGTTCCCCCGGCACCGGCAAGACCCTGCTGGCGCGCGCCATTGCCGGGGAAGCCAAGGTGCCGTTCTTCACCATTTCCGGCTCCGATTTCGTGGAGATGTTCGTCGGTGTGGGCGCCTCGCGGGTGCGCGACATGTTCGAGCAGGCCAAGAAGCACGCACCGTGCATCATCTTCATCGACGAGATCGATGCGGTGGGTCGCCACCGCGGCGCGGGCCTGGGCGGCGGTCACGACGAGCGCGAGCAGACTCTCAACCAGCTGCTGGTGGAGATGGATGGGTTCGAGGGCAATGAAGGCATCATCGTCATTGCGGCCACCAACCGCCCCGACGTGCTGGACCCGGCGCTGCTGCGTCCGGGCCGCTTTGACCGCCAGGTGGTCGTGCCGCTACCCGATGTGCGTGGGCGCGAACAGATTCTGCGCGTGCACATGCGCAAGCTGCCGATCGGCGATGACGTGAAGCCGGCGCTGATTGCGCGCGGCACGCCGGGCTTCTCGGGCGCTGACCTGGCCAACTTGGTCAACGAGGCGGCGCTGTTCGCCGCGCGCGCCAACCAGCGCACCGTGGCAATGGACATGTTCGAGAAGGCCAAGGACAAGATCCTGATGGGCGCCGAGCGGCGCTCCATGGTCATGAGCACCGAGGAAAAGCGCATGACGGCCTACCACGAGGCCGGGCATGCCATCGTTGGCCTGTCGGTGCCGGAGCATGATCCGGTGTACAAGGTCACCATCATTCCGCGCGGCCGCGCCCTGGGCGTGACGCAGTTCCTGCCGGAGGCGGACCGCTATTCCATGAGCAAGCGGCGCATCGAGAGCGCGATCGCCACATTGTTTGGCGGACGCATTGCCGAAGAGCTGATCTTCGGGCGCGACGCGGTGACCACCGGGGCTTCCAACGACATCGAGCGCGCCACGGACCTGGCGCGCAACATGGTCACCAAGTGGGGCTTGTCCGATCGCTTAGGTCCCTTGACCTATTCCGAGGAGTCCGGGGAAGTGTTCCTGGGACGTTCGGTCACGCAGACCAAGCAGGTGTCCGACGTCACGGCGCACGCCATCGACGAGGAAGTGCGGCGCGTCATCGAGACCAACTACAACCACGCCAGGGGAGTGCTGGAATCGAACCTGGTGTCCCTGCACGCCATGGCCGAGGCGTTGATCAAGTTCGAGACCATCGACGACAAGCAGATCCGCGAGATCATGGCCGGCCAGCAGCCCACCCCGCCGGATGGCTGGGACAGCGGGCTGGGACCGACGCCACCTGCCAGCGGCAGCGGGCCCGAAGCGCGACCTGCGTTCGGCTCAGCTTCCCGAAACGCTGATTGAAACTCACCTGTGCCGACCGGGTCCTGGACCTGACCAGGCCCAGGGTGATGGGCGTCCTCAATGTCACGCCTGATTCCTTTTCCGATGGTGGCCGTTACGTAACCCTGCAGGGTGCGCTGGCCCAGGCACGCGCCATGGTGAATGACGGGGCTGCCGTCATTGACGTCGGCGGCGAGTCCACGCGTCCCGGCGCCCAGCCAGTGGATCTGCAACAGGAACTGGATCGGGTGGTTCCGCTGATCGAAAAGCTGCACGCCGAACTGGACGTGCTGATCTCCATCGACACGATGAAACCCGAAGTCATGCGCGCCGCCGTGGCCGCGGGTGCGGGCCTGGTCAACGACGTGCTGGCATTGCAGACGCCGGGAGCGCTGCACGTGGTTGCAGGCACTGGCGCGGCGGTCTGCCTGATGCACATGCAGGGCAGTCCGCAGACCATGCAAGCGCAGCCGCACTACGCGGACGTGGTCGGCGAAGTCGAGGCATTCCTGCTGCAGCGCATGCAGTTTTGTGTCGACGCGGGTATCCCCCGCGACCGCATCGTTCTGGATCCGGGATTCGGTTTTGGCAAGTCCCTGCAGCACAACCTGGACTTGCTGGCCGGCTTGCCGCGCCTTGCGGGCCACGGGTTTCCGGTGCTGGCGGGCCTTTCGCGCAAGTCCATGCTGGGCAAGCTGCTGGGGCGCCCGGTTGAGCAACGGCTGGCCGGCAGTCTGGCGCTGGCTACTATCGCAGTGCAACGCGGCGCACGGATCATTCGCAGCCATGACGTCGCGCCGACCTGTGATGCCGTCGCCGTGGCCTGGGCGGCCGCGTAGTAAGGTAGGGCATGGGACGCAAGTACTTCGGCACGGATGGGGTTCGCGGTCGCGTCGGCGAGGCGCCGATGACGGCGGATTTCGCCGTGCGCCTGGCCAATGCCGCGGCACGGGTGCTGGCCCCGGAGGGCGGCACGGCGCTGATCGGCAAGGACACGCGCGTGTCGGGCTACCTTTTCGAATCCGCACTGGAGGCGGGATTCGTTGCCGCCGGGGTCGACGTCATGTTGACCGGCCCGCTGCCTACCCCTGGCATTGCCTATCTGACCAACCGCTTGCCGCGCACCTTCGGGGTGGTGATCAGCGCCTCGCACAATCCTTATGAAGACAACGGCATCAAGTTCTTTGATGCCAGCGGCGCCAAGCTGTCCGACGAACTGGAAGAGCGGATCGAGGCGGAGATGGAGCGCGGCGTACTGACGCGCGAATCCAACCGCCTCGGGCGCGCGCGGCGTGCCGATGCACTGCGCGAGGACTACCAGGCCTTCTGCGCGGCCAGCGTGCCTGGCGGCCTGGACCTCACGGGCATGAAGATCGTAATCGACTGCGCCAATGGCGCCGGCTACAAGGTGGGCCCGCGGTTGCTGGCCGACCTGGGCGCGGACATCATTCCCATCGGCTGCTCGCCCAACGGTCGCAACATCAATGACGGCTGCGGCTCGACGTCACCGGAACTGCTGCAGTTGACGGTGCCCGGCGTGGGTGCCGCGGTGGGCATCGCCCTGGACGGTGATGGTGATCGGCTGGTGATGGTCGACAACCTGGGTCGCGTGCTCGATGGCGACCAGTTGCTGTACATCATTGCGCGTGCGCGGCAACAGGCCGGCGCACTGCGCGGACCGGTGGTGGGAACGGTCATGAGCAACCTGGGCCTGCAGATCGCCCTGGGCAAGCTGGGCATCGCGTTTCAGCGGGCCAAGGTGGGAGATCGCCACGTGCTGGCGCTGCTCAAGGAGCAAGGCGGGGTGATCGGCGGGGAAACCTCCGGACATATCCTGTGCCTGGACCGTGCCACCACCGGGGATGCCCTGGTCAGCGCCCTGCAGGTGCTGGAGGTCATGATAAAAAGCGGCCGGTCCCTGGCGCAGCTGGCCACCGACATGCCGCGCTTCCCGCAGGTGCTGCTCAATGTCCCGGTAGCCCAGCGCTACGATCCGGGGACCGTGCCGGCCATCCGGGACGCCGTTTCGAGGGTCGAGGCCCGCCTTGCCGGGGAAGGGCGGGTGGTACTGCGCCCCTCGGGTACCGAGCCGGTGATCCGCGTCATGGTGGAAGGGCGCAACGAGCAGGAGACCCAGGCCTGCGCCGACCTGATCGCCGCGGCCGTGCGGGCGGCGGGTGACGGCGCCGCAAGCCCCGCCAAAGCCTGAAATTCAATGGTTTGCGCGGGCCGCCCCCGGTCGCTATGATCGCGCGCCCTCATGAGCACCCGTCACAGAATCGTCGCTGGCAACTGGAAGATGCACGGGTCCAGGGCCGAGAACCACGCCCTGGTGGAAGCCCTGCTGGGTTCGGGAACCATCGATGCGCGGGCCAGCTGCGTTATCTGCCCGCCTTTTGTGTACCTGTCTGAACTGGCACGCAGCCTCAAGGGCTCGGCCATCAGCCTCGGTGCCCAGGACGTCTGTGCCGACAGCCACGGCGCCTTTACCGGCGAGGTGTCGGCGGCAATGCTGCGGGACGTGGGCTGCGAATATGTGCTGGTGGGGCATTCGGAACGGCGCGCCCTGTATGGCGAGGACGATGCCGTGGTGGCGCGCAAGTTCGCCTCGGCGCAGGCGCGCGGGCTGACCCCGATCCTGTGCGTGGGGGAGCAGCTGGCCGAGCGCGATGCGGGCCAGACCCATGCGGTGGTCGGACGGCAGCTGGACGCGGTGCTTGCCGTGTCGGGCGTGGCGGGGCTGGCGCGTGCAGTCCTGGCCTATGAGCCGGTCTGGGCCATTGGCACGGGCCGCACGGCCAGCCCGGAGCAGGCCGAAGACGTGCACGGCTTCATCCGCGCGCGGGTGGCGGCACACGATGCTAGTATCGCCGCCGGCCTGCGGGTGCTGTACGGCGGCAGCGTAAAGGCGGGCAATGCCGCGCAACTGTTCACCATGCCCAATGTGGACGGTGGCCTGATCGGCGGCGCGTCTCTCAAGGCCGAGGAATTCCTCGCCATCTGGACGGCGGCGGCCAAGACCTGAATTTTTTTGTACGGGAACGCGTAAAGAAATGTTGCATACGTTACTGACGATCGTCCAGCTGTTCAGCGCGATCTGCATCATCGTGCTGGTGCTGGTGCAGCGAGGCAAAGGTGCCGATGCGGGCGCGGGTTTCGGGGCCGGGGCTTCCGGAACGGTCTTCGGCGCGCGCGGTGCTACCACCGCTTTGTCGCGCGCCACGGCCATTCTGGCGGCGGTGTTCATGCTGTCCAGTGTCACGCTGGCCTATACGGCCACGCGTGCAATCAAGAGCAGCGAACCGGTCAGCGTGCTGGACAAGCTTGCCGAACAGCCGGCGTCGACCGTGCCGACCGTGCCCGCGACTGCGGCACCGGCTTCGACCGCCCCTGCAGTTCCGGCTGCGCCGACTTCGGCCGCGCCGGCTTCAACTACGCCACAGGCGCCGCCCGCAAAGCAGGCGCCATAGATTTTTTCCGGTTTGCCGACGTGGTGGAACTGGTAGACACACTAGCTTGAGGGGCTAGCGCCGCAAGGTGTAGGAGTTCGAATCTCCTCGTCGGCACCAAATTCGGGACTTCGTTTGATACACTCATCGGCAGTGGCGGGGCAGGGCGATTGCCGATAGGTTGGCGCCCGGAGCCCCGTTTTCATGTGGACGTCTCAATGCTCGCTAACTACCTGCCGGTACTGATTTTCCTGGTTGTGGCGACCGGCTTGGCGGTCGTGCTGCTGGGGCTGGGGACGCTTTTCGGCCGGCTGGGTGCCACCCGCCCGCGCGACGCCGAGAAGCTGTCGCCCTATGAATGCGGGTTCGAGGCCTTCGAGGATACCCGCGCGCGCTTTGACGTGCGCTACTACCTGGTGGCCATCCTGTTCATCGTCTTTGACCTCGAAATCGCGTTCTTGTTTCCCTGGGCCGTGTCTCTGAAGCACACCGGCACCTTCGGCCTGGTGGCCATGGGCTTTTTCCTGTTCATCCTGGTGGTGGGCTTCGCCTACGAATGGAAGAAAGGGGCGCTGGAGTGGGACTAGAGAACGTCGAATTGCCGCCAGAGAATCCCGAGGCCTTCGCGCAGCGCGGGTTCATGACCACGCAGGTGGACAACCTGGTCAGCTGGGCGCGCACCGGGTCGCTGTGGCCCATGACCTTTGGCCTGGCGTGTTGTGCTGTGGAGATGATGCACGCCGGCGCATCGCGCTATGACCTGGACCGCTTTGGCATCGTGTTCCGGCCCAGCCCGCGCCAGTCCGACGTGATGATCGTGGCCGGGACGCTGGTCAACAAGATGGCCCCGGCGCTGCGCAAGGTGTACGACCAGATGCCCGAGCCGCGCTGGGTCATCTCCATGGGCTCATGCGCCAATGGCGGCGGCTACTACCACTACAGCTACGCGGTGGTGCGTGGCTGCGACCGCATCGTACCTGTGGATGTGTATGTGCCGGGCTGCCCGCCCACAGCCGAGGCATTGCTGTACGGGATCCTGCAGCTGCAGA
The DNA here is from genome assembly GCA_963726085.1 of uncultured Pseudomonadota bacterium. Classification (GTDB taxonomy): domain Bacteria; phylum Pseudomonadota; class Gammaproteobacteria; order Steroidobacterales; family Steroidobacteraceae; genus ZC4RG30. The sequence continues at coordinate 442,355 of CAVSAR010000001.1, read as the reverse complement.
AGAAGATCCAGCGCACTTCGGTATTTGCCTCGAAGGTCAAGGCCGGATGAGCCAGCATGTCGAACAGACCGCGGGCCGCGTGGCAGCGCGGCTTGCCGGCAAGGTGCAGCGCCGTGCGTCATTGCCGGCGGACCTGCACTACGAGGTCGCCGCTGCGGATCTGGTCGGCGTGGTTACCACGCTGCGCGACGACCCGGACCTGCGCTTTGAGGTGCTGATCGACGTCTCGGGGGTGGATTACCTCGATTATGGGCGCACCGAGTGGCGCACGGTCGCGGCCACGGGCACCGGCTTCAGCCGCGGCGTCAATCGCGATGGCGCCGGCGGCGCGCATGAGGGGCCACGCTTTGCGGTGGTGTACCAGTTGCTGTCGATCACCCACAACGAGCGGCTGGCGCTGCGTGCGTTTTGCGTGGACAACGAAGAGCCCACCATGGAATCCCTGGTCGAGGTGCACGCCGGGGCCAACTGGTTCGAGCGCGAAGTGTTCGACCTGTTCGGCATCACTTTTCCCGGCCACCCGGATCTGCGCCGCATCCTCACAGACTACGGCTTCATCGGCCACCCGTTCCGCAAGGACTTCCCGTTGGTGGGCAATGTCGAAGTGCGCTACGACAACGAGAAGCAGCGCGTGGTCTACGAGCCGGTGCAGATCACCGAGCGCACGCTGGTGCCGCGGGTGATCCGCGACGACCCGCGCTACGAGCCCACGCTCAAGGGTCCTGGCAATGGCTGAGATCCGCAATTTCACCCTCAACTTCGGGCCGCAGCACCCGGCGGCGCATGGCGTGCTGCGCCTGGTGCTGGAAATGGACGGCGAGACGGTCATGAAGGCCGATCCGCACGTGGGCCTGCTGCACCGGGGCACCGAGAAGCTGGCGGAGTCCAAGCCATTTAACCAGTCCATTGGCTACATGGATCGGCTCGACTACGTGTCGATGATGTGCAACGAGCACGCCTACGTCATGGCCATCGAGAAGCTGCTGAACATCGAGGTGCCGATCCGCGCGCAGTACATCCGCGTGATGTTCGACGAGATCACGCGCGTGCTCAATCACCTGATGTGGCTGGGCGCGCACGGGCTGGATATCGGTGCCATGAGCGTCTTCCTGTTTTGCTTCCGCGAACGTGAAGACCTGATGGACTGCTACGAGGCGGTGTCGGGCACGCGCATGCATGCGACCTACTATCGCCCCGGTGGCGTGTATCGCGACCTGCCGGATTCGATGCCCAAGTACCAGGCATCGCGCTGGCGCGCGAAGAAGGACGCGGACCGCCTCAACGAAAGCCGCTCGGGAACCCTGCTGGATTTCATAGAGGATTTCACGCGCCGCTTCCCCGCCTGCGTGGACGAATACGAAACCCTGTTGACCGACAACCGCATCTGGAAGCAGCGCACGGTGAACATCGGCGTGGTGTCGCCGGAACGGGCGATGGCCCTGGGGTTCAGCGGCCCGATGCTGCGTGGCTCGGGCATTGCCTGGGACCTGCGGCGCAAGCAGCCCTACGAGGTCTATGGGGACATGGATTTCGACATTCCCGTGGGCGTGCATGGCGACTGCTATGACCGCTACCTGGTGCGGGTCGAGGAAATGCGCCAGTCAAATCGCATCATCGCGCAGTGCGTGCAGTGGCTACGGGCCAACCCCGGACCGGTGATGATCGAGGATCGCAAGATACGGCCGCCGCGCCGCGAAGAGATGAAGGACGACATGGAGTCGTTGATCCACCACTTCAAGCTGTTTACCGAAGGCTATTGTGTGCCGGCCGGCGAGACCTACGCCGCGGTGGAGGCGCCCAAGGGCGAATTCGGCGTCTACCTCGTGTCCGACGGCGCCAACAAGCCGTATCGGCTCAAGTGCCGCGCGCCCGGCTTTGCGCACCTGTCGGCACTGGGGGAGATGGTCGAAGGACACATGCTGGCGGACGTGGTGGCGGTGATCGGCACCCAGGACATCGTATTCGGAGAAGTGGACCGATGAGCGCGGCACCCACAGCAAAGACGGCGCTGCTGAGTGAGCATACGCGCCACGAGATCGACGCCTGGATCGCGCGGTTCCCGCAGGGGCGGCAACGGTCGGCGGTGCTGTCGGCGCTGCGCTTTGCCCAGGAGCAGAACCAGGGCTTCCTGACGCCGGAACTGATGAACGCGGTGGCCGAGTACCTGCAGCTGCCCCCGATCCAGGTCTACGAAGTGGCCAGCTTCTATTCCATGTTCGAGACGCATCCTTGCGGCCGGCATCACGTCAGCGTTTGCACCAACATCTCGTGCATGCTCAATGGCGCCGACGACATTGTCGCGCATGTGGAGCGGAAACTGGGGATCCGCACCGGCGAGAGCACCGCCGACGGGCGCATTTTCCTCAAGTGCGAGGAAGAATGCCTGGCTGCCTGCACCGGCGCCCCGATGATGATGGTCGACCACCATTTTTACGAGCACCTCACGCCGGCCAGCGTGGACGCGGTGCTGGACAAGTTGAAGTAGGCGCGCAATGGGTAAATGGGATGACCGGATGAACCTGGTGTGCTTCGAGGCGCTCAAGCACCCGGAGTCGTGGAAGCTCGAGACCTATCGCAAGATCGGCGGCTACGAGGCCTGGGAGAAAATCCTGGCCGAGAAGACGCCGCGCGAGACCATCATCGACACGGTCAAGGCATCGGGCCTGCGTGGCCGCGGCGGCGCCGGATTTCCGACCGGCGTGAAGTGGAGCTTCATGCCGCGCAACGCACCGGGGCAGAAATACGCGGTCTGCAATTCCGACGAGAGTGAACCGGGCACGTGCCATGACCGGGACATCCTGCGCTTCAACCCACATGCGTTGATCGAGGGCATGGCCATCGGCTGTCACGCCATGGGCGCCACCGTGGGCTACAACTACATTCGCGGCGAGTTTCTCGGCGAGCCGGTGCCGCGATTCGAGGCGGCATTGGCGGAGGCCTACGCGGCGGGCCTGCTGGGCAAGAACATCCGCGGATCGGGCATCGACGTGGACATCATCACGGCAGTGGGCGCGGGTGCTTACATCTGTGGCGAGGAAACAGCGCTGCTTGAGTCCCTGGAAGGCAAACAGGGCAAGCCACGCTTCAAGCCACCGTTCCCGGCCAACTATGGCCTGTACGGCAAGCCCACGACGATCAACAACACACAGAGCTTTGCCTCGGTGCCAACCATCATGCGCAAGGGCGCAGCCTGGTTCGCCGGCCTGGGGCCGGCCAACTCCGGCGGCACGGTGGTGTTCTCTGTTTCCGGCCACGTCGCCAAGCCCGGCAATTTCGAAGTGCCCCTGGGAATCCCGTTCGCGGATCTGCTGGAACTGGCCGGTGGCATGAAGGGCGGGCGACGCATAAAGGCGGTGATTCCCGGTGGCTCGTCGGTGCCGGTGGTGCCGGGCGATATCATGATGAAGACCAACATGGACTATGACTCGGTCAAGGCTGCCGGTTCGGCTATCGGCTCAGCCGCGGTCATCGTGATGGACGAGACCACCTGCATGGTGCGCGTGCTTGAGCGCCTGGCGCGTTTCTACATGTCCGAGTCCTGTGGGCAGTGCACGCCCTGCCGTGAGGGCACGGGATGGCTGGATCGGATGCTCAAGCGGATTCTGGCCGGGCAGGGGCGGCGTGAGGACATCGATCTTCTGGTGCAGGTGGCCAACCGGATCGAGGGCCACACCATCTGCGCACTGGGTGATGCCGCGGCCTGGCCGGTGCAAAGCTTCGTCAAGCACTACCGCCACGAATTCGAATACATGATCGACCACGGCGGACGCAGCATCGTCCTGGCCGACCGGGCGGCGGCATGAGCGACGACGTCGTCATGATCACTGTCGACGGTGTCCCGACCAAGGCGCGCAAAGGCGAGATGCTGATCCGGGTCACCGACGCCAATGATGTCTATGTGCCGCGCTTTTGCTACCACGAGAAGCTGCCGATTGCGGCCAACTGCCGCATGTGCCTGGTCGAGGTGGAAAAGGCGCCCAAGCCCATGCCGGCCTGCGCCACGCCGGTGACCGAAGGCATGATCGTGCACACGCGATCGCCCAAGGCCATCGCCGCCCAGAAATCGGTGATGGAATTCCTGCTGATCAATCATCCGCTGGATTGCCCCATCTGCGACCAGGGCGGCGAGTGCGAGCTGCAGGACCTGGCGATGGGCTATGGCCGCGACATCTCGCGCTTCAACGAGCGCAAGCGCGTGGTCAAGGACAAGAACCTCGGGCCACTGGTTTCCACCGACATGACCCGCTGCATCCATTGCACGCGCTGCGTGCGCTTCGGGCAGGACGTGGTGGGGCTGCCGGAGCTCGGCACCACCGGTCGCGGCGAGCACAACGAGATCGGCACCTACGTCGAGAAAGCCGTGGATCATGAGCTGTCCGGCAACATCATCGACCTGTGCCCGGTGGGCGCGCTGAACAACAAGCCGTTTCGTTTCCGGGCCCGTGCGTGGGAAATGACCCAGCACGCACTGGTGTCGCCACATGACGGACTGGGCACCAACATGTACGGCCACGTGCTGCGCGGCCGGCTGATGCGCGTCGTGCCGCGCAGCAATGAGTCGATCAACGAGTGCTGGATTGCCGATCGCGACCGGTATTCATACGAAGGGATCTACAGCGCCGATCGCCTGTCCACTCCGATGATCCGCGAGGTCGATGGCACCTGGCGCGAGAGTGACTGGCAGGAAGCCCTCGAGGCAGCCGCGCTCGGATTGAAGGCGGCACAGGCGAAGTCTGGGCGTGCTGGCCAGTGCCTCGGGCACGCTCGAGGAATACGCCTTGCTGGAACGATTGGCCAGCGGCCTGGGTACGTCGAACATCGACCATCGCATGCGCCAGCAGGATTTTTCCGGCGATGCGGCAGATCCGGCCATTCCCGCCCTCGGCGGCGACATCGCCGAGGTCGATTCGCTGGAGGCGTTGCTGGTGGTCGGCTCCAACCTGCGACGGGAAATTCCGCTGCTGGCCAATCGCATCCGCAAGGCCGCACTGTCAGGTGCCAGCATCTGGTTCCTGAATCCGGCGAAGTTCGAGTACCTGTTTCCGGTGGCCGATTACCTGGAGACAGCACCTGCGGGGCAGTTGGCCGAACTCAATGCCTTGCTGATGGCGGCCGGTGTCGCGCCCGTCGGCGGGGGGCAGGCAGTTGCCACTGACCGACACAAGGGGATCGTTGCAAAGCTGCGCGATTCCAGTCGCAAGGCCATTTGGCTGGGCGCGCTGGCCGTGCGCCATCCGCAATACGCGGCCCTGCGCGCGGCAGCCCAGGCGCTGGCCACTGCAACCGGCGCTTCGCTGGGCATCCTGGCCGAAGGCGGCAATGCGGCAGGGGCGCACCTGGCGGGGATGTTGCCGCATCGTTCCGCCGGCGGGCGCAATCGGGCAAGCGCGGGACTGACCGCCGGTGCAATGCTGGCTGGGTCGCTGGAGGCCTACCTGCTCTGGGATGTGGAGCCGTGGGCCGATAGCCTGCAGGCCGGCGCACTCAAGGCCCTGCAGGGCGCCAAGTTCGTGGTCGCGGCGACACCTTTCATCAGCGACGAGATGAAGTCGATCGCCCATGTGTTGTTGCCCATTGGCACGTTTGCCGAAACCTCGGGTACCTACGTTAACCTGGCAGGCCATTGGCAAAGCTTCGCCGGTGCCGCGCAGCCAGTGGGCCAGTCGCGACCGGGGTGGAAGGTGCTGCGCGTGCTGGGGGACATCCTTGGCCTGGATGGCTTCGAGCAGCTGTCATCAGAGGAAGTGCGGGATGGCCTGCGCACGGTGCTGGGGGCCAACGCCGCCGAGATCCCGGTGGATGGCGGGTCGATCAACGCAAGTGCCGGCCGCGCTGGCACGGTCGTTGACATACCGATTTACCAAGTTGACTCCATTGTGCGCCGGGCCGCGTCACTGCAGAAGACGCGCGACGCACGCGCGCCGCGCGCGGTCTACGGCGCGGAGGCCGGCGCGTGAGCTGGCTGGCCAATTACTGGGACACCATCCCGGAGGCGGTGCGCACGGCGGTACTGTCCACCGGCATCATCCTGGTGCTCACGGTGTTCCTGATCCTGTCGCGTGGCGTACCTGACGTTGTGGGAGCGCAAGCTCATCGGCTGGATGCAGGTGCGCAAGGGCCCCAACCGAGTGCGGCTGTTCGGCTTCCTGCCCGGATTTGGCCAGCCGTTTGCCGACGTGATCAAGCTGCTGATCAAGGAAGTGGTCGTTCCGTCGAAGTCCAACGGCGTGCTGTTCCGGCTGGCGCCGGCCATCACGCTGATTCCGGCGTTCGCGACCTGGGCGGTGGTGCCGATCGTCCCGGGTTTCTCGATTGCCAATGTCGATGCCGGCCTGCTGTACGTGCTGTCGCTGACCTCGATGGGTGTGTACGGCGTGATCCTTGCCGGCTGGGCGTCCAATTCCAAGTACGCCTTCCTCGGCGCCATGCGCTCGGCGGCGCAGATCGTGGCCTACGAGATCGCGATGGGTTTCGCGCTGGTGGGCGTGCTGATGGCCTCCGGCAGCCTGAATCTCGGCACCATCGTCGCGCCAGCAGCGGGCGGCTTCCTGTCCTGGAACTGGTTCTGGCTGTTCCCGCTGTTCGTGGTGTATTTCATCTCCGGTGTGGCCGAGACCAACCGCGCGCCCTTCGACGTGGCCGAGGGCGAGTCGGAAATCGTCGCCGGCTTCCACGTGGAATATTCCGGCATCGGCTTCGCGCTGTTCTTCCTTGCCGAATACGCCAACATGATCCTGATCGCCGCGCTGACCGTCGATGTTCTTCTTCGGCGGCTGGCAGAGTCCGCTCGATGGCTACCTGCCCGCCGACGGCGCGCTGTTCACGTGCCCTGCTGGGGCGGCTGCTGAGCGACGGCCTGCACTGGTTGCTGCTCAAGACGTTCCTCTTCCTGTGCCTGTTCCTGTGGCTGCGCGCCACCTTCCCGCGCTACCGCTATGACCAGATCATGCGCCTGGGCTGGAAGGTACTGATCCCGGTCACGCTGGTGTGGATCCTGGTCGAAGGGTGCTGGTCGCTAGTATCAAGATCGGACCCTGGAGCGCCTGAATCATGTCCACTCACCAGTGTCATCAAGACCTTTCGCTGCTGGGAGCTGCTGCAGGGCATGCGCGTTACCTGGCGCACGCTGTTTCGCCGCAAGGTCACGATGCAGTACCCGGAAGAGAAGACGCCGCAGTCGCTCGCGCTTTCGTGGCCTGCATGCGCTGCGCCGCTATCCCAACGGCGAGGAACGCTGCATCGCCTGCAAGCTGTGCGAGGCGGTGTGTCCGGCGGCGGCGATCACCATCGATTCGGATGTCAGCGCCGACGGCACGCGTCGCACCACGCGCTACGACATCGACCTGTTCAAGTGCATCTACTGCGGCTTCTGCGAGGAGGCCTGCCCGGTGGATGCCATCGTCGAGACGCGCATTCACGAGTACCACATGGAGCATCGTGGCGAGAACATCATGACCAAGGACAAGCTGCTGGCCGTGGGCGAGCGCTACGAGGCCATGATCAACGCCGACAAGGCCGCGGACGCGCGCTACCGCTAGGCGCCAGTCGAGCTGGTCAACAGTGCTGTCCTGATCTGTTCTACGCGTTCGCGACCCTGCTGGTGGCTCGGCGCTGGGCGTGATCACGCTCGCGCAATCCGGTGCACAGCGCGCTGTGCCTGGTGCTGTGCTTCTTCACCAGCGCCGGCCATCTGGCTGCTGATCGAGGCCGAGTTCCTGGCCATCGTGCTGGTGCTGGTCTACGTGGGCGCGGTGATGGTGCTGTTCCTGTTCGTGGTGATGATGCTGGACATCAATCTCGAGGAACTGCGCAGCGGATTCACGCGCTACGCCTGGCTGGGCGTCGGCCACTGCCGCGGGTCCTGGTGCTCGAGATCCTGGGCGTGGTCGTCGGACGTGGGCTGGGCGCCGAGATGAACATGAAGGCCGGAATGGTTGCGGTGCCGCGCCGACGACAGCAACACCACGGAGCTGGGTACCGTGCTCTACACCAAGTACGTCTATCCGTTCGAGCTGGCGGCCATGCTGCTGCTGGTGGCGATCATCGCGGCGATTGTCCTGACCATGCGCAAGCGCAAGGGGCTCAAGGTGCAGGACATCAATGCCCAGGTGGCGGTCGCGCGCGGTGATCGCGTGCGCATCGTCAAGATGCCCGGTCGGAGAAGCGCGAATGATCACCCTGCAACAGATGCTGGTGCTGTCGGGCGCTGCTGTTCGCCATCGCGGTGGCGGGCATCTTCATCAACCGCAAGAACGTGATCCTGCTGCTGATGTGCATCGAGCTGCTGCTGCTGTCGGCGAATTTCAACTTCGTCGCCTTCTCGCGCTACCTGGGCAACATCGACGGCCAGGTCTTCGTGTTCTTCGTGCTGACGGTGGCGGCGGCCGAGGCGGCCATCGGCCTGGCCATCCTGGTGGTGCTGTTCCGCGAGCGGCGCAGCATCAACGTGGCCGACATCAGTTCGCTGAAGGGATAGGCCGTGACGCTTGAATCCGACATTGCTGCTGGCCATCCCGCTGCTGCCGCTGCTGGCCTCGCTCATCGCCGGCTTGTCTGGCCGCCAGATCGGGCGCGCAGGCGCCGCGCCGTGACCATCGTGGGCGGTGCTGGCGTCGTCCTGCCTGCTGTCGCTGCTGGTGTTCAAGCAGCTGGTGTTCGATCACGCGCGCAGTGTTCAACGGCACGGTCTACACCTGGCTGGTCAGCGACGGCATCCGCATGCAGATCGGCTTCCTGATCGATCCGCTGACCGTGATGATGATGGTGGTGGTCACCTTCGTGTCGTTCTGCGTGCACGTGTACACCATCGGCTACATGCACGACGATCCGGGCTACCAGCGCTTCTTCAGCTACATCTCGCTGTTCACCTTCTCCATGCTGATGCTGGTGATGTCGAACAACTTCCTGCAGCTGTTCTTCGGCTGGGAAGCGGTGGGCCTGGTCTCCTACCTGCTGATCGGCTTCTGGTACACGCGGCCGACGGCCATCTTCGCCAACATGAAGGCCTTCCTGGTGAACCGCGTGGGCGACTTCGGCTTCCTGCTGGGCATCGCCGGTGTTGTCTATTTCACCGGCTCGCTGGCACTACACGCGATGCCTTCGCCGCCGCGCGACTCAATCGCCGGCGCAGACCTTCCAGATCCTGGGCGCACGCCCTGGGACGCGCTGACCGTGATCTGCATCTGCCTGTTCATCGGCGCCATGGGCAAGTCGGCGCAGATGCCGCTGCATGTGTGGCTGCCGGATTCGATGGAAGGTCCGACGCCGATCTCGGCGCTGATCCATGCCGCGACCATGGTGACGGCCGGCATCTTCATGGTGGCGCGCATGTCGCCGCTGTTCGAAGGATCCGATGCGGCGCTGTCGTTCGTGCTGGTGATCGGCGCGACCACCGCGCTGTTCATGGGCTTCCTCGGCATCGTCAACAACGACATCAAGCGCGTGGTGGCCTACTCGACGCTCTCGCAGCTGGGCTACATGACGGTGGCGCTGGGCGTCTCCGGCTATACCGTCGGCGTCTTCCACCTGATGACGCATGCGTTCTTCAAGGCGCTGCTGTTCCTGGCGGCCGGCGCGGTGATCATCGCCATGCATCACGAACAGGACATGCGCAAGATGGGCGGCCTTGCGCAAGCGCATGCCGGTCACCTCTGGATCACGTCTGGATCGGCGCGCTGGCGCTGATCGGCACGCCGTTCTTCTCCGGGCTTCTACTCCAAGGACGTGCTGATCGAGGCGGTCGGCGCAGTCGACATCGCTGGGGTGCCGGTTACGCCTACTGGTGCGTCGTGCTGGGGCGTGTTCGTCACGGCCTTCTACACCTTCCGCATGATCTTCATGACCTTTCACGGCGAGGAGCGGCTCGACCACCACGCCCAGGAGCATTTCCACGACGTGGGCTGGGACATGAAAGGTCCGCTGGTGGCGTTGGCCATCCCGTCGGTGCTGCTGGGCTACTTCACCGTCGGACCGGAGCTGTTTGGCAGTTTCTTCCGCGAGTCCATCGCCGTGCGTCCGGCCAATGACGTGCTCGAGGAGGTCCACCAACACTTCCACGGACCCCTGGCCTTTGCGCTGCACGGACCCATGGCCCTGCCGTTCTGGCTGGCGCTGGGCGGTGTACTGACTGCGGCGCTGATCGTCCTGTGGCGACCGGACATTGCCGCGTCCTTGGGCCGCGCACTGGCGCCGCTGGTGCGGATACTGGACAACAAGTACTACTTCGACTGGTTCAACGAGAACGTGATTGCGCGCGCGGGCAGCGGGCTGGGGTCACTGTTGTGGCGCGCCGGTGACCGCGCCGTCATCGACGGGGCGCTGGTCAATGGTTCGGCGCAGGCCGTGGGCTGGCTGGCTGGCATGGTGCGGCGGGTGCAGACCGGCTTCCTCTATACCTATGCCTTCTGGATGGTGATTGGCCTGGCGCTGCTGCTGGGTTGGTTCCTGGTCGGCGCGCGCTAGGAACACCCCATGCTCGAATATCCCCCTGTTGTCCATCCTCACCTGGCTGCCCATCGCCGGCGGCGTGCTGCTGCTGGCCCTGGGTGAACAGCGCGTCGCGGCGGCCCGCTGGCTGGCACTGCTGGTGTCCGTGGCGACGCTGGCGCTGTGCGTTCCCCTGTACCTGGGCTTTGATGGCAGCACCGCGGCATACCAGTTCGTCGAAAGACTTGCGTGGATACCGGCGTTCCACGCGGACTACCACCTGGGCGTCGACGGCATCTCCCTGCCGCTGATCGTGCTGACCGCATTCATCACCGTGCCGGTGATCATCGCCGGCTGGACGTCGGTGGAAAAGCGCGTGGCACAGTACTACGCCGCCTTCCTGATCATGGAAGGGCTGATGATCGGCGTGTTCGCCTCGCTGGACGCGTTACTGTTCTACTTCTTCTGGGAGGCCATGCTGATCCCGATGTTCCTGATCATCGGCATCTGGGGCGGACCGCGACGCATCTACGCCACCATCAAGTTCTTCCTGTACACCTTCCTGGGCTCGGTGTTCATGCTGGTCGCGTTGATCTACATGTACCTGCAGTCGCACGACTACTCGATCGCCGCGTTGCAGGGCTTGCCGTTGACCCTGGTGGAACAGCGCTGGATCTTCCTGGCATTCCTGGCGGCGTTTGCGGTCAAGGTGCCCATGTGGCCGGTCCACACCTGGTTGCCGGATGCGCACGTGGAGGCGCCCACCGGCGGCTCGGTGGTGCTGGCGGCCATCATGCTGAAGATGGGCGGATACGGGCTGCTGCGCTTTTCGCTGCCGATCGCGCCGGACGCGGGGCGCGAACTGGACTGGCTGATCATTTCGCTTGTCGCTGATCGCGGTGGTGTACATCGGCTTCGTGGCCCTGGTGCAGCAGGACATGAAGAAGCTGATCGCCTATTCGTCGATTGCGCACATGGGATTCGTGACCCTGGGTTGTGTCCTGGCCTACGACATCGTCGCGGCCACCGGGTCCCCTGCAGGCGCGGCCATGGGCCTGGACGGCGCCATGGTGCAGATGATCTCCCATGGATTGATCTCAGGCGCATTGTTCCTGTGTGTCGGGGTGCTGTATGACCGCGTGCACAGCCGCGAGATCGGTGCCTATGGTGGCGTGATCAACACCATGCCGATATTCGGCGCGTTCATGGTCCTGTTCGCGATGGCCAACTCCGGACTGCCGGGCACTTCCGGTTTCGTCGGCGAGTTCCTGGTGATCCTTGCCAGTTACAAGGCCAGCTTCTGGTATGCCGCACTGGCGGCCACGACGCTGGTGCTGGGCGCGGCCTACACCCTGTGGCTGGTCAAGCGAGTGGTGTTCGGGGCGATTGCCAATGACAAGGTCGCCAAGCTGCAGGATCTCAATGGCCGCGAGTTCCTGGTGCTGGGTGTGCTGGCAGTCTCCGTGGTGCTGATGGGTGTGTGGCCCGCGCCGTTGCTCGACGTTATGCATGGCTCCATCGAGCACCTGACCCAGCAGATCCTGGCCACCAAGGTGGCGCTGCCATGAACACATTGACCGCCACTGACTACCTGCTGGCAATGCCGGAGATTTACCTCGCCAGCGCCATCTGCGTGGTGCTGTTGTTTGACCTGTTCATCGCCGGCAAGCGACCCGCCTGGACTGGCCTGTTCTCGATCCTGGTACTGCTGGTTGGCGCGGCGATCGCCTGGTACTACGCGCCGGCGCACTCGACCCTAATCCTCAACGGGCTCTACGTTGCCGATCCGCTGGCATCGGTGTTGAAGGTCGCGACCTTCCTGGCCGGTGCCATGGCGCTGTTCTACAGCGGCGGCTACCTGCAGCGCAAAGGTCTGCAAAAAGGTGAGTTCCATGTGCTGGCGCTCTCGGCCATGCTCGGCATCCTGGTGCTGGCATCGGCGGCCAACCTGCTGACGGTGTACGTGGGTGTCGAACTGCTGTCACTATCGCTGTACGCCCTGGTCGCGTTCGATCGCGACTCCGGCATCGGCGCCGAGGCGGCTATCAAGTACTTCGTGCTGGGCGCAATCGCCTCGGGCACCTTGCTCTATGGCATGTCGCTGCTCTACGGGATCACCGGTACGCTGGACCTGGGCGAACTGGCCGTACGCCTGGCGGCAGCGGCCGGGGGCTCCCCGCAATTGGGCACCATTCTGGCGGTGTCGTTCGTGGTGGTGGCGGTGGCATTTAAGTTCGGCGCCGTTCCCTTCCACATGTGGGTGCCGGATGTCTACCAGGGGGCACCCACCGCATCGACCATGCTGGTGGCGTCGGCGCCCAAAATCGCATCCTTCGCGCTGGCATTTAGGCTGTTGTCCGAAGGTCTGGCGCCGCAGGCGGCTTCCTGGACACAGATGCTTGCGGTACTGGCGGTGCTGTCGGTGGTCGCCGGCAATCTCATCGCCATCGCCCAGAACAGCCTGCTGCGCATGCTGGCGTATTCAGCCATTGCCAACGTCGGGTTTATCCTGCTTGGCTTCGTCTCGGGCAACGCCATCGGCTATAGCGCGGCACTGTTCTATACATTGGCCTACGTACTGATGACGCTGGCCGCCTTCGGCGCCGTTCTGCTGGCGGGTCGTGACGGCTGTGAAGCGGACCTGCTTGAGCACTACAAGGGCCTGCACGCGCGCGATCCCTTGCTGGCGGGGGTCCTGGCCGCAGTGATGTTCTCCACTGCGGGTGTGCCGCCGTTCGTCGGATTCTGGGCCAAGCTGCGCATCATTGAAGCGCTGCTGGGCAGCGGTCACCTGGCGCTGGCGGTAGTGGCCGTAGTGGCATCCGTTATTGGGGCGTTCTACTACCTGCGCGTGGTCTGGCTGATGTATTTCGAGGCGCCGGCTGAGCAACCGGCAATCGCGCGCACCTTTGCGCCCCGCCTGCTGCTGCTCCTCAATTCGTTGGTGGTGCTGGCGGTGGGCCTCATGCCGGGCGGGCTGCTGGACCTGTGCCGGCGGGTCATCCCTGGCGGTTAGAGGTCCCCCGGATTGTGGGTCAGGGTGAAAGATTCCCTTCCTGGGCGCCATTCAGCTAAGATGCGCGCCCCAACTGGTGCGGGGTGGAGCAGTCTGGCAGCTCGTCGGGCTCATAACCCGAAGGTCGCAGGTTCAAATCCTGCCCCCGCTACCATCTTTATCTCAACTGCTCCCACTGCTTGGAGCAGTAGTTCGCTAAGCCCAATTTGTGCCTTCAGAATCTTGCCGATTTCGTCGGGCGAGTAAGGTGTTTCTCCCACAAATTCGAGCATCGCCCGGTGAGCGTGCGGCGGCGCCAGGTTGAGTTGGCGGAGGAGGCAGCCCCAGCATTCAGCTCTGCCACGATCCTTCGGGAGCTGAGGCTATCGGCGTAATACTCGAAGATCTCGAGCGCCACCGGCGCCTGTACGCTGTCGATCTTCAGCCGCATTCCAGTGATGATGGAATTAGCAGTGCCGGAACGATGACCCGATAGCGATATGACGAGTTCAACGCGCAGCAAACGGATCCGAGAATCGCGCGTCCCGGAGGAACTCTTGATCGGTAAACGTTGCCATGTACGCAACCAGCGCGTCCTGCTGCGCCTTCGATAAATGCAGGCGCTGTGGCGCGCCATTAGGAGAACGCAGACGTGCATCGAGATGCGGATTGTCCTGGATGCCGTGGTCGTAGAACTCCACGACCTCTGCAAGGGTCTTGAAGCGGCCGTCGTGCATGTATGGTGGATGGATGGCGACGTTGCGCAGCGATGGCGCCTTGAATGCCCCATCGCCGGCTCCTGCATCCGTATCAGCCAAGTCGAGGCCGATGTTGTCGGGATGATCGAGCTCAAGCGCGTTGGTGCGATGGCATCGCGAACACCACGCTGTACCGTTGAACAGCGCACGTCCGTCTCTTTGCTGCGCGGTGAGCACGGCTACATTCGGTGGTCCGCCACCGCGAAACACTTCATCAAGCGGCGCATGGAACGACACCAGCGACCTTACAAATTGGGCAAGTGCCCGGGCGACACGATCGTTGGTGATCTCCGACGTTCCGAACGCCGCCTTAAACAGCGCAGGATAGTAAGATGCACGCCGCAATCTCGGCGCGAGGGAATCAAGGGGCAGTCCCATTTCACGCGGATCCTGCACCGGCTGCAGCGTCTGTGCTTCGAGCGTCGCCGCGCGCTCATCGCGGAAGAACCGGGCGTTGCGATAGAATCGCGCATTCACCAGCGCCATCGTATGGCGTCGCGTAAGCGCACCGGTCACGCCCCGGCTGAACTGCGCGCTGTCCGCGAAACTGAACCGTTGTTGGTGGCACGTACCGCATGAAATCCTATTGTTCGCCGACAGTTTCGTGTCGTAGAACAGGACACGCCCGAGCGTAGCGCCTGCGTCGGTCGTTGGATTCGCTGGCGGTGTGTTGTCTTCGGTCATCGCGGAACCGGTGACGTCGAAAATGAAATGCCGGGGCAGTGGATTTCGGGAACGTGAATATGCAAAGCCCGGGTCGGGAAGGCGGGGTTCTGACAACAGTCCGGGTGCGACGTGGGGCGACCAACACGACATCGCAATTCCGAGGCATGCCACGCCCGCGACCGCACGGCGTTTCATCATCGATCTATGCGCGTAAGGACGGTTAGCGTGGTCGCATTCTGTCCCGCAAGAATGTACGTCGTGGCGTGACCCAATTGCGGCGTAACCGTGAACCGCGCCGTCTCCGGACCAGACAGGCCCTTGCCGGCCTGAAGCACTATGTCGAAAGCGCCTCCCGGTCGTTCGGCATAGTCAGTGACGCCGTAAGGCCAATCGAGGTAGCACCCCTGCAGAAATAACACGGCTGCCGGTGCGCCTGGCGGAGCGAAGTACACATTGTAGCCCCCGGTCGTCGCGAGCACGACGCGAACGCGCACACGGTCAACCGGTACGGAATCGGTCGCGTCCCACAGCGGGGCCATCGTGACGGGCCCCGTATAGTAAGCATAGTCCGCGTTTGCAGTTCCAACCAGCGTCAGCTGTGTCTGCGCAGGCAGGGTTCCGACAAACTGCCGCGCTGCAATGGTTTCCGAGTCGTAGTTGGTGACTCCGACCAGCGCTCCGTCCATCGTCACCTGCAACGTTCCGGCCGGGAGCACCTGCTCGCTCATCTCGCCGAACTTTAGCGTAACAGGGCTGCCGGTACTTGGCCGGAATGTCATGGGAGACACGCCATCGCCTGCGTTAATGAAGCGCACCACGCCCGTGCCTGCAGGCGGCACCGAAATGTTGAATCGTTTCGTCGCCACCAGCGCATCAGTTGACACGCGAATCTCCACCATACCAGCAGCAAGGGCCGTCACGAGGCCGGAGCTACTCACCGTTGCGAGATCTGGGCGTGACGACGTCCACGTGACCGGCACATTCGGAATGATCGCCTGGGAGGCTAGATCCCAGAACACGTAACTCGAGAGCTGCAATGTCTGTCCCGGCGCGATCTGAATAACATCATTGGTCGGCTGGATCGCGATCGCTGATGGACCAGCGAAGATGGCAAAGGTCGCGCTCGCGCTCAACGCTCCCACGCTCGCTACGATCGTGGCGGTACCTTCGGCAACCCCTGTGACAACGCCTTCCGCCGAAATAGTCGCGATATTCGGATTGCTCGTACTCCAGGTAACAGGCGGCGCCACAACCGCAAGTCCGTTTGCATCTACCGCGCGGACTCCCATCTGGAATGACGCGCTGATTGCGAGCGACGCCCCTCCGAAACGAGTAAATGTGAGTGACGCGGGCTGCTGTGCTACTGGCGGCGGTGTTGCCTGCGGCGGTGCCGCGGGAGGCGGTGCAGTGGCCTCCGGTGCAACTGATTGGCCGGAGGTACACGCCACTAAGACGGATACCAGAGCAAGGGCCAGCAACATGCATGGTCTAGCCATCGTATGGACCCCCGAATTTAAGGCGGAGGATGGGAAATCTGAACGCCCTGCGCGCTCGACCCAGTTCGTCGATCGGGTCTTAGTCGGGGGAAAAAATAGCACCGACAGGCCATAGCCCGCAAATCCGGTCGCGAGCTACCTTTTTGTCGCTACCCGCCCCCCTCCACAACCTCACACGGTCAAGATGTTTCGTAGTCGTTTACAAGCAACATACGCACGTCGTTTTGATCGCGATTCGTGGGCACGGCCGCCCGGTAAAGTTGAACCCGTGTGTGGCGTTGGGGACAAATCCCGCCCGCTACCGGCCGATTGGACCGTTTGGTTGGCAGAAAGCGTTGACCAAGCAGTTGGCCTGTTATGGAGATAAGGCCGTCACGAGCAGACGCGTTTCATGCTCACCTCCTGACGGACGCGGAGGCGGAGACCGGAGAGTCTCGCGCCACCTAATGCACCACTAAGCCGAGCTCTACGCGCGCACCTTGGTCCTAGCCATCCCGTCGGGCGATGTCCTGTTCAGTCGGGCCGGTCAGGCGGCTATAAATCTGTAGTTGCATCGAATCTTGTCCGGATGCACAGTTCCACCGGCCGCATGCCGGCGCAGTAGCGTAATCAACAAGAACTTCAACCCGCTTTTCTAGGACCGACCGCGCAGCGATGGGAGGTGCCATGAAATCAACGTACACCGTGCTTCTTCTTTCGGCCGTGTTGGCTATTGCATCGGGTACAAGCTTTAGCCAGCAATCGAAGAGTCCCATGCAGATTCTTCAAGAAGCGCTGAAGAAAGCGCAGCAGCAACACACCGGTGCAGCACCGGCGCCACAACCGACAAGTCCGGCGGCTCAGCCCAATAGTCAGCAGATCGCAGCTGCCGCGCCCGCGGAGCCATTCTCAATCGATGAACAAAAGTCGGCACTGGCCGCTAGCACGTTGGGAGACTACAAGGCTCTGCCTGACATCGTCGGTATCCATCTGGCGATGCCCCTGAGTGAGGCCATGCCCACACTTCAGGCTCGCTACCCAGGTCGGGTCAAACCCACCCTCCCGATGCAACCTTACCCCGGCTACGAAAAGCCCGCGCTGCTCGAGTTCAGCGTCGGCTGGCACATCCCAGGTGTGAACGACGAAACGGTTCTGGTCGAGGTGACCCCGCCACCGGAGAAGCAAGTGGTGTGGGGGGTGTACCGTCGGCTCGGAGGCGCCGACCACCAGATGCTGCGCAAGGATGTGGTCGCCGCCCTGCACCAGAAGTACGGCAAGGAAACGCTGGCTCTGCCACAAGGCAGCGATGAGCCGACCATTCTGTGGTGGCTGTTTGACGAGAGCGGAAAGCCTGCGCCGCTGCCCTCCATGGGTGTCCAGGGCGTTGACAGTTGCGTCCAACTGTTTTCGGGTGCCCCGGTGATTGGCGCGGACCTGCAGCAGCTGCGGGTCATAAATCAGGGTCAGCTGGACAAGAAGACGCAACATGACGCCTGTACATCCACGCTGGTGATTGTGCGCGCGCAGGTTTACCAGGGGGAACTCATCAGTTCCTTTACCGTCGATGCGATTGAGGTGCCAGTGGCCGCGCGCGCGGTGCGTGCCACGGTTGCCCTGCTCAGCGGTGCGGCCCGGCAGGAGCAGCAGAGCGAAGTTCAAAAGGCCAGCAAGAACAAGCCATCCCTCTGAAGTCCCATATCCACTGAGGCCAATCTTATGAGCCGAACCCTTGGACTTTTGGGTGTTGCAGCGCTGCTGATTGCAGCGGCCGGCGCAGCGTCGGCGGCGGAGGCTGCCGGCCCGGACATCGTGGGATTTCGGCCGGGCATGTCGGCGCAGGAGGCATATACCAGGCTCAAGCAGTACGCCGGCACGGTGCGCAACATCAAGGTCGGGCGCTGGAGCTTGCCGGACCTGAGCGCCAAGCCGATCATCTTCGAGCTGGATATGAGCGATGGAGATGTCAATAACTCCGCCGAAGTCATTCAGCTCGACCTCACTCTGCCGCCGGCACCCCAGGTAGTGTGGCGCATCGTGCGGCAGCTCAAATTCGCCCCCGGGAAGGAGATGCTGCCGCAGAACGTCGTGGCCACGCTGCAGGAGAAGTACGGACCCCTGGAGCACCCGATGACGCAGGCCGTCCCGGGCTTCTGGTGGTTTTCGCCCAACGGGCAGCGCGCCGTATTGCCGCCGGGTCTCCCCGGATTTAACAACTGCAACAGCTTCGGACCGGGGCCGAGCCTCAACGGCCAGGCCAGCAACGGCGACACCTTGGTCCTCACCCGTCCTCAGGCGATTGCGCGGCGTGAAGCGTGGCTTGAGCAGTGTCGGGCGTTCACCAAGGTGTCCGCGTCGCTATTGCCGCCAACCAGTCAGGGACTCGCTAGAGGCCTTGTCGTGGAATTGGCTGATCTCGCAATCGAAGCGCGCACCAGAGATGCAACCATGGAGGCCCTTGCCAAGGCCGCCAACGGTCGTGAGCAGCAGGTAATCGACAAAGCCAACGCGCAGGAGAAGCCAAAGCTCTAGGACGGCGTCCGACGACGCAAAGTAGCCAGCCCCCTGAGTTGCGATCTTGAGGGCACCCAACCGTTCAAGAATGGATGCGCGCCGCGGGTGCGGCAGATACAGGGCGCGTGAGGCACAAACCGGGCGCTCCCTGGCATGCCGAACTGCTGTACAGGGCGGCGCTTACGGGGCGCCGCCCTTTTTTCTACTGCTTGCTCGTTTCGATTATGGGATCGACGATGATGATCGCGTGACCGTCATAGACACCATTGGTCTGGACGCCCGTGATCAATCGAAGGTTGTACTTGAACTGCGTTATCGGTGCCTGAGGGTTCGGAAGGAACGTGGCTAATACCGTCGTCTGTCCGTCAATGATCTGGGGGTCAGTGAGGGTGCCGATGGCTGGATCCAGCGGCCTATCCAGGAATAGCCCAGGGGGATCGAACAACCACGCCGTGTCTTTCGACCAGAAAATAAGTTGCGTCGCGCGAGCCCTGGAGATCAGGATCTTGTTTGCTTGCGGAATAAATGCGATCGATGACAAGTTTCCCCAGTCGCGCGATTCCGCTATCCGCCGAAACGCGTCTTTTCTTGAGAGGTCTTTTTGATCAGCCGGCACTTTGCCGATTTCCATTGCGGCACGCTCCAGGGACGCTTTCCTTGCAGGTCGCGTATCCTCGGAGATGCTGGCGAGGACTCCGGCCAGGCCCGGCTGCTGCAGGCCCGGTTGGGAGTGCACTTTCAGCTCGACTCCGTCGGGGCCAAACACGACTTCGACCCACACGAGGTCAAAAACTAAGTTCGCAGTCAGATTTCCGTTTGCCACTTACTTCTCCCTTATTGTGGTCCACCCTCGATGCTCGAGGCTGGTGTTGAGGCTGGAGATCCAGTCGTTCGACTCGCGCGCTGCAAAATCGGCAAGCGCGAATTGTGTTCGCAAGCGCATCTGCTCCGGTTCACGGGCAAAAAATTGTGTTGCACCGATCCGTTCCAGCGCCTTCGAAAGACTCGCATCGCCCGCCTGATGCGCACTGCGACTGCAGGCTGAGAGCAGCGTTGCCCAGCTCGTCTCCTGGTCCAGCAATCCCGGCTGGCCCGGTAGGGCAGTCGCAAAAGATGAGCACCGTGCCAGCTGTTCGCTCGTTGGCATGCGTTTCAGGCACCTGGAGATCAGGCCGATCTGGGGTTTGCTCGTAACGTCGATGGTGGCAGGTCGCGGAAGCCCCTCGCACTTGATTCCCGCGTCATCCAGGTCGAGTTCAGCCGCCAACGAGAGGGAAGTTGCGTTGTCGGGGTCGCCCTTGAGCCTCTGGCTCGACAATTTCATCAAAGCTGGCACGCTCGCTGTCGGCCGAAGGCCTCTCGAGAGGTGATCCTCAAAGTGCAGAATCATTCCCCAGGAATTTGCCAGGTGAAACTCCACGTCGCTGTCGCTGCGATGGGCCTCCAGCTCCTGGAGCAGGGGCTCCCAGGCACGCACGGCCTGCATGACCTCGGCAGCCGCAGCGAATTGCGCCAGCACGTCGATGTACTGCATATGGGCATGGCTGAGATCGAGCAATGCACTCAAGCTTTCCGGATGTGGTTTCAGCGACCGTAACGCATTGGAAAATGCGTCCGCTGCCGCCCGTGGATCATGATTTTGTTCAAGCGCGAGCTGGCCGAGATTTACCTGGGCGTAATAGACCTCGGAATGCGCATCGGTGCTGAGTGCCGTGTTCACGTAGTTGGGTGCGACATGCAGCAAACGGTCGGCGACGTCCGCATACTCCTGCAGGAACGGTCGCGCCGCTTCGGATTGAGCCCGCAGGAAGTAGTAGTTACCCATCCAGTACGCGCTCTGGGCGCCGGAAAAAAGAAAGTCAGGATTGGCGGGGTCCCGCCGAAGCAGCTCGGTTGTGACTGCATGAGCTTCCTTCCGGAAGGCCAGTGACTGTGAGTCTTCATGGCGAAGTCCCGCATCTTTGCCTTCCTGGCGCAACCATTCCGCCTTGAGCAGTAGATCCCGATCACTGAGTCGTTGCCCTGCCTTGCTGTCGAAGTACACTTTCGCTGCTTCATGCAGCGCCTTCTTGGCAGCCAGATCATTCATGTTGCCACGCAAGCTGGTGAGCAGTTGATTGACCTGTCCGAACGACCGATCGTTGGCCAGCTGGGCACTCCTGGCCATTATGCCGGCGGTCACGACCAGCCCAACCAGCACAAGCGCTGCCGTTCCGGTGCCCGCGACGAGCCAGCGCAGCTGTTTCGCACGATGTTTCTTCACCCGGCCAACAAGGTGATCGACATCGAGGTTCAGCACAGCTGCAGCGATCTTGACTACAGCCTGGCGGCGTTCGCGGAGGTCGCGCAGATCAGCGGCAAGCGGCTTGCCAAGCTTCAGCAGAGCGTGCGGATAAATCTCGTCACTGTCGGGATGACCTTCGGCGACGACGGGAATGATGCGGCGATCGGGATGCCGACTGGCGAACAGCTCGATTTCGCGGTTGACCCAGTCCGACTTTGCCGAAGAGGTGGTGCAAAGAACGATGACTGTCGCCGATACGTCGAGCATTTCGCTCAGGCGATCAGAAATCACACCGCCTACCGGCATGTCTTGCTGGTCGCGGAAGATCGGGCGTGCGGCGACGAAAGGAGCGCGTCGGGCTTTCAGTTCCTCGACGGTCTGGCGGGGGGGGCGGAATTCTTCCAGTGATCGCGCTAGCCAGCCAGCCAGCCGCACATCCTTGCGCGAGTAGCTGAGAAACGCTGCAAATTGCAGCTCGCCGCTCATCATTGGTGGGTCCAACTGCGGATGCGCGCCTTTGGCGTTTAACTATAGGTTAGTCCAACTGGTTGGAATTTCAATCCGCCGTCCTGTCAGAGACGGTGGAGGGGAGTTCAACCCGCCCCTGCCGCGCAGTCCTGGTTATCGGAACGGGCCGTATAGCGAGCCCGATCCTCATAGCTAGTCCGAGCCTATCGGCTGGATCCGTCGCCATGTAAACCCGGATCCCGAATTGCAGGTATGGCCATATCCCCCTTTCCGCACGGCGCCTCGCTGGTTGCTTCGCTCGCCGAGTCAGATGTCGGCTCGTGCATTCGCGTGTGCTTGTACGGCGCGCTTTGATGTGGTCAATCAGGAATTCGCACGATGGTCTGGTCGGCCACAAGCGCAATCGAATCAACACATAGTGTGATAGCTGCAAATGAGTCGAAGTGCTGTCGGCCGAGAAAATGGTGCAGTGCACACTTTTGTGCGGGCTGTAGGGTCACCAGCGTCAAGTTTTCAAATGCGGACACACGCTATGTTCGGGGTAGGAGCGTAGGTGGAATTGCCCGATTCCCTATAAGCGTGGGCATGAAATGTCAGGGTCGGTCCGCCTAAAGATGGACTCCGGTTGTACGTCCTTCCAAAGTCGAACGTGCCACCCATGGAGCTAATGCAGTCACTTCTCCGGCATCAACGGCTTAACATCCGCCGGCAGGCGCTGATCAACCGCATGCAGCAGAACTGCGGCGAGCAGGTAGTCTCCCATGATCGCGGCGATCTCCAATGCCCCCTGGCGGGTAAAGCTTGCCTCGGCTTCAGCCCAGGTCGCCGCCGAAAGATGGTGGTCGCGCAGGATTTCGCGACCGTAGCGAATTATCACGGCGTCCTTCGCATCAAGGGCTGTTAGCGCGCCGTTGTGCTTGATGGCATCAATAGTCATCTGCGGTGCGCCTTCGCTTAGTGCCGCTGTTTCGTGGTAAGTCCATTCGTATTGTTGGTCGAACTCGCGCGCGGCGACCAGAATCGTCACTTCAATGTAGCGGCGGCCGATGACGCTGTCATATCGCAGGTACTGGTTCAGGATGTCCATCGCCTGCGCCACTTTCGGCATATGCAACGATACGCCACCCGGCCCCAGCATCGGCGTGGTGCGATTAGCGCCAGCCACCTTGTCGTAGATCGCCTGTCCTTCTGCATCCATCTCGCTGCGCTTGATGGGCGGCATGCGTGAGCGAGACTGCGGATCGATATCGGCTGGCAGCGATTGCGACATTGCGGGTGCGCCAACGACGGCCATGCCGAGCAATGCAGCACACAGAACGCCAAGTTTGTGCATCACTTCCTCCACTTGTTAAGACTGGGGAAACTAGCGTCCTGTAGCTGATAAGGCAATGAATGCGACGGTTGTAACGGCCCCAGGTGCGCCAATACGGCCGGCGGTCGCCTAATACATTGCGAGCCCACGGACGGTCAGTCCAGGGCTATCCAGACGCTAGTGCTTGTGCTTTCTGGATAATATCGCCAACGCAGTAACAATCGCCCCGAGGATAATGGCGCCCGGGATATAGAGCGACCAGCGAGCGGTGAGGAGCGCGTAGATGCCGCCGAGCGCCAGCGCAAGGCCTGTAACTTCGCGCGCCTGCCACAGGGCCCACAAGGCCACGCCAACTAGTGCGTACTGCCCGAGTCCTTTTGCTTGATCGGCGGCCCCTAGGACATATGAGTAATAGGCACCGCCGAGCACCAGAATCGCGGCCAGGTAGCGCATATACCAGCGGTCCCACAATTCTGTGTAGTTTGCGCCGGGGCGAAGCCTTTGCTCTGGCTGCTGATCTCCATGTGCTGCCTGATGTGCCAGAGCGTTCGCGTTGAGCGCCGACTTTGTCCCCCGTGCTGCCTGAACCATTAGCACCACCCCAATTAGGCCTGTCGCGCTGCCATACACCAACGAGAAGATGGCTCCGTCGTCGAACTTTCGGTGAAACAGGATAACGACGACGGTGAGAAATACGCCTATCCCCAGCGCACTGGCGATGCCCTTTATCCAGCGTTCCTTGGTCGTCATCCGTATGGTCGCTGTTTCGAACTGACTCACTGGAGGGCTCTGGCCATCGACATTGGGGGCGCTCCGAGAAAGTGACATGGTACTCCGGCTGGCCGTGCCTACCCATGCCGGGATCAGGGGCCGCATTCGCGCGCGCACCATAATTCGATACGTGAGTTACGGGATGCCTGCGCGCGCCGGCTGTCACTATTCGCGAGCGTGTTGCCGGTGAAGATCGTGATTCTGGCCGCGCTTCGTTCCCGGCCGACCTTTGCCACACGGTCATCGAATCCCACGGGGCTTTGGTCCCGCTCGCCTGGCGGCACCGTGGCGAAGTCCATGGACTGGACACGTTCGTCTTAGCTTACCGCCTCGCCCCCGCATGTTGATCTCATAGGCCACTGGATGGCGGGGTCGTGCGTTCAATTCCAGTTTCCCACTGCCTCAGGGAGCGGGCTTCTTCTTGCGTGGTCGCTCACCCCGGCTGAACGCGGCCTCCTTGCCCACTGCCAATGCGCGCTCGGCGTCCAGGTTTCCGTAAAGCTGGATGAGCTTGGCCACGAGCCCGGTCCAGCCAGTCTGGTGGCTGGCGCCCAATCCCGCACCGTTGTCGCCGTGGAAATACTCGTAGAAGAGAATGTGGTCGCGCCAGTGTTGATCGGTCTGGAACTTCTCCGTGCCGCCGTTGACCGGGCGCCTGCCATTGGCGTCTCGCGTGAAGGTGCTGATCAGGCGGTCGGCAATTTCCTTGCTCACCTCAAAGAGATTCATCATCTTCCCCGATCCTGTTGGGCACTCGATCTTGAAGTTGTCGCCGTAGTACAAGTAGAAATTCTGCAGCGCCCGGATGATCATCGTGTTCACAGGCATCCAAACGGGACCGCGCCAATTGGAGTTGCCGCCAAACATCCCGGTGTTCGATTCGGCCGGCAGGTAGTCCACCCGGTACTCGTGGCCGCCCACTTGGAAGACACAAGGGTTTCGCTCGTGGGATTTCGAGATCGAGCGGATGCCGTGGGGCCCTAGGAACTCACTCTCGTCGAGCATCTTCGTCAGAACCCTCCGGAGGCGTTCCGGATTGAGGAGGGCAAACATCCCGCGCTCAGCAACCCCGAGATGCCCGGGGCCCGTGGGGTGGATGGTCTCCTGGAGCTCCGGCATGCGCTCCAGGCGCCTGTATATCGCCTTCATTGCGCGCGGGACCAGATCCCGCTGCTTCTTTTCGAGCACGGTGGTCGCACACAGGGGCAGGAGCCCCACCAGCGAGCGCACCTTCAGCCGCGTGGCGCTGCCGTCAGGGAGCCGCAAGAGGTCGTAATAGAATCCATCCTCCTCGTCCCACATGCCGTCTGTCCCGGGCCGGTTCATGGCCGAGGCAATGTAATAGAAATGCTCTGCAAACTTGAAGACCATGTCCTGATAGGTGGCGTCGCTTGCTGCCAGTTCCACCGCGAGTTCCAGCATGTTCTGGCTGAAGAGAGCCATCCATGCCGTGCCGTCGGCCTGCTCGAGGTGCCCGCCGGTGGGAAGCGGGGCGCTGCGATCGAATAGGCCGATGTTGTCGAGGCCGAGGAATCCCCCCTCGAACACGTTCTTGCCAAGGCGGTCCTTGCGGTTGACCCACCAGGTAAAGTTCAGCAGCAGCTTGTTGAAGGTTGACCTGAGAAAATCCAGGTCCACCTGGCCACTGAGCGCCTGCTCGGTGCGATGGAGGAACAAGGTCGCGAAGGCGTGGACCGGGGGGTTCACGTCGCTGAAGTTCCACTCGTAGGCGGGCATCTGGCCGTTCGGGTGCAGATAAGCGCCATTGAGCATCAGTTCCACCTGCTGCTTGGCAAAATCAGGGTCCACGATCGACAGGGGGAGGGTATGAAAGGCCAGATCCCACGCCGCATACCAGGGGTATTCCCACTTGTCGGGCATGGAGATGATGTCCTCGTTCAGCAAGTGGAACCAATCCGAGTTCCGCGCGCTCTTATATCCGACGTGCAGGGGGTTGGAGTGGTGCTCGTCCAGCCAATTGCCGCCATCGAAGAAGAAGAACTGCTTACTCCACAGCATGCCGGCGATGGCCTGGCGCATGACGCTGGCCGCGTCGGGGTTCACGCTCGGCGGCGTGACCGACTGGTAGAACTCATCGGCCTCACGCAGGCGATCGGCGAAGATGTCGTCGAATGACTTGCCGAAGGGGCGAGGACTCGCGCCCGGGGTTGTCTTGGACAGGCGCAGGCGAAACACCTTGCTCTGACCGGCGCCAACCTGCGACTCGTAGTGCGCGGCAACCTTGGTGCCCTTGCCATCCGGGTTCACTGCAGTTGGCGTGCCCTGTACCACGCAATCGTTGATGCCATCCTTGACGTAGGGGCCGTCGTTCTTCTGGCCGGGGAACAGCCGTTCGTGGTTCGTTTCGTTCTCGGTGAACAGCAGCGGCACCTGGCCTTCGCAGGACAGGATGAATTCACCCAGCAATGAATGCCTGACCGATGCCGCGCTCGTGCCCGCCGCTGCGGAGATTTGCTCAATGCTCGGCATTACGGCCGCCCGGTTCGAGTCGGCGATCCACCGCGCCCAGTCGTTTCGGAACCACAGCGTCGGCAGCACGTGCAGCTCAGCGGCGTCTGGTCCGCGGTTGGCCGCGGTGATCTTCACCAGGACATCTTCAGCGTCGCCCTTGGCGTATTCCACAAAGATGTCGAAGTACCGATCGTCATTGAACGCGCCGGTGTCGAGAAGCTCATACTCCATATCGTTGCGCGTGCGGTCCTTGTTCGTTTTCACTAGGTCCGCATACGGGAACGCCGTGTGCGGGTACTTATAGAGGTACTTCATGTACGAGTGGGTCGGCGTGCTGTCGAGGTAGAAGTAGTACTCCTTCACATCCTCGCCGTGGTTCCCCTCGCTGTTGGTCAGTCCGAAGAGCCGCTCCTTGAGGATCGGATCCTTGCCGTTCCACAGGGCCAATGCGAAGCAAAGATGCTGCTTATCGTCGGAAATACCGGCCAACCCGTCCTCTCCCCAGCGGTAGGCACGCGAGCGAGCCTGATCGTGGGTAAAGAAGTTCCAGGCGTCGCCATTCTCGCTATAGTCCTCACGCACCGTTCCCCATTGGCGCTCGCTGAGGTAGGGGCCCCATTTCTTCCACGAAACTTTGCCGTCGCGTGCTGCCTTTAATCGATCACTTTCCGCGGCCATGACTGCAACCCCATTGCGGCGACTGTGCTCGCGATCATCCGGTATCTTCCACTTGCCGGGGCTGAGCGCAAATCGGGGAGGATACGTACGTTTGGCACGGGGGCGGATACCGCCATTGGCAATGACCGCGACTGGCTCGGCATCGGTGCGCCAGGCGCCAAGGGCCTGTTAACCCCAGCGAAGGGGATGGAAGTGTTTTGTTGCGCAAAAGAGACGTCGCGGGCGTCGCGTCTAAACAACTACAGCGCCGGCGATGGCGGTTTCGAACGTGAGCGAGGCGTTTGAGTGATGGCGCTAGGCCCGCGCCACAAGCGAGGGTGCCGATGAACGCTTTGACTCTGGCGAGCCGATGGGTGGCCGCGAAACCTCAAACGCCCTGCGATCTCAGCTATCTCGCGTATGCCTGCGATAAGACACGAGCGCAACTGGAAACGTGACAGACGGCGCGCCTGCCAACGTCAACGCGCCTTGGAGACAACGGAACAAGCGCTCTACCGCTACCAACTCCCAAACGTCACTGCTGCACGCTGCGAAAGTCGTCCAGGGCCTTTTTCGCGGCCTCCTGGATTCGCTTGATGTCATTGTTG
Organism: uncultured Pseudomonadota bacterium; assembly: GCA_963726085.1. Taxonomy (GTDB): domain Bacteria; phylum Pseudomonadota; class Gammaproteobacteria; order Steroidobacterales; family Steroidobacteraceae; genus ZC4RG30. Next base: position 414,953 of record CAVSAR010000001.1, on the reverse strand, counting down.
GCGTTGTCGACGTAGGTGGACATGCAGTCGCGATATTCAGTCAACTGCCGGTTGTAGCGTTCCACGTCCGTGTTGTAGCTGCGCACCGAGTATTCGTCGTTTCTGAAGGGTTTGTCCGGTTTGGCCACGGGAGCAGCGCACTTGTAGGACGGATAGCCGGTAGCGGGCAGATTGGTTCCCCCCTGAAGTACCGCGGTGGCCGCACATGCCAATGCAGGCAACAGCACAATGGCATTCAATGCCCGCGCAACCGTAACCGCCAAGTGTTTTGTGGCCGCATGGGCCGACGGGCTGTTCACGGTCACGAGTAGCTCTCCTCCTACGGCGTCCAAGTACGTGTCAACCGCATTCGCGCGCCTTTCGCCGTCATGGCTCCGATGCTGCCGCCCCGGCCGGGCCGACACCGGAGAATATCTTGCGGCCATCTGCGGCGGTGATGGTGGCGTGTCCGATGTTCAACGATTCAGGATTCTTGGCGTGATCACCGGTCACCGTTACCAAGTCGCCGGCCTTCAATGTGTCCTTGCGCCAGCCCTGGCGATACAGCGCGTTGGGTGAGCCACCTTCGACACGGTACACAACCGTCCCGCCGCCAGGCGCCTTGACCTCGATGTGAGTGTAGATATGCGGATTCATCCACATCACCTTCTGGACCGTGCCCGTGAAGGTCGTTGGCTTGCCAGGATCGAACTCGGCAGCGACGGAGTGGTGCGCGTGCGCGCTGCTGCAGGTCCACAGCGCGGCGATAAACACGGCCCGGGTCGCCTGGATAACGTCAGTCTTCATCGTCATTCTCCGGCGGTTTCCACGCCTTGATCGTTCCGTTGAAGAGATTCTCAAGATTACTCTCTTCGCAGGAGTACTCCATGATGACGTCGGCGGATGGCTTGATGCGCCAGGTCCGCACGTTCATCCAGTCGCGCGTATAGGCCTTGGGGTCGTGCACCGTGACGCTATGCTGCAGCGTGTACCCATCCAGGCGCGTGAAGCGGTTGATCAGCGTCAGCTGCCGGCTGTGCGGATGCCCCGCAGTATCCAGTCGCGTGTAGCCATTGAAGCCGGTGGTTTCTATCACCAGCGTGTCGCCTTCCCAGTGCCCGGTGGAATGTCCGTTCCAGGACGGCGGCAGGTCGGCAGGCCACTTTTGGCCTTTGGTGGGCACCCAATGGAACCAGGTGTTCTGCTCGAACAGCAACGCCACGGAGTCGATGCCTTGGACTATCTGCAACCCGTGCGGCGAGTTGATGTTGCGCGACATGCCAAAGGGCAGGCAGCTGCCGGCATAGTCGCCGTCGTGCACCGGATCGTAGGATTTCCAGTGCTTGAGGCCCCACTCGGTATAGGGGAGGTCCAGAGTACGTGCTCCGGGTCCGGATGCCGGGGCCTTGGCGTCCTTGATCTCGGCGCGCGAAAATTCCAGCGCTTTGCGTGTCTGCGGGTCCAGCACCGTGCCCTTGGCCGCCATGTCGGGTGTATAGGGGTTGGCCCAGTGGCCGCTGAGGTCGGGCTTGCCGTCGGGCAGTCGCGCCACGGGTGCTTCTGCGGCACTTAGCAACGCTCCGGGCGCCAGCAGGCCCAGAGCGAAGCCGACCGCCGCCAGGATGCGACGTCGAGTGACGGACATTCATTCCCCCGCTGATCTCGATCTTGCTCGCAGCGTTTGCCATCCACCGCTGGCTGTCAAGTGCCGCGGGCAACGCGCGAATCGCCGTTTCGTTTCCCTGTGAATGACGCCACCACCAATACGGCGGTGAGCTGTGCCGCTACAAAGGCCGGCACCCCTGGCCAGGCAATGCCAGCGAAGCTTGCGGTGAGCGCCCGCGCCAGCGTTACCGCGGGATTTGCGAAGGACGTACTGGCCGTGAACCAATACGCGGCAGTGATGTAGGCCGCCACTGCAGCGGCCACCCGGCGTCGGCTGGATAGAGAGACTACGGCCAACAGTCCAAGTGTCGCGACGAACTCCGCAAGGGCCATCGACCATCCGGTACGCGCCCTGGTGCTTGTCTGCAGCAGGGCCTGGCCGAACATGGCATGGGCGGCGACGACGCCCAGCACCGCACCGCTGAACTGGGCCAGTCCGTAGGCCAGCGCCAGTCGGATGCCGATCTGGCGACGCCACGCTGCAAGGGCGGTTACCGCAGGATTGAAGTGAGCACTGATAGGCGCCAGTGCAGTGATGAGCGCGTAGAGTCCGGCACCAGTGGCGATGCTGTTGGCAAGCAGGGCAATGGCGGTGTTGTCCGCACTCAGGCGCTCGGCCATGATGCCTGACCCCACGATGATGGCCAGCAGGAACGCGCTGCCACCGAACTCGGCCGCGATACGTTGTGCGGGACTACGCATCGGGCGAGCTGCGACCGATCTCCTGCACGTGCGCCGTCAGGCGTGCCTTGTCCAGTGTTGCCAGGGGCAGGCTGGCGAAGACCTTGATGCGGTGCTCAAGCATATTGAAGGCTTGCCGGAATGCCGTGGTCCTGGCGATTTCGTCGCCGACCACAGCGGCCGGGTCTTCCACTCCCCAGTGTGCCGTCACGGGTTGCCCTGGCCACACCGGGCACACCTCTCCGGCCGCGTTGTCGCAGACGGTGAACACGAAATCCAGGGCCGGTGCCCCTGGTGCGGCGAACTCGTCCCACGACTTGCTGCGGGCGCCCAGCGTGGGCATGCCCATGCGCTCCAGGAGGTGCAGCGCGTAGGGATTCACGACGCCGGTGGGGTAGCTGCCGGCGCTGTACGCCCGGAACTTGCCGCCACCCCAGTAGTTCATGAGGGACTCCGCCATGATGCTGCGCGCCGAGTTGCCGGTGCACAGGAACAGCACATTGAACGTGGTCATGCGCGCCTGCGCTTTCGAATGGCAGCTGCCGGGACGCAGTCGCTGGCGCAGCCCGCATCGGCCTGGCTGCAGCACTCGGCGCTCAGGAAGTCCACGAGCCCCGACATGGTGGCGAGGTTGGCCGTATATACATTGAAGCGGCCTGCCTGGCGGCTCTGGACGAGGCCGGCCCGTTCCAGTGCCTGGGCATGGAAGGTGAGGATGGGAGCCGGCAGTCCGAGCTTTTCGGCGATGACGCCGGCCGCGTAGCCCTGGGGGCCGCGCTTGATCAGGAGACGATAGATCTCAAGGCGCTTCTCATGTCCCAGCGCTGCCAGAAGGTTGGCGATTTCCAGTGGTTTCATGTTTCTAGAATAGCAGAATTGAAATGGATGCGTGCAAGTGCACTTACAATCGCCTCGCCTCCTATGACGACCAAGCCTCCAAGCCGTGCGGCGCAACCACCTCGACATGGCGTCGTCCGGGTGGTTTCCAAGATGGGCCTGGGCTCACGCACCCAGGCTGCAAAATGGGTGCGCGAGGGCCGAGTGCGGGTCAATGGCCTAGTGATCCATGACACGGACTTTCCGGTTCGACAGGGAATTGATCGCGTCGAGATCGACGGGCAGGTCTCGAAGACGACCGAGCGTGTCGCGTTGATGCTGAACAAGCCGCGTGGGCTGGTCACTACCGCCAAGGACGACAAGGGACGGGACACCGTCTACAGTTGCTTCACCGGTGCCAGCCTTCCATGGCTGGCACCGGTGGGGCGCCTCGACAAGGCCAGCGAGGGCCTGCTGTTGTTCACCAATGACCCTGCATGGGCTGCGGGCATCACGAACCCGAAGACCGGGCCGTCAAAGACCTACCACGTACAAATAGATAGGCTGCCCGACGCGGCGCTGCTGACCGGGCTCGAGCAAGGCGTAGTGCTGGGCGATGAACTCCTGGCGGTGGCGTCTGTTCGTAGCCTGCGCGAGGGTGGCAGGAATGCGTGGCTGGAGATGGTCCTGGAGGAGGGGCGCAACAGGCACATTCGGCGCCTGCTCACAGCGCTAGACGTCTCCGTGCTACGCCTGGTGCGAGTGGCCGTCGGGGCGCTCGCGTTGGGCGACTTGCCCAAGGGCCAGTGGCGCATCCTCACCTCGAGGGAAGTCGAATCGCTACACTGCCCCAATGACTCCGCTTTCCGTCCTTGACCTGTCGCCGATTACCCAGGGAAGTGACGCTGGGCAGTCACTGAAGAACTCGCTGGACCTGGCACGCCACTGCGAGGCGTGGGGCTACCGGCGCTACTGGCTGGCCGAGCATCACGGTATGCCAGGTATCGCCAGTGCCGCGACATCGGTGGTGATCGGCCATGTAGCAGGGGGTACATCCACCATCCGTGTGGGTGCCGGTGGCGTCATGCTGCCCAACCACTCCCCGCTGGTAATTGCCGAGCAGTTCGGCACGCTGGAGTCGCTGTATCCGGGCCGCATCGACCTGGGCCTGGGACGCGCGCCGGGCTCCGACCAGCTCACGGCGCGAGCGCTGCGACGCAACCTCTCGTCGGATGCAGACGAGTTCCCCCTGGACGTGCAGGAGCTACGCGACTACCTGTCGGATTCGCCGCGACAGGCAGTGCGGGCAGTTCCCGGCACGGGCACGAAGGTGCCGCTGTGGATCCTGGGATCAAGCCTCTACGGTGCCCAGGTGGCAGCGGCACTGGGCCTGCCATATGCGTTTGCCTCCCACTTTGCGCCCGCACAGATGATGGAAGCCATCGCCATATACCGCGCGCGGTTCCAGCCGTCGGCGCAACTGGCGCAATCGTATGTGATGCTGGGATTCAACGTGTTCGCGGCAGATACGCTGGAAGAGGCCAGGTTCCGGGCCACTTCCATGCAGCAGGCATTCGTCAATCTCAGGAGCGGCCGGCCGTCGGCGTTACCTCCGCCGGTGGACGGTTACCTCGAACGCCTGGGTCCGCAGGAGCGGACGCTGCTGGACCAGGTGCTGTCCTGCTCGGTCGTGGGTACCCTGGACATGGTGCGGGCTGCGCTTGCGCAATTTGTGGCCAGGACCGGGGCGGATGAACTGATCATTTCCGGGGCGATGTTCGATCATGCCCATCGCCTGCGTTCGTATGAGATCGTGGCGCAAGGGTAGGATGTGCGATTGTTCTGAGGATTCACACCGAGGTATCGCATGATTCCGCCGGACTTCTCTCTTGTGATTGGCGGGCCGTTCTACCGGATGCTCCTTGGAGCAAGGTTGACGGACGACGCGCTCAACCTCATGCGCCGCCGCATTGTGGTGGCCGTGCTGGTCCTTTGGCTGCCGCTGCTGGTGCTTTCGGCCGTGGATGGAAACCTGCTGGGCGGCAGCGCCGGCGTGCCGTTTCTCAAGGATATCGACTTGCACGCCAGGTTCCTTCTGGCGATTCCCCTGCTGATCGCCGCCGAATTGATCGTGCACCGGGGCCTGCACGCGGTGGCCAAGGTGTTCCTGGAGCGACGCCTAGTACCGGAAGGCGAGATGTACCGTTTCGAAGCGGCGGTCGCGTCGGCGACCCGGCTACGCGATTCCGTGCTGGCCGAGGTGCTGCTTGTCGGCGTGGTCTATTTCATAGGTATTGCAGTCGTCTGGCGTCACTACACGGCGATGGACGCGGCCACCTGGTATGCCGTTCCGTCCGCCGATGGATTGCGGCTGACGCTGGCAGGCTGGTGGTATGTGGCAATCAGTATCCCTATCTTCCAGTTCCTGCTGTGCCGCTGGTACTTTCGCATTTTCATCTGGACGCGGCTGCTCTGGCAGGTATCACGGTTGAAGCTCAACCTGGTTCCCACGCACCCGGATCGCGTCGGCGGTCTGGGCTTCCTCTCGTACACGGCGTACGCCTTCGGTCCATTGGCAATTGCCCATGGCGTGGTGCTTGCCGGCGGGCTTGCCAACAAGATCTTCTATCTCGGGGCCAACCTGACGCAGTTCAAGGCCGAGCCTTTGTTGCTGGTGATACTGATGATGCTGCTGCTGCTGGGCCCGCTGCTGGTCTTCACGCCGCACCTGTTGCAGACCAGGCGGGTGAGTCTTCGCGAATACGGCAAGCTGGCGGAGGTATATGGCCGGGCATTCGATGCCAAATGGCTGCGCGGACAGGCCGGAGACGAACCCCTGCTTGGCAGTGCCGATATCCAGTCACTGGCCGATCTTGGTAACAGCATTGGCGTCATACAGGACATGCGGCCCACGGTGGTCACAAAGCAGGCCGCGCTCATGATTGCGGGGCTGACGATCGCCCCGGTACTGCCGCTGATCCTGACGCTGATTCCGCTGGAGGAGTTGCTCAAGAAGCTGTTCGGGATTTTCCTGTAAGGCATTTGCCCTACCTGGGCGCGATTCTTAGCTCCCCCCCCATGGCGCGAAGAAGTCGGGAAAGAACGACACCCATCGCCTGAAACCGGGAATGCGCGTGGCCCACACGGTGTGATAGAGGGCGATTGCTCAACGGCCAAGAAGAATTAAGCACTGTTACGTAATGCAACTTGCGGCAAATCGGGTGTAACATCGGCGATGTTGCATTGCGTGCATTGATTGGTTGCTCTCGCGACCCATGCACATAAGGAAATCCAACTGTGCCGAAGGGAATTCAATGGCGCCGGGCAAACGATCAAAAACCGAATCATTTTCGCAACAGGCTGGCCACACCGGCGAGTTGGTCGCGCACATCTTCTAAGGAGAGTCACATGCATCCAGGCAAGGTAACGTCGATTCGAAACGGCTGGCGACTGTGGGCATTGCCACTTGGGGTGGCGACGCTGTGCAGTGGTCCGGTACTGGCTGCAGATGCCGGCGGTTCTACGTTCGATATCTACGGCTTTGCGATGCTGGACATGGGCTACGAGACTAAGCAGAGCGATCCCAACTGGTTCGATGCTGCCCGACCGACGAAATTGCCGGCCTACGATAACCAGTACGGCGCAGACGGACACTGGTACTCCGGGGTTCGCCAGTCGCGGCTGGGGTTCAAGAGCAGCACGCCCACGGACCTGGGCGATTTGAAGACTATTTTCGAGTTCGAGTTGTATGGCGTAGGCGTCGACGCGGGACAGACGACCATCCGGCTGCGCCATGCCTATGGCGAACTGGGGCACTTCGGCGCGGGCCAGACCTGGAGCCCGTTCATGGACATCGATGTATTCCCGAACTCGGTCGAATACTGGGGACCCACCGGCATGGCGTTCTACCGCAACGTGCAGGTGCGCTGGATGCCCATCCAAGGCGATACGCGCCTGACAATTGCTCTCGAACGCCCCGGCGGATCTGCCGATGGTGGCGACTATGCCGATCGCATCCAGCTCAATGGCGTCAAAGCCCGGTTCGACGTGCCGGACCTGTCAGCCGAATACCGGTACGCGGGCGACTGGGGCTATGTGGAGGCTGCCGGCATCCTGCGCAAGATGAAGTGGGACGATACCGTGCCGGGCTTAGACAACCTTTCCGGCAGTGCGACGGGCTGGGGCATCAACCTGAGCTCCAACCTCAAGGTCGGAAACGGCACGTTTCGCCTGGCCGTGGTGTATGGCGAGGGCATCGAGAACTACATGAATGATGCGCCTGCGGACATCGGACCGAAGCCAACAGGCGATCCGACGCACTCCCTGAGCGGTAAGCCCCTGCCAGTGCTGGGCATTGTGGCCTTCTACGACTACAACTGGAACTCGTCGATGTCCACCGCCATCGGCTTCTCCAGCGTGGATATCGACAATTCCTCCGGACAGGCGCCCAGCGCATTCAAGAAAGGCGAATACGCACTGGCCAACATAATGTTCACCCCGGTCAAGAACGTGATGTTCGGGCCTGAGGTGATCTGGCTGCGGCGCGAGAACAACAGTGACGGATACAGTGTCGATGACGTGCGCATCCAGTTCTCGGCCAAGTACAACTTCGGTGTGTCTTTCGGAGGAAAGTAACATGAACGCTCGCATCAAGAATCCGGCTGTGATGGCCGCAGTCCTGCTGGCAGTCTCCGGCGGATTTGCGGCACATGCCGCCGGTCCAACCCGCACGGAAAAGGATCTGCTCGGCGAGCGGCAGGTTCCGGCGGAAGCCTACTACGGCGTGCAGACGCTGCGCGCACTGGAGAACTTCCAGATCTCCGGCGTGGACATCAACCACTACCCCGAGTTCATCGATGCCTTCGCCATCGTGAAGCTCGCAGCTGCACGCGCCAATACCCAGGTCGGCGCCATGAAGCCGGAGCGGCTTGCCATGATCGAGAAGGCCTACACGGCACTTCGCGAGGGCAAGTACCGCGACCAGTTCAAGGTGGACTGGTACCAGGGAGGTGCGGGCACCTCGGCCAATATGAACGTCAATGAGGTAATGACCAACATTGGCCTGGAGCTGGGTGGTCACAAGAAGGGCGAGTACCAGTTCCTGGACTCGCACGACGACCTCAACATGTCGCAGTCGACCAATGACTCGTACCCGACGGCGATCAAGATTGCCTTCATCCTGCGCAACGAGAAGCTGGTCGCGGAGCTGCAGCAACTGGCCAAGTCCTTTCGCACCCTGGGCAACAAGTACCTAGAAGTCCCGAAGATGGGACGCACTGAGCTACAGGATGCGGTGCCGATGACCGTGGGACAGGAATTCCACGCCTTCGGCTCGTCCTTGGAGGGCGAGATCGCCCTGCTGCAGCACGCCGAAAAGGCCCTCTACGTACAGAACATGGGTGCGTCGGCCATTGGCACGGGCATCAATGTGCCCAAGGGATATACCGAGGCCGTGGCCAAAGAGATGGCCAAGCTTCTTGGCAAGCCCATTGTTCCGGCTCAGGATCTCATCGCAGCGACCTGGGACCAGCAAGAGTTCGTGGAATACTCTTCCGCGCTCAACAGTGTCGCCATCAAGCTTTCCAAGATCTCCAGTGACCTGATCCTGTTGGCGTCCGGCCCGCGCGCCGGGCTCAACGAGATCGACTTGCCGGCCATGCAGCCGGGTTCGTCAATCATGCCGGGCAAGGTCAATCCGGTGATGCCGGAGTTGATGAACGTCATTGCCTACCGCGTAATGGGCAACAATGTGGGTGTCACCATTGAGGCGCATTCCGGCCAGTTGCAGCTCAACGCCTATGAACCCCTGGCCGGTCTGGCAGTTATGGAATCGCAGGAGTTGCTGCTCAAGGGGTCCTGGACCCTGCGCACCAAGTGCGTGGACGGCATCACCGTGGACGAGAAGGTTCTTGCGCACTATATGGAGACCACGGTCGGCATCGTCACGGCGCTCAATCCGGTGATTGGATATGAGAAAGCCACCGAACTGGCCAACGAGGCCTACGCCTCGGGCAAGGGACTGCTGGAAATCATCCGCGAGAAGAAGGTGCTGACCGAAGCGCAGATCAAGGATCTGCTCGACCCGGTCAAGCTGACCAACCTCGACAAGTCCAAGTATCCGAAATAGGGAAATCAGGGGAATACACATGTTTCACATTCGAAGCTTAAAGTTTGCAGCGGCCGTACTGTTCGCGGCAGCGGCAGTGCAAGTCGCCGTGGCGCAAACGCCGGCGCCAAAGAAGCCCAATGTCGTGATCCTGGCCACCGGCGGCACCATTGCCGGCGCGGCGGCCACGGGCACGCAATCGGGATATACCTCTGGCGCCGTCACCATCGATGCGATGCTGAAGGCAGTTCCGGGAATCGATAAGCTCGCCACCGTCAAGGGCGAGCAGATCGCCAATGTCGGTTCACAGGATATGTCCTTCGACATCCTGCTCAAGGTGGCCAAGCGCATCAATGAGCTGGCCCCGGGCGCCGGTACCGATGGCTTTGTGATCACGCACGGCACCGACACACTGGAGGAATCCGCGTTCTTCCTGAATCTCACCGTCAAGACAAACAAGCCGGTGGTGATCGTTGGATCGATGCGGCCCTCGACGGCGGTCAGCGCCGACGGTCCGCTGAACCTCTACAACGCAGTGGGTGTCGCTGTTGATCCGGCCGCAAAGGGTCGGGGCGTTCTGGTCGTCATGAATGACACCATCCAGGGCGCGCATTCACTCACCAAGACAAGTACCACGTCGGTGGAGACTTTCCAGTCGCCACTGCGCGGCGTGATCGGCACTGCCAGCTACGGCAAGAACGACTGGTACCAGAGTCCGGTCTGGAAGCACACCACCGCCAGCGAGTTCGACATTTCCAAGGTTACAACGCTGCCGCGTGTCGACATCGTTTTCGCTGGTGTTAGCGCAGACGGTGCGATGATCGAAGCAGCAGTGGCCAAGGGCGCCAAGGGCATCGTGATTGCAGGCGTAGGCAACGGCAACATGACCAAGGCCATGGTTGATGCTGCCGCCGCCGCCGTAAAGAAGGGTGTGGTCGTGGTTCGCGCCAGCCGCGTGCCCACGGGCCTGGTGGGGCGCAATGTAGAGCTGGATGACGACAAGCTGGGCTTTATCGCTTCCGACGAGCTCAACCCACAGAAGGCGCGCATCCTGCTGTCGCTGGCGCTGCTGACAAAGCGCACGCCGGACAATATCCAGTCTCTCTACCGGACTTATTGAGCTTGCATCTGATATTAGCGCCAAGATCGCGCGCTTCCGTGGGAACGGGAGTGCGGATCGCGGGCGCCTGTACGCTGCTGCTGGCCCTGGCTCCACTGGCTGCGCGGTCAGGTGAGGCGCCGAGCGAGGCGGATTTGGCCCTCGCCTCGCTGGAGGATTCGGCTGATGCCTCGGCTGCCGATGGCGATGTCCCGCGGCGCCAGCTGGTCAGCTGGAACTCGTACGAGGGGCCGTACATGACGATGCGGGTTGGCGGTGGCTTTCTCTATGACTACACCGCGTACGGCCAGGACGAGGACAGCAAGACCCAGATGTCGTTGAACGGCCAGGGCAACGTGCGCGATTCTCGGCTTGTGATCAAGGGGGCATTCCCAAAGATCGCCGGCCTGAGCTATACGTTTGGCTACATGTACGACACTAGCGCGGACCAATGGAAATTCCGGCAGACCGGTCTGCAGTACGAGATACCCAAGCTCGATGGCCGAATCTTTGTCGGCCGTACCAAGGAAGGCCTTTCCACCAACAAGTTGATGGTCGGATACCAGGGTTGGACGATCGAGCGCGCGGCTATCAACGACGCGTTCGTGCCTATCCTGGCCGACGGCCTCAAATGGATGGGCAACTCCCCTGATGGCAGGGTGGTATACAGCCTGGGCTGGTTCAAGGATGGGCTCTCGGAGACGGAATCCTTCAACAAGAATGACGAGCAGGTTGTAGCTCGCGCGGTGTTGCTGCCGTTCCTGCTTTCCGACCCCAACCGGCTACTGCATTTGGCCGCGGTCTTTCGCTGGGCTAAGGCCGAAGATGGCTTCCTGCAGTACCGTTCCAAACCCGAGGCTTACGCGGCGCAGAGCTACGCGATTGACACTGGCAAGTTCGCCGCCAACCACTCCGACATAGTCGGACTTGAGGCGTACTACCGGCCCGGGCCGCTGATGTTCGGCGCGGAGTACATGATCAATTACGTAAGCTCCCCGGAGACGCACAATCCGACCTTCCATGGTGGGGAAATTTTCGCGGCGTATACAATCACCGGGGAAATACGCCCGTACAACACCAAGGGCGCTTTTTTCGATCGCATATCGCCGAATAGCAGCGTGTTCGATGGTGGTCGGGGTGCTTGGGAGGCCGTACTGCGGTACTCGTATGCGGACCTGGATTCTGGGACCATCCATGGCGGCAAGTTCTGGCGCATCACGCCGGTACTGAACTGGCACATGTCGGATAACGTGCGCCTTGAGATTGGCTATGGCTACGGCGTGCTGGATCGCTTCAACGTCAAAGGTGCCACGCAGTTCTTCCAGACCCGGCTGCAGCTACAGCTTTAGCCCACCAGCGGCTACTATTGGCCGGTTGTATCGCGCAACCGCTGGTCGCAGGAACAAGACAATGAAAATCACGCGACTGGACGTGCCACAGTGCTCTGTCGGCGAGGGACCTGTCTGGGACGTGCAAAGCCAGCGGCTTTACTGGATCGACATTCTCCAGAAGCACGTCCATTGCCTTGAGCCGGTGACTGGTGCCACCCAGCGCTGGTCCGTACCCAATATCATCGGCTCGATGGCTATCCGCAAGGATGGCGGCGCCATCGTGGCCCTGGCCAACGGCGTCCACAGCCTGGATTTCGTAACTGGCGTATGCGTCCTGCTGGCAAGCAGTCCGGACCTCAACGAGCAGGTGCAGCTGGCCGACGGCAAGGTGGATCGGCGTGGCCGATTCATCGTCGGTTCTAGCGACCGAGGCATGAAGGAGGCGCGTGGCAAGCTCTACGCACTGGATCCAGGCGCCACGGCGCTGCGGCAGATCGACGCAGACATCTTCCTGGCAAACGGCCCGTGCTGGTCCCCGGACGACAAGGTGTTCTATCACGCCGACAGCATTCGCAAGCTCATCTATGCTTACGACTACGACCTTGCCACCGGCACGGTCGCAAACCGTCGGCCGTTTGCAAGCACCGAGAACCTTGGCGGCATCCCTGATGGGGCCACTGTTGATGTCGAGGGCTGCGTGTGGAGCGCAATCTGCGAAGGCGCAAAGCTGGTGCGCTTCCGCCCCGATGGCAACATCGAACGGATCATCGATATGCCGCTGAAGCTGCCAGGCAGCGTGATGTTTGGTGGGCCGGATCTGGACAAGATTTACGTACCGACCTTGAGCCCGGCGTTCCTGGGCCGGCCCGCCGATCCGCTGGACGGCTCTACATTCGTCATCGAGGGGTTGGGCATCCGCGGCTTGCCGGAACCCAGATTCGGCGGGTGAAGGCCCCCATGCCACTGCTGCTGGTCACGGTGTTCCTCAACATCGCCGGCTTCAGCCTGATCCTGCCCCTTTTACCCTTCTACGGGACACTGTTTGGCGCGTCGCCGTTTGCGATCGCCTGCCTGTTTGCCGCCTACTCACTGGGTAATATTTTCGGCGAAATCTTCTGGGGGCGGCGCTCGGATGCCATCGGCCGCAGGCCGGTGCTGATTATGACGACCGCGGGTGCGGCGCTGAGCTACGTGGCCTTCTCCTTTGCGCCGACCCTGGCTGCCGCGATCGCGATCCGTATCGTCAGTGGTTTCTTTAGCGGGACCTTCGGCGTGGTGCAGGGCGCGATTGCCGACATCACGCCGCCGCAGGTGCGCGCCAAGAACATGGGTTACTTCGGTGCGGCTTTCAACCTTGGATTTGCGACCGGTCCGGCGATCGGCGGCCTGCTGGCTGATCCGGCCGCGGGGCTGGCGGGTTTCAGGTTGCCCATCCTGGCGGCCGCGGTACTTGCGGCAGGGGCGTCGCTGTGGGCATTTGCGGTGCTGCCTGAGACGCGGCCTCGGGGCGCGGCAGTGAGGCCGCCGCCGAGCTACTCGGAGGCGTTTCGCTACGTCAGCGGCCACGCGCTGCTGTGGCGGCTGTTCCTCATCGCCTTCTGCGGCATTGCCGCGTTCGCGTCCATGGAGGCGGTATTTGGGCTGTGGACGCAGCACAACTTTGGCTGGTCGACGCACGAGGTGGGACTGACGTTCCTCGCAGTGGGAGGCGCCGGACTGCTGGTGCAAAGCACCATGATTGGGCCGCTGGTGGCACGGTTCGGCGAGGCACGCGTGATCGTTGGCGGGCTGATCGTATTGATATTCGCGATCGTGCTGCAGCCGGTGCTGCGTCTGCCTGCCGCGTCGGTGGCGCTGATGTCGCTGCTGATGGTGGGCCATAGCCTGGCATTTCCAAACGCCGGCGCACTGGTCTCGCGCACCGCCCCGCCGGACCGGCAGGGCAGCGTGATGGGACTTAACATGGCATCAAATGCCTTTTCACGAATCGTCGCACCGCCGTTCTTCGGCTTTGTGTATGCCTATCATGCGGACGCGCCGTATTTCATCTGTGCGCTGATGGTCGCGGTGATGGTGCCAGTGGCTTTGCGCGTGGTCAGATTGCGCGAGAGGGCCGAAAAGTGATTTCCGGATCGTACGTCCGAAACGCCTGGTACATGGCCGGGTGGATCAAGGATTTCCCCGCGGGATCCCCTACGCCAGTCACGTTGATCGACGAACCACTGGTGTTCTATCGGCAAGCCGATGGCGCACTGGTTGCCCTGGAGGACCGGTGTTGCCATCGCCTGGCGCCGCTTTCCCATGGCCAGGTCGAAGGGGATGACCTGCGGTGCATGTACCACGGGCTGAAGTTCGGCCCTTCCGGGGCATGTACCGAAATGCCCGGCAGTATTTCCATCCCGAAGGCGATGAAAGTTCGCAGCTATCCGGTGATCGAGCGCTACAGCGCGGTGTTTGTCTGGATGGGCGCTTTGGACAAGGTCGACGAGTCGCTGTTGCCCGGCTTCGTGGGCTACGAGGATCCGCGCTGGCAGATGCTGCCGGGACGGATGGACTATGAGGTCAACTACGAGTTGATCCAGGACAACCTGCTGGACCTGTCTCATATCGCCTGGGTGCACCGCAATTCCTTTGGCGGAGGCAGCGCTGACACCAGCAAGGCCTGGGCCACCGCCGAAGTGCGCATCACCCCTTTGCCGCGTGGCGTTCGCGTGGAACGATGGATGAGCAATGCACGCACACCGCCTCACCGGGAGTCCACAGTCGGTCCGTATTGCGACGTGCTGTCCACGTTTGAGTACCTGGTCCCCGGGTATTTTCTGCTCACAACCAACAGCTACCTGCCCGGCGCCGCCGAGCGTGCCGGCGGCGCCCGTCCAGTGGAAGAACCGATTTCCTCGACCTTCACTGCGCAGGCGGTGACTCCCTTGACGAAGCGCACGACCTCCTACTTCTTCTGCTTCGGTCCCTGGGCCAGGGAGGCCGGTGGCGAGAAACTAAAGCAGGCGTTCTTCGACTTGGGTTACAAGGCTTTCCTCGAGGACCGGGTGATGCTGACGGCGCAGCAGCGCATCATCGATGCCGAACCGTCGCGACGCATGATCCTGTTCGACGTCGACCGGGCGCCGGTGATGTATCGTCGTCTCGTGGACAAGCTCCGCGCGGAAGAATCGGGTTAGATATCGGCCGCATGGACAGCCTCGAAGCCCATTACTCGGCCCGCGATATCGAGGCGCGTATCCTGGCGGCCATTCGCGCTGCAGGATTGAACCCCGACCAGCGCCTGTCCGCCGAGTCCCTGGCGGCACTGGATCATTTCCACACGGGAGGGCTGCGGGCATCCCTGGAACTTCTGGACGGGGCCCGGATCAGTGCTGGGCATCGCGTGCTGGACGTGGGGGCGGGATTGGGTGGCTCCGCGCGGCTGATCGCCTCCAGGATTGACTGCCGTGTCGATTGCGTGGAATTGTCGGCAGATTACTGCGTAGGGGCAGAACTGCTTAATCGGCTGACTGGCCTGGACAGTCAGGTCGGGGTGTACGAAGGCAGTGCACTGTTCCTGCCGTTTCACGACGGTTCCTTTGACGTTGTATGGATGCAGAACGTCGGCATGAACATCGGCAACAAGCACAAGCTCTATGCCGAGATCCGCCGGGTACTCAAGCCCGGCGGTCGATTTGCCTTCCAGGAGATGGCCGCAGGAACGCTCGTTGCGTCGTACTATCCGCTGCCCTGGGCCACGGACCCAGCGGACAACTGCCTGGTCACCGTCGATGAGATGCAGGGGCTGCTGGTGGCCAGCGGTTTCGCCGTCGAGCTGCTTGAGGACACCAGTGAAGCGCATTTGAACCGGCCACCCGAGCCTGCCGGGCCCGCGCAGCTGTCCCTGGGTGTGTACGTGGACGACCTGGCGCTAAAGGCCACCAATGCGCGTCGTAGTCTCCAGGAAGGACGCGTGCGGCTTGTCAGGGGGGTGTTCCGGGCGATATAAGCGGTGACCGCGATGAAGAAACTCAAGCACGAGGCGGAGTTGTTCAAGGCAGCCCTGGTCGCCGGCGTCCAGTATGCCGAAGGACGCAAGGCGGTGCAGTTCGAGGCCACCGATTCGGCGCGAGACAAGGCGCTGTATGTCTATCGCCTGCTGGTGCACGACAAAAAAATCGCGCCAATGCCTGAGGACCAGGTGTCCGAAAAGACGGTCCGTCACCGGCTGGCAACGTGGTACGCGCATCAATTGCCGCAGGGCCATCCGCTGCTGGGATAGAGTGGCGACCATGTCCGGCACGCTCATATTCAGGCAACTGTTCGACGCGGCGTCGTCAACCTATACGTATCTGTTGGGCGATCCGGCAAGCCATGAGGCAGTGCTCATTGATCCGGTGTTCGAGCAACATTTCCGCGACCTGGCGTTGATCGAGGAGCTCGGGCTGAAGCTGGTGGCGACCCTTGACACCCACTGCCACGCGGATCACGTGACGGGTAGCTGGCTGATGCAGGAAGCCACCGGTTGCCGCATCGGCGTGTCCAAACACAGTGCCGGGCAAATCAGCGGCCCGGACCTGTGGCTGGGGCAGGGCGATCGCGTTCGATTTGGCGAGCATTGGCTGGAGGTGCGCGAGACTCCGGGGCACACGGCAGGCTGCCTGACTTTCGTCACGGACGACAAGGGGATGGCATTTACGGGCGACTGCCTGCTGATTCGCGGCGCCGGACGCTGCGATTTCCAGCAAGGCGACGCGCACATCATGTACCGCTCGATCAAGGACCAGATCTTTTCGCTGCCCGGCGATTGCCTGATCTGCCCTGGGCACGATTACGCGGGTCGCACGGTGTCCTCGGTGGGCGAGGAGCGTGCGTATAACCCCCGCATCGGTGGACAGGCAGACGAACGCGATTTTGTCGGGTACATGGAGAACCTGAACCTGCCACATCCGAAACTGATGGACATTGCGGTGCCAGCCAACCTGCGCAGCGGCAAGCCGGAGGGCGGATCAGCGCCGAAGCCGGCGGACTGGGGTCCAGTACGCCAGGGATATTCGGGTCTGCTGGGGATTGACGCGCATTGGGTATCCGAGCACCTGGACGATGTGCATGTGCTGGACGTGCGACACAACGAAGAGCTGCATGAAATGCTGGGACGGATCGCCGGTGCGCAGTGGATACCGTTGCATCAGCTCAAGGACCGGCTCGGTGAGGTGCCCCGCGATAAACCGGTGATTGCCGTGTGTCACGCGGGGATGCGCTCAGGCCAGGCGACCCTGATCCTCGGGAAGGCTGGCTTCCCCAGGGTGGCTAACCTTCAAGGCGGCATGCTGCTATGGAACCAGCAGGGATACCAGGTGCAGAAATTACCGGCAGTCTGCCCGTCCTAGTGCTTGACCATCACGTGCCTGACCACCGAGTAGTCCTCCAACGCGTAGGCTGACAGATCCTTGCCGTAGCCTGAGCGCTTCATGCCGCCGTGGGGCATCTCGGACACCAGCATGAAGTGGGTATTGATCCAGGTACAACCATATTGCAGGCGTGCGGCCACCTTCATTGCGCGGCCGACGTCCTTGGTCCATACGGAAGACGACAGACCATAATCGGAGTCGTTTGCCCAGGTGATGGCGTCATCGGGGTCCTTGAAGCGCGTAACCGAAACCACGGGGCCAAATACTTCGCGCTGCACAATCTCGTCGGTTTGCGTCGCGCCAGCCACAACGGTGGGCTGGTAAAAGAAACCGCTGCCGGTGCCCGCCTTGCCGCCGGCGGTGATTTCGATGTGCTTGTGCTTCGCCGCGCGTTCGACGAATCCTGCGACGCGCTTGCGCTGTGCGGCGCTGATCAGTGGGCCCATCTCCACGCCTGCCGACTGCTGCGTGCCCATTTTGATGGTGCTGACGGCACTGCTCAGATCGGCCACCAGGCGGTCATAGATCCCGGCGCCGGCATAAATGCGACAGGCGGCGGTACAGTCCTGGCCGGCGTTGTAATAGCCGAAGGTGCGCACGCCATTGACCACTTCGGCAATGTCCGCGTCGTCAAACACGATCACCGGCGCCTTGCCGCCCAGTTCCAGGTGCGTGCGCCGGGTGCCCGTTGCCGCGGCCTGCAGGATCTTCTCACCAGTGGCCACCGAGCCGGTCAGGGAGATCATCGACACGCGCGGATCTGAAACCAGCGGCAGCCCGACGGTATCGCCGCGCCCGTTGACGATGTTCACTACGCCCGGCGCGAACAGCTCCGCCAACAAGGGAGCAAGATGCAGCGCGGTCAGCGGCGTCTGCTCTGAGGGCTTGAGCACCACCGTGTTGCCGGCGGCCAGTGCCGGCCCCAGTTTCCAGGCGGCCATCAGCAGCGGGTAGTTCCACGGCGCGATGGAGGCGATGACGCCAATGGGATCGCGACGGATCATGCTGGTGAAGCCGGGCAGGTATTCCCCCGCCGCGGATCCGTTCATGGTGCGCGCGGCTCCGGCAAAGAAGCGGAACACATCGGCAATCGCGGGGATCTCGTCTCCGAGCGCCGCGGCCAATGGCTTGCCACAGTTCTGGGATTCCAGGGCGGCGATGGCCGCAGCGTCAGCCTCGATGCGATCGGCCAGCTTCAATAGTAGTGTCGCGCGGTCCTTTGGCACGGTAGCCGACCAGGAACCAAAGGCCGTGGCAGCCGCCGATACGGCAGCCTTCACCTGGGCGCTGGATGCCTCGTTGATGCTGGCCAGGGGCTTGCCACTGGCCGGGTCCAGGACGCGCTGCGACTCGCCCTTGCCCTCGACCAGCTTGCCGTTGATCAGCAGTTTCGTTTGCATGTTGCGGTCCTCAGGTCGGCTTGGTTTCTTCAGGCGGCCGGGTCAACTGGTAGGCCAGCAGGATTGGAATGAACGTCAGGGCGATCACCACCACGGCCACGACATTGGTCACCGGGCGATCGCGTGGCCGGAACAGCTCGCTGTAGAACCAGATTGGCAGTGTTTGCTCGCGACCGGCGGTAAACAACGTGACGATGATTTCGTCGAATGACAGCGCAAAGGCCAGCATCCCACCGGCCAGCAGGGCGGTGGCCATCTGCGGCAGTACCACGTGGCGGAAGGTTTGCCCGCCGCTGGCGCCCAGGTCCATCGAAGCCTCGATGAGGTTGCCCGGCAAGCGCCGCAAGCGGGCGATGACATTGTTGTGCACGATCACCAGGCAGAAGGTGGCGTGGCCCACGACTATGGTCCAGAACGAGGGCGACACCCCCGCCAGCTTGATAGCCGCCAGCAGCGCAATGCCAGTAACGACGCCAGGCAGTGCAATGGGCAGCACGAACATCAACGAAATCAGGTCCCGACCACGAAAGCGACTGCGTGCCAACGCCAGGGCGGCCAAGGTGCCAAGGATTATCGCGACGCAAGTGGCCACGGCGGCAATGGCCAGCGATAGGCGCAGCGCGGCCCAGATGTCGCTGCGCGCGAAGGCGACCTTGAACCAGTGCAGCGTGAGACCCGGCGGCGGGAACTGGAAGGTGCGATCTTCCGTGGTAAACGCATACAGGATAGTGATCAGCACCGGCACATGCAGGAACACGAGACCTGCCCACGCGGTGGTGCGCGAGACCCAGGCTGACTCCAGCGTGTCAGAGCGCATCGAATGCTCCAAGCCGGCGCGCCAAGGTCAGATAGATGGCGATCAGCACGATGGGCACGACGGAAAACGCCGCCGCCAGCGGAATGTTTCCGGCCACCCCTTGGCTCTGGTACACCATCTGGCCAATGAAATAGCCGGGGGCGCCGACCACCGTGGGAATGATGTAATCCCCCAGCGTCAGGGAGAACGTGAAAATAGACCCCGCCGCCAGTCCCGGCAGTGCCAGTGGCAGGATGACATTGCGCAAGGTCTGCGAAGGCCGCGCGCCCAGGTCCGCGGAGGCCTGGACCAGGGATACCGGCACGCGCTCCAGTGCCGCGGCCAGCGGCAGGATCATGTACGGCAGCCACATGTAGACGAACACGATGAACATGCCCAGGTAGGACGAGGACAGCGACGGCCCACCGATACCCGGTACCGCAAGTGCTGTATCCAGTACCGACGACAGCCCCACGGACGTAAAAAGCCAACTTGCGATCCCCGCCTTGGCCAGGATCAGGCGCCAGGCATAGACCTTGACCAGGTAGCTCATCCACATGGGCATCATCACGCCAACGTAGAAGAACGCGCGTACGCGACCGGTGGCGTGACGCGCCATGTAGTTGGCGATGGGGAAGGCGATTATCGCGGACGCAATGGTCACTGCAATGGCCATGCCCATCGTGCGGATGACGATGTCCAGATTGGCGGGGCGAAACAGCTGCGCGTAAGTCTTGAGCGTGGGCTCGCGCACGATGGTCGCCGTGAATTCGTCGATGGCATAGAAGCTTTGCGTCAACAGCACCAGCAGCGACCCGAGATAGATCGTGCCAAACCACAGCAGGGGCGGCAGCAGCAGCAATGCCAGGTAATACTTGCGCTGCCCCGCGCCCATCAGCCTTCCAGCAGCACGATGTCGTCGCGCTTCCAGGCCAGCCGCACGCGCCCGCCCGGTGCCTGCGAAAGTGTCGCTTCGTCCGAGCCACGGGTTGCGCAAAGCAACGCGCCGTTGTCCAGGCGAACCTGCCAGCGGCTGGTGGCGCCGTGGAACTGAACGTCGATCAGCTCGGCATCAAGGGCCATCGAGTCCGGTCCTGGCGCAGTGGTGGTGGGCAGCACGTGGATGTCTTCGGCCCGCAGGGCAAAGGCCCGGGGGTCGCCGCCCAACTTCGCGGCGAGGGCACCGTCTATCACATTGGCACCGCCCACAAACCGCGCCACGAAGGCCGTGCGCGGACGCGAATACAGCCCCTGCGGCGTGGATAGCTGTTCGATCTTCCCGGCATTGAAAACCGCGACCCGGTCCGACATGGACAGCGCTTCGCCCTGGTCATGCGTCACGTAGACAAAGGTGATGCCCAGGCGTCGCTGCAGCGCCTTAAGCTCCAGCTGCATTTCCTCGCGCAGCTTGAGGTCCAGCGCGCCCAACGGCTCATCCAGCAGCAGCACACGTGGCTCATTGATCAGCGCGCGTGCCAGTGCAACGCGCTGGCGCTGGCCACCGGACAACTGTGCCGGAAGCCGCAGGGCCAGGGATTCCAGCTGCACCAAGGCCAGCATTTCGCGCGCCTTGGCGTGGCGCTGGTCCCTGCGCACGCCCTTGACCATGGGTCCATAGGACACATTGTCCAGGACATTGAAATGGGGAAACAGCGCGTAGTCTTGGAACACCGTGTTGACGCTGCGCTTGTTGGGCGGGATGGACGAGACGTCCTGTCCCTCCAGCAGCACCTGCCCGGCATCCGGCCGCTCGAACCCGGCAATCAAACGCAGGCAAGTGGTCTTGCCAGAGCCGGAGGGACCCAGCATGGCGAAGAACTCCCCTGGCTGGACCTGCATCGACAGGTCGTCGACGGCGCGCAGCGCGCCATAGGCGCGCGTCACGCCGCGAAACTCGATCGCGGCTGTCATGCGTGTCGGTTGGTCAGCGACCGCCCATGATGGCCACGTAGTCGGTCGCCCAGCGACTGTAGGGCACGCAGTTGCCGGTGGAGCAGGATGCCTCCGGTGTGCGCCAGAACCAGATCTTCTCGAAATTCTCTACGCCATTGGTCTTGCAGCCGTCCGCGCCCAGCAGTGCGTTGCCCGTGCATGCCGCGGGCACCACCGGCACCGAACCGAACCAGGCCGAGACATCGCCCTGAACCTTTGGCGTGATGGACCAGTTCAACCACTTGTAGGCGCAGTTGGGGTGTGCCGACTTGGCGTGCATCATCGTGGTGTCGGCCCACCCAGTGGCGCCTTCTGCCGGGACCGTGCTGGCGATGGGCTGCTTGTTGGCAATTAACGTGTTGACCTGGAACGGCCACGACCCGGATACCACCACGCCCTCGTTGGTGAAGTCCTGCACCTGCACGTTGGCGTCATGCCAGTAGCGCTGTACCAGCGGGTGCTGCTTGCGCAGCAGGTCCAGCGCAGCGTTGTACTGCGTCTCGTTGAGCTCGTAGGGGTTGGCAATGCCCAGGTCCTTGTCGGTGGCCATCAGGTACAGCGCCGCGTCGGCGATGTAGATGGGACCGTCATAGGCCTGGACGCGTCCCTTGTTGGCCTTGCCGTCCGGCAGCTTCTGCGGGTTGAACACCACGGCCCAGGACGTCGGCGGCGTCTTGAAAACCTTGGTGTTGTACAGCAGCACGTTGGGTCCCCACTGGTACGGCACGCCATAGTGCTTGCCATCGACGAAATGCCAGGGTGCTTCCTGCAAGCGTGGATCGATGGTCGAGTAGGCGGCCACTCGTGTGATGTCCACGGTCTGAACCGTGCCGCCGCGAATCAGGCGCGCCGATGCATCGCCGGATGCGGTCACCAGGTCGTAGCCACCCTGGGTCATCAAGGACACCATTTCGTCAGAGGTGCCGGCGACCTTGACGTTGACCTTGCAGCCCGTGTCCTTCTCGAACTGTGTTACCCAGTCGTAGGCCTTGTCGGATGCGCCCCGCTCGATGTAGCCGGGCCACGCGATGATATCGACCTGGCCTTCCAGCGCCGTGGACGGCGCGGCGGCCACCGGGGGTGGTGCTTCCTTCTTTGCACAGGCGGAGATGACAACCGTCAACGCAAAGGCACTTACTGCAATAAGGGTTTTGCTGGACATGACTCCTCCCTGGAGAATGGCTGTTTCCCCATCATGCACTGCCGCAGGCCGGTCGCAACAACCCACAACTTTCCCTAGAATCAGCTGTCTATAACTACAGCAGCCCAGTATTGTCTGCTGCAATGCACATCAGGGTTTCGGGGTGGGTATGAAACTGGATCGACGGCAATTCCTGGGAGCGGGACTCGCGGCAGCGGGCGCAATGCCGCTTGCGGGCCTGTTTTCGCCCCGTGCAGGGGCGTCTTCCGGGCTTTCCCTGGTCCCGTTGGGCGGGCGCCTGTCCCTGGTGCAGGGCGGGGCGGCAAACGTGATCGTGGCCAGCAGCGGCCAGGAACTGCTCCTGGTCGACGGCGGCGCGGCTGCCGATGCCAAGGCCCTGCAAAAGCTGCTGGCCCAACATTATCCCGGGCAGAGGCTGGTGGCCGTGATCAACACACACTGGCACTGGGCCAATTCCGGATTCAATGCCACCGCGCGCCGGGCCGGGATCGACGTGATCGCGCACGAAAACACCAAACTGTGGCTGAGCACCGAAGTCAACTCGCGCTGGGAAGGCAAGGTGTACCCGGCGCAACTGGCGGCCGCGCTGCCCAACAAGACATTCTTCTATGGACCGCAAGTACTGGACTTCGCTGGCACCAAGGTGGAGTACGTGCACCTGGGCCAGGCGCACACCGACGGCGACATCTATGTACGGTTTCCGGAAGAGAACGTGATCGTCGCGGGCGACGTGGTGTCGCCGGGGCACTATCCCATTGTCGATTCGGCCAGCAATGGCTGGCTGGGCGGAATCAAGTCCGCCCTCAAGACCGTTGGCGCGCGCTGTGACGCCAACACCAAGGTTGTGCCGGGGGTTGGGCCGGTGGTCAATGTGGATGCACTCAAGCAGCAGGAGGAGATGTGCTACACCGTCATCAGCCGCATTGGCGACAGCTACTACAAGGGGCAGACCTGGGATGAGCTGGTCGCTTCGAATCCGACCAAGGAATTTGATGGGCAATACGGCAATCCCGCGCTGTTCCTCAAGCAGTCATATGACACGGCCTGGTACCACGTGGGTGAGATCCGGCGGGTGGCGCGCTAGATGAACGTCAGGAAATCCATCAGCCTCTGCGCGGCGGTCCTGGTCGGCTCCTCGCTGGCGTGCGCCATGGCGGCAGATTCGAAAGTGCCATTGCCGGAACAGAACTGGCAATTCATCGATAACTACTGCAGTGGCTGCCACAACGCCACCGACTGGGCCGGCGGCGCCGCCTTCGAGACGCTGGACAAGAGCGATGTCGCGCCCGACGCCAAGCTTTGGGAAGAGGCGGTGCGCAAGCTGCGCGGCCACCAGATGCCCCCGCCTGGCGAGAAGCAACCGGATGCGGACAGCCGCAAGGCCTTCATGACTTCGCTGGAGACCTCGCTGGATCGTGCATCGGCCGCCGACGTCAATCCCGGCACGGTGGTGCTGCATCGACTCAATCGACCCGAATACGCCATTGCCATCCACGAGCTGCTGGATCTGGACATCGATGCCGAGGCGCTGCTGCCGCGCGACGACTCCAGCGCCGGCTTCGACAACGTGGCCGACGTCCTCAAGATCACGCCGGCATTCCTTGAGCAGTACCTGGGCGCCGCGCGCCAGGTTAGCATCGAGGCGCTGGGTAACCCGGCTGCCCGCACGCAGAGCACCGTTTATCCTGGCAGCCAGGCGGCGCAGCAGTACATGTACCTGCCGGGCATGCCCTTGGGCACGCGCGGCGGCATGCTGGTGCAGCACAACTTCCCGGTCGATGGTGACTATGACCTGACGGTCAGCGGACTGGTCGGCGGCGGCTATGTCTGGGGCGTGATGGATCCGTTCACGTTGATCATTACCGTGGATGGGGAGCGCGTGTTCCAGGGGCAGGTGGGCGGCGACGAGGACCTCAAGGCCGTGGATGTCCAGCAGGCGGTGGGCGTAGGCAGTATCGACCAACGCTTCCGCAACATCCGCGTCAAGGTGCCGGCCGGCCGGCACAGCATCGGCGTCACCTACAAGCAGAAGACCGCCGCCGAGCACAACGAGGTGCTGCATGGATTCGTGCCAGTGGCAGGCATGGGCCAGATGGTCAACGGCAATTCCGGTGGGCCGCGCATCAGCAATCTCGAGATCCGCGGCCCGCTGAGCAAGTCAGTCGTCAGCGATACGCCCAGTCGCCGCAAGCTGCTGGTCTGCAAGCCCGCCAACGCGGCCCAGGAAGCCCCCTGCGCCAGGCAGATTCTGGGCACGCTGGCCAAGCACGCTTTCCGGCGTCCGGTGACCGATGCGGACCTGGCCGGGCCTATGGCCTTTTATGAAGCCGGGCGCAAGCAGGGCACGTTTGATGACGGCATCCAGAAGGGCGTGATGGCGGTGCTGGCTAGCCCGAAGTTCCTGTACCGGTTTCATACGCCGCCGGCCGGGACGCTGCCGGGCCAGACCTTCCAGCTCAATGACCTCGATCTGGCGTCGCGGCTATCCTATTTCCTGTGGAGTGCGCCGCCGGACGACACGCTGATCGACATTGCAGCGGCCGGACATCTGAAGGATCCGAACGTGCTGGACCAGCAGGTCCACCGCATGCTGGCCGATCCGCGCGCCCGAGCGCTGGCCACCAATTTTGCCGGCCAGTGGCTCAACGTGCGCGGCCTGGAACTGGTCAACCCGGATACCAACCTGTTTCCCGACTACACCGATGACCTGATTCCTGCCTTTCGCGAGGAGCTCTACGATTTCGTGTGGGACATCTTCGGCAATGACCGCAGCGTGCAGGAGCTGCTGACGTCCGACTACACGTTCCTCAACGAGCGCCTGGCCATGCATTATGGCGTCAAGGGCGTGCGCGGCGGTGAGTTCCGCAAGGTGCACATGGACCAGCCCGAGCGTCGCGGGTTGCTGGGCAAGGGCGCGATACTGATGGCCACGTCCTACGCCAATCGTACGTCCCCGGTGGTGCGTGGTGCCTATGTGCTGGAGCACATCATGGGCACGCCACCGACATCCCCACCGCCGGGCGTGCAGGCGTTCAAGGAAAGCCAGGAGGGGGAGGAGCAGCTGACGGTTCGTGACAGGCTGGCCGCGCATCGCACGGTCAAGTCCTGCGGGGCCTGCCATGGCGTGATCGATCCGGTGGGCCTGTCCCTGGAGAACTACAATGCACTGGGACAGTGGCGCGCCAAGGACATTGACGCCGGTGCGGTGATCGATGCCAAGGGCAAGCTGGCGGATGGGACCCCCGTCAACGGGGTGAATGCGCTGCGCGACTACATCGTCGACCGCCCGGACCTGTTTGTGCGGACGCTGACCGAGAATCTGCTGACATATGCACTGGGCAGGCCGGCGCAGTATTACGATATGCCGCTGGTGCGCAAGCTGGTGCGCGACGCGGCGGCAAACGACTACAGATTCTCGACTTTGGTTACCGGGATCGTGTCCAGTCCGGCTTTCCTGACGGACCGGGCCCCGGTGGCCCCGATGGCAAAGGATGCGGCAATTACCGCCGACACCCAGGAGCGTGGCAAGTGACGACGTTCATTACGCGAAAGCATCTGTCCCGGCGCACGGTATTGCAGGGGGTAGGCGCGGCCGTCGCCCTGCCATTGCTGGACGCGATGATCCCGGCGGCTACCGCGCTGGCAAAGACTGCCGCGGCCCCCAAGCCGCGGCTGGTGTTCGTGTATTTCCCGCACGGCGCGGTGATGGATAAGTGGACGCCAAAGAAGGAAGGTGCCGACTTCGACTTGCCACCCATCATCGCCTCTCTAGCGCCGTTCCAGAAACAGCTGACCATCGTCAGCGGGCTGGAGAATCACTCGGCCATCGCTGCGCCGGTGCACGCGATCACGCCGGGCACCTGGCTGTCCTGTGTGTCGCCGCGCATCAGTCACGATCCCCTGCGGTGGCACCACGCTGGACCAGATCGCCGCGAAGCACTTTGGCCAGGACACCTCGCTGCCATCGCTCGAGGTGGGCACGGAGGAGCGCGGCGGCGAAGGGTCGTGCGACCGCAACTACGGCTGCAGCTATGGCAAGACCATCTCGTTTCGGGATCCGTCCACGCCACTGCCCATGGAGCACAACCCGCGCAAGCTGTTCCAGCAACTGTTCGGGCAAGGCGATACGGCCTCCGAGCGGGTGGCAATGCTCAAGGAAAATCAGAGCCTGCTCGACCTGGTCTCGCGCGATGCCGCCGACCTCAAGCGTTCGCTCAGCGTCCGTGACCAGGCCATGGTCGATGACTACCTGACCACGGTGCGCGAGATCGAGCGTCGCGTGGACCAGATCGCCTCGCGCGACCTGTCGACGGTACAGTTGCCGGACGCGCCTGCCGGTATCCCGAGCCGCTTCGACGAACACATCCGACTGATGTACGACATGATCGCACTGGCATTTCAGGCCAACCTGACGCGCGTGGCCACTTACATGATGGCCGCCGAAGTCAGCAACCAGCCCTACAACTTCATTGGCATCTCTGACGCCTTTCATCCGCTGTCGCACCATGCCAACAATCCGCAGAAGATGGAAAAGCTGGCGAAGGTGCAGGCCTGGAACACGGGCGAGTTTGCCAAGTTCGTCAAGAAGCTGCAGGGCCTGCCCGATGGCGAGGGCAACATGCTCGACAACTCGTTCATCCTGTTCGGCAGCAACATGAGCGACAGCAACCTGCACAACCACTATCCGTTGCCGACCGCGATTGTCGGTGGTGGCATGGGCCGGCTAAAGGGCAACCAGCATCTGCAAGTATGCCGATCGCACGCCCATCGCCAACGTGCACCTGACATTGCTGGACCGGATCGGTGTCCCGATGGAGAAATTCGGCGACAGCACGCAGAAGTTCGCGGAGATCTGATGCGGTGCGGATGGATTGTTCTCCTGGCAGCCCTGCCGCTGCAGGTTTTTGCGGGCGCCCCGCTGATCGAGGCGGCCGCGGCCAACAAGGGTACCGAAGCCATTGGGCTTCTGGACAGCGGCGCCAATGCCAAGGATCGCGCTGCCGATGGCACCACGGCGCTGCACTGGGCTGCGCATTGGGATGACGAGGCGTTGCTGGAGCGGTTGATCAAGGCCGGCGCCGACGTCAACGCGCGCAATGACTATGGTGCGACGCCACTGCAGGAAGCGGCGGAGCGCGGCGATGCCGGCATGATCCACACCCTGCTCAAGGCGCGGGCGGATGTGGAGTCCGCCAATGACGAGGGGCAGACGGCGCTGATGACGGTGGCGCGCGTCGGTTCGGTGGAGGCAGCCAAGGTGCTGATCAAGGCCGGGGCCGATGTCAATGCCACGGAGAAGTGGCGCGGCCAGACGGCCCTGATGTGGGCCGCGGCGCAGAGCAATCCGGAAATCGTGCGTCTGCTGATCAAGTCCGGCGCGAAAGTAAACGCACGATCCACGGTGCGCGATTGGGAGCGCCGCGTGACGGCCGAGCCGCGACCGCAGAACCGGCCGCCGGGAGGATTCACGCCACTGTTGCTGGCCGCACGCGAGGGTTGTGCTGCCTGCGCCAGCGAGCTGATCGCGGGCAAGGCCGATGTGAATCTCAGTGATCCAGAGAACATCACGCCTTTGCTCATGGCGATCCTCAACGCCCGTTTCGATACGGCGAAAGTGCTGATCGAGGCCGGCGCGGACGTAAATCGCTGGGACTCCTGGGGACGTGCGCCGCTGTACTCGGCCATCGACTACAACACCACGCCGCGCGGCGGCCGGCCTGACCGGCCGTCCTCGGACGTCGTGTTGCCGCTAGAGATCGCAACCATGCTGCTGGACCGGGGCGCCAATCCCAATATGCAGTTGAAGCTGTTCCCGCCGTACCGTTCGCTGGGCCAGGACCGAGGCGGGGATTCGATGCTCACCGTGGGGACGACACCATTGATGCGCGCGGCCAAGGCCGGCGATACGGAGGCAGTGAAGCTGCTGCTGGCGCATGGCGCCATGCCAGATCTGCCCAATAATCTTGGCATTACGCCGCTGATGGCGGCGGCCGGCGTCGGTTCCACGACCCTGGATATTCGTGCCCGTTTTCGCAATGAGAAACCCTGCCTTGAGACCGGCAAACTGCTGCTGGCTGCCGGCGCCGACGTGAATGCAGTGCGCGACAACGGGCAATCAGCCTTACACGGCGCGGCGCAATGGGGCTGGACGGAGTTCGCGAAATACCTGGCCAGCGCCGGCGCAAAGATCGACGTCAAGGATCGCTCAGGAGCAACACCGCTGGACATCGCCACCGGCAAGGCCGGCGGCACCGGACGGGCGGGCGTTGCCGGCGCCGAGGCGCATCCGGAGACCGCAGCGGCCCTGCGCGAGCTGGTGGCTAGAGCACCCCCGGGACCTTGACCCCCAGCGCCGCGGCTTCTGCGGCGCAATCCGCATTGGGCTGTGCGCCGCGGGACCGCAGGGAATTGAGTTCCTTCTTCGCCGCCGCCATGTCGGCAGTGAACTGCGCGTTCGAATGCAGTTGCGCGACGGTGCCCGCGGCGATGGCGCGGCCCTCCAGAACATCGCTCTGCCAATGCGCATTGCAGACCAGGCGGCTCTCGCCGTAGGCGCGACCCCGGGCCAGCAATTCGTTGCGGCGCTCCGGCACCAGCTCGGTCAGGACCAGCCAATGGATGTGTGCCCTGAGGGATAGGAACCGTCCTTGCGCAGGGAAGCCTCGTCGGGCGGAGCGCAGGTGCCTTCGTTGTGCTGCACGAAGGGACGCACGCGCTGGTAATGGTTCTTGGCGCCGAGGGTGGCGAACCCCGCGTCGGTGAACACGCGGCGCATCAGCAGGTATGTTCGCGGTGCATCCGCTTCGCTGATGGGCGCACCCAGCGCGCAGGAGAATGCCGAGACCGCATGCGGAAACGACAGATCCGCGTCCAGCGCGGCCAGCGCATAACGTGGCGACCCTTTGAGCGTCTGCGCGGCCGCGTGCACGGCCTCGTCATTCTGTTTGGCGGCGCTGCCATCGGCCGGAGGCGGTGGCAGCAGCGCGAGGCTGTCCGGCTGCGCCTGGCCAGATACGGGGCAAGGATGCCCGGCATGACCTCCGCAACGGGTTTCGTGACGGCACATCCGTAGAGCACCAGTGTCAGGGCGCCGAAGGTTATTGTTCGCTTCACTGCGGCGGTCTCCCTGACCAGTAATTCAGTTCAAGCTTCAGTCCGTTAGGGTCTTCCAGGAAGATCTGGCGCAGTCCGATTCCCGGCGAATCGTGGGGGTGATGGGCGACGCTGTGGCGCCTCAATCTGACCACCAGTTCATCGTAGTCGCTGCCGTTGAAAGCCACATGATCGAGCGGACCGGTGCCAGGAGCCGGCCTGGTCACGGGAATTCCCAGCCGGTTGCTATGCGCCGTGTACGTGGTCCAGTCAGCGATGTGGATGCAGGGGGTATCGCCCAGGTACAGCCAATGTCCGAGGAAGCCCAAGTCAGGGCGAAAACCTTCCTGGAATCCCAGCACATCGCGATAGAAGTCGCGCGTGGCGTCCACGTCATCGGTCATGACGAGAAAGTGTTCCATTCGGGTTAGCGGCATGGAGGCATAATAACCCGAGACTTGAAGGGGGGTTGCGATGACGCGCCTACGACGGCTGGTTTCATGCCTATTGGCATCACTGGTTGCGCTTTCGAGTGAGGCGGCCGAGCTGGCGCCGGCATTCACCGCGTCGCAGCTGCTGTCACCGCCGACCAATGGCTGGATCACCAATGGCGGCACGACCTTCAACCAGCGCTATTCGCCGCTGGCATTGATCAACCGCGACAACGTGAAGGATCTGCGCGCGCTGTGGCGCTCTGGCATGGGCTCGGGAACGTCGCCGGGCCATGCCGGCCAA
Organism: uncultured Pseudomonadota bacterium; assembly: GCA_963726085.1. GTDB lineage: Bacteria > Pseudomonadota > Gammaproteobacteria > Steroidobacterales > Steroidobacteraceae > ZC4RG30. The sequence continues at coordinate 384,766 of CAVSAR010000001.1, read as the reverse complement.
GCACAGATCCTTGCCTAGGGCGACGCGCTGTACGTGAGCAATGGCGCCAACGACGTGTTCGCACTGGACGTTGAAACCGGCTCGCTGCTGTGGACCTTCAAGGGCAATCCCGACCCGCAGGCCGGCAGCCCAATTGGGCGCGCCAATCGCGGCGTCGCACTGGGCGATGGCAAGGTGTTCGTCAACATTGCCGACGGTCGGATCGTGGCGCTGGATCAGCGCACGGGCGCGCAGGTGTGGTAGGTGCAGGGCGAGAACTGGCAGGAAGGCTTCGCCATCACCACCGCGCCGCTGTACTACGACGGCATGGTGATCACCGGCTTCAACGGCGGGGAGATGGGCACTCGCGGACGCATCAAGGCCTACGATGCCAAGACGGGCACGCTGTTCTGGACCTTCTATACCGTTCCCGGGCCCGGGGAATTCGGCCACGAGACCTGGCCGCAGGATTCAGATGCATGGCTGCACGGTGGCGCCTCGATCTGGCAGACCCCCGCGGTGGATCCGGTGCTGGGCCTGATCTACTTCTCTACCGCCAATCCCGGTCCGGACCTCAATGGCAGCGTGCGTCCCGGGGACAACCTGTTTACCGTTTCCATCGTGGCCATCGACGCGAAGACCGGCAAGTACCGCTGGCACTTCCAGCAGGTGCATCACGATATCTGGGACTACGACTCGCCCAATCCGGTAATCCTGTTCGACGCCATGCTCCAGGGCCAGAAGCGCAAGGGGCTGGTCGAGGTCAGCAAGACCGGCTGGGCCTACATCCTCGACCGCGAGACCGGCAAGCCGCTGCTGCGCATCGAGGAGCGGCCCGTTCCGCAGGAGCCGCGGCAGAAGACGGCGGCCACGCAGCCCTATCCGGTTGGCGATTCGATCGTCCCTCAGCAGATCGATATCGTTCCGGAAGGCGCGACGCTGCAACCGGGCACTGGCGACGTTCCCAACAAGGGTCGCATCTTCACGCCATTCTGGACCGAGCCGATTTCGGTGAAACCGGGAACCATGGGCGGCGCCAACTGGCCGCCCAGTTCCTTTGACCCGCAAACCAACCTGCTGTACGTGTGTGCGTCCGACCGTATCAGCAACTTCTCCGTGCGCCTGCCACTGGAGTCCCCCGAACCCAACAAGGTCTATATGGGTGGCTCGTTCACCCAGGCACAGGTCCATGACGCGGGGGTGTTCGCCGCGCTCGACGTCCGTACCAACAGGCTGGTATGGCGCCAGCAGTGGCGCGAGATCTGCTACAGCGGTTCGATTGTGACTGGCGGCGGCCTGCTATTCGTCGGTCGGGCAGACGGACGGCTGACCGCGCTCGACAAGAGCAACGGCGCGAAACTCTGGGAGTTCATGACCGATGCAGGCGTAAACACCACCGTGACCACGTTCGAGCACAAGGGCAAGCAGATGGTGGTGGTGCATGCCGGAGGCGGTGTGTTCGCCAATGGCAAACGCGGTGACGGCATCTGGATGTTCTCGCTCGATGGCAAGATCGGACCCATCGTGCCGACACTGGAAGGAGCCGGCGAACCGGCGCCCGGTGGCCCGGGTGGACGTCCGGGTGCAGCAGCTGCGGTTCCAACACGTGCTGCTGATCTGGCGTCAGGAGAGGCGATCTACAAAGCCGCGTGCCTGGCCTGTCATGGCGAGAAGGGCACCGGTGGGCACGGCGGTGGTCCGACGCTTGTCGGCAAGCTCGACGCTACGCAGATACGTATCGTGACCACGACGGGTCGCAACAATATGCCGACGTTCCGCGAGATCTACGACGCGAACCAGATCCTGGACGTTGCCGAGTACATAGCGCAAAAACTGTCAAAGGCGCAGTGACTGATATCGCGGAGGCTGGGTAACGAGCTGCCGTGCCCGCCCGGATCAGCTCAGGCGTCGCGCGGCAACACCGTCAGCACGCGCGCAATAAAGGCATGCAGCTCGATCATGTAGTTGCGCAGGTATTCGGCCATGGTTTCATCGGTGACTTCGCCCGCGGCGGTGATCAGGCCAGGCTTGAGCTGGATATAGGCTTCGACAGTGTTCATCAAAGGCGAATTGCAGAAGCACAGGACACCGCGCAGGCTTTGCTGCGCCACTGCGGTACCTATCGAGCCTGGTGAGGCGCCGATTAAGGCAGATGGCTTGCGGGCGAATGAATTTTTACCCCACGGCCGGCTGGCCCAGTCGATGGCGTTTTTCAGCGCGCCGGGGATCGAGCGGTTGTACTCCGGCGTCACGAAGAGGATCGCGTCGACGTCGGCGATGGCCTGTTTGAACGAACGCGCGACCGGCGGATAGTCTGCGTCGTAGTCCGGGCTGTACAGCGGCAATTCCCGAATCGAAATCTCCGTCAACTCGAGCTCCGGTGGCGCCAGCTGCACCAAGGCCCTGGCGAGGATGCGGTTGATCGACGTCGAGGAGAGGCTGCCAATAAAGTAGCCGACCTTATACTTCTTCATGAAGGGCTCCTGGAAGCGTTCCGTTGCTTCGGGAATATTCGCCTGAAAATACGTAATGGAGGAAATGCCGCTCGTGCTTGAGACGTCACTGTCTCCGGCAAGGCGCGGGAGTGGGATTCTGGGGCAAGCAAGATACAGCGGTCAATCAAATGCCAAATCACTGCGCTGCGTAACACTCTCGGGCGCTGCGTACATGGCCTTTTACCTCGCAGTTCAGACGGGACGCTAGTTGTATGCGACAGCGAGTACGCAAGGACGAAGCCAGGCTGCGGCTAAATTCGGTAGTCGTAATCTGTTCACTTGCGCGAATCGCGGGTCAATGAGCGCTGCGTCGCCTGTTTCCCCATGGCAAGTCACAGGATCGCGGATGCGCGGATCGCAGTTGGGCTAGGAGTGACAACTTCTCTTCGCAATTGCCCGACGGACTTCGATCGGACCTGCCTGTTCGAGTGAGACTCAGGGCTCGTCGCTGCGCAGGCCGGAGCTCTCCATGGCGTGGCGCAGCCGTGCGTCTTCGAGATCCAGCTCGCGTTCGATGCGCCGCCTGGCCTCGTCCGTTAGGCGGTTCTCGCGATAGGCAACATCCACAGCCTGGCGCTCCAGGTCGACCAGCTCGAGGTCGATTGTGTCTTCACTGGAGGGCGCCACTGGCGCTTCACGCAGTGCCCCGCGTTCGAAGTACTCGCGCCGCGCCCGGTTTCGAACACGCAGGGACAGCGCGCGACCGGAGGGATGATCCTCGGGAATCGCCTTAAGCACGATGTCGAGGGCCTCAAGCCGCGCGCGTTGCTCGTCGTGCTTGTCACGGATCGCCTCCGCCGCACCCTGCCGGGCAATTCCCAACGCCCGGACCAATGCGGGCAGGGTGCCCCCAAGCCCCATCAGCGTCACGACAATGACGCTGTAGGTTGCGAACAGGATCAGTTGCCGATCCGGGAAGGGCTGTCCGTCCAGGGCGACGGGTATCAGCAGGGCGGCGGCCAGACTCACCGCACCGCGCAGCCCGGTGTAGGCCAGCAGAAAAGGCTGGCGCCAGTCCGGCGGCGGTCCCGCACGGCGCGCAGACGGTAGCAACGCGGGCAGGTAGGTGCCTACGAAAACCCACACGAAGCGAACCACAATAACCAGCAGGCAGGTCAGGGCCGCGGCCGCCAGGATGCGCGGCCAGGCCTGGGCTGCAATGGAGCTGACCACCGAGCGCGCCTGCAAACCGGCCAGCAGAAACAGCATTGCCTCGATAGCCCAGACCAGCAGGTCCCAGATAAAGAATCCCTGAAGTCGGGTTGCAGGTCGGATCAGCTGGCGGCCGTTCCACGAGACGTAAAGGCCGGCCACGACGCAGGCAATGACGCCCGAGCCGCCCACTGCGTGCGCCGGCCAGAAGGCGAGGAAGGGTGTCGCCAGTGCGAGCAGCACTTCTGCGCGTGGATCGTTCACGACGTGGCGCAGCCGCAGCATTGCGTAGCCCACGACGACACCAAACGCGAGTTCGCCGCCGACAATGGCCGCGAACTGGAGTGCAGCGGCCGACAGGGAAAACGAGGCGCTGCCCACGGCGGCCAGTGCAAAGCTCAAGGTGACCAGTGCCGTGGCGTCATTGACCAGGCTCTCGCCGGCCAGGACGGTGTGCAATCGGCGCGGCAAGGGAATGCGACGCAGGATGGCCAGCGGCGCCACCGCATCCGGAGGCGAAACGATGGCGCCCAACACAAAACCCACCGACCAGCTTACGCCCAACAGCATGTGCACTGCGGTGGCGACCGCCCCGGCGGTGACCAGCACGCAGCCAATGGCCAGCAGCAGTATCGGCCGAAGACTGGAGCGGAATCCGCGCCAGCTCATGCCAACGCCTGCGGAATAAAGCAGTGGCGGCAGCAGCACCAGCAGCACCAGTTCCGGGTCGACGTGAATCTGGGGAACGTCCGGAAGAAAGGCCAGCAGGGCGCCGCCGAGCAACATCAGTATGGGAGTGGCGATGCGCAGGCGCTTCGCGGCCACGCTGAATGCCGCGACCAGCAACGCCAGGGCCAGGATGACGGCCAGTTGCGGCAGGTTGGTCAGGCGTGGCTCCTACTTCACCGTCTGCAGCACGTAGGCTGCGACTTCTTCACGGTCCTGCGCCGGCATCGAACTGCCGAAAGCAGGCATCTGATTGCGGCCATTGGTCAGCACGGTAATGACGGCATCGTGCGTCAACGCAGTGGTCAGCGGCGCACCCCCATGCGTGCCGCCCTTGCCGGTGGCGCCGTGGCACACGGTGCAGGCACCGGTGTACACGAGCTTTCTATCGGCCGGATCGCCAGCGGCCGCAGCCCGGCCGCCCGCAGTGCCAGGGTCGCCAGCGGGGTCGGCGGCAAGTGCCGCGGTGGCGAACTGCAGCAGGGATGCGCCAAATTGACGACCCATATTTACCGCACCGTTTTGGGTTTAAGATCAGCAGCAGAAGGTACTACAAACGGCCATGTAGCCGTTGGGGCGAGTGTCATGGCAGTGGACTTTCGTGGTCATCCGATGTTCCCGTCGACGGGGTTCAATACTCCGACGCGGTTCGAGGCCGATGTCTACGACTGCGAAGTCTGGGGCAAGATCCCGGCGGACATCGAGGGCAACTTCTATCGCATGCAGTGCGATTTCCAGTATCGCCCGCCGCAGAACGAGTGGCCCACGGGCTTCAATGGTGACGGGCATGTCAGCCGCTTCAATTTCAAGGACGGCAATGTCAATTTTCGCGGCCGCTATGTGAAGACCGCGCGCCTGATGGCCGAGCGGGCGGCGCACCGGCGTCTGTACGGCGTCTACCGCAACCACTACACCGATGATCCCAGCGTCAAGGACCTGCCGCGTTCGGCCGCCAACACGCACCTGTACTGGCATGGCGGCAAGCTGCTGACGCTCAAGGAAGACTCGCTGCCCTGGGCCATCCACCCGCACTCACTTGAAACCGAGGGCATGTGGGATTTCTACGGCAAGTGGACTGCCAAGACCATGTCGGCGCACCCCAAGATCGACCCGGTCACGGGCGAGATGATTGCCTACGGCTACCAAGCCAAGGGCGACCTGACCGACGACGTGGCGTCCTACATCATCGGCAAGGACGGCCATATCAAGCACGAAGTCTGGTTCAAGGCCCCGTACGTGGGCATCCAACATGACATCGCGCTGACGCAGAACTACATTCTGTTCCCGGTCATACCGCGCACCACCAGTGATGCACGGCTGAAATCGGGCGAGCCGATGTGGGAATGGGATGGCAGCAAGCCCACCTACATCGGCATCCTGCCGCGGACCGGTGAAGGCAAGGACGTACGCTGGTTCAAGGGGCCGGCGCGCAATACATTGCATTTCCTCAATGCCGTCGAACACAAGGACGGCAAGATCACCATGGACCTGCCGACCTCCAGTGGCGAGCGCGATCCGTCGCAGATGCGGCGCTGGACCTTCGACATGAAGTCGCGCAAGAAGGACACCTTTGATGAGGAGGTGATCTCGACGGCCAATGGCGTGCTGGCGCGCATGGATGACCGCTATCTGTCGCTGCCGTACAAGTATTGCTTCGTTGGCAATCGCGACCCCAGCCTGGCCTTCGACAAGGCGCGTGCCGGCGGCATGGGCGGATTTGTCACCAACCAGTACCTGCGCGTGGATGTGACCAATCCCACGGCAAAGCCCGGTGCTTTCTATGTCGGACCAGTGCAGGGACTGCAGGAAAGCTGCTTCGTGCCGCGCAAGGGCAGCACGGCGGAAGGCGACGGGTATCTGCTGGGCATTGCCAGCAACTACGAGACCATGTCCAGCGACCTGGTGATCGTCGATGCGATGCGGATGGAAGAGGGTGCCATCGCCACGGTGAAGCTGCCGTTTCGTTTGCGCAGCGGCACCCACACCAACTGGTTTGGTGCCAGCGAACTGCCGGCGTTCAACGCATGAGCGGGCAGGCATGGAATCCGGATCGCCGGCAATTCCTGGGACAGCTGACGCTGGCCGTGGGAGGCATTGCCCTGTCGGGTGCATCGCTGGCGCGCATTGCCCCCGGCTCCCTGCTGGCAGCGGCGCCGGCCTGTCTTGTGGATGCGGCGGCGTATCCGGACGCCTGCGGCGACTGGACGGTGGACGACATGTGCGGTGCCTATCCGCCGTACGCCTTCGACACCAGAGCCGCGCGACCCCACAGCGTGCCGCTGGCGGGCGATGGCGTGGCTGCTGACCACCACTGGATCGGCTGACCGTGCGCCTGGTCATCGCCCTGGCGCTACTGTTGCCGGCGCAGCTTGCGTTGAGTGCGCCGGACGCGGCATTGTCCGGGCGAATTGCGCAGCTGCGCGCCGACGTGACGGCAGCGGAGGACATTGCGGCAATCAAGCGACTGCAACGTACCTATGGGTTCTACGTCGATAAGGGAATGTGGACGGACCTGGCCGAGTATTTCACCGACGACGCGGTCGCCAACTATCCCGCCGGCGTGTTCGTGGGCAAGGAAAGCATCCGCGAACACCTGTACCGCAACGTGGGCGGCGTGCAAATGGGCGAAGTGGGACTGGGCGACAACCGTCTCTACAACCACATGAACATCCAGCCGGTGGTGCATCTCAACGCCGATGGAACCGCCAGTGCGCGCTGGCGCGCGCTGGCCACGTTTGGCAGCCTCAATCGTGGCGCGACCTGGGCCGAAGGCCTGTATGAGATGCAGTACCGCAAGGAAAACGGCGTCTGGAAGATCGCCAAGCTCGATTACGACGCCGGATTCGGTGCCCCCTATGCCACGGGCTGGGTAAACCCGGCGCCAGCGGCGGCGTCTGCGCAGCCAGCTGCGCCGAGCCCGCGGCGCGCACTGGCGCATCCCCCGGACCGGCAACGCAGCACGGCCTGCGAAGGGTTTCCGGCCGCTTGCCTGCCGGATTTCGGCTATGCCAATCCCGGTACGCCGGAAGGTGGAATGATCTGGCGCGTGGCGCCCGACACTCACGCCACCTCCAGTGACGCGAAAGCCGAAGTGGCCGAGCTGCTGCGTCGCGCAGAGCGCCTCAAGGACCAGCAGGAAATCGAGAACCTGCAGCGTATCTACGGCTACTACTATGACCGCGCGCACTGGGACCAGATGGCCGACCTGTTCGCAGCCAATGCAACCATCGAGTTTGCACAGCAGGGTGTGTATGTGGGTCGCAAGCGGGTGCGGCAGTTCCTGGGCACGCTGGGCCCACATGGGCTGGTGCCAGGCTGGCTAAACGATCACATGCAACTGCAGATCGTGGTCGATGTCAGCCCGGATGGGCACACGGCATGGGCGCGAAGCCGCGAGTTCTCGATGACCGGGCATGCCGGCGGCAGTGGCGAGTGGAGCGAGGGCGTCTACGAGAACCGCTTTGTGAAGCAAGACGGCAAATGGCAATTTGCCAGCGTGCACTTCTATCCCACCTTCCAGAGCGACTACGACGCTGGCTGGGGCAAGAGTGCCCGCCCGGCGCAGGGCATCAACGCCGCGCTGCCACCGGATCGGCCGCCCAGCGAGGTCTATGAGATCTATCCCAAGGCGCATGTGGCGCCGTACCACTACCGCAATCCTGTGACCGGCAAGGCGCCGACCTATCCGGGCGTTGATCGCGGCGGGCCGACACCCCAGCTGGCCGCCGCCGCGCTGCAGCCCGTGGCCGCAGCCGCGGCGCCAAAGTTGTCCGGCGACCTGCAGAAGGCGGTATCGCGTGCCGAGACCGATGTGGCGCGATTCAAGGACTACCACTCGATCGAGAATCTCCAGAGCGCCTACGGCTACTACCTGGACAAGAGCCTGTGGGATCCGCTGGCCGACCTGTTTGCCAGGAATGGTTCGATGGAGCTGGCGCAGCGCGGGTTGTACAAGGGCGCGGACAGCGTGCGCAACATGCTGTGGGTGGTATTCGGGCGTGGCGGCGAAGGGCCGGTGGCCGGCCGCCTGGGCAATCACCTGCAATTGCAGCCGGTAATCACCGTGGCACCGGACGGACAATCAGCTAAGATCCGCATCCGGATGCTGCAGCAGATGGCCACCGGCGCCCGGGCCTCGCATGGCGCGTCCATCTACGAGAACGAGGCGGTCAAGGAAAATGGCGTCTGGAAGTTCAGCGTCGTACACACCATGAACACCCTGTCGGCGCCCTATGTGGGTGGCTGGGCCAAGGCAGCCAGTCGTTTCATGCCCGGTCCCAGTGCGGAATTGCCTGCGGATGCGCCGCCCACCATGAAGGTGGCCATGTTCCCGGTGGTGTATGACATTCCCTATCACTATGCCAACCCGGTCAGCGGCCGCACGCAGTTGCCGAAGATCCCCTCGATAGATGAGCAGATGGCGCAGATGCCAATGAAGCGGGAGTAGCGCGATGAGATTGACTGTTGCCATGGCCTTGTTCTCGTTGCCCCTGATGGCACTGGCCGCTGATGCGCCGCCGGCCGCCCCGCCAGCGCCCGGCCGCACGGCCGGCGGGGGTCTGGCGCCGGACCGGATGGATGAGCTGGCGCATCGGCACAAGGGGCACCTGGGCGCGCTGGCGCCGGCCAACATCGCCAAGCCACGCCCCAAGGCGCCGTTCAACCTCACCGGTACCTGGTTCGTCGACCTGCGCCGCTCGTTCGCGGATTTCCGTTTTGGCCCACCCTATCCGGAGTTCTACGAGCCGGGCCAGACGGCCATGCGCGAGTCCGAGGAAGCGCGCAAGAAGGGTCTGCCCTATCGCGACAGCATCGGCCAGTGCTATCCGGCCGGCATGCCGATGATCATGACGCGGGTATGGCCCATCAACATGATCCAGCTGCCCACCGCGGTGTTCATGAACTTCGGCTTTACCAACAGCATGCGGTTCATCTACACCGATGGCCGGGATTTCACGGATCCGGACACCGTGGTCTATACCTACAACGGTGAATCCATTGGAAAGTGGGAAGGCAACGCGCTGGTGGTGAAGACCAAGTACTTCGAGCCCAACGAGCACTACATCGACGGGGGCTTGCCAATCAGCGACCAGTTCGAAATGACCGAGCGCTTCACGATGCTCGATGGCGGCAAGACGCTGCAGATCGACTACACCATGACCGATCCGAAGATGTGGAAGGGCGAGTGGAAGAGCAGCAAGCGCTGGCTGCGCCAGGACGAGAGCGACATCCCGGAAGTCGAATGTCTGCCCAACCTCAACAAGAACCTGCCCAGTACGGTCGAGGGGCAGAAAGCGGTCGATGACCGCGCCAAGGCCGCCAAGTAGGTCAGGGCTTGGCCGGTGCGGCGGCTGTGGTCGGTGTGCCTGGGGTGGGCTCGCCGTAATTGCTTTGGCCCGGGCCGTTGCCGCTGAGCTTGGTGCCATCGGCCAGTACGATTGACATGTAGGAGCCGCCGGGCTTGCCGTCGCGCAGCGGGCGCACGGTCACGGTTACCTTGTCACCCGCCTTGAGCGTGGTGCGCTTCCAGCCCTGCGGGACCAGATTCTGCGGGCTGTTCATCTCGATGGCCCAGACCTCCTCCTTGCCGTCTGCGCCGGTCACGGCCACCTTGAACGACGAGTGCGGATTGGTCCAGTTGAACTCGGTGATGGTCCCGGTGATGGTCGCTTCCTTGGTGGTATCGAACATCGCGCCGGAGTGATGCACCCAGGCCGGGGCTGAAAAGCACAGCAGCGCCGCGCCAGCGGCCAGGGCGTGCAGTGAACGGACCGGACTCATTTGTACTCTCCTGCCGGTGCGCCCGGCGCCTGGGGAGGCAAGACGGGAACGTTGATCGGGCCACCGCCGGCGCGCGTGGCTTCGCCCAGCACGGTGCCGTCTTCCAGCGTGACGGAAATGAACAGGCCGCCCTTGTGCGCGGACATGTCGCGCAGCGGATTGGTCATCAGCGTTACCTTGTCACCGGTCTTGACGCTGGTGGATTTCCAGCCCTGGCGCTTGAGATTGTTGGGGCTGTTGAGCTCGATCTCCCAGACCTCGGGCTTGCCATCTGCACCCGGGACCTGAATGTGGATGAAGGCGTGCGGGTTAGTCCACTGGAACTCCGTGACCGTGCCCTTGAGCGTGACTTCCTTGGTCTGGTCAAACATGGCGAACGAGTGATGTGCCAGGGCGGGCCCGGCAGCCAACAACGCAGTACAGACGGCAGCGCTATGCGCCGATTTGAATGGACCCCACATCAGGCGGATTATATCCTCAATATCGGCTTGTTTTGGGAGTCCGGGGGGACGCATGAAATTCTTGTCCGTCGCTGCCGTCACGGCGCTGGCCTGGCTTGCCCCGGCCTATGGTGCACAACCGCAAGCCACTGCCGCCACGTCGGGCGCTGCCTTTCCTCAGGGTTCCTATGCGGCCCTCAATAAGCTGCCTGACTGGGGCGGCGTATGGGTATTGAAATTTCGTCGCCCGGCCCCGGGCGACCCGCCTGCGGAACAGCCGGCGCTCAAGGGAGCCTATCTGGCGCGCTACCAGGCCTGGCAGAAGGATGTGCGCGACAACAACGGCGTGGTCCACAAGGACACTTCCAACTGCATGCCGCCGGGCATGCCCAACATGATGGCCACTGGACAATATCCCATCGAGTTCCTGTTTACCCCTGGTCGCGTAACCATGCATCACGAGGCCTGGATGCAATTGCGTTCCATCTACACCGATGGGCGTGGACATCCGGACGACTGGGAACTGGGAATCTTCGGCCATTCGATCGGGCACTGGGAAGGCCAGACGCTGGTGGTGGAAACGATTGGCATCAAGACCATCACCGAGCTGGGGCCCGGTATCAAGCACAGTGACAAGCTCAGGATCTCGGAGCGCATCGGCCTGTCGCCAACGGATGCCAATACGCTGACCGATGAGATGACCCTGGAGGATCCGGAGGCGCTCGAGAAGCCCTACCACCGGGTATTCACCTTTGCGCGCCAGCGCGACTGGAGCCTGATGGAATTCGTGTGCGCAGAAAACGATCGCAACCCCGTCGACAAGGACGGGCATACGACCTTCCAGTAGGTGCCAGAAATGAAGAACCGTCTGCTGTGGATGATCCTGGTGGTGCCGCTGTGCGGATATGGCACGGCGGCGCTGGCGCATCACTCGCTCTCCGGCGTGTTTGACGTGTCGAAGAGCTTCGAGATCGAGGGATTGGTGTCACGCGTGGACTGGATGAATCCGCATGTGTATGTCTACGTAGATGCCAAGGGCAAGGACGGCAAGCCGATGACGTACCGGCTGGAATCCCTGCCGGTGGCAATGATGCGCAAGGCCGGGCTGTCCAAGACCTCGCTGCTGGGCGACGGGAAACCGGTGCAGATCCACGCCTATCCGGCGCGCGCCGGTACGCCGGACCTGGGGTATATGTTGATCATCAAGTTTGCTGACGGCCGTGAGATCCAGTTCTCGAAGATCCCCGGGGCAGAAACGGTGACGCCAAAATGAACACACGTATCCGCTCGTTATTGGTTCTGCTGGGCACCTGTGCGATGGGCGCCTTGCTGAACACAGCAAGCGCGGCGGAGGCCGCCGCGCCTGGTGCTATGACACCGCGCACCGCCGACGGGCATCCGGACTTCAACGGCACCTGGGACAATGGCGGCGGCATTGATTTTCTAAAGCCCCAGAAGCTGCCCGACGGTTCCGTCTGCGTAACAGATTGTCCGCCAGCACCGGCCAGCCCGGCGGCCGCGGCACCGGCCGGTGCGCGGCCGCCGCCTGACCGCCCGCGCTACCAGCCGCAATTCGATGCAAAGGTACGTGAGCTGGATGCCAAGCAGGTGCAGTTTGATCCGGTATTGCGCTGCCAGCCTCCCGGGGTGCCGCGGATCGGGCCGCCGGACAAGATTGTGCAGACCGCCCGCGAAGTGGTGTTCCTGTACGAGGACGTGTCGGGTCCGTTCTTTCGCATCGTGCCGCTGCGCGCCGGGGTGGTGCGTCAGGATGACAGCCCCAGCTACCTGGGCGATGCCACTGGCCACTGGGAGGGCGACACGCTGGTGGTGGAGACCACCAACTTCAACGACGTGACCTGGCTGGCCGACAACGGGGCGATTCACTCCGAGGCCTTGCGGGTCACGGAGCGTCTGACGCGGCGCGGCAACGAGATCGAATACCAGGCCCTGGTACGGGATCCAAAGGTGCTGGCTGAACCTTGGCAGATGCGTCCGCGGCGCATGACGCTGATGCAGAAGGAGATGGCGGAGCCGGCACCCTGCGTCGACCAGGACTTGCACCTGATGCAGGACGACTCGCACCACGCCAATCCGCGCTAGGGAGCGACGCCCGGAATTTCAACCCCCACAGGGGTTTACGCGCGGCCGGCAAAGTCCTAGAATCCCGCTCCCGCTTGGAGGGTCAGGCGGGAGCGAACGATTCTTGAAGAGGCCCCCAAGCGGGGGCCTTTTGCTTGGAGGGGGCCTTTTTTGGGCCCTTTTTTGTTTCAAGCGCTGGGTTTTGGGGTCTGGTTTTGGCGCGAGATTGCTGAGGAGCCATGTTGCGCGAGCGCCTGATATTGCTGGCCGAGCCGCTGCTGACCCGGTTGGGATATGAGCTGGTGGACATCGAGTACGCGGCCACGCGATCGCAGGCCACGGTGCGGGTTTACATAGACTGGCCGGATGGCCGGATGAGTCCTGAAGCCGCGGCGGCGCTGGACAAGGCCGAGGGCGATGGACCGGACACGCGCGCCTTCGATGGCATCGGTGTCGAGGATTGTGAGCGCGTCAGCCGGGAGCTGTCGGCGCTGCTGGATGTGGAGGATCCGATCGCGGTTCCGTACACCCTGGAGGTGTCGTCACCTGGGGCTGACCGGATCCTGCGTACGACGGCGCACTATCTGCGCCATGTCGGACAGCGGGTGCACGTGGAGTTGGTCGCGCCGCGCAATGGTCGTCGCCGGTACACGGGCGACCTGCTGCGGGCGGATGCGGAAGGTATCGAAATGCTGGTGGATGGTGAGGCAGTGCAGGCGGGATACGGCGAGATCGGCAAGACCCGTCTCGCGCCCGACTGGTCGCGCCTCGAGGGGCGAAGGTAGGTAAGTAGTGATGAACAAAGAAATCCTGATGGTTGTCGATGCCGTCTCCAACGAGAAGGGCGTCGACAAGGAAATTATTTTTGAGGCGCTGGAGGCTGCGCTGGCCGCGGCCACGCGCAAGAAGCACGGCGAGGAATGGGACGTGCGGGTTGCCATTAACCGCAAGAGCGGCGACTACGACACCTTTCGTCGCTGGAAGGTGTTTGCCGATGACTCGCGGGAAATGGAGACCCCGGATCGCGAATTGCGCCTGGAAGACGCACTGGACCTGGACAAGGACGCCGAGCCGGGTGGCTTCGTCGAGCAGCCCATCGAGTCGGTGGTGTTCGGCCGCATCGCCGCCCAGCAGGCCAAGCAGGTCATGGTGCAGAAGGTGCGCGAGGCCGAACGCGCCCAGGTCATCGAGCAGTTCCAGGACCGGGTCAATACGCTGGTCAGCGGCGTGGTCAAGCGGGTCGATCGTAATGGCGTGTTCGTGGATCTTGGCGGCAATGCCGAGGGCTTTATCTCGCGCAGCGACCTGATCCTGCGCGAAGCGCTCAAGCCGCAGGACCGCGTCAAGGCATTCCTCAAGGACGTGCGGCCCGAGCCGCGCGGGCCGCAGTTGTTCCTGTCGCGCACCGCGCCGGAATTCCTGGTCGAGCTGTTTAAGCTGGAAGTGCCGGAAGTCGGGCAGGGCACCATTGAGATCCTGGGCGCGGCGCGCGATCCGGGCGTGCGCGCCAAGATCGCGGTGCGCAGCAATGAACCGCGGATCGATCCGGTCGGCGCCTGCGTGGGCATGCGTGGTTCGCGCGTTCAGGCAGTGTCCAATGAGATCGCCGGCGAACGGGTCGATATCATCCCTTATGACGCCAATCCGGCCCAGTTTGTTATCAACGCGATGTCGCCGGCCGAGGTGCAGTCCATCGTGGTGGATGAGGATTCCCACAGCATGGACATCGCGGTGGCCGAGGAAAAGCTGTCGCAGGCCATTGGTCGCGGCGGCCAGAACATCCGTCTTGCCAGCCAGCTCACGGGCTGGGAACTGAACGTAATGACCGAGTCCGATGCCGAGGCCAAGAGCGAATCGGAAGCGTCGCGCCTGGTACAGATGTTCATGAAGTCACTGGATGTGGGCGAGGATGTGGCCACCATCCTGGCGCAGGAAGGCTTCTCGACCATAGAAGAGCTGGCCTACGTGCCAGTGAGCGAACTGGCGTCCATCGCTGAGTTTGACGAGGAAATGGTCAAGGAACTGCGCAACCGCGCCCGCGACGTGCTGCTCACGCAGGCCATTGCCAGCGAAGAGAGCATGGAGAGCACCATGCCTGCCGACGACCTGCTGGCGCTGACCGGGATGAACCCGGACCTGGCACTGGAGCTGGCGCGGCGCGGCGTGCGCACCCGCGAGCAGCTGGCCGAACAGGCCGTGGACGATCTGGCGGATATCGATGGGCTGGATGAGCAGGGCGCCGGTGCACTGATCATGAAAGCGCGTGAGCATTGGTTTCAGGGGTAATCCATGGCTGACGTCACCGTCTCGCAATTTGCTGAAGTACTGAAGGTCCCAATAGACAAGCTGCTGGTGCAGCTGGAACAGGCCGGGATCACCGTGTCGGGCGCCGACGCGGTCATCAGCGATGAGGCCAAGCTGGAGTTGCTGACGCATCTGCGTCGCAGCCACGGCGGGGACGAGACCGCATCGCCACGCAAGATCACCCTGCAGCGCAAGACCCAGACCGAGCTGAAAATGGCCAGCACGCTGGGGCGGGCGCGCACCGTCAACGTTGAAGTGCGCGTCAAGCGCACCTACGTGAAGCGCGACGTCCTGGAAGAGCAGAACCGCGCGCAGCAGGAAATCGCCGATCAGAAGAAGCGCGAAATCGAAGCCGCGCAGCAGGTCGAGGCTGAGAAGGCCGAGGCTGAACGGCGCGAGGCGGAGCGTCTGGACCAGGAAAACCGCCGGCGCCTGGAAGAAGAGCAGAACCGCAGCAAGGCCCTGGAAGAGGCACGCCGCGCGCAGGAGCAGCGCGAGCGCGAGGATGCCGGCCGCGAGCCGGCGCGTCGTGCCCCTCCCGAGGCACCGCGGGTCGAGACACCGCCGCGAGTCGAGCGGCCGCCGCGCAGCGAGCCACGGGCCGCGGAGCCGCCGGCGCGTGGCGTCCCGGCCACGACCCGTTATGGTCGCCAGGAACTGCATGTCGCCGGTGACGTCAGCGCGCGCCTGAAGAAGAAGAAGGTGCGCATGCGCGGCCGGCCTACAGCGGCCGATGGCGAACAGAAGCACGGCTTCGAGATGCCCACGACGCCGCAGAAGCGCGAAGTGCCGGTCGGCGAGACCATCACCGTGGCCGAGCTGGCCAACCGCATGGCCATCAAGGCCAACGAAGTCATCAAGACGCTGATGGGCCTGGGCGTAATGGCCACCATCAACCAGACAATCGACCAGGACACTGCAGTGCTGGTGATCGAGGAAATGGGCCACCAGGCGCGGCTGGTCAAGGAAAACGAAATCGAGGAAGACCTGCAGGGCGTCGCCGGGGGTGCCGCGGCAGAACTGCCGCGCCCGCCAGTGGTGACCGTGATGGGCCACGTCGACCATGGCAAGACTTCGCTGCTGGACTACATCCGGCGCACCAAGGTCGCGGCCGGCGAGGCCGGCGGCATTACCCAGCACATCGGCGCGTACCACGTCGAGACGCCTCGCGGCATGATCACGTTCCTCGACACGCCGGGCCACGCGGCGTTTACCGCCATGCGCGCGCGCGGCGCCAAAGCCACCGACGTGGTGGTGCTGGTAGTGGCTGCCGATGACGGCGTCATGCCGCAGACCATCGAGGCCGTGCAACATGCGCAGGCCGCCGGCGTGCCGATAGTCGTGGCGGTCAACAAGATCGACAAGCCCGATGCGGACACCGAGCGGGTCCGCACCGAGCTGTCAAAGTATCAAGTGATCTCTGAGGAGTGGGGCGGCACGAACATGTTCGTGCACGTCTCGGCCAAGGACGGTACCGGCATCGACAAGCTGCTGGAGGCGATCCTGCTGCAGGCCGAGGTGCTGGAACTGAAGGCACCGCGTGATGGCCTGGCCTCGGGCATCGTCGTGGAATCCAGCATTGAAAAGGGCCGTGGCGCAGTGGCCACCGTGCTGGTCAAGCGCGGGACGCTCAAGGTCGGTGATCCGATACTGGCCGGCACGCAGGCCGGACGCGTGCGCGCGATGTTCGATGAGCATGGCAAGTCCGTGGAATCGGCGGCGCCGTCGATGCCGGTAGTAGTGCTGGGCCTGACTGCTGCACCCAACGCGGGCGACGACCTGCTGGTGCTGGAGAGCGATCGCAAGGCGCGGGAAGTCGCGCTGCACCGCCAGGGCCGGCACCGCGACACCAAGGTGATCTCGCGGCAGGGGACCACCGCTGAGGATGTGTTCTCGCAGATCGAGGATGCCAAGGCCGGCGTCATTGCCGTGGTCATCAAGACTGACGTGCAGGGCAGCGCCGAGGCGCTGCGTGATGCGCTCAACAAGCTGTCGACTGAAGAAGTCCAGGTCAAGGTGCTGGCGGCCAATGTTGGCGGCATCACGGCCTCGGATGTGCAGCTGGCGGCGGCATCCGGCGCGCGCATCATCGGCTTCAACGTGCGCGCTGATGCCAGCGCGCGCGAGGCGGTCAAGGAGACCGGCGCCGAAGTGCGCTACTACAGCATCATCTACGAAGCCATCGACGACGTTAAGGCGATGATGAGCGGCCTGCTGTCGCCGGAGATCAAGGAACAGATCGTCGGCGTCGCGCAGGTGCGCGACGTGTTCCGCTCCAGCAAGTTCGGCGTCGTTGCCGGTTGCCTGGTGACCGAGGGTGCGGTGAAGCGCAACAATCCGATCCGGGTGCTGCGCGACAGCGTCGTGATCTTCGAAGGTGCCCTGGAGTCGCTGCGGCGGTTCAAGGACGACGTGGCCGAGGTGCGCGCCGGTACCGAGTGTGGCATTGGCGTCAAGAACTACCAGGACGTGCGTGCCGGCGACCAGATCGAGTGCTACTCGCGCACGGAAATCGCCCGTACGATCTAAAGGGCCCATGGCGGATCGCGGCACCAGCAACAGTCGGACGCAGCGCATCGAGTCGCAGATGCAGCGCGTACTGGCGTCGCTGCTGTCGCGCGAGGTCAAGGATCCGCGCGTCGGTCCGCTCACCGTGACCCAGGTGACCCTGGCGGCAGACATGAGCCAGGCACAGGTGTATGTCGTGCCTTTTGGCGACGCCACGGCACATCCGGAGCTGCTGGCCGGGCTGCAGGCGGCCGCCGGGTTCCTGCGCGGGGAGGTGGGGCGGCGGGTCGGCCTGCGCCACGCGCCGCGTCTGCAGTTCGTGCACGATGATTCCTTCGATCGCGCAGCGCGACTCAACGCACTGATCAGCGCGGCCAACAAGCCGGAACCATGAGCCAGGGTATCCTGCTGCTGGACAAGCCGCAGGGATTGAGCTCCAACGCAGCGGTGCAGCGCGTGCGCCGCGCTTTCGGCCGCATCAAGGCCGGCCATACCGGCAGCCTGGATCCGCTGGCCACCGGAATGTTGCCGGTGTGCCTGGGTGAGGCCACCAAGGTGGCCGGCTTCCTGCTCGATGGCGACAAGTGCTACGAATTCACCGCGCGCTTCGGTGCGCGCACGGCCACTGGCGACCTTGAGGGAGCAGTGGTGGAGACCGCTGCGGTGCCCGCGAACCTGGCCGACGCACTGCGCGAGTTCATTCCCGGCTTCACCGGCCCGCTCTCGCAGGTTCCGCCCATGTACTCGGCACTGAAGCGCAACGGCGAACCGCTGTATCGCCTGGCGCGCCGCGGTCTCGAGGTGGAGCGCGCGCCGCGTGCAATTGTCATTGGCCATTTGCAATTGCTCGACGTGGCCGGTGCCGATGCCCGCCTGGTGGTGCGCTGCTCCAAGGGAACCTACGTGCGCACCCTGGCCGAGGACCTGGCCCGCGCGCTGGGCAGCTGCGCGCACCTGGTGATGCTGCGGCGGACCGCGGTGCTGCCGTTCCTCAGCCAGGCCATGGTGACCCTCGCCGAGGTGGAGGCACACCCCGGGGACGTGCCCTTGCTTGCGCCGGATGCTGCGCTGCTACATTTGCCGGCGGCGACCCTGCCACCGGAAATGGCGGCGCGCTATCGCCATGGGCAGGTGGTGGCCCCGGTAGAGGCCCTTCCCGGTGGCCTGGTGAGGGTCTACCTCATGGACGGGCCGTTCCTGGGAATCGGCGAGGCAGACGGCGAGGGCCGGTTAAAGCCGATCCGTCTTTTCAACGATTTAGACGCACATACAGCTTGAGGGTCGGGGGTCGCGCGGTTAGAATGCCGCGCTTTCCAAAAGGGCCCATACATGGCGTTATCGAGTGAAAAGAAGAGCGGCATCCGGACACAGTTCGGCCGCGACCCGCAGGACACGGGTTCACCTGAAGTGCAGATCGCGCTGCTGTCCGAGCGCATCACTGGCCTGGGTGGTCACTTCACCGAGCACAAGCGCGATCATTCTTCCCGGCGTGGCCTGGTGAAGATGGTCAATCAGCGTCGCAAGCTGCTCGACTACCTGAAGTCGACCAAACCACAAAAGTATCAGGAAGTCGTCGAGCGGCTGGGTCTTCGCCGCTGAGTCGCCCCTCCGGGCCGCGCCCCAGTTTCAAGGAACAGCGCGGCCCGTTTGCCATCTGGCGCCGGTGTAAATCAAATCAATCAGGTTGAGGTCAGCGATCGTGAGTATTGCCAAGCAGTCTTTCCCCTTCGGTTCCCACACACTCACCATCGAAACCGGTGAACTTGCCCGCCAAGCAGATGGTTCAGTGGTCGTGTCGATGGGCGATACCGTGGTCCTGGTCACCGCCGTTGCGCGCAAGGCCGCGCAACCGGGCAAGGATTTCTTCCCGCTGACCGTGAACTACCAGGAAAAGACCTTTGCCGCGGGCCGCATCCCCGGCGGTTTCTTCCGTCGCGAAGGCCGGCCCAGCGAATCCGAAACCCTGACTTCGCGCCTCATCGATCGGCCGATCCGCCCGCTGTTCCCGGACGGCTTCTTCAATGAAGTGCAGGTCGTGGCTACCGTGGTCTCGCTGGATCCGGACATTCCCGCAGATATTCCGTCCCTGGTTGGCGCTTCCGCTGCGCTGGCGATTTCAGGGGTGCCGTTTGCCGGGCCCATCGGTGCCGCGCGCGTTGGCTACAAGGATGGCGCCTACCTCCTGAATCCGACCCGCACCGACCTCAAGGCCTCGAGCCTGGACCTGGTGGTCGCCGGCACCGCTGGCGGCGTGCTCATGGTCGAATCGCAAGCCGACAGCCTGTCGGAAAGCGTGATGCTCGGCGCCGTGGTTTTCGGCCACGCCCAGCTGCAGGTTGCCATCCGCGCCATTGAAGAACTGGTCAAGCAGGTGGGCAAGCCGCGCTGGGAGTGGGCTGCGCCGGCTACCGATGCGGACCTGGTGAACCTGGTGACCGCCGGCGCCGAGGCGAAACTGTCGGAAGCCTATCGCATCACCGAAAAGCAGCAGCGCTATACCAAGGTGGGCGAAATCAAGTCCGCAGTGCTGGCCGCGGTGCCGCAGGCGGATGGCAAGCCCAAGTGGACGGCCGAACAGGTGGGCACGCAGCTGCACAACCTGGAAAGCCGTATCGTGCGCCAGCGCATCCTCAACGGCGAGCCGCGCATCGACGGCCGCGACTTCAAGACCGTGCGTCCGATCAGCATCAAGGTCGGCTCGTTGCCGCGCACCCATGGTTCCGCGCTGTTCACGCGCGGCGAGACCCAGGCGCTGGTCACGGCCACCCTGGGCACCTCGCGTGACGCGCAGATCATTGATGCGCTGGAAGGCGAGCGTCGCGAGCCGTTCATGCTGCATTACAACTTTCCTCCGTTCTCGGTAGGCGAGACCGGGATGATGGGTTCGCCCAAGCGCCGCGAGATCGGCCATGGCAACCTCGCGCGCCGTGGCATCAGCGCCGTGCTACCGGTCATGGAGGATTTCCCCTACGTCATTCGCGTGGTGTCGGAGATCCTGGAGTCCAACGGTTCCAGCTCGATGGCCAGTGTCTGCGGCACCAGCCTGGCGCTGATGGATGCGGGCGTGCCGATCAAGGCGCCGGTGGCTGGCGTGGCCATGGGCCTGGTGCTGGAGGGTGCCCGGTTCAAGGTCATCACCGATATTCTCGGTGACGAGGATCACCTGGGCGACATGGACTTCAAGGTTGCCGGTACCGACAAGGGCGTTACCGCCCTGCAGATGGACATCAAGGTCGAGGGCATCACCCCCGAGATCATGAAGGTTGCCCTGGAGCAGGCCCAGGCCGGCCGGTTGCATATCCTCGGCGAGATGAACAAGGTGCTGGCGACGCCGCGCGCGACCATGTCCGAATGGGCGCCCTCGATCATCACCCTGAAGATCGACCCGGAGAAGATCCGCGACGTGATCGGCAAGGGCGGCGCGGTGATCCGGCAGATCACCGAGGAAACCGGCACCACCATCGACATCGAGAACGACGGCACCGTCAAGATCGCATCGGTCCAGGGTGCGGCCGGTCGCGAGGCGCAGCGGCGCATCGAATTGATTACCGCCGATGTGGAAGTCGGCCGCATCTACGAGGGCAAGGTCGCGCGGCTGATGGACTTTGGCGCGTTCGTGACCATCCTGCCGGGCCGCGACGGCCTGGTGCATATCTCGCAGATCTCCGAAGAGCGCGTCGAGAACGTTGCCGACAAGCTGCGCGAGGGCGATGTGGTGCGCGTGAAGGTGCTGGAAGTCGACCGCCAGGGTCGTGTGCGCCTGTCGATGCGAGACGTCGCCGCGGCCGGCTAGGAACCCTGCGGCCGGCCGTCTGAGTCCGGGTTGTCGGCCCGGGGCCGCTGACCCGTGACCGCACCCACCAGGGTGCGGAAGATGTCGTCCTGGACGCTGCGCCAGCGCTGGTAGTTGCGTTCGGCCATGGCCGCCGCGGTTTCCAGCGAATCCACGCCGGTTACCTGCTTGATCCGTTCCTTGATTTCACGCTGCTGCGAATTGAACAGCCGCAGCGACTGTTCCAGGTAGCTGCCCAGCACTTCCTTGGCTGCCTGCCCGTGACTGCGGATGACTTGGGAAAGGAACTCGCGACTCAGTATCGACTGGCCATGCTCCTGCTCGGCGATGACCTGCAGCAGGATCATGCGCGTGATGTCCTGCTGGGACTTCTTGTCGGTCACGATGAAGTCCACGTTGTCGACCACCAGCCGCCGGATATCAGCCAGCGTGATGTAACGGCTCTCCACCGTGTCGTACAGACGACGGTTGGGATATTTCTTGATGACCCGTGGTTCGCTCATCGCTGACCCTCGAGGGGACCCACGCATAGCCGGAAGTGCAGCCTACATTAGACCATTTAAGCGGGCAGTGCGACGGTTCGAAGCCCCGCCAGGCGGGCCACGTCCCAGTGGTGGACCGCCCAGTTGAGGATCGCGGCGGGCGAAGCGCCGGTCAGGTCTGTAGGCGGTTGCTGACGCAGCAATCGCAGGGATTGCAGCAGGGTCGCGGCAGGATCCAGGCCGCCGACGGGCAGGGACTGGCGGGACTTGGAGAGCTTGGATCCGTCGGGCTCCACCACCAGCGGCACGTGTGCGTACCGGGGCGGGAGCAGGCCCAGCGCATCGGCGAGGCGAATCTGCCAGGCCGTGCTGTCTATCAGGTCAGCGCCGCGCACCACATCGGTGACGCCCTGTGCTGCGTCGTCGACCACCACGGCCAGCTGGTAGGCCGGGACCCCGTCGCGCCGGTAGATCACCGGGTCGCCCAGTTCGCGGCACGAATAGCTGAGCTGGCCCAGCACGCGGTCGTGAAAGCCGACGGCATCTGCGGTATCAAAGCGCAGCCGCCAAGCTGCCGGCCCGTCGCCGGCGCCATGGTCGCGGCAGCGGCCCGAGCAGGCACCGCCGGTTTCGCTGCGGGAACACGTGCAGCGGTAGGCCAGCCCGGCCCGGCGCAGTTGCTCCAGGGCAGCAGCGTAGCGTTCCAGGCGATCGGACTGGTGAATGACCGGCTCATCGCTGGTCATCTGCAGCGATGCAAGGGTCGCAAGGATGGACTGATCCACGCCGGGTTGCCGGCGCGAGGCGTCGAGGTCCTCGATCCTGACCAGCCACGTTCCGCGATGCGCGCGGGCGTCGAGGAAGCTGGCCAGCGCGGCAACCAGGGAGCCGCGGTGCAACCTTCCGGTTGGTGAAGGGGCAAAGCGTCCGCGATACGGTCGCGACTCAGCGGTAGCGGTCGTCCCGGTCCCCGTACTGCTTTTCACGACGCTCGCGTCGCTCCTGGGCCTCGATGCTCAGCGTGGCCACAGGCCGCGCCTCCAGGCGCTTGATGCCGATCTGCTCGCCAGTCTCGAGGCAGTAGCCGTAGCTGCCATCCTCGATACGCGACAGGGCCTCATCGATCTTGCGGATCAGCTTGCGCTCACGGTCCCGGGTGCGCAGCTCCAGGCTGAACTCCTCTTCCTGGGTGGCGCGATCATTGGGGTCTGGGAAATTCGCGGCCTCATCCTTCATGTGGGAGACCGTGCGGTCGACTTCCAGCATCAGGTCCTGCTTCCAGTCCTGCAGGATCGTGCGAAAGTGCGTCAGCTGTACGCTGTTCATGTACTGCTCGCCGCGCTTGGCCACGTACGGCTGCACATTGCGCGGGCCGGCAAGCAGGTTGTCCCCACCGTCGTGCTCTTCGCCCAGTGGGGCGGGGCGTGGGAGCACTGCCGGCAGCGGCTTGCGAGCAGGCAAGCCCACTACAGGACTTTTGGACGGGACCGCCACCGGGCGAACGACTGCCGCTTTCGCGGGGAGCTTCGATTTCGGGGCAACTGCACGGACGGGTTTCTTCACGATGACGGACTTCTTTGCAGCCGCTCTGGCCACGGCTGGTTTCTTGCTCTTGACGGGTTTCGCTGCGGATTTCTTGGCCGCCATCTCGACTCCGGAACCGGCCCCTTGGGGCCTGAAAGGACGCGGGATTATACCGACCGTCGGCGGCCTGTACAGCGGTCTACCAGACTTCGGCAAAGCGCGGTTAAATCAGGGCAATTGGACCGGCGGGGAGCCGCTCCAGCCCGGCGCCACGTGCTGCGCGACCACTGTGGTGTAAATACCGCCACGGACAAAGAATTCGGCGCTCAGGCGCATGTACCGGGGCCGGGTGGCCGAGGCCAGGTAGTCCAGGATTTCGTTGGTCACCGCTTCGTGGAAGCAGCCGCGATCGCGGAAGGACCAGATATACAGCTTCAACGCCTTTAATTCCACGCACAGCTGGTCTGGCACGTACTCCAGTTTCAGCGTCGCGAAATCCGGCTGTCCTGTCTTCGGGCACAGACAGGTGAACTCCGGCATCGTCATCCGTATGGTGTAGTCGCGCTGGGGCGCCGGATTCGGGAAGGTCTCGATCGTGGCAGCAGGTTGGGTGCTCATGACTGGTGCAACTAATCTACACTACGCGGCACGTTCAGTCCGCCAGGTTCCGTAGCCAATTTTCCGATGCGTTTGACCAGGGTAAAGCTCGCCGGTTTCAAGTCATTTGTCGATCCGACGGTGGTGGCGTTTCCGTCCAACCTCACCGGGGTCGTGGGCCCCAACGGCTGCGGCAAGTCCAACGTGATCGATGCCGTGCGCTGGGTGATGGGCGAGTTGTCGGCACGCCACCTGCGTGGCGATTCCATGGCGGACGTCATCTTCAACGGCTCCGGTTCACGTCGTCCCGTGGGGACCGCCTCGGTGGAGCTGGTATTCGACAACAGCGATGGCAAGCTCGGCGGCACCTACGCCACCTACGCCGAGGTATCGCTGAAACGCGTGGTCTCGCGTGACGGCAATTCCGCCTATTTCATCAATGGTGCACGCTGCCGCCGGCGCGACATCACGACGCTTTTCCTGGGCACCGGGCTGGGGTCGCGCAGCTACGCGATCATCGAGCAGGGCATGATTTCGCGGGTCATCGAGGCGCGCAATGAAGACATGCGTGCCTTCGTTGAGGAGGCCGCGGGCATCTCGCGCTACAAGGAGCGTCGCCGCGAGACCGAGGCACGCGTGGCCGACACGCGCGAGAACCTGGACCGGCTGCAGGACCTGCGTGATGAGGTCGACAAGCAGATCCGCCACCTGACGCGGCAGGCCAGCCAGGCGCGGCGCTTCCAGGAACTCAAGAACGAGGAACGCCGACTGTCGGCCGAGGTGCTGGCGCTGCGCCTGCGGGAAATCGACAGTGGCGCGGCAATCAATGATCGGGCCATGCGCGACAGCGACCTGCGCCTGCAGCAGGAACTGGCCGAGCAGCGCGCTGCCGAGGCGGCAGTCGAAAAGCAGCGCGAGTTCCAGGTCGCCGCCAGCGAGCGGGCAACCGCCGTACAGAGCACCTATTACCAGCAGGCCGCCGAAGTCGCGCGCGCCGAGCAGACGCTGGCGCATACGCGCGAATTGCGCGAGCGACAGCGCAGCGAGCTGGGCCAGGTGCGCGACATGCTGGCCGAAGTCACCGGCCAGCTGGGGCGTGACGAGTCGCTGGTGGAGAAGTTGCGCTCGGAAATCGCCGAGTTGGCGCCGGGCGCGCAGGCCGCGCAGCAGGCGGAGGCCGGCCGCAGTGCCGAGCACGCCGCGGCAGAGGAGGCGCAGCGCCAATGGCAGGACCGCTGGGAGGCCTTCAACCGGGAGTTGGGCGGTACCTTCCAGACCACCCAGGTGGAGCGCACGCGCATCGAGCAGCTGGACAATCAGCTGGGGCGCCTGGCCGGGCAGTTCGATCGCCTGGCCGTGGAACGCGACCAGCTGCTGCTCAAGGGCGTGGATGCCGGGTTAGGCTCGGTCGAGGCCCGCGAGCAACTGGCGCGCGAGTCGGGCGACGCGTTGCTGCGCGAGCTGCAGAGCGGCCTGGCAAAACTGCAGGGGCTGCGAGCCGCGCAGCACGACACCGAGTCGGCCCTGGAGGCTGCGCGACTGGAGCGGGAACGCACGCGCTCGGAAATGGTTGCCCTGGATGCCCTGCAGAAGGCGGCCCTGGGGGATGCGGATCGCGATGCCGGCCCGTGGCTCAATGCCACGGGGTTGGCTGCCGCGCCGCGCGTCGCCGCGCAGATCGAAGTGGAGAAGGGCTGGGAAAGCGGCGTCGAGGCAGTGCTGGGCGAAATGCTTGAAGCCGTGCACGTGGATTCACTGGATGCGGCCAGCAGCGGCCTGGCCAGCCTGAGCACCGGCCGGCTGATGCTGATTGAGGCACCGCAGCCAACCGCAGCGCCTGCCGATGTCGGGACCGCTTCGCTGGCGGCGCGCGTGCGCGGGCCGCAGGTGGTGCTGCGCCGGCTGTCGCGGGTGGGCACGGCCACCTCCATGCAGGACGCCCTGGCACGCAGGCACCAGCTGGGCATTGGCGAATCGCTGGTGTCCCCGGACGGGACCTGGGTGGGCCGCGACTGGCTGCGCGTGGTGCGCGGTGGTGCGGCGCGCGCTGGGGTGCTGGAGCGGGAGAACCGGATCCGCGGGTTGCGCGGCGTCAGCGCAACCCGTGATGCGGAGGTCACCCGCGTCGAGGAACGGTTGCGTGAATTGCGCCAGCAGGTCGCTGCGGCGGAGACCGAGCGCGACAACATCCAGCAGCGCATCCAGTCCGTGCACCGCGACTACTCGGAAGCCCATGGTTTGCTGGAGGCGACCCGGGCGCGCAGCCAGGAAACGACCCTGCGGCTGGACCGCATCGACCGCGATGCCAGCGAGCTGCAGGTCGAGCGCGAACGTACGCTGCAGTCCCTGACGCGCGCGCGGCAGGAGCTGGACGCCGCATCTGCACAGCTGGAGCGACTGGAACTGCGACGCACGGACCTGGAGACCGAACGCGAGGAACGACGCGCCACGACCGGCCGGGCCCGCGAGCAGGCCGATGCTGCCCGGGCACAGGCGCGCGAATTGCTGATCCAGCTGGAGGGCCGGCGTTCCAGCGAGTCGTCACTGGCGGCAACGTTGGCGCGCATGCAGGAGCAGCGCGAGCAGCTGGCCGGGCGGCAGGGACAGCTTGAGGTGGAGCTGGGCGACGGGGACGAACCGGTGCAGCGCATCGCCGTGCAGTTGAATGACCTGCTGGGGCGGCGGCTGGAGGTCGAGGCCGAACTGGGCGCGGCGCGCCGCGACCTGGAGTCGGTCGAGGCCGAACTGCGCGCCCTGGATGAGCGCCGGCTGGGGGCTGAGCGGCGGGTAGCCGCGGCACGCGAGCAGCTGGAGCAGGCGCGACTGGCGGCGCAGGAAACGCGGCTGCGTCGCGAGTCCCTGGCCGAGCAATTCGCGCAGACGCGTTTTGACATCGAAGAGGTGATGCTGTCCTTGGCCGAGACAGCCACGGTGCTGGAGCGCGAAGACCAGCTGGCCACCGTGCTGGCAGACCTGCAGCGGCTGGGCGGGGTCAACCTTGCCGCCATCGACGAGCTCAAGGAGCAGTCTGAGCGCAAGACCTACCTGGATGCGCAGTGCAAGGACCTGACCGATGCGCTGGAATCCCTTGAGCAGGCCATGCGCAAGATCGATCGCGAGACGCGCTCGCGCTTCGAGGACACCTTCGAGCGCATCAACGCCGGACTGCAGTCGAAGTTCCCGCAACTGTTCGGTGGCGGTCATGCCTACCTGGAGCTGGTCGGGGATGACGTCCTGACGGCCGGGGTCGCGGTGATGGCGCGGCCGCCGGGCAAGCGCAACAGTTCCATCTCGCAGCTTTCGGGCGGTGAAAAGGCGCTGACCGCCGTGGCCCTGGTGTTCTCGATTTTCGACCTCAATCCGGCGCCGTTTTGTCTCCTGGACGAGGTCGACGCGCCGCTGGACGAGCACAATGTCGGGCGGTTCTGCGATATCGTGCGCGACATGTCCAGTCGCGTGCAGTTCATTTTCATCACGCACAACAAGACAACCATGGAGCTGGCGTCGCAACTTATCGGCGTAACCATGAACGAGCCGGGCGTGTCGCGCCTGGTCAGCGTGGATGTGGATGAGGCCGTACGGATGGCCGCGGTATAGGACTGATGGCCAACCTTCGCTGGGCACTGCTGATCCTTGGCGCAGTTTTCCTGGCGGGGCTGGCGCTGTGGGAGTGGCGGCGCCCGCGGCAGGACGCCCGCGGTACGGCCGCTCCTGATGAGCTGCCAAGCGCGCCGCCGGACCGGGTGCGTCGCGAGCCCAGCATGGACGAGTTGGCGATCGATGTGGGGTCGCCACCGGAGATGCCCATGGACTTGCCTGCCATCCACCCCGAGCCGACCATGAAGGTGCAGGTGCTGATGGAGTCCGCGGTGGATACGCCTTCGGCGGCGCGGTTTGAGTCCCACGCGCCAGCGGCGGTGGCGATTCGCTGGCCGCCGCTGGGTGCCAAGCGGGTGGTGACGCTGCGCGTCGCCGGGCGCGCCGGCGCCATGCTGGCCGGAAGGGCGCTGCGCACTGCGCTGGAGTCGGCCGGGATGCAGCACGGTCCGCAGGAGATCTACCATCTGGTGACCGCCGATGGCGAGGTGTTGTCCAGTGCCGCAAACCTCGTGCGCCCCGGCAGTTTCGATCCCGGCGCCATGGATGCGCAGGAATTCCGCGGCGTGAGCCTGTTTTGCGTATTGCCCGGTCCGTTGTCCGGTTCGGCAATGGTGGAACGGCTGGTGACGCTGTCGCGCAATCTGGCGGATCGCCTGGGCGCGGTGGTGCAGGACGATGTGGGAGCGCCGCTCAGTGCCGAGCGCCTGACGCAGTTGCGACGTTCGGTGCAGGAGGAGCCGCAAGACAGCGAAGATGAGGCCGCGACGTGACGGCCCCTGCCCGGCGCGTTGACCAACTGCGTCGGCAGATCGACCAGCACAACTATCGCTACCACGTGCTGGACTCGCCGGAGATCAGCGACGCGGCATACGACGAACTGCTGCAGGAATTGCGGGCGCTGGAAGCCGCGCACCCCCAACTGGTCACGCCCGATTCCCCCACCCAGCGCGTTGGGGCAACGCCGTCCTCGGCATTTGCTCCCGTGACCCACGGCCAGCCCATGCTGTCGCTGGAAAACGCGTTCAACGCGCAGGACGTGGCGGCATTTGACGCGCGCGCCAGGCAGGCCGCGGGCGGCGGCGAGGTTGCCTACGTGGCGGAGCCCAAGCTCGACGGTCTTGCCGTCAACCTGGTCTATGAGAGCGGCCAGCTGGCACGCGCGGCAACGCGCGGCGACGGCGCCACCGGCGAGGACATCACCGCCAATATCCGCACCATCCCGGCGGTGCCACTGGCGTTGCGCGGCCCCGTGCCGCGGCGCCTCGAGGTGCGCGGCGAGGTATTCATGCCGCTGGCCGGATTCGAGCGGCTCAATGCCGGACAACTGCAGCGTGGCCAGAAGCTGTTCGTGAACCCGCGCAACGCGGCGGCCGGTGCGCTGCGGCAGCTGGATCCGAAGATCACCGCATCGCGACCCCTGGACCTGTATTTCTTCGGTGTCGGGGTGATGGAAGGCCAGGCAGCGCCGGTGCGCTACAGCGAGCTGCTGGGGCAACTTCGCGACTGGGGGCTGCGCACCTCGCCACTGGCACAGCAGGTGTCGGGCGTGGCCGGGCTGCTGGCGTATTTCGAGCGCCTGCAGAAACTTCGCCCGCAGCTCGAGTACCAGATCGATGGGGTGGTTTACAAGGTCGATGACCGGGCCCTGCAGGAGAAGCTGGGCTATGTCTCGCGCGCACCGCGCTGGGCCGTGGCGCACAAGTTTGCTCCGGAGGAAGCACGCACGGTGCTGCGCGAGGTTGAATTCCAGGTGGGTCGCACCGGTGCCCTGACGCCGGTGGCAAGGCTGCAGCCGGTGCTGGTCGGCGGCGCCACCGTCAGCAATGCCACGTTGCACAACATGGATGAAATCGAGCGCAAGGACATCCGCATTGGCGACACGGTGGTCGTGCGCCGCGCCGGCGACGTGATTCCGGAGGTGGCGCGCGTAGTGCCGGAGCTGCGGCCCAGGGGCGCGCGCCGCATCAAGCTGCCAGCCCACTGCCCGGTGTGCGGCTCCCCGGTGGAGCAGGTTGAGGATCAGGCGGTGGCCCGCTGCACGGGGGCGTTGCGCTGCCCGGCGCAGCGGCTGGAGGCGCTGCGCCACTTCGCTTCACGTCGTGCGATGAACATCGAGGGCCTGGGTGACGAGCGCATCGCGCAGCTGATCGAGCGCGAACTGGTGCAGACCCCGGCGGATCTGTATGCGCTCGACGTGGCGACACTGGCCGGGCTGGAGCGGATGGGTGACAAGTCCGCCAGCAACCTGCATTCGGCGATTGCCGGCAGCCGCAAGACCACCTTGCCGCGATTTCTCTTTGCCCTGGGAATCCGCGACGTGGGCGAGGCCACCGCTGCGGCCTTGGCGCGGCAGTTTGGATCCCTGGAGGCGCTGCGCGCGGCCGATGTGGAGTCCTTGCAGGCGACGCCGGACGTGGGGCCGGTGGTGGCGGCGCGCACGGCTGCATTCTTCGCCGATCAGGGCAACAACGCCGTGGTCGACGCGCTGGTGCGGCATGGGATCTCCTGGCCCGACATGCCCGTGCCCACCGCGAGTCGCCAGCCCCTGGCAGGCAAGACCGTCGTGCTGACGGGTGCACTGGAAGAGCTGACTCGAGACGAGGCGAAAGAGCGCCTGGAAGCCCTGGGTGCCAAGGTCAGTTCCAGCGTCTCGCAGAAGACCAGCTACGTGGTGGCCGGAGCCGACGCAGGGTCCAAGCTCGCAAAGGCCCGCGAGCTTGGGGTGATGGTGCTGGACGGCGCTGGCCTGGCGCGCCTGCTGGAAGGCAAGCTGCCAGGCTAGCGATACGGTCAGGGAGCTTTTGCCGGAGCCGGAGCCGGTGCCGGTGCCGGTGCCGGTGCTGCTGCGGCCGGTGCCCCCGGCGGTGCAGCCACTGCAGCGGGCGTGGTCTCCAGTGACCGCTCGATCTTGGCCTGCGTGACCAGGCCATCGGTGTACGCCTTGAATTTCTTGGCCTCGACAATCTGGACCAGGCGATCCTTCACGCTGTCCAGCGGCGGTGGCGCGGTCTCACGCGTATCCACCAGCTTGATCACGTGCCAGCCGAACTGGGTCTGCACCGGGACCTTCGTGGTCTCGCCCTTCTTCATGGCCGCGACCGCCTTGGCAAATGGAGGCGTCATGCCTTCCGGCGAGAACCAATCCAGGTCACCGCCGCGGTCCTTGCTGCCGGCATCGGTGGAATTGCGCTTGGCCAGTTCGGCAAACGACGCGCCCTTGCCCAGTTCGTCGATGATCTTCTGCGCTGCGGCCTGAGTGGGCACCAGGATGTGGCTGGCGCGGTACTGCGTCTTGGCCATCTGTCCGACCTGCAGGTCGTACTCCGCCTGCAATTCCTCCGCGCTGGGTTTGCGATCCTTGAGGTACACCTGCGATGAGGCCTGCTGCAGCACCTGCAGTCGCGTCAGCTCCAGCACGGCACGAGTCTCGTCCTTGGCCGCGGTGCCGTCCTTCTCAGCCGCCTGCGCCACGACTTCGCCGCGGATCAGGTTGTCCAGCAGTTCCGCGCGCTGTGCGGGCGTGAGGTCATCACCGGGCTTGCCGGCGACACCCTTTACATAGAAGTTGTAGGTGTTGCGGCTGATCGGGTGGCCATTGACGACGGCGACGTTGTCCACTTTCGCGGCCGGTGTGGTGGCGCGCTGGCTTCTGCGCGCAGCCGGTCGCCAGGAGGGCGGCAGCCAGGCAGGCGAGCGACGCCAGGGAAAACTTGCGGTTCATTTTTCAGTATCTCCTCGATTCAAATTAAGCAGCCACCAGACCTGCGCCAGCAGAAACAAGAACATTGCGCCGGTTAGTCCGAATACCTTGACCTTTACCCAGGTCGCTTCGCTGGCGCGGTATGCCACCCACAGGTTGGCGATTCCGGCCACCAGACAGAAGGCCACCGAGGTCGCATTGACCTTGAGCCATGCGCGACGATCCACCTGGGTCTCGCCGATCACCGGCTGCAGCATGCGTTGCGCCAGCGGCTGCGCACCGATGAAGACGCTGCCGAGGAAGGCCGCGCCAGCCAGCCACAGGAACACACTGGGCTTCCACTGGATGAAGCGCGCGTTGTGCAGCAGCAGCGTGGCGCTGCCGAACACCAGCACCAGTGCGGTGCTGACCAGGTTCATGGTGGTGACGCGGCGTTTCCACAGCCAGACGATGGCCAGCATCAGCGTCATCGCGACCATCAGCGCCTTGGTGGCAACGTAGATGCCGCCGAGCCAGTAGCCAACGATGAACGCGATCAGCGGGGAATATTCCAGCAGCAAAAACATTCAACAGTCACCTTGATACCGGCCAGTCTCCCGGGGGCAGTCCCTGGGCGCCGCGTATCATAGCTAAATGGCGATGTACCTCGAAGTTCACCCGCAGAATCCGCAGCCGCGGCTGATCCGGCAGGCCGTGGAGGTCGTGCGCCAGGGGGGTGTAATCGCCTACCCGACGGATTCGTGCTACGCGCTGGGCTGCCACGTGGGTGACAAGGACGCCCTGGAGCGCATTCGGCGCATCCGCGAGGCCGACAAGCACCATCACTTCACGCTGGTGTGCCGGGACCTGGCCGAAATCGCGCATTACGCACGGGTGGAGACGTGGCAGTTCCGGCTGCTCAAGTCCAGCACCCCGGGGCCATTTACCTTCCTGCTGCCGGCCACCAAGGAGGTGCCGCGACGGCTGCAACACCCCAAGCGACGCACCATCGGCATACGCATCCCGGACCACCCGGTGCCGCGAATGTTGCTGGCAGAGCTGGGCGAGCCACTGATGAGTTCAACGCTGCTGCTGCCGGGTGATCCGCAGCCTTTGACCGATGGAGTGCAGATTCGGGAACGGCTGGAAGGCGAGCTGGATGCGATCATCGACGGTGGTCACTGCGGCATTGAGCCCACGACGGTCGTGGACCTCGCCGTATCGCCGCCGGTGGTGCTACGACAGGGCAGGGGCCGGATCGGCTCCGTATAATGCCGCCGATGAGTACTGCGGCGACCCCTGGCGTTCCTTCTCGTGTGCTGTCAGGCATGCGACCCACCGGTCAGCTGCACCTTGGCAACTACCACGGGGCGCTCAAAAACTGGGTAGCACTACAGAATCACCACCAGGGATTCTTCTTCGTGGCCGACTGGCATGCGCTGACTACGGACTACGAGCATCCCGGTGCCCTGCAGAAGAATATCCATGAGATGGTGATCGACTGGCTGGCGGCGGGACTGGATCCCGGTCGCGCGACGATTTTCGTGCAGTCCCATGTCCTGGGCCACGCCGAGTTGCACCTGCTGCTGTCAATGATCACGCCGCTGGGCTGGCTGGAGCGGGTGCCCACCTACAAGGACCAGCAGGCACAGCTCAAGGACAAGGACCTGGCCACCTATGGATTCCTGGGCTATCCGCTGCTGCAGAGTGCCGACATCCTGATCTACCGTCCGGCCTTCGTGCCGGTGGGCGAAGACCAGGTTGCCCATGTGGAGATGACGCGCGAGCTGGCGCGCCGCTTCAATCACCTTTATGGCCAGGACCCGCAGTTTGCCGCGCGCGCCAAGGCTGCATTGGCAAGGTTTGACGCCAGTGCGCGCGAGCGCTATGCGGACTTGCGCCGCCGCTTCCAGGAAGGCGGCGATCATGCGGCGCTGACCGAAGCGCGAGTGCTGGTGCGCTCCAGCCTCGCCATTGATGCCGAGCAGCAGGCGTTGCTGTTGGCAAACCTTGAGGGCGAGCACCACCAGTTGCTGCCCGCCCCGGAAGTGTTGCTGACCCCGACGCCCCGGGTGCCGGGCCTGGACGGACGCAAGATGTCCAAGTCCTACGGCAACACCATTGGCCTTACCGAAGAGCCGGAGTCCATCGCGCGCAAGATCAGGGGAATGCAGACGGATCCGGCCCGGGTGCGGCGTACCGACCCGGGGACCCCGGAGAAATGCCCGGTCTGGGACCTGCACAAGCTGTATTCCAGCGACGAGACGCGCGCCTGGGTGCGCCAGGGATGCACCACTGCCGGCATCGGTTGCCTCGAGTGCAAGAAACCGGTCATAGACAGGATCAGCGAGGATGCCAGTCGCATGCGCGAGCGCGCCCAGCCCTATGTGCAGCACCCGCAACGGGTCCGCGAAATCCTTGCCGACGGCGCGGCACGCGCCAATGACGTGGCTGGGGAAACCATGCAGGTGGTGCGCAAGGCCATGAGCCTGGCCACGGAATCGGGTGCGTCGTGAGCAACGAAGCTGTGCAGTCGGAAATGCCGTTTGCCGTCGTGTTTGGCGAGCAGATGACGGAAATGCCGCGTGACCTGTACATACCGCCGCACGCCATGGAGGTCTTTCTCGATGCGTTTGAGGGGCCGCTGGACCTGCTGCTGTACCTGATCCGGCGCCAGAACCTCAACATCCTCGACATTCCCATTGCCGAGATCACCCGCCAGTACACGCAGTACATCGAGGTGATGACCGAAGCTGCAGCTGGACCTGGCCGGGGAATACCTGGTCATGGCCGCGACGCTGGCCGAGATCAAGTCGCGGATGCTGTTGCCGCGTGCCGGCGATCCGAATGCGGGGCTGGAGGAGGATCCGCGCGCCGAGCTGGTGCGCAGGCTGCAGGAATATGAACGCTTCAAGCGTGCGGCGCTGCACCTGGACGAGTTGCCGCGCCTGGAGCGCGACAACTGGATAGCCGGTGCGGCGGTTGCCGATCGTCGCGTGGTCCGCGCGCTGCCGGAGATCACGCTGAAGGAGCTGCTGATCGCGTTCAAGGAGGTGGCGATACGTGCCGACATGTTCGCGCACCACCACATCCAGCGCGAACCGCTGTCGGTTCGGCGCCGGATGAGCGACATCCTGGCCGCGCTGCAACCGGGAGCATTCGTCGAGTTCTCGCAGTTGTTCCAGGCTTCGGAAGGCAGGATGGGCGTGGCGGTAACCTTCGTCGCGCTGCTGGAGTTGCTGCGCGAAGGCCTGGTCGAAATAGTGCAGGCCAAAGCTGTACGGGCCGTTGCACCTGCGTGGCATCGACCCGGCGCGCCAGGGACTGGTGATTGAGGGCGCGGTGGAAGGTGCGGCGCAGGCAGCTTCCGAGGCGGACGCACGGTTGCTGGCCAATTCTGCCGGGATGGCTACGGCGGACGATGACGTGGATGAGGGGGAGCACGAGGAATGAACACAGAATTCACGCGTAAGGTGCTGGAGGCGGCCCTGCTGGCCGCTGGCAGGAGCCTGACCTTGAGCGAGCTGGCACTGCTGTTTGACATGGTAGACCGGCCGGACAATGAGCAGCTGCGCGAGGCCCTCGATGAACTGGCCGGCACGTACAACGGTCGCGGCATTGAATTGATCGAGACGGCAGCGGGCTTTCGCATCCAGGTGCGCCGCGAATTGGCTGACCACGTATCACGCCTGTGGCCGGAGCGCCCGCCGCGCTACTCGCGCGCCCTGCTCGAGACGCTGTCGCTGATTGCTTATCGACAGCCGCTGACGCGTGCCGAGATAGAGAACGTGCGCGGTGTCCAGGTGAATCCCAACATCATCAAGACGCTGTTCGAGCGCAACTGGATCCGCGTCGTGGGATACCGGGAGGTCCCGGGTCGGCCCGAGTTGCTGGGCACCACCCGTGATTTCCTGGATTACTTTGGGCTCAAGACCCTGGACCAGCTGCCACCGCTGGAGGAACTCAAGTCCCTGGAAGACCTCAATCCGCAGCTGCAACTGCCCGGTCCGATCGGCGTGCCGGTGGGTGTTGCCGTCGACGACACCGACATCGCCCCGTCACTCAATTGAGGCAGTGATGGCCCGCGGACGCAGCGTTACCCCCGAATCTTCCGCGGCGCCCGAGCGGGTGCAGAAGATACTGGCACGGGCGGGCCTTGCCTCGCGGCGCGAGGCCGAAGCGTGGATCAGCGCGGGGCGCGTTACGGTCAATGGAGAAGTGGCCACCTTGGGTGGCAAGGCCCTGGGTAGTGACCAGGTGCGCGTCGATGGCCGCCTGGTGCGCCAGGCATCCAGCACGCGTTCGGCTACCTGGCTGTGCCACCGTTCCCCCGGGGAAAACCTCATGCAACCTCGCGAAGCAGATGCGCAGGAAGCCGGCGCCCACGACGCCATGGCCCAGCGACTTTCGCGGCGGGTTGGGCGGCGCTATGTGCCCATCAGCCCCATGCCCAATATGGATGGTGGGCTGGAGCTGCTGACGTCGGATGGAAACCTGGCCGCGCAACTGCAACGCGCAGTGCGTGGGCTACGCATCCAGTTCAGCCTGCGCGTGCGCGGTGAGCTGTCGCCAGAACAGCTGGCGGGATTGTTGGAAGGGGAACTGGACAGCGGCGAGAGGATGCAGATCGAGTCCTGCGAACCCACTGGCGGGGAAGGTAGCAACCGCTGGTATGGCGTCGAGACCATTGGCGCCAACGGGCGGGACCTGCGCCTGCTGGTGGAGCGGCAGGGAGCGCAGGTCAGCCGGATCCTGCGCACGGGATTGGGTGGGTTGACGCTGGAGCGGACGTTGTCTCGCGGTCACAGCCGCCAGTTGACGGATCAGGAGTTGTCGCTGTTGCTCAGCGGCGGTCCGGCGGACGCTGCCGGCGCGGCGGGCGCTGCAGGGGATGATGAAGGCGCGGACTGACAGTCCAGCGCCAGGCCACTGACATCGGTGCAGCCAGGACCCAGCAAGCGCAGGTACGCGCCAACCAGGGATTCCGGGAGCGGCAGGGTCTCAAGGTTCTCGGACGGGAATGCCTGGCGCCGCATGGCAGTGCGCGCCGGACCTGGATTGAGGCTGTAGACGCGCACCCTTGAGTTTCCGGACAGTTCCGCGGCCAGCACCTGTACCAGGCCTTCCACGGCGAATTTCGACACTGCATACGCGCCCCAGTAGGCCCGGCCCCTGCGGCCCACGCCACTGCTGGTGAAGATGACCGCGGCATCGGCAGATCGGCGCAGCGCCGGCAGCAGCACCTGGGTCAGGGCGAATGCGGCGGTGACATTGACGTGCATCACGCGGCACCACATGGGCACGTCGTACTGGTCTATGGGAGTAACCGCGCCCAGCAGTCCGGCGCAATGCACCAGACCGTCGAGCCGCCCGTATTTGGCCAGCACCGCCGCAGCCAGCCCGTCGTAATCATTGGCCAGCGCGGATTCAAGGTCCAGCGGCGCCATCAGCGACCTGCCGGGTGCAAACTGCTCGATTTCCGCGTGCAGGCCCTGCAACTTGAGCACATTGCGTCCGCTGAGCACCAGCTGCGCTCCATCACGCGCGGCGGCCAATGCAACTGCACGGCCGATGCCCCCGGTGGCTCCGGTGATGGCGATGACCCGACCAGCCAGGGGCTGCGCAGACGCGCTCATCGGTCGAGCCAGTGCAGGATTTCCAGGGGCGACTGGATCTGCGCATCCGCCTGCCAGGTGTCGGGCTGGTCCTGCGGGCCCAGGTACCCATAAAGCGCCAGCAATACCCGCATGCCGGCGGCGTGGGCCGACTGCACGTCGCGCTGGGCGTCACCCACGTAGATACATTGCTGCGGCGCCACGGCCAGCAGTTTTGCCGCATGCAGCAGCGGCGCCGGATGTGGCTTGCGTTCGGTCAGCGTGTCGCCGGACACCACGCACGCGGCGCGCTGCGCCAGCCCCAGCGCCTGCAGCAGCGGTTCGGTGAGGAAGGCGGGCTTGTTGGTAACGATGCCCCAGGAGATGCTCTTCTGTGCCAGTGCATCGAGCACGGCGTCGCAGCCGGCAAACAGGGCCGTGTCCTGCGCAAGGCGCGCTGCGTACAGGGACAGAAACCGCTGGCGCAGCTGCTCGAACTCGTCGCCTGCGGCGACCTCCGGAAACGCCTGGCGCAACATGCCCGTGGAGCCGTGCGAGACCTGGGTGCGCGCCAGCGCATAGGGCAGCGGGGCACGGTCCTGCTGGGCAAGCAGGGTGTTGAGGGCAACGATCATGTCCGGGGCCGTGTCCAGCAGCGTGCCGTCCAGGTCGAACAGCACGGCGCGGATTTGCGATTGACTCATTGCGTGCCCAGCTGCGCGATGTAGTTGACCGAGACGTCCGTCGTGAGCCGGCAGCGCTTGTTCAGCGGGTCGTAATGCAGACCCGCAGTGTCCAGCAGTGAAAGCCCGGCGCGGCGTGCCCAGGTGGCCAGTTCGGCCGGACGGATGAAGCGTTCGTACTCATGCGTACCGCGCGGCAGCAGTCGCAGCACATATTCGGCTCCCACGATGGCAAGCAGGAACGCCTTGAGGTTGCGATTGAGCGTCGAGACGAAGATCGCGCCACCGGGCTTGACCAGCTGCGACAACAGATCGATGAAGGCCTGCGGGTCGGACACGTGCTCGAGCATCTCCATGCAGCACACGGCATCGAACTGATGCGGCTGGGCCTGGGCCAGCACTTGCGCATCCTGCACACGATAGTCGATGGCCAAGGCGGATTCGGCAGCATGCAATTGCGCGGTGCTGATCATTGCCGGCGACAGATCGATGGCCACGACCTGTGCGCCGCGCCGGGCCAGCGCCTCGGCCAGCAGACCGCCGCCACAGCCCACATCCAGCACGCGTGCGCCAGACAGCGCAACGCGCGAGGCGATGTACTCGACGCGCACTGGGTTCAGGTGATGCAGGGGACCGAACTCTCCCTGCGGGTCCCAGAAGCGATGCGCCAGTGCCTCGAATTTGGCGATTTCCGCAGGATCGCCGGTCTCGGAGTGGGTTTGATTCACGGCCGCCAGTATAGCGAGTCGGGGGCAGTTTCAGGCTCGGTCGAAAGGCTGTTCTGTGCTAGAATTTGGGGTTTGAAATGGGGCGCAGAAGACCTTGAAACATGAGTGATATTGCCCGGGAAATCCTGCAGGTAAACCTCGAAGACGAGATGCGCCAGTCCTACCTCGATTACGCCATGAGCGTGATCGTGGGGCGTGCGTTGCCGGATGTGCGAGATGGGCTCAAGCCCGTGCACCGGCGCGTGCTGTTCGCCATGCGCGAGCTGGGAAATGACTACAACAAGGCTTACAAAAAGTCCGCCCGCGTCGTCGGCGACGTGATCGGCAAGTACCATCCGCACGGCGATTCGGCGGTCTATGACGCCATTGTGCGCATGGCACAGCCGTTTTCCATGCGCTACATGCTGGTGGACGGGCAGGGCAATTTCGGGTCCGTGGACGGGGACATGCCGGCGGCCATGCGCTACACCGAAGTGCGCATGTCGAGGTTTGCCAGCGAGTTGCTGGCGGACATCGATCGCGAGACCGTGGATTTCGTTCCCAACTACGACGAATCGGAACATGAGCCGGCGGTGCTCCCGGCGCGGGTGCCCAACCTGCTGGTCAATGGCGCCTCGGGCATTGCCGTTGGCATGGCGACCAATATTCCGCCGCACAATCTCACCGAGGTGGTCAGCGCGCTGCTGGCAGTGCTGGATGACCCGGAAATCCCGCTGGTGCAGCTGATGGCGCACCTGCCCGGTCCGGATTTCCCCACCGCGGGCATCATCAATGGCGCCGACGAAATTGTTGTCGCCTACAAGACCGGCCGCGGCCGCCTGTCAATCCGTGGCCGCACGCACATCGAGGACCTGGAAAAGGGCGGGCGCCAGGCCATCGTCATCACCGAGCTGCCTTACCAGGTCAACAAGGCCCGCCTGATCGAGCGGATCGCCGATCTGGTGCGCGAGAAGCAGATCGAGGGCATTGCCGGCGACGGCTTGCGCGACGAATCCGACAAGGACGGCATGCGCATCGTCGTGGAGCTGCGGCGCGGCGAAGTCGCCGAAGTGGTGCTCAACAACCTGTATGCCCAGACGCCGCTGGAAACCGTGTTCGGCATCAACATGGTGGCGCTGCAGGACGGGCAGCCCAAGCTGATGTCGCTGAAGGAGATGCTCGAGGCGTTCATCCGGCATCGCCGTGAAGTGGTCACGCGGCGCACGGTATACGACCTGCGCAAGGCGCGCGACCGGGCCCATGTGCTGGAGGGCCTGGCCGTGGCGCTGGCCAACATCGATGAGATCATCGCCCTGATCAAGGCCTCGCCTGCGCCGGCGGAGGCCAAGGTAGCGATGATGGCCAGGGCCTGGCCGGCCGGTGGCGTGCCGCAGATGCTGGAGCGCGCCGGGGCCATCAGCTCCCGCCCGGTGGGGCTGGCTGCCGAGTTTGGCCTGGTGGGCGACGCCTATCATTTGAGCGATACCCAGGCCCAGGCCATCCTCGAGATGCGCCTCAACCGGCTCACCGGCCTCGAGCAGGACAAGATCCTCACCGAGTATGGCGAGCTGCTGGCGCTGATAGGCGACCTGACCGACATCCTGGCGCGCCCGGCGCGCCTGACCGAAGTGGTGCGCAACGAATTGCTGGAGATTCGCGAGCAGTTCGGCGATGCGCGGCGCACGGAAATCACGCTGGATCATCTCAACCTGCGCACCGAAGACCTGATCGAGCCACAGGACGTGGTGGTCACGCTGTCGCACAGTGGCTACGCCAAGGCGCAGCCGGTGTCCGACTACCAGGCGCAGCGACGCGGCGGCCGCGGCAAGAGCGCCACGGCAATGAAGGATGAAGATTTCATTGAGACGCTGTTTGTCGCGCATACGCACGACACGCTGCTGTGTTTCTCCAGCCGGGGTCGCCTGTACTGGTTGCGCGTGTTCGAGCTGCCACAGGCTGGGCGCGGGGCGCGTGGCAAGCCCATGGTCAATCTGCTGCCCCTGGTGGACGGCGAGAAGATCAACGCCGTTCTGCCAATAAAGCAGTTCGATGAAGGCCATTACGTGTTCATGGCGACGCGCAACGGCACGGTGAAGAAGACGCCGCTGTCGTCGTTCTCGCGGCCGCGCGCCAGTGGCATCATCGCGGTGGACCTGCGTGACGACGACCAGCTGGTTGAGGTCGAAGTCACCGACGGTACGCGCGAGGTGATGCTGTTCACCAGCGGCGGCAAGGCCATCCGCTTCAACGAGAGTGAAGTGCGACCGATGGGGCGTGATTCAACCGGGGTGCGCGGGGTAAAGCTGGGCACCGGGCAGACCGTTATTGCGCTGATCGTGGTGCGCGACGGGCTGGTGCTAACAGCGTCGGCCAACGGCTACGGCAAGCTGACGCCGCTGGAGGACTACCCGGTCCATGGCCGCGGCGGACAGGGCGTCATCGCGTTGCAGACGACTGAGCGCAACGGCGAGACAGTGGCGGCACTGCAAGTGACGCCGGAGCACGAGCTGATGCTGATCAGTTCGGACGGCACGCTGGTCCGGACGCCGGTGGCGGATGTATCCGTTGTCGGGCGCAACACGCAGGGCGTGCGCCTGATTCGCCTCTCCGAGGGCGAGCGCCTTACGGGCGTGGAGCGCGTGGAAACCCTGGGCGAGGAACTCGGTGGCGGCGAGGTTGCTGATCCGGCGGATCTGGGCGCCGGCGACGCACCAGTGGCCGAATAATTCCCGCTTGATCCGGCCCGGGCGGGCCAAGCCCCTGTGTGGCTGCTAGAATCCGCGGTCCATCCAGCCGCGGGAAATCGAAGTGCGCGTCCATAATTTTTCGGCCGGCCCGGCGGCCCTTCCTGTCGAGGTGCTGCAGCAGGTCCAGTCGGAGCTGCTGGACTGGCAGGGCAGTGGCATGTCGGTAATGGAAATCAGCCATCGCAGCAAGGCGTTCATCCGCATGGCCGAACAGGCCGAGCAGGATCTGCGCGAGCTGCTGGCGGTGCCGGGCAACTACCGGGTGCTGTTCCTGCAAGGCGGGGCCTCGGGGCAGTTCGCCGCTGTGCCGCTGAACCTCGCGCCGGCCGAGGCAACCGTGGACTACGTCAACACCGGCAACTGGTCAAAGAAGGCCATCGGCGAGGCGCAGCGTTATTGTGCGCGCGTTAACGTGGTGGCGGATGCGGCGAACTCGGGCTACAACGCCGTGCCTGCGCAGGCCACCTGGCAGCCCAGTGCCCAGGCCGCTTACCTGCACTACACGCCCAACGAGACCATCGGTGGCGTCGCGTTCCCGTTCATACCCAGCAGCCAGGCGCCGCTGGTTGCCGACTACTCGTCGTCGATACTGTCGGCTCCGCTGGATGTATCGCGCTTCGGGGTCATCTACGCCGGCGCGCAGAAGAACATCGGTCCATCCGGCCTGTGCCTCGTGATCGTGCGCGACGACTTGCTGGACCGGGCACGAGCCGTGACCCCGTCGATCTGGAACTGGCGCCAGATGGCGGCCGACGGTTCCATGTCCAATACGCCGCCAACATTCGCCTGGTACGTTGCTGGCCTGGTATTTCGCTGGCTCAAGGCCCAGGGTGGGTTGGCCATCATGGGCGAGCGCAACCGGCGCAAGGCCGAGGCGCTGTATGCGGTGATCGACAGCAGCGGGTTCTACCGCAATCCCGTGGCCCGCGCGGATCGCTCGATCATGAACGTGCCGTTCACCTTGTCGAAACCGGACCTCGATAAACTGTTCCTGGGTGACGCCAAGGCCGCGGGGCTGACGAACCTGGAAGGTCACCGCTCGGTCGGTGGCATGCGGGCCAGTATCTACAATGCGGTGACCCCCGACGCCGTCGCGGCGCTGGTTGCATTCATGCAGGAGTTCGAACGTCGCCATGGCTGAAGCTTTTCGCATCCTCACCCTCAACAACGTGAGCGCCAAGGGCCTGGAGCGCCTGCCGCGCGACCGGTACGAGGTGGCATCAGACATCGGCCGGCCGGATGCCGTGCTGGTGCGTTCTGCCGACATGCATGCGCTGCAGTTGCCGGAATCGGTATTGGCCGTGGCGCGGGCCGGGGCCGGCACCAACAACATTCCGGTGGCGGCATTGGCCGCGCGCGGCATCCCCGTCTTCAACACACCGGGCGCCAACGCCAACGCGGTCAAGGAGCTGGTGATTGGCAGCCTGTTCCTGGCGGCGCGCAACATGGGTCCGGCATGGCAGTTCGCGCGCGGGCTGACGGGCAATGACGCCGCCATCGATGCCGCGGTGGAGAAGGGCAAGAAGAATTTCGTGGGCTTCGAACTGCCGGGGCGCACGCTGGGGGTCATCGGGCTGGGCGCCATCGGCGTGGCCGTGGCCAACAGTGCCCACGGGCTGGGCATGCAGGTGCTGGGCTACGATCCGCAGATAACCGTACAGCGCGCCTGGGAGCTGTCCTCCAGCGTGCAGCAGGCGCTATCTCTGGATGACCTGTTCGCTCGCAGCGACATCGTGACCGTGCACGTGCCGCAGAATGACGCCACCCGCGGCTTGGTGAACGCGGCGCGCTTGGGCCTGATGCGCAAGGGCGGCGTGGTCCTGAACTTCGCGCGCGGCGGAATCGTCGATGTTGCGGCGATACTGGCGGCCCTGGATGGCGGCCAACTGCATGCGTACATCTGTGACTTTCCCACCAACGCGCTCAAGGATCATCCGCGCGTGGTGACACTGCCGCACCTGGGTGCCTCGACCGGTGAGGCGGAGGAAAACTGTGCGGTGATGGCAGTCGAGCAGCTGCGCGATTTCCTGGAGAACGGGAACATCCGCAATTCGGTCAATTATCCAGAGGCCACCATGCCGCGCGGCGCGGGTACGACGCGATTGCTGGTCACCAACAGCAACGTGCCCAACATGGTCGGGCAGATTTCCACCTGCCTGGCGGCGGCGGGCGTGAACATCGCGGACCTGCTCAACAAGTCGCGGGGTGAGTTCGCCTATACCCTTATCGATGCGGATAGCGGCATTGACGTGGCAACGCTGGCCAGGATCCGCGCCATCCATGGCGTGCTGTCCGCGCGCCTGGTCTGACTGGCTCCATGACCGGGAAAGACCAGCCACTGGCAGTGGCATTCCTCGGGCCGGAGGGAACGTACACCCAGGCCGCGGTATTCAGGCACTTCGGTCACGCCATTCGCGCCATTCCCCTGGCCTCGATCGACGAGGTATTTCACGAGGTGCAGGCTGGAACGGCGGAATTTGGCGTAGTGCCGGTCGAGAACTCCTCCGAAGGAACGGTCAACAACACGCTGGACCGGTTCCTGACCACCGAAGTCAGGATCTGCGGGGAAATCGAGCTCAAGGTCGAGCACAGCCTGGTTGGCCGCATGGCGGATCTGCGGCAGGTGCAACGGGTGTGCGCGCATCCGCAGGCACTGGCCCAGTGTCGCGCCTGGGTGGTGAAGAACCTGCCCGGGGTGGAAACAGTTGCAGTCAGTAGCAATGCCGAAGGCGCGCGGCGCGCGCGCGATGAGGTCGGCACGGCGGCCATCGCCAGCGAGGTGGCTGCAGAGATCTATGGCCTGAAGATCCTGGTGGCGCGCATCGAGGACCATGACGACAACACCACGCGCTTCCTGGTGCTGGGTGCCAAGGCTTTGCCTGCCAGCGGTACGGACAAGACCACCATCCTCGTGTCGGCATCAGCAACGGCGGAATCCGGCGCGCTGTTT
The DNA here is from genome assembly GCA_963726085.1 of uncultured Pseudomonadota bacterium. GTDB lineage: Bacteria > Pseudomonadota > Gammaproteobacteria > Steroidobacterales > Steroidobacteraceae > ZC4RG30. The sequence goes on along the minus strand of CAVSAR010000001.1, from coordinate 340,943 downwards.
CGGCTGCTGGAGCCGCTGGCCCGGCACAAGGTCAGCATGTCGCGGATCGAGTCGCGGCCCTCGCGGCGGCGCAAATGGGACTACGTGTTTTTCATTGACCTCGAGGGTCATGCGGACGATGCGCCGGTGGCCGTGGCGTTGCAGGAATTGCAGCAGCGGGCATCGCTGTTTCGGGTGCTGGGATCCTATCCACGGGCGATCTCGTGAGCGCCGCAAAGCTCGGCACCGCGGCGGTGCGCGCCCTGGCCCCTTACGCCATCGGCAAGCCCATCAGCGAACTGGCGCGCGAGCTGGGCCTTCGGGAAGCCGACATCATCAAATTGGCGTCGAACGAAAATCCACTGGGCCCCAGCCCACTGGCCTTGCAGGCGATGCAGCGTGCACTGGCGGACGTATGGCTGTATCCGGACGGCAATGGTCACGACCTGAAGCAGGCCCTGGCGCTGCGGCACGGGGTGGCCATGTCGCAGGTCACGCTGGGCAACGGATCCAATGACCTGCTGGTATTGCTGGCGGAAGCGTTCCTGTCGCCGCAGGCCAACGCCGTGTACAGCCAGTACGCGTTCGCGATCTATGGACTGGCGGTGCAGGCCACCGGCGCACAGGCGCGGGTGGCCCCGGCCCATGGCGCCGGCCATGCGATGCAGTTGGGGCATGACCTGGACGCGATGCTCGGCTGCATCGACGCTGACACACGGCTGGTGTACGTCGCCAACCCCAACAACCCCACCGGGACCTGGAATACCCCTGTCCAGGTCGCCGCGTTCCTGGCGCGCGTGCCGGCCACGGTCATCGTGGTGCTGGACGAGGCCTATTTCGAATATTCGCGCCGCGTCGACTGCCCGGACGGCATGCAGCTGTGCGCCGCACACCCCAACCTGGTGGTGCTGCGCACGTTTTCCAAGGCGCATGCGCTGGCCGGGGTGCGCGTGGGTTACGCCATCTCCCACCCGGACGTGGCCGATCTTCTCAACCGTGTCCGCCAGCCCTTCAACGTGAATATTCCGGCGATGGCTGGCGCACAGGCCAGCATTGCCGATGCCGGCCAGGTGCGCCGTGCCACTGCATTGGTGGCCGAAGGCGAGGCACAGCTTCGCGCCGCGTTACCGGGGCTGGGGGTGAAGGTCTATCCCACCGCGGGCAACTTCATGCTGGCGGACGTCGGCGATGCGCAGGGCATTTATAACAAGCTGCTGCGGCATGGGGTCATCGTGCGACCGGTGGGCGGCTATGGCTTGCCACGCTGCCTGCGCATCACCTTTGGCACGGCTGCACAGAACGAGAAGTTGATCGCGGCGCTAGCGGCCGTGTTGTAAGGAGCAATACCAGACCTATGCGCAGCTACCGTGTCCTGCCGGCAAAAAGCGTTTCCGGACGCCTGCGGGTGCCGGGTGACAAGTCCATTTCGCACCGCAGCCTGATGCTGGGCGGGATTGCGCGCGGGAGCACCCAGGTGCGCGGGTTTCTCGACAGCGCGGACTGCCTGGCCACGCTTGCGGCACTGCAGGCCATGGGCGTGCAAGTGGACCGCCAGGATGCCACTTCCCTGACCGTGCACGGCAAGGGCATCGACGGTCTGCTGGCGCCGGCGGGCGTACTGGACATGGGCAATGCCGGAACAGCCATCCGCCTGTGCATGGGCCTGCTGGCCGGGCAGAAATTCACCTCTGTGCTTACCGGGGATTCATCGCTGCAGAAGCGACCCATGGAGCGCGTGGCAGCCCCTTTGCGGCTCATGGGCGCCCACATCACCACCACTGCCGGTCGCCCGCCGGTCACGGTATCCCCGGCCAACAGCCTCAGGGGCATTGACTACACGCTGCCCGTGGCCAGTGCGCAGGTGAAATCCGCCATCCTGCTTGCCGGCCTGTATGCCGATGGCGTCACCCAGGTCACCGAGCCGGCACCCACCCGGGATCACACCGAGCGCATGCTGCGGTCACTGGGTGCGGAGGTCACAACCCAAGGCGGGCGCGTGCGCCTGGCCGGCGGTCAGGGGCTGCATGGCACGCAAATCGATGTGCCGGGGGATTTCTCGTCTGCGGCGTTTTTTCTCGTGGCCGGCTGCCTGGCGGCAGCCGATGGCCTGGTCATAGAGAACGTCGGGATCAACCCCACGCGCACCGGGCTGCTGGACATCCTGCGGCTGATGGGCGCGGACATCCGCCTGCATACGCGTGAAACGAAAGGTGCCGAGCCGGTGGCCGACATCGAACTGCGCCAGTCCGAGCTGCGTGGTATTCGCGTGCCGGAAGCACTGGTGCCCCTGGCCATCGATGAGTTCCCCGTACTGTTCATTGCCGCGGCCGCCGCCCAGGGGGAAACGGTGGTGACGGGCGCCGCGGAGCTGCGCGTCAAGGAGAGTGACCGGCTGGCGGTCATGGCGGCGGGACTTGCGGCCAATGGGGTGGCCAGTGAACTGGCCCCGGATGGCATTCGCATCGAGGGCGGACGGCGACTGAGCGGTGCACAAGTGGACAGCCATGGTGACCATCGCATCGCCATGGCGTTTGCCGTGGCAAGCCTGTACGCCGATGCTGCGATCGTCGTGCGCGATGTGGAGAACGTGGGCACCTCGTTTCCAAGATTCGTAGAGACGGCGCGCGGTTGCGGCTTGGACCTGGTCGAGATCGGGAATTGAACGTGCAGCTACCGGTCCGCGTCCTCACCATCGATGGTCCCTCCGGCTCGGGCAAGGGCACCATCAGCCGCGAGATTGCGACGCAACTGGGATGGCACCTGCTCGACAGCGGCGCGCTGTACCGGCTGGTCGCATTGGCCGGCATGCAGGCCGGGCTGGTCGCCACCGACGTGCCGGGCCACGCAGCCCTGGCACGCAAGATGTTTGTACGCTTCGGCGCCCGGCCGGACGGCAGCGAGCAAATATTGCTGGGTATGGAGCAGCAGGATGTTACCAAGCAGATTCGCGGCGAGACCGCCGCAATGGGCGCCTCGCGCGTCGCGGCCTGGCCCGAGGTTCGCGCGGCACTGATGGCGCGCCAGCGTGCCTTCGCCGAGCCACCTGGCCTGGTCGCCGACGGCCGGGATATGGGCACCGTGGTATTTCCGCAGGCGCAGTTGAAGGTGTTCCTTACCGCCAGCGTCGAGGAGCGTGCGCGGCGACGCTACCTGCAGCTGAAATACTCGGACCCGACCGTGACGCTGGAGGTTCTGGCGCGCGACATTGCTGCACGTGATCACCGCGATATGACCCGTCCCGTCTCGCCACTGGTGCCGGCTGCCGACGCGGTGATACTGGACACCACAGGCCTGCCCATTGCAAAGGTGGTGGCGCAAGTGCATGCGCACCTTCGGAGTCGCGACCTGGCCTGACCGGGTCAGTCCGACGTCCCCAGCGGCCTGTCAGGCCTGCGGGAACTGGTTCTTCAAATCCCTGAACTCTGGATCCTCGCGCAAAGGCGCGAGGCTCGGGTCATGGTCCATCCAGCCGAAATCACGATAGCCGGCGCGCACTGCGGCGCGCATGGCGTCCATGGCCTGATCCTTCTGGCTCAGCATGCAATAGAGGCACGAGAGGTTGTAGAGGATCAGCGGGTCGTCAGGGCTGGACTCCGAGGCCTTCGAGGCCTCCTGCCTGGCTTCGTCGTTGCGGCCCGCCTCGGCGAGGGCGATGGCGTAGAACAGGCGTGCCCTTGAGTCATCCGGGTTGCGCAGCAGCACCAGAGGCATCATCGCCAGGGTTTGCGCGCGCGCGCGCTCGGCTTCCTCATTTAGCCCGAGATTGGCGCAGGTCTGGGAGAGGTCGCTGAACGCGGTATAGAAATCCGGCTTGATTTGCGTGACCTTGCGGAACAGTTCGGCGGCTGGCGCCATTTCGCCCTTGGAGAAGTGGATCCTTCCCAGTGTCCAGTAGACGACGAAATCGTCTGGGTCCAGCTCGATGGACTTCTGGCACGAGGTCCTGGCTTCCTCGAACTGGCCCCAGATGAAGTACGACAGGCCCATTGCCGAATACGCCGATGCCAGCCCGGAGTCGTACATCAATGCCTTGAAGCTCAGCTCCTGGGCTTTCTCCCGGTACTTGGGCAGGCGCCCGAACCACTGGTAGTGCATGCCGTAGGCGCTGGAGGCGCCGGCATAAGCGGCGCCGTAGCGCGGGTCCAGCTCGATCGCGGCTTCGAACAGCTTGATGGCATGCTCGATGGCGCGCTTGTTGAGTCGGTACAGGTAGTCCTGACCTCGCAGGAATAGGTCATAGGCCTGGGCATTGACGGTGGAGCGCTTGGTCAGCGAAACCTTTTCCGGGAAGGTGAGCTTGAGTTTCAGGGCTTCGACGATCTGCTGCGCCACCTGTTCCTGGATATCGAAGATGTCGGCAAGCTCGCCCTTGTAGGTGTTGCTCCAGATCTGGCGATTGGTGGAGACATCCACCAGCTGCACCGCGATGCGCACCGACTCGTGGTGCTTGCGCACGGTGCCGCCGACCAGGTAGCGCGCGCCGAGCCGGCCGCCAATGGTCAGTGGGTCCAGCTTTTGGCCCTTGTACTGCATCGAGGACCAGCGCGACACCAGTTCGATCTCGGAAACCAGCGAAAGTCGCGAGAACAGCTCGTCGGTCAGGCCATCGCTGAAGTAGTCGGCTTCGGGATCGGAACTGAGGTTTTCAAAGGGGAGGATGGCCAGTGCGCCGGAGGCAGCATCCGCAGCCGGCGCTGCGGTGACGGCGCCGGGCGCGGGCGCCGAATTCGACTCACTGGCGCGGCGTTCCCCGGGCTGGCGCAGGGCGACGCCGAGGCGAACCAGCGACTTCAACAGGGTCTGCAGCTTCTCTTCGGGGTCGCCGCTGAATAGCTCGATATGCTGGATGCCTGCCAAGGGGTATTTCAAGGCCGGAGGAATCACGGTGTGCTCCAGGTGCACCGGCAGGATATGTCCGCGCCGCTCGCTTATAAGCGTGACTTCCTTGGCTACGTTGTCGGAACGCACCGCCGCGGGTGTAACCATCAGCAGCATCACCTTGGCCCCGTCCAGCGCCTCGACTATCTGCTGGCCCCACATGGCGGCCGCATCAAGGCTGCCCTGGTCTATCCAGAGCTCGACGCCAGCGGCCCGCAGCTTGCCGGCCAGCTCAAAAACCCGATCCTGGTCCTCCCGCGAGTAACTGACGAATACATCGGAGGGCTTGTCGGACACGCAGTTCTTCAGCTTTTCGGGGATTGGGGCAAGCCATGGACCCTAACTCAATGAGAGGGCGGATAAAAGCGCAGATGTGTGCACTGCATCAGGCCCGTTGTCGCCGAAACCAAGGCTCACGGCAGGGAAGTTCGGCGCGGTGCGTTGCAACGGGGCAGAGCCGCGGATAAGCGGTTGAAACACAAGGACTCTGGTGGTAGCCTTGCCGCCCTTTTTCGCGTATTGGACCGGCGGTTTTGCCCGCTGGGCGATTCCGGTCCGGTCACGCAGAAAAACCCTCGGTGCACTTCGGGCCACGGATCGGCGCGAAGAGTTAACAAACCGTAGAGCTTCAGGATGCAAGCTCGCGAAATTTAAGTGAAATATATGACTGAATCATTTAGCGAACTGTTCGAACAAACCCTGGCCAACCAGCGCATCCGCCCGGGGATGATCCTCACCGGCAGGGTGATCAGCGTCGGCGACGACATGGTCGTCGTGAGTGTCGGACTGAAGTCCGAAGCTGTAATTCCCATCGAACAGTTCCGCAACGAGCGCGGCGAGATCGAAGTGGCCGCCGGCGATGATGTCGAAGTGGCCCTGGACGCAGTCGAGGACGGCACCGGCGAGACCCGCCTGTCGCGCGAGAAGGCCAAGCGCGCACGCACTTGGACGCGCCTGGAAAAGGCCTTTAACGAATCTGAAATTGTCACCGGTGTCATTACCGGTCGCGTCAAGGGCGGCTTCACGGTGGAGCTGGAGAATGTCCGCGCGTTCCTGCCTGGCTCGCTGGTCGATGTGCGGCCGGTGCGCGACACCGCGTACCTCGAAGGCAAGCCGCTTGAGTTCAAGGTCATCAAGCTCGACCAGAAGCGCAATAATGTAGTGGTATCGCGACGCGCCGTCGTGGAGCAGGAGTTCTCCGCCGAGCGCAGCGCGCTGATGGACAATCTGCAGGAAGGCTCGGTCGTTCGCGGCTCGGTCAAGAACCTCACCGACTATGGTGCGTTCGTCGACCTGGGTGGCATCGACGGCCTGCTGCATATCACGGACATGGCCTGGAAGCGCGTCAAGCATCCTTCCGAGGTCGTGACCGTGGGCCAGGAAGTGGAAGTGCGCATCCTGAAATTCGACCGTGAGCGCTCACGCGTTTCACTGGGCCTGAAGCAGCTGGGTGCGGATCCCTGGGAGAACATTGCCCGCCGGTACCCGCCCAACACACGCGTGTTCGGCAAGGTCACCAACATTGCCGACTACGGCGCCTTCGTCGAAATCGAAGATGGCGTCGAGGGCCTGGTGCACGTGTCGGAAATGGACTGGACCAACAAGAACGTCAATCCGTCCAAGATCGTGCAGACCGGCGAAGAAGTGGAAGTCATGGTGCTCGACGTGGACGAAGAGCGACGCCGTATTTCGCTGGGACTCAAGCAGTGCAAGTCCAACCCATGGAAGGAGTTCGCGGAGAACTTCAACCGCGGCGACAAGGTGTCGGGTCAGGTCAAGTCGATCACCGACTTCGGCGTGTTCATCGGCCTGGCCGGCAACATCGATGGCCTGGTGCACCTGTCGGATATCAGCTGGGATGTGCCTGGCGAAGAGGCCGTGCGCAGCTACCAGAAGGGTCAGCTGATCGAGGCGATGGTGCTGTCCATCGACCCGGAGCGCGAGCGCATCTCGCTGGGCGTCAAGCAACTGGCCAAGGATCCGTTCTCCGGCTATGTGGCCGAACATCCGCGCGGCAGCGTGGTAACCGGCACCGTGACCGAAGTCGACGCGCGCGGCGCGGTGATCGACCTGGGCAATGGCGTGGAAGGCCAGCTGCGTGCCACGGAACTGGGCCGGGATCGCGTCGACGATGCGCGCACCGTGCTCAAGGTGGGCGAGGAAGTGGAGGCGAAGTTCGTCGGCGTGGACCGCAAGACCCGTACGATCACTCTGTCGATCAAGGCCAAGGAAATGCACGATGAGGCCGAGGCTGTGCAGAGTTACCGCACCGAATCTGGCGCGAGCGCTACGGGCACCAGTCTGGGTGACCTGCTCAAGGAACAGATCAGCGGCAACGAGCGAGACTGATCCAGCGTCCCGGAGTGGGCTCGAATGACGAAATCAGAACTCATCGAGATCATCACTGCCAAGCAGAAACATCTGCCGGCGCGGGACGTGGAGCTCGCGCTCAAGCAGATCCTCGAGATCATGAGCGATGCGCTCTCCCAGGGGGAGCGCATCGAGATCCGGGGCTTTGGCAGCTTTTCATTGCATTTCCGGCCGCCGCGCCAGGGGCGCAATCCCAAGACCGGCGAGGCCGTGGCGCTGTCCGGCAAGCACGTGCCGCATTTCAAACCCGGCAAGGATCTTCGTGAACGCGTCAACGAAGGCGCCGGCACGCCCATCCGGGATTAGGGTGCTTCGAATCGCGATTGCGCCGCGATCACGCCCGCTGTAGCGGGCGGCACCTCACTCGATTCGGACGCATTACCTTGATCGCGATTCATTCGCGTCGTCCACAAATCAGTGGATAGCCGGCCTGTCGCGTCTTTGCTCATGGCCGTCGGGCCCAGGGTCGCCGGGAACCCCCGTGCGCCGGCAGCTGCCGAAGTTGCACAAAATGTGGGAATCCGCTGACGAGCTTGCACGGATCTTGGGCACGCCGCTGGCCGCCACTTGCAGGCAATCCGCTCCAAGGCCTGGGAGGCAGCCGGAGGGATGCGCGGATCCAGGTCAAGTGTGCACAAGGTTCATGTGGCGCCAGAGTCAAATCGAATAATATGGTCACGATTCCAAGGACGACCCAGAGGTGAGCAGGTGGCCGGACGCACAGCATATGCAGCAATTCGTACAGCGGTTTTTCCGGTGGCTGGACGTGGAACGCGTTTCCTTCCCGCCACCAAGGCAAGTCCCAAGGAGATGCTGCCGGTCGTCGACAAGCCATTAATCCAGTACGCGGTTGAAGAGGCGCTGATGGCCGGTGCGCGGCGCCTGGTATTCATTACCGGTGCCTCCAAGCGCGCCATCGAAGATCATTTTGATGCGGATGCGGAGCTGGAGAATCTGCTCGAGGCCCAAGGCAAGACCGAGCTTGCCGATCAGGTCCGCAGCGTGCTGCCGCGCTATGCCACCTGCATCTACATTCGCCAGCCAGCACCCCTGGGGCTCGGCCATGCCGTGCTGTGTGCACAGCCTGCCGTGGGCAATGCACCGTTTTTCGTGCACCTCGCCGATGACCTCATCGACGCCGGCGTGCCCTGCCTGAAGCAGATGGCAGCGGTCTACCGCAAGCACCGGGCAAGTGTCCTGGGCGTGGAAGAGGTGCCGCGCAACGAGACGGACCGCTATGGAATTGTCGACGTGAAGGGTTCGACCGCAAAAGTCTCCGTCGTGCGCAACATCGTCGAGAAGCCCAAGCCCGGTAAGGCCCCATCGAACCTGGCGGTGGTGGGTCGTTACGTGCTGACGCCCGCGATCTTTGCGCACCTGGAAAAGATCGGGCAGGGCGCCGGCGGGGAAATTCAGCTCACGGATGGAATCGCGCGCCTGATGCAAAAGCATGCGGTGTATGCCTATCGCTTCGAGGGCAAGCGCTACGACTGTGGCAACAAGCTCGGCTACCTGCAGGCCACGGTGGAGTTTGGCCTCAACCACTCGACGCTGGGTGGGCCGTTCCGCGACTACCTGCTGGACCTGATGACGCCGGCGGACCGACGGCGGCGATGACGGGTATGCAATTCAGACAGGCTGCGCGGACCGCCACGATTTTGGTGGCAGGCGCGACTGTGCTGGCGGCCGCCGGATTGGCGACCGCCGGCGCTGCGGAGACCCCATCGTCCCCGGCAGCTCCTGCCGCAGCGCCGGCTGAGCCGGCCAAGGCCAACCCATCGAAGAGCACCGAAGATTGCATGTTCTCGGTGGTGGTCAAGGACTGGGCAGCCATCGACAACCAGAGTTTCATTATTTACGGCCTGTCCCGGCACGAAGCCTTTCTGGCTAAGGTGCTGTATCCGACGCCGGATCTCATCAACAACCTGGGCCTGGTGGTCATCGACGAAGACCACAACGGCCGCATTTGCGGTCGGTACACCGACGCGATCGAATTCCGCAATCCGACCATCCCGGGGCGCAACCCGATTACCTCCCTGCGCAAAATCACTGCGGAAGAGGCCAAGTCCCTGCTGGCAGCCAGCAAGCACAAGCCAGCAGTTCCGAAGTCGCCAAAGGACGAGAAAGCCGCGAAGGACTCCGGGCCGCCGCAATAGCACCGCGGTCAGGTGCTGCGTACCATCCCCGGGATCACGTATGCGCCGACAATGGTCGCCGTGGCCAGCAGGACGGCGGCCAGCAGGAATGGTGCACCCAGCAATGGTTCACCCCCATGGTGAACGGCCAGCGCAAAGACCTGGGTAAACAGCAAAGGCCCCAGCATTCCGTTGACGGCGCGCATGCTGCCCAGCGTGCCTTGCAGCTGGCCCTGTTCAGACGGATGAATGCGATGACTCATCATCGCCTGGAACGACGGGTTGGCAATGCCCCACAGGGACACGAAGGCCAGTCCCGTCAGGAACAGTCCGCCTGTTGGTGCGATGCCGAAAATCAGGAACCCCAGGATGCCGCAGCCCAGGCCCGTCAGTGCTGCGCCGCGCTCGCCTAGAATCCTGACTGCGGGTTTGACCACCAGCATCGAGACGATGAACGAGCCCACGCCGACCAGGGCAAGCACCAGGCCCACATGGGTCTCGCCCCAACCGTAGCGCTGGTCCGCATACAGCACGAAGGTGTTTGGCAGTGCCTCATGGGCCAGGCCCATCAGGAAGACGGCCACTGCCAGCCCCATGAGTTCCGGGTGCGAACGCAGCAGGCGCACTGAATGCACGACATTGGCGGTGCGCAGGCTAAAGGGGCGGCGCCGCTCGACGGGCAGCGACTCGGGCAGGATGAAGTAGCCGTACAACGCGTTGGCGAGGCTCAGCCCCGCGGCGACCCAGAAGGGCAACCGCAGGTCGATGCCGCCGAGAATTCCGCCCACCGCCGGTCCCACGATAAACCCCAGGCCGAACGCTGCGCCCAGCATGCCGAATTTCCCAGCCCGCTCAGCAGCGGGCGTGACGTCGGCGATGTAGGCGCCGGCCGTGGGGTAGCTGGAGGAGGTGATGCCGGAGATGAGGCGACCTATGAAAAGCCAGCCCAACGACGGCGCCACGGCCATGAGGATGTAGTCAAAGCCAAGGCCGAAATTCGACGCCAGAATCACCGGGCGCCTGCCGAAGTGATCGGAGGCGGACCCGATAATGGGCAAAAAGATGAACTGCATCGCCGCCCAGAGCGCACCAAACAACCCCACGTACCAGGCCGCGCTTGCAACATCGCCGTGCTGGAACTGGATGACCAGTTTGGGCAGCACCGGCACGATGATTCCCACCGCCATCATGTCGAGGGCGACGGTGATGAACACGAAGATGAACGCCGCCGACCCCGGGGCGCGAGACCCTGTTATTTTCACCTGCTCTCTGACCGTGGCCGGCCGAGTCAGTTCCGGCTGGCCCAATCATCCCAAGGGGATGGCATGTTGTAGGGCACGGTGATGAAATTGGCCTCTATCTGCTCAATGCTCCCGTCCTTGAGCTTGAACAGTTCGAACAAATAGAAGCTGTGTGGCCGATGCACTGGAGCGCGCACGCTGGTTCCGTCGGTGAGCTTGTATTCGTGCAGGTCGCCGGCGTGGTCGATAAAGCCAGAAGCCATGACCAGCCCGCGCTCCTCGTCCACCAGCAGGAAACGACGCGCGCGCAGCCGCGTGTCATAGCGGTAATTTCCCATGCGAAACTGCTGCTCGCATCCCAGGCGCGCCACCGGCACCACCGCGAAGCTGGGGTTGTTCGTGGTCTGCACGCCATTTTCCACGCGCTTGCAGTCCGGATGGAATTTCGTGAACAGGGTGCCATCATTGAGCTGCAGCGTGTCGAAGTAGCCATTGGCCAGGGCAATCATCCGCGGTCGCGGCAGGCGCTGTGCCGCTGGCAGCATTTCGTTCATTGCCGGCTTGTTCTCAAACTTCTGGCCCTCGAACTTGATGCCGGAGTCCAGCTGCCGCACCACCAGTGTTTCGGCCTCGGCCACCTTGCCGTCAACGACTTTCAGGCGCAGCGTGAACGCAGCGGTCTCGTCGGTCTCGGTAACCGTTCCAAAGAAGCCCACCTGTCCCAATTGCGGATCTGCAAATCTCAGGTCGTAGCTGCCCAGCGCCGTGATGGTGCGCCACAGGCCGTCGCCGACCATCAGGGCGACATTGTTCTCGGTATTGCGCACGTGGCCTGACCAGGGCACCCGCGAGGCGTCGCCAGCCTTCAGGGCGGCGAGGTACTTGTCGAGGACTGCATACAACTCGGCGCGCGTCGCTTGGGATGCGGCCGCGTTCTGGCGCGCGTCCGGCTGCCATTGTGCAGAGGCCAGGCCGCCGGTCGCCAGCAGCCCAAAGGCCAGCAGGGCACACCGGACCAGGCTGGGTCGCAGGTGGGACAGCTCCATCAGAAATACCCCGAATTACCGTTGCTACGTTAGTATTTCCAAATTGTAGCATCGGGGGACAGCATGAAGCAGGCACTGCCACCAGGCATGAGCGCGGCACAGATGGATCGCGCGCTGAAGGCACTTGCCGGCGTAGTCGGGGATGAATGGGTCCTGGCCACGGACCTGGACCGCGATACCTATCTTGACCATTTTGCCGTCGATGTCGCAGCGCACTCGGCTGCTGCTGCGGTGGCGCCGCTGACCGCCGAGCAGGTGCGGGAAATCGTCCTCGTGGCAAACACCCACAAGCTGCCCCTGTGGCCCATCAGCCGCGGCAAGAACTTCGGCTATGGCGGTGCGGCGCCGCGACTCAAGGGTTCGGTGGTCCTTGACCTGTCGCGCATGAAGAAAATCGAGTTTGACAGCGAGAATGGCACGGCGCTGCTGGAGCCGGGCGTTGGCTTCTACGATCTTTACGACTACATCCAGAAGCACAAGCTGCCGTACTGGACCTCTACCCCGGGCAACAGCTGGGGTTCGGTGATAGGCAATGCGCTGGATCGCGGCGTGGGCTACACCACCTATGGCGAGCACACGGCGCGAATCTGCGGCATGGAAGTGGTGCTGCCCACCGGCGAATTGCTGCGCACCGGCATGGGCGCAATGTCCGGTGCGCCCACCTGGAACCTCTATCGGTATGGGTTCGGACCGGCCTGGGACCAGATGTTCGTGCAGTCGAATTTTGGCGTGGTCACCAAGGCGGGCCTGTGGCTGATGCCCGCGCCGGAGTCGATGATCGGGCTGGACCTGGAGCTGGACAAGGTCGAGGATCTGGGCTGGGCCGTGGACCTGATATCCGGGATCCGGCGTGACGGCCTGCTGCAGCAGTCCCCGTCCATCGGCAGCTGGCTGCGCGGTGCTGCAGTGCTGACCACGCGCAAGGAGTGGTACGACAAGCCCGGCGCGCTGCCGGATGATGTCATCGCCGCCATCCGCAAGCGCTTTGGCATCGGCTGGTGGTCGATCAGCCTGCGTCTCTATGGCTATGAAGCCGTCAACGAGGCCGCCGCCGGCATCATCCAGGCCCAGTTTGCCAAGCACAGCGCGCAGCCGATGAAGGTCACACGCTGGAAGCAGGGCATGCCGCTGGAGCCCACCCCGTTCCAGGGCTTTCCGGTGACTTTCCCCCTGCAGAACGCGGCGTGGCACGGGGGCAGGGGCGGGCACATCGGCTACTCGCCGGTGTTGCCTTCAAACGGGCGCGCTGCCATGGAACAGTTCCAGCGCACCTACAACCGCTACAAGGAATTTGGCATGGACTATCACGGCTCGTTCGCCATGGGCGAGCGCAACATCACCAACGTGAACCAGGTGCTGTTCAACAAAGACGATCCGGAGATGATGTCGCGCGTGGACAAGTTCTTCCGCGCCCTGGTGGCCGATGCCACGCAAAAGCGTTACGGCGAATACCGGACGCATATCGACTACATGGACCTGGTGGCCGGCACCTATGATTTCAACAACCATGCCCTGCGGCGCGCCAACGAAATCGTAAAGGACGCGCTGGATCCCAATGGCATCCTGGCCCCTGGCAAGAGCGGCATCTGGCCGCAGCGCTATCGGAACCTGCGCTCATGAACAGCCGCGCAATGGGAATGATGGTGCGGATGCTGTGTGCGGGGTCCGTGCTGGTGGGGGCCATGGCGCAGGCGGCTGATCCCTTGGACGGCAAGTCCCTGTTCACGGAGCGCTGCGGCATGTGCCACCAGACCAATGGCATGGGCGTTGGCATTCTCTCGCGGCGCCCGGGCGACACCAGCAAGGGACTGCTGGAACAGCGTACGGACCTGTCCGCCGCGGTAGTACGCGTGGTGGTGCGCAATGGCATCGGCAACATGCCGCGGATTTCGCGCGCCGAGGCCAGTGATCCGCAGCTGGCGGCGATTGCGGACTATCTGTCGCGGGGCAAGCCGTGAAGCGTCGTCAGTTCCTGGCCGCCAGCGCCATGGCGTCCGCATCGGGCTTCGCAGTAGCAGGCGGCATGGCGCAAGGCACGCTGGATCCTGACAGTCGCATCGCGGTTGTGCTGCACGATCGGCGCATCGCCATGGACCCGGCAAGCGCACGGCGACTGGCGGGCAACGGTGCGCAGATAATCGCGCTGACGGAGGATCCGGTGCGACAGTGGCGCGGTGCACAGGGCGCGCTGCTGCAGCAGCCGGGCACGCGGCTGTTCGGCGTCACGCTGTGGGCCGATTACCTGATCGTGCGCGGGCTGGCAGCCGAATCACGTCGCCACGTGCGCCATGAGCGGCACGATCCGGACACCGGGATCTTCTCGTGGCTGATCGCCTGAACTAGAGAGACTTCAGGTAGCGCAGGCTCTTCTGGATGGAGTCGAAGCGATCGCCAGGGAAGGGCGGTTCCTGCTCGACGAAATAGCGGCGGATCTTCGTGGTCTTGGCGGTGCTCAGCAGTGCCGGCCAGTCCAGCGTGCCGCTGCCGACTTCCGTGGGATCTTGCTGCAGCGTGAAGTTGGTGCGTGTGCTGGCCCGTATGTCCTTGACGTGCAGCTGGGTGATCCGGCCCTTGTGCTGGCTCATGAGCTGGATTGCGTCCTGGCCCCCGGCCGCCGCCCAGCCGATATCCAGCTCGAAGGAGACGAACTTGGGATCGGTTTCCTTCATCAGGATCTCGAAGCCATTCGTGCCGTTGGCCAGAGGTGCGAATTCCGGATTGTGGTTGTGGTACCCGAACTTCAGGCCCTCACGCTGCAGCGTCTGGCCAAAGCCGTTGAGCTGCGCGGCGGTGCGCTGCCAGTCGTCGGGCGTGAATTGGGGAACCACCCTGTTTAGGTAGGCCAGGAACCCTTCGCCTGTTGCGGGCGCGCCCACGTGCGCGGGCGTGGAAAACATCGGCATCACCACGTCCGTCACACCCAGCTGGTGGGCGCTGGCCGCCAATGCATGCAGATCGCCGCCCAGCGACAGGTCACCGGGGCGTGGATCCGCGCTGACATGGATGCTGACCAGCTTGAGGCCGACGCGGTCGGCCGCGGCGCGCAACTCGGCAACGCTGTGGCCGTGCAGGCCCGCCAACTCAATGGTTTCGTAGCCGATGTCGGCGATGCGCTTGAATGTGCCGTCCAGGTCCTTTCGTGCCAGCTCGCCAACGGTGTACAGTTGCAGCCCGAGTGGCAGTTTGTTGCGTGCGAAAAAGCCCGCTCCTGCGCCCAGGACATCCAGCGCGGGCAGGGCAGCCAGCGTCGCGGAGCCCAGTCGAAGCGCATCGCGCCGCGACAGCAGGTCTATTTTGGATTGACTCACCTAACGCTCCTTCACCATACGCATGCCGATGTGATTGGACGAACTGTCTGGCTCACCCTTGCCGCGGGTGCCCACCATGTAGCGCGAACAATATTCGTCGGTGCACAGGAAGGATCCCCCGCGCTGGACGCGTTTTCGTACGCCAGGCTCGGTGGAATCCTCTGATGTGTCCGGACCGCGCGGATTGTGCGCGACTCCGCCAGCCGCCGCCAGACGCGGATAGTAGTCGTCGCGGTACCAATCCGAAGTCCATTCCCATGCGTTGCCGGCAACGTCGTACAGACCGTAGCCATTGGCAGCAAAGCGCGCCACTGGTGCCAACCCCTTGAAGCCGTCGCGCCCGCTGTCCGTCACCGGGAATCGGCCCTGCCAGGTGTTGGCCTGTGGTCGGTCCCCGGGAAGCAATTCATCACCCCAGGGGTAGAGCTTGCCTGCCAGTCCTCCGCGCGCTGCGAATTCCCACTCCGCTTCGGTGGGCAGGCGCTTGCCGGCCCAGTGCGCAAAGGCCACAGCATCGGCCCAGGCGACATGGACTACTGGATAGTCGTGCCTGTCCTCGATGTTGCTTCCCGGGCCCTCGGGGTGGCGCCAGTTGGCGCCGGCCTGGTAGCGCCACCATTGCCGGTAATCGTCCAGCGCCACTGCAGTGGCCGGGGGCGTAAACACCAGGGATCCTGGCACTAGGCCGGATTGCGGGACTCCGGGAAAATCCTGCGCCGTGGGCTTTCTCTCTGCGACGGTGACGTAGCCTGTGGCCTTTACGAAAGCGGAAAATTCGGCATTGGTCACTTCGGTGGCGTCCATCCAGAACCCGTCCACCTGCACGCGATGCACTGGCAGGGCATCGCGTGTCACCCCTGGGACGGCACACAATCCTTCGCTCGATTGCGTGCTGCCCATCGAAAACTCCCCACCAGGGATCCACACCATGCCGCGCGGGGCTGGGCCGGGTGGCGGGTCGGGGTTTTCCCGGGTGGCAACGAAAGCGTTGGGAACAGCCGGCGGCGCAATCAGCAACGCGTGGGACTGCACCTCTTGACCGACCGTGCGGGGCCATAAGGAGGCCAGCACCGCACCGAAAACGGCGGAGACCAGGATCGCCGCAACGGCCAGCAGCCAACGTGCGTTCATTTCTGCTTCTTGATCAGCACGTCTTGGCCATCCACACGAAAGTGCTTGGAATCCGGTTGCAGTATCCAACGCCCATGTTGTCAGGGCAAACTGCACACCCAGTGACGCTTCCCGCCAGAATTTGCGCTTTCGCCTTGCTCGCATTGGTCCTTGGCGGTTGTGCACAGTTGCCACAAAGGCCCGAGTTACCGGTGGAGCTTGCAGTGCCTGAAGGCAGGGGTTCGCCATTTGACGAGTGGACCGCCGGGGCGGAGCAGGCACATGTCGGCCAGTCGGCGTTTCGCCTGCTTTCCCGGGGCACAGAGGCCTTCGTTACCCGCGTCAAGAGTGCCGACGCAGCTACGCGCAGCATCGATGTGCAGACCTACATCTGGCATGGCGACACCACCGGGATGCACCTGGTCGAGCGCCTGCTGGCGGCGGCCGACCGGGGCGTGAAAGTGCGATTGCTGGTGGATGACATGGATGCGCGGGCGGCCAATGCGGGGTTTGCTGCGCTGGCTGCCCACGAGAATATCGAAGTCCGGACGTTCAATCCGTTCGCCTCGCGCACGGGCAAGTTTTCCATGATGCTCGAGGGATTGGGCAGTTTCAGTCGCCTCAATCATCGAATGCACAACAAGAGCTGGATTGTGGACAACCGCCTGGCCTTGGTTGGCGGGCGCAATCTGGGG
Organism: uncultured Pseudomonadota bacterium; assembly: GCA_963726085.1. Lineage (GTDB taxonomy): Bacteria > Pseudomonadota > Gammaproteobacteria > Steroidobacterales > Steroidobacteraceae > ZC4RG30. The sequence continues at coordinate 324,181 of CAVSAR010000001.1, read as the reverse complement.
GATGAATATTTCGGGGCCAGCGAGGACGTCAATTTCGTTGATCTGGACTTTGGGATGATCGGGCCGGTGGTGCGCGATGTGTCCCGATCCTTCGATGCGTATTGGAATTCCGTGAATGCGTACCCGATGCAGCTGCTGAATCCGCAGGGCGTTACTGCGGAGGCGCTGGCGAAGCTGCGCGACTACCTGGTGCAGCATCGCAATGAGGCCAGTGTGGATCAATACATGTTGGTCCTGGCGGCAGACGCGGAAGTGCAGCATCTGTTTTCCGGCGATTGGCCCATGCAATGGAGTGGGCACTACACGTTCGCGGCGGACGACCCGCTCAAGTCAAAGCTGCCTGAGGGGGATCCGGCGCGCACCACGGTCATGTCCACCCTGATGCCGGTGCTGACGGGCGCCAGCAGCAGTGTCGCGGTCATCTCGCCATATTTTGTGCCGGGCAAGACCGGCACTGACATGCTGGTGAAGCTGGTGGACGACGGGCGGAAAGTGCGTGTTTTGACCAATTCCCTGGTCGCCAATGACGTGGCCGCCGTTCACGGGGGCTATTCGCGCAGTCGCAAGCCGCTGCTCAAGGGCGGCGTCCAGATTTGGGAGCTCAAGCCCATTGCGGGCACCAAGAGCCAATCGAGCCTGTTTGGCTCCAGTGGCGCCAGCCTGCACACCAAGGCGTTCATTGTGGACAGTGGCACGGTGTTCCTGGGCAGTTACAACCTGGATCCGCGCTCGACCTGGCTCAACTGCGAACAGGGAGTGCTGGTGGAGAACGAGGTCCTGGCAAACCAGTTGCGATCCATCTACGCAAAGCAGATTGATCGCGAACATGCCTGGAAAGTCAGCCTTGTGTCCGGGGAGCTGAGCTGGACCGACGGAACCGACACGTTTGGATCAGAACCCAAGGCCGGGGCCTGGCGAAGGTTCCAGGCCTGGATTGCCCGGGTTTTGCATCTGGATGCCCAGCTTTAATCTAATTTACCATAATATACATTATGCGAAGTAGGACGCTACGGGCAAGAAGCAGGAAAGGCCTCTAGAGGGCCGTAACCTGAACCATCTCCCCGGCCGCGGCTGCGACAAGCCCGCACCGTGGCGACAGATGAATCGACCCCTCTGAGCATGCCCGTGCGATAACAAGGACGCTGCCAAGCCGGTTGTTCTGGGGCCCAGCCGATCTGCGAGCCCGGGTTCGCAGCCAAATTTCGCTCGATTCAAACGCCAGTCGCGGACTGCAACTGCACTAGACCGCCGACTCAGACCGCGCGGTAGACACCGAGCATGATTCCGGCAGGTACCGGCAAAACGATTTTCGCCATACCTCGGGGAATGAGCGAACCCGTCATTCCGAAAGTCTGTGCCAACCTGTTGACGAGGTGTGCCAGGGGAGCGTCGAAAGGTATTGTGCGTAGCCTTACCTCGACAAGTCCATGCTTGGCGAGAAACGCCGTGAACGTCTTGGGAGAAAAGTACCAGAGATGTTCGAGCAAGAGCATGTTCCATCGCTTGCCCATCAGCTTCGCTACCCTGCTTTCCACATTCGGGACGCTAGCGAAGAACAGGCCTCCCGGCTTGAGCAGCGAGCGGACAAGCGCTACGTCCTGCTCAATACGCGGCAAATGCTCCAGGACATCGAAGGCTGTAACGAAATCGAGGGTGCCTGCTGACACAGTGGTCGATGCGACGAAGGTCGCCCAGTCGCCGATGAAGATCTCGCTTCGGCCTGCAGTGCGGCGCCCCGGGGCCCCGATCTCAAAGCCGCTGCCTGCGGGGTCATTCATCTCCCGCAAGAACGCACCGTCGCCGCAGCCGAAATCGATGAAAGCCCCGCTTGCTCGATGCTCCCGGACTATGGCCGCGAGGCGCTGAAATCTGGCTGACTTGGCGGCATCAAAATCCGCGACACCTTCGTGGGGCGTGGGTATCTCGCTGTATATGGCGTCGTAATCCGCAGGCGAAAAGCGCGGGCTGGTAAAGACGAAATCGCAAGCGGTGCATTTGACGATAGGACCATGGGCTGTCGTCGTCCGATGGGCAAGAAAGTAACGCGGCAGATCGGACATCGTGCCGTTGAACGTGGGCGGATAGAGCAGGCTTGCCTCCATGGACCCGCAGACGATGCATTGATCCGGTTTCCGGAGACCAGACCAGTTGACCTGAACTCGATTGGAGCTGTTTGAGTTACTCACGCGCATTGCTTCGAAAGGTAAGAAATCGATGCCCGAAGTATCCGGTCACGACCATAAGGCCCGCTCCCACCAGTACACCACTCAGGTCCGCCACGGCTGGGCGCACTTGCGTGGAAAGAATCGTGCGTACGACTATTGCCGTACACCAGTAGAGCAGCAGGCCAAAACCATACACGATCACAAATCTGCCAGCCTCTCCTCGAGCACGGGACAAGGACTGCGAGCGAAATGCGAAGAACTTCGACATTACAAATGAAATCGTCATTCCTATGCAGATGCCGCATATCAAAGCCACACTGAATGGAACTAGGGATCTTGTGAGCCACACTGCGCCCATATTGCCCAGTGTGGCCAGTACCCCGCTGACTAGAAAGCGAGAGAATTCTCGAAAATCTACTGCGGTTGTTGTAGTTCCCATATCAAATACCGATCCGCAATGCAGTTACAACGCCAGGCGCTTGATCAACCACTCGGGAATGATGCGCTGGCATCACCACAGATTGCTCTTCCTATACCTTACGCGGAGTAGGATTCCAATCGAACCTTAGACTAAAGCGCCTTAACATGGTGTCCACAAGGGGTGACCTTCATGAACAGGATCTTCGTGGCTTGGCGTGGGATGATCGCACTGATGATTTGCGGGCTGCCAATTCAGCCTGCATTGGCAATGGAATCCGACACTGACGCGCTGAAGGCACAGGTCGCTGCGCTAAAGGCCGATATCGAACAGCTTCGGGGCCAGCTACCCAGCCAGTCCCATTCCATGACGGACGTGGATTACCAGTTCACCAACCTGTGGTTTGCTGCCCAGGAGGGAAACTGGCCCCTGGCAACCTTCTACCTCAACGAGACCCGTTCACACATCGAGTGGACGGTTCGGCTGCATCCGGTGCGCAAACTGGCCGGCGGCCAGGACCTCGACTTGCGTCCCATGTTGCAGGCCATCGAGCAATCCGGCCTTACGGAGTTGCGCGCTGCGCTGGACAAGCACGACGGCAAGGCAATCAAGACGGCGTACCAGCACACGCTCAATGAGTGTTACAGCTGCCACGTGGCGTCCGAAAAACCGTTTCTGCGTCCCGGGATCCCCACCAGCCCCGCTACGCGCATCATCCAGATGAAGCCCGGGGGCTAACCCCGGGGTCTCAGTTCGAGGCCGCTGCTGGAGATTCACGCGAGAGCGCCGCAATGGCTGCGCTCAAGTCAGCGATCGAGTACGGCTTGGAGACATGCCGCTGGAAACCGGCCGCCAGGCTGCGTTCCCGGTCATCTGGACGCGCATATGCCGTCAGTGCAATCGCCGGGACCCCATTGCTCTCGTGGTTGGATGCGCGCACGCGGCGCATGAATTCAAATCCGTCCATTCCCGGCATGCCGATGTCGCTTATCAACACGCTGACCGGGCGCGTGGCCAGAATCCGCAGGCCCTCTTCCGCACTCGCAGCGGTGAATACCTCGGCACCTGCTTCGCGCAGCAGCCGGGCCAGCAGTGTCCTGCCGTCGGGTTCGTCATCGACGATGAGAATTACTGCGCCTTCCAGGTTGGTCAGCGGTTCACTCAGTTGCCTGAAGCTGCCTGAAAATTCTGTATTCGTGCCGACCAGGGTGGACGTCGCCGGAACGCGCACCGTAAATATAGTGCCCAGATTTTCGCCGGGGCTTTTCACCGAAACCGTCCCGCCATGGAGCTCTACCAGGTTGCGAACGATGGATAAACCCAGCCCCAGTCCGCCGTGCTCCCGGGTCGTCGAACCATCCGCCTGACGAAAGCGTTCGAACACGAACGGCAGGAAGTCCGGGCGAATGCCGATGCCCGAGTCGGCAACTACCAGTTCTACCTGGTCGCCGACCTGGCGCACGGACACGCGAATCTGTCCGTCGGCCGGCGTGAACTTCACCGCGTTGGTCAGCAGGTTCCATAGCACCTGTTGCAGGCGCGATGCGTCGCCATTGACCAGGATTGGCTGCGGCCTGCGTAGCAGCTGGATCTTCAGCCCCTTGGCTGCCGCGGAGGGACGGATGCCGTCCACGGCCACCTGCACCAGGTCGCCAAAGTCGAGGTCGTCGGTTTCCAGGCGGATCTTGCCCGACACGATGCGGCTCATGTCGAGCAGGTCCTCGATGATCTGCGCCTGGCTCTTCGCGTTGCGATGGATGGTCTCCACCGCATCCTGCAGGTCGGCGTCGGTCAGGTTCTTGCGCCGGCGCAGCACGTTGCACCACCCGAGGATGGCGGTCAGCGGGGTGCGCAGTTCATGTGAGAGCGTGGCCAGAAACTCGTCCTTCAGGTGCCCCAGCCGCTCGGCCTCGCTGCGTGCGGCGCGCTCGGATTCCAGCAGCTGTTCGCGCTCGGCCGTTGCAGCGCGCAGCGCCGTCACGTCGCGCGCGATCTTCGAGGCCCCGACAATCGCGCCGGTGATGTCGCGGAGGGGCGAGACCGTGAGTGACACGTCAACCAATCGGCCATCCTTGACGCGCCGGCGCGTCTGGTAGTGCTCGATCCGCTCGCCGCGGCGCAACTTGCCGAGGATTTCCTCCTCTTCGGACATCAGCTCCTGCGGAATCAGCCGCATGATGGGCGCCCCCACCATTTCCTCGGAGGTGTAGCCGAACAGGCGCGTGGCCCCCGCATTCCACGAAGTGACGGTGCCATCGAGCGTCTTGCTGATGATAGCGTCGTCGGAGGATTCGACGATTGCAGCAAGGCGAAAGCGCGCGTTCTCCGCATGCGTACGCTCGGTGACATCAATACCCACACCATCCAGGCGCACCGGCTTGTCTGCCGTGTCGAAGGTCGGCAGCCCACGGCCCTCCATCCAGCGCCACTCGCCGCTTCCGTGCCGGTACCGGAAAATGACGCAGTACTCGTCGCCGCTGACGAGGCTGGCCCCAATGGCCTGCTGCACGCGCGCCAGATCCGCCGGATGCACAAGCGCATGAAATGCCGCCTGCGTACCGCCAAAACTGCCGCGCTCGATACCAAAGATATCCTCGAGTTCCGGGCTCCACTGGACCCGGTCTTCGTCCAGGTGCAGCGTCCACGTGCCAAGGCGGGCCGCGTGACTGGCAAGCACCTGCATCTTTGACGTGGGAGTGGAACTGATCTTGGTGGGCATGTCGCTGCTAGTGTCTAGCACGTAAACGCGGCTGTACTGTCAGCGCATGCCGCGTTCGGATGGGCCGAACGTCTTTTTCTCACGCACGTCCGCAGTGACAGGTGATCACTTGGCCACAGTGGATATATTTGATAACTGATTGAATAATAAAATAAAAAAATCGATTCCCACGCCCAGATATCAGCAGTTACTGGGTCAGTCTGGGCCGCCGGTACCTCCCATCCGATACATAATGCGCGGCTCACGGGCGACGGGCGGCAATGACAGTGATCTGGAAAGCTCAGGGATGGAGATGTCTGGCGGTGGGCGTGTTGGCACTGATGCTGGTGGGGTGCAAGGACGCTGCAAAGTCATCCACTGCCAGCGCCGCAGAACAGGCCGCCGCCCTGCCCCCGCTGCTGCTGTCACCTGAAGATGTGCACACGCTGCAAAGCAAGACGCTCACGGCCGGTCCTTCGATTACCGGCTCGATACTGCCGGAAGGCCTAGCGGACCTGCGTGCCGAAGTCTCGGCCATCGTGCTGGCCGTGCTGAAGGAAAACGGCGACAAGGTAAAGCGTGGCGACCTGCTGGTGCGCCTGGACGAGACCTCTATTCGCGACACCCTGCGCTCCCGGGAAGCCGCGGCGCAGACGGCCGATCAGGCCTATGCACAGGCGCAGCGCCAGTATGAGCGGCTGGCAAAGCTGCAGAAGGATGGCCTGGTGTCCCTGCAGCAACTGGAGGACGCCGAGGACCGACGCAACGCCACGCAAAGCGAGCGCGAGTCTGCCCGGAGCAACCTGGTGGCAGCCCAGCAGCAGCTGCAGCGCACCATGGTGCGCGCGCCCTTTGATGGAGTGGTCAGCGAGCGCAAGGTATCTGCCGGGGACACGGCGCAGGTTGGCAAGGAGCTGCTCAAGGTGATCGACCCGGCCAGCCTGCGGTTCGATGGCTTCGTGTCGGCCGACAACATCGGGGACCTGAGCCCCGGACAGAAAGTCACATTCCGCATCCATGGCTACAACGACCGGGATTTCTCGGGAACGATCAAGCGTATCAACCCCGCGGCCAACTCCATGACCCGCCAGGTGGAAGTGCTGGTCAGTTTCGAGGAGGGTCAGAAGCTGCCCGGGGTCGCTGGCCTCTATGCCGAAGGGCGGGTCGAGACCATGCACGCCGAGGGCCTTTCATTGCCGCCGGACCTGATCGTCCGCGACGGTGACAATGCATTCGCCTGGCGGGTGCAGGATGCAAAGCTCAGGAAAGTGAAGTTGACCCTCGGGGACCGGGATGCGCGCAGCGGCGAGTTCGTCGTCAAGGAGGGCCTGGCCGCCGGCTACCTGATGCTGCGTTATCCCACCACCTCACTGCACGACGGGCAGCCAGTGCAACTGACCGGGAAGTAAGCGCGTGTTTCTTTCCAATTTCAGCATCAAGCAGCCGGTCACCACGGTGGCCATCATCATCGTGCTGATGTGCCTGGGGCTGCTGGCCATCAAGAACCTGCGGGTCAATCCCCTGCCCGATGTGCAGCAGCCGGTGCTGGTGGTGCAGATCCCCTACCCTGGCGCATCGCCCGAGACCGTGGAGCGGGAGGTCATCAACCGGGTCGAGAAGTCCCTGCAGAGCATTCCGCAGGTGTACGAGATCCATTCGACGGCCAACGAGGGCAGCGCCCAGATCGTCATCACCTTCAACTACAAGAAGGACCTGGTGGAAGCGGCCGATGAGGTGCGCAATGCCATAGGCACGGTGCGCTACAAGCTGCCGCTGGAAATGCGCGAGCCGGTGCTGTTCCGGCAGGATCCGTCGGCCGAGCCGGTGATGCAGCTGTCGCTGTCCTCGGAGAACGCGACGCTGGCGGAGATCTCGCGCCTGGCCGAAGACCAGCTGGCCGATCGCTTCCGCGCCATCAATGGCGTGTCGACCGTGGACGTGAACGGATCACTGCGCCGGGAACTGTCGGTACTGCTGCATGCGCAGAAGCTGCGTGAGTACAACGTCTCGGTGGCCGACGTGGTGGGTGCGCTGCGGCGACAAAACACCACCGCGCCGGTGGGCCGGGTCAAGGGCGACCTGGACGAACAGAGCATCCGCCTCGTGGGGCGCATCGAATCCCCACGCGAGTTCGAGGACATTGTCCTGCGCCGCAATGGCGATGAGATCGTGCGCCTGGGCCAGGTGGCCACCGTGCAGGACGGCTTTGCCGAAGTCAGCGGCTACAGCCTGCGCAATGCGCATCCCAACGTGGGTATTTCCATTACCCGCTCGCGCGATGCCAGCACCGTGTCGGTGGCCAAGGCAGTGCGCACCCTGGTCAAGCAGATCAAGACCGAGCTGCCCCGCGGCACGGACCTGGTGGTCACCCAGGACGGCGGCGACGAGGCCAACCTGTACCTGATGAATGTAATCGAGGCCCTGATTCTGGGCGCCGGGCTCACCGTTTTGGTGGTCTATGCCTTCCTCAACTCCTGGCGCTCGACCTTGATCACGGCCCTGTCGCTGCCGACGTCGGCCGTTACGGCGTTCATCGCGGTGTGGCTGGCCGGATTTACGCTGAACTTCATGACGCTGCTGGGGCTGTCGCTGGCCATCGGCGTGTTGATAGACGACGCGATCGTGGTGCGCGAAAACATCATGCGCCACCTGGAGCGCGGTGAAGACCGGGTCGCCGCGGCGCGCAACGGCACGGCAGAAATCGGGCTGGCAGTGGCTGCGACCACGTTCTCGATCATGGCCGTGTTCGTGCCGGTGGCGTTCATGAGTGGCGAGGCCGGCGAATGGTTCCGGCCCTTCGCCGTGACGGTCACCACCTCGGTGCTGGTGAGCCTGTTTATCTCCTTCACGCTGGATCCGATGTTGTCGGCGTACTGGGGCGACCCTCCAGGCTATGAGAAGCGCGAGCATCACGGCCTGGGCAGGGTGCTGGCGCGATTCAACCGATGGTTCGACCACCAGGCCGATCGCTACGGACGACTCATTGCCTGGGCGCTGCATCACCGTAAGTGGATGGCGGTCATCGCCGTTGTGACCCTCGCCATCGCGCTGACGCTGCAGTACTCCATCGGGCGCACGGATTTTCTGCCGAAGACCGATGGCAACATGATCGCGGTGCAGGTGCGCACGCCCTCCAGCGCCAGCCTTGAGTATGCAAAGCTCAAGGTGGAGAAGGCAGCGGAGCTGGCGCGCAAGATTCCCGAGACCCGGGCCACCAATACCTACGCCAATTCCGGTGGCGGGCGCGTGTATGTGGACCTGGGTCGCAGCACCGAGCGCAAGCGGTCGGGTGGACAGATTGCCGACCAGCTGCGCAAGAGCCTGGCGCAGCTGGTGGGTGCCGAGTACGTGGTGCTCGATGACCTGAACAATGGCGCGCAAAAGCCGGTGCAGATCCAGTTCTACGGGCCGGACTCGCGGCGCCTGATGGAGATCACTACCGATTTCATGGCCAAGATGGCCAAGGTGCCCGGCGCCGTGGATATCGGGCTGTCCGAGCAGGGACCGCAGGACGAGCTGCGCATCGAGCTGGATCGCGGTCTCGCCAACCAGCTGGGCATATCGGTGGATGACGCGGCGCAGGCCCTGCGCGTGGCCTTCGCTGGCGTGGAAGTCGGCGACTGGGTGGATCCCACCGGCGAGTCGCGCGATGTGGCGGTTCGGCTGCACCCGGACGACCGGGTGGACGCCTCCAATATCGAGCGCCTGCCGGTTGCCGTGGGCGGCAGCAACACGCTGGTGCCCCTGGAACAGATCGCCAACATCACCATGGACAAGGGTCCGTCGCGCATCCAGCACCTGGACGGCAAGCGCACCGTGACGGTGTCAGCCAATGTACAGGGGCGCGGCTCCGGCGAAGTCACCTCCGACGCGATGAAGATCGCCAGGCAGACGGATTTTCCGACTGGCTTTGGCATCTCGTTGGGCGGTGCCTCGCGCAGCCAGCAGGAAATCTTCAGCGAAATGGGCATCGCGCTGCTCATGGGTATCGCGGTGATGTACCTGGTGCTCGTGGTGCAGTTCGGATCGTTCACCGCCCCCCTGCCCGTCATGCTGTCGCTGCCGTTGTCGTTGATCGGCGTGGTGGTGGCACTGCTGCTGACCGGCGGCTCGCTCAACCTGATGAGCCTGATCGGGGTGATCATGCTGATGGGGTTGGTGGCCAAGAACGCCATCCTGCTGCTGGACGCCACGCGCAAGGAGGAGGAACGAGGCGTCGATCGCGAGCAGGCGCTGATGAATGCAGGCCGCAAGCGCCTGCGCCCCATCCTGATGACCACCTTCGCGCTGGTGGCCGGCATGATGCCGGTGGCCGTGGGAATGGGCGCCGGGGCGGAGTTCTACAGCCCCATGGCCGTGGCCATTATCGGGGGAGTCATTACGTCGACATTTCTTACACTGCTGGTGATCCCGACTTTCTACGACAGCATCGAGCTGGCCCGCGAGCGCATGCACGCCAAGTTCGAGCGCCGCAGCGCGCAGCACGGAGCGCTGCTGGGGTTCCTGATGACCTTTGGCGAGGCATTCCTGACTTTGCTGTTTGTGCGCGCAGCCTTCAGATTCGCCACGCGCGGCTTGGGGCGCGGCGTTCCCAGCCCCGATCTGCCTTGATTGACGCAAGGCAGCATGTCGGTGCATTTTACAGTTGCCGCGCCTGATTCTGAGAAACGGGCAGCGATATCAGTGCAAGACATTGAATATTAAAAATAAAGGGGTGGATGGCACGGTGCTTGCTCGCCTTATGGTCAAGAGACGGTTAATAGCCTGACGTCTTTGGCCACACGGAGCGCGCGCCAATGAAAACAAAACTTTACGTTGCTGCAGTCATTGCGGGCCTTTCCCTTGGGATCGGCACCACCGCGTCAGCGGCCTACATGATCACGGATGTCGGAGGCTGCAACGTCAACGACGTGACCGATGGCACCCATGCGGCCGCTTCCTGCCAGGGCCTGTTTACCGGTTCCGGCGGTGGACAAAACGACAGCGTGGATGAAATCAACGCTCGTTTCGGTGGCGGCTATTCGCTGTTCGGAGGCGGCTCCGGGGTGGTCGCGGATGTGGATTCGGACACGTGGAGCGCCCCGTTGCTGGCAACCGGCGATTTCATAGTGACGCTCAAGCAGGCGACGTACTGGGGTGCATACAAGTTCGATGTGCTCTCCGGAACCAGTGGCAGCTTCAGTACTGAAGATTGGGCCATAGGCAATCCAGCCGGCGGCCTGTCGCATCTGAATATCTATACCCGCGCTACCGCCGCCGTCCCGGAACCGGGCACGCTGGCGCTGGTGGGCTTGGGCCTGGTGGGCATGGCGCTGGGCATGCGCCGCCGCGTCAGGGGCCTGAAAGCCTGTCCCCTCGCGGCCTAGGCAGTCCCGATCCTAGGACCGCACTGCTCGCCTGCAGTCGGTCCTTCGGCCCCAGGTCCTTGGTTTGTGCCCTCACTTCGACGTGCTGCTGGGGTCTTTATTGGCCTTGACGAGGGATTTCTGGCGTAGCCCCCGTGAGCGCGACCTTGAGCGTCGCGGGCGATGGGGTCGCCGGCCCTCGCCCGGATCTGCTGGCAGGCGCGAAAACATCGTCGGTGCACCTTACAGTCACCCTTCCAGGATACTGACGAATGGAGTCGGGTTTTCAATCAAGCTATTGAATAATAACAATAAACAATTAGATGGCACGATGCTTGCTCGTCCATTATTGCAACCGTCGGCGAAAGCCTGACACCTTTGGTGATACTTGGAGAGCGAACGAATGAAGATGAAATTGTGTGTTGCTGCAGCCATTGCGGGCCTGTCCCTTGGCATTGGCACCACCGCTTCGGCTGCCTACGTCATCTCGGATGTCGGGGGCTGCAATGTCAACGACGTGACCAATGGCGCCCACGTTGCCTCTACCTGCGAAGGCCTGTTTACCGGTTCTGGCGGTGGACAAAATGACAGCCTGGCTGAGATCAACAATATTTTCGGTGGTGGCTATTCGCTGCTTAGCGGGGCCAGCGCCGATGTGGATTCGGGCACATGGACTGCCCCTGGGTTGTCGACCAATAGCTTCGTGGTGACCCTGAAGCAGGCGACGTATTGGGGTGCATACAAATTCGACGTGCTCGACACCACCGGCGGCACTTGGAGCACCGCAGACTGGGCGATTGGCAATCCGGCCGGCGGCCTGTCGCACCTTAATGTCTACATCCACGACGCTACTGCCGTCCCCGAGCCGGGCACGCTGGCGCTGATGGGCTTGGGCCTGGTGGCCATGGCGCTGGGCATGCGCCGCCGCGTCAGAATCTGAAGCAGGGTAACTCGCACAAACACGGTCCCGATTCCGGGACCGCGTCCGCAACTAAAGCAGCCGCGCGCTAGCGCCCCACTGCGAACAACACCGCATTGTTGATGGCATAGACGACTCCGTCCGGGCCGATGGCCGTTGGCGTATAGGATTCGCCCAACCCGTTGGTGAAGCGGATCTGTTCAGACAGGGTGTTGGTCACCAGGCTCCAGCGGTACATCTGTCCGTCCTCGTTGTTGACCAGCACCGACTTGGTCAGCGGGTCGACCATTGCCGTATTGACGCACCATTCCTTCACCCCTCCGGCGTAGCCGGGATCCGGGGTGGGTGCCAGGACGGTCAGGACCTCTAGCATGGTGGGATTACCGGAGATCCGGTCCGGCGCAGACTGACCTGGATCCAGCACGGCCATGCGGTTCTTGCCATCGCCCGTGCCAATGCCACCGTAATTGTTGTACTTGGTCACGATCAGGTAGGCCGACGTTCCCGTGTAGGCCGCAACCGCGGCCGCAGGGACGATGGACGCGGTGTCATCCCAGCCGAACCCGCCCGGAATCTTCGCCTGGGTCAGGGCGCCGTTGAAATGCAGCAGCCAGCCGCGACCGTTGTGCGCCGGGGGATTGGATTCCATGACCCCGAAGTACACGTCTCCGTCGGGGCCTACAGTGGGTGATGCGGTACCGTCCGGGTTGACCAGGGCGGCGACGCCGGTCACCGGATCCAGCAAGGCCGTGTGCGCCAGGGGCGTCAGCGTCGTGCTGTCCAGGCCCAGCAGGTATCCCTGACCGGCGGCATTGCTGACCGCGACATAGACGATCGAGCCGTCGCGCGACAGCGCCGGTGCGCTGTTCATGGCCGGTCGGTCGATGCCCGCGTCGTTGGCCGCCGCGGAGGCGGCAATCCAGGTGCCCGTGCCGTTTGCGGCCAGGCGCGCAATGCCGCTGGACAGGCCAGCGGGGTTTGCAGCGGTGGCGATGAACCCAAAGTACACATTGCCGGCACTGTCGACCGTCAGGGGCGTGTTGATGATGATCGCATCGTCCAGCTGCTTCTTTGACGAGGCATACACATCAGCGCCATAGAACACGGCCACTTGCATGGCGCCGGTGGTCGAATCCACGTCATCACGCACATACAGCTTGCCGCCGGCGCCGGGCGCATACAGGCGCCCACCCTGGGTAAGCGTCAGGTTGAAGCTGGGAAACCAGTCATGTGGCGGCACGACGTAATCGCTCGGGGCGCTCCACAGCAGCACGCCGTTGGCCCCATTGCGGGCCTCGAAGCGAAAGCCGCCGGCGGCGGTGGTCTTGAGCGGGACCAGCACGGTGTTGTTCGACGAGATCACCGGCGAGCCGTAGTGGGTTAGCAGTTCGCTGCCCTGGTACTGCGGGGATTTGTCCACCGGCGTCTGCCAAAGGATGCGGTCCAGGGGTTGGGCAGCGACGGCCGCCGCCGCCGCATGCTGGGCGTCGCCGCCGAACGTGGGCCACGCGGGGCCTGACACGGGCGGGCCCGCAGGCGGCGGTGCAGCGGCGTCGCCGCCGCCGCAGCCCGTAAGCACGGCCACCAGCAGCGCGGCAAGCGCCTGCCCCCTGCCGACGGGAACTTCGATCCTGGGGTTCATTGCGCAATACGCTAGGCGTCGGTGTCGGGCGGCACAACCCTTTCAGATCAACGGTGCGGGCCGCGGTTGTGCTGACAGACGGGCCACTGGTGCCGTCGACTGACATTGGCGCGCCTCGCAGGAAGGCTTGGCGGGCGGACCGGGGCCCAGTAACGAGCGCGGCTCAGTAGGGCTCAGGCACGCAATCGTGCCCAATGCGTCTGTAATGCCCTTTGGGGGCCCGGGATTGCCAAGAGGGGCTTGGGGCATGGACCCGACCCTCGTGGCTTCAGCTGTCACCGGGAAGCCTCAGGCCCCGGGTCGAGGCGACGGAAGGCCAAGGGGCTGTCCCCTGCCCCTCCTGGCCCCGAAGGTGTCCTGATCCTGAGGGAATCCCTGTCTTGCGCAGCCACCACTGAAGAGTATATTTCTGCCGTAGCCCGTTGACTTGAAACGGGGTGATGATGGCGCAGAGTTAATGTAATGCATCAGGTTTCTTGCCTAAAAAGACCAACCCAGTGGCAGTTGGCGTGGGAATCCGGACATGAATGACGTACTGGATCGGTTGCAGCAGGCAACTGTTAAATTGTCGCGCAGTGGTCCGATCAAGGATCGCCTGGCCGATGCCTATTCCACCTTCCTGACCAACGTCGACGCGTCGGATATTCCCGAGCGCTATCGCGCGGGGTTCGTCGAGTTGCACGCTGCGCTGAATCGCGAACGTCCACTGCCGCGCGAGAGCGTGGTGCGGGCTTCGGTGCGCAAGATGTCCAACGATGAAGCAGATGTTCACGCGACCCTGGTGGTGCAGGCGTTTGCCGCACTGGCGCGCTCGCGCCCGACGGTGGTCGCGCGCCGTAAACCACGCAAGGAGCCGGCCAACGCCATCATCAAGGTGTCGCCCATCGTCAAGCTGTTTGCGCGCGACGGCTAGTCGAGCTTGAAGTCTTTGAAGTCCTCGGGATTGAACTCCACCGTCTCGTAGCGCGACGTGCCTTCATGGCGCGCCAGGCGCCGGATCGCATCCACCAGGCCGCGCTCGTCCCAGTCCACCACCTCGTCGGCCCGGTCGGTCAGCAGCTTGTTCATGGGCTGGCGTGAACCAAACGGCTGCAGTAGCAGCACGGGCTTCTGCTGAGATTTGGCGTAGTTCATCTGGAAAATCGTCAGGTCCGGCTGCTGGGCATACAGTCCGGGCAATGCAATGACGATTTCCGCGGCCGCGATCTGGCGGCGCAGGTCTTCGCGCTGTACCTCGGTGTCACCGGCCGGTGGCTTCTCCGGCGTGCTGGTGTTGCGATAGTAAAAATTACGGGCGCTCTCGAGGAACTCGAACAAGCGCTGGTAGTCGTCGGCGTCCTGCCAAACATGCGTCACGAACACGCGGATCGGGTTCTGCTGAGACATGCTCCGCAGTGTACCGCAACAGTAGTTAGACTAGGACCATGCGCATGGTCGTCTACAACATCCGGTATGCCACCGGCACCGGAGCGTCCTTTCACCTGCCGCTGCCGGGCATGGGCTACCTGCGCAGCAACCGCCGCGTGCTCCAGGGCCTGACGGATTTCCTGCGCCGGGAGGACGCCGACATCATCGGCCTCATCGAGGTGGACATCGGGTCGGTGCGATCCGGGATGGTCAACCAGGCCGACTACATCGCCAGCAGCCTCGGGCACTACTCCACCTACGAGTGCAAGTACGGGGCCGCATCGGTCAACCAGTACCTGCCCATCGTACGCAAGCAGGCCAATGCCTTCCTGTCCGCGCCACGTGTCCATGGCGAGCGCTTCCATTACTTTGATTCGGGCATCAAGCGGTTGATCATCGAGCTGGAACTGGAGGACGTGTGCGTCTACCTGGTGCATCTGTCCCTGAAGTACCGGCACCGCCAGTACCAGCTGCGCTACCTGCACGAGCTGATTGAGAAGTCCCCCAAGCCGGTGATCGTGGCGGGGGACTTCAACACCTTCTGGGGGGCGCACGAACTGTACCTGTTCATGCGTGCCGCGGGCCTGCGCAGCGCCAATGAGAAGGGCCTGTTTTCGTTTCCCTCGCGCGCGCCGCGGGTGGAGCTGGATTTCGTGCTGGTCAGCAAACAGATCGAGGTGCACGACTTCCGGATTCCGGACCTGCGGCTCTCGGATCACCGGCCGCTGGTCTGCGACTTCACCGTGCGCAAGGACTGATACGCCGGAGGTTGTCCCATGAGTGCATCTGCATGGACGTATGAGGTTGCTGCGTCAGGACCTGGCATGGGCCTCGGTCAATTGCGCCTGGACGTGCCGGACCGCTCTGCCAATACGCTTTCCTCTGCAGTACTGGAGCAGCTGGGCAGCGTCCTTGATGCAATCGAGCGCGCGCCGCCGCGCGGCCTGGTGATCCGCTCCGGCAAGGGCAATGGGTTCGTGGCCGGCGCGGACATCAACGAATTCACGCGGCTGACGTCGGTGGAGGAAGCCCTGGTGATGGTCCGGCGAGGACAGGGGCTATGTGACCGGATCGCAGCCCTGCCCTGCCCCACGGTGGCGCTGCTGCATGGATTCGCGCTGGGCGGTGGCTTGGAGCTGGCACTGGCCTGCCGCTACCGCGTGGCAATCGACGACGCGCGCCTGGCATTGGGACTGCCGGAAGTACAGCTGGGGATCCATCCGGGATTTGGCGGCACGGTGCGGCTGGTGCGCCTGCTGGGCGTGCGTGCGGCCATGGACATGATGCTCACCGGCAAGACGGTGCGCGCCGACAAGGCAAGGCGCATTGGCCTGGTCGACGTGTTGGTACCCGGTCCGGTCACCGGGGAACAGGCCGCTGCCGCCTGCGCGCGGCTGGTGGCTGAGCGGCCCGACCCGCACCAGCCTGCATTGGTGGAACGCGCCCTTTCGTGGCCCGGCGTGCGCGGCCTGGTCACGCCGGCATTGCTACGCCAGGTCGCCGCGCGGGTGCGTCGCGAGTTCTATCCGGCACCCTACGCAATCGTAGACCTGTGGGCCAGGCACGGAGCCCGGGGCCGGGCGGCCTTTGCCGCGGAAGCGCTGTCCATCGCGCAGCTGTTCCAGACACCTACGGCGCGCAACCTGGTGCGCGTGTTCCAGTTGCAGGATCGGCTCAAGGCCCTCGGGTCCCGGGACAAGGGCAGCAGCACGGCCCAGGCCATTGCGCATTTGGCCAATGTGCACGTCGTGGGTGCGGGCATCATGGGTGGGGACATCGCCGCGTGGTGCGCAGCCCAGGGCTTCAACGTCAGCCTGCAGGACCGCGCGCTGGAACAGGTCACGCCGGCGTTGCAGCGGGCCACGGCGATGTTTGCCCGCAAGCTGCACGATTCGGCGGCACGCACCCAGGCCGCGGCCCGACTGGTGGCCGACGTCAACGGCGACCACATCCCCGCAGCCGACATCGTGATCGAGGCGATTTTTGAGAACGCCGAGGCCAAGCGCGGCCTGTATGCCAACACCGCGCCACGGATGAAGGCCGGCGCACTGCTGGCGACCAACACGTCCAGCCTGGTGCTGGAGGCGCTGGCCGCGCAGTTGCCCGATCCGGGCGGCTTCGTCGGCTTGCATTTTTTCAATCCCGTGGCGCAGATGCCGCTGGTTGAGGTGATCTCCACCGGCACCACGCGCCCCGAAGCGGTGGCACTGGCGGCAGGGTTCGTGCGCCGGCTCGACAAGCTGCCGTTGCCCTGTCGCAGCGCTCCGGGCTTTCTGGTCAATCGGGTCCTGATTCCCTACATGCAGGAAGGGATGACAGCCGTCGAGGAAGGCGTCCTCCCGGAAGTCGTCGATGCGGCGGCCATGCGATTCGGCATGCCCATGGGTCCCATCGAGCTGGCCGACGTTGTGGGCCTGGACGTGTGCAAGAGCGTGGGGGAAATCATCGGAGCGGCAATCGGTCGCGCGCCTGCCATGCCGCTGCGGCGGATTGAAGTGCTGGTGGCGGCAAAGCGATTGGGACGCAAAAGCGGTTCGGGATTCTACAAGTGGGTGGACGGCAAGGCAGTTAAGTTGCCGGTGGATGAGTCGATGGTAGACACGGAGTTGACCGATCGGCTGATGCTGACACTGGTCAATGAAAGCGTTGCCTGCTTGCGCGAGAGAATCGTTGCCGATGCGGACCTGGTCGACGCAGGCGTGATCTTCGGCGCAGGCTTTGCGCCGTTTCGCGGTGGACCGCTGCACTGGGCTCGCGAGGCTGGCCCGCAGAAGCTGCGGGCGCGGCTCGATCAGCTGGTATTGCAACATGGGTCACGCTTCACGCCGGACCCGGGGTGGGGGCTGCTGTAGGGGGGCGTGCTAACATCCCCTGACCAATGATTGCAGCCCATCCAACAATAAGCGCATGAGTGAAGGCCGACCGGTAGACGTACCCCTGCTGCGCCAGTTTGCGCCCCTGGATGGCCTCAAGAAGGAAAACCAGGCGGCATTGGCGCGCAAGGTCCACGTGCGCGAGTTGGAAGCTGGCCGCCTGCTATTCAAGGAAGGCGACACGGACAAGCGCACCGTGTGGATCGTGTCCGGCACCGTCGAATTGCGCGAGGACAATCGCACCATCGGCGTGATCAGGGGCGGCACTCCCGAGGCGCGAAATCCGCTGGTGCCAAAGGTGCCGCGCAAGATCACCGCGCGCGCCATGGACCACGTCGAATACCTGTCGATCGACAGCGAACTGCTGGACGTCATGATTACCTGGGACCAGACCGGTACCTATGAGGTCACGGAACTGCAGGCGCAGTTCCAGAACGCCGAGGGCGATGACTGGATGACCACGCTGCTGCAGAGCCGGGCCATGCAGCGCATCCCCCCGGCCAACATCCAGGCGATCTTCATGCGCATGGAGCGTATTCCGCAGCGTGCCGGCGATATCGTGATTCGCCAGGGCGCCGAGGGTGACTTCTTCTATGCAATCGTCAGTGGACGTTGCGTGGTGACGCGCGAGACACCGTTGAACAAGGCCGGCATCAAGCTGGCGGAACTGGGGGTCGGCGACACCTTTGGTGAAGAGGCGCTGATTTCGGAATCCAAGCGCAACGCGACGGTCACCATGCTGACCGAAGGCGTGCTGATGCGCCTGAAGAAGAACGACTTCCGCGAACTGATGAACGAGCCGTTGCTGCAGTGGGTGGACACGGAGAAGGCCGAGGACATCGTTGCCAAGGGCGGCGTGTGGCTGGACGTGCGGCTGCCGTCCGAATACCAGAATCTGGCAGTCGAGGGCGCGCTGAACGTGCCTTTGTACTTCATCCGCCTGAAGCTGTCCGCGCTGGACAAGGAAAAGCGCTACGTCATCTATTGCGACACCGGGCGGCGCAGCTCGGCTGCCGCCTTCATCCTGGTGGAAAAAGGCTTCAATGCCTACGTGCTCAAGGGCGGCTTGTCGTCCCTGGAGCGTGGACTGCGGCGCGCGCTGGTGACCTGACCGGCCCGGGCCGTGGGCCCAGGTCCCTACATCGTGTGGGTCGACTTCTCGCCGGAGAGGGCTCCGGCCAGGTAGGTCTCGATGCGCTTCTGGGTCTGCCCCCGATCCTGGTCGCTGAACTGCACGCCAATGCCCGCCGTGCGCTTGCCCTGCGCGCCACGCGGCGTGACCCAGATGACGCGTCCGGCGACGGGGAGCTTCTCGTCTTCGCCCATGAGGTTCAGGAGCATGAACACTTCATCGCCCAGCCGGTAGTTGCTGTTGGTGGGGATGAACAGCCCGCCGTTGCGCACAAAGGGCATGAAGGCCATGTACAGCGCGCTCTTGTCCTTGATGGTGAGCGTCAGCAATCCTGGCTTGTTGATTCCGGATCTTGAAGTGGCGTCTCGGGGCGACATGATCATCCTGAATTCAGCTGCCAGATAAAGCGTTCCAGCGCCAAGGGCTTGCTGAGGGAAGTGCCGAGTTGCCGTTGCAGCTCGCGCACGCCGGCTACCAGCCCCAAGGCGCTGCGTATATTTATGTCCAAACCCTCGCTTTGCAACTGCGCGCCAGCACGCAGTTCAGGCGCCTCAGGGCGCATCCCAGGTTCGTGCAGGACCCACCCTGTGAGGCAGTTCTCAATGCAGCGCAGCCGCAGCGCCAGCCCGTCCTGGGCCCAGCGGGCGGCCACACGCACCACGTCCACCCGCCCCTGCCGGGCCTCCTGCAGTACGGCCAGCACGTCGCTGCGAATCTCCTGGAGCTGTTTGAGGTCCGATCCCAGCGCCTCCAGCGGCGCGATGCCCACCACATCCAGGGCCGCCGACCACGCCTCGCGCCCGGCGGGACGCTGCGCCTCGAGCCAGGCCAGTGCCGCTTCGCGCCTTGGGGCCGGCAGCCGCAGGCGCAGGCAGCGGCTGCGCAGCGTGGCCGGCAGCAGGCTGGGTGCGGAAGTCAGCAGTATCAGCAGGACGCCAGGTCTGGGCTCTTCGAGGGTCTTGAGCAGCGCGTTGGCGGCAAACCGGTTCGAGCGCATGCGCGGGGGAAATCAGGACACAGGTACCCTTTCCCTCGTGGCTGGACAGCACCAGCTGCGTGCCCAGCTCGCGCACCTGGTCGACAGAAATCTGGCCCAGCTTCAGTTCCGGATCCGGGACAAGCATCCGGAAGTCCGGATGTTCATTGCGCGCGACCCGCTGACAGCTGCGGCATTGGCCACAGGCAGGGGTCGGGCCCGTGCACAGCAACAGCTGCGCGGCCCAGGTCGCGAACAATCCGCCGCCTGCGCCAGGGGCCTCATGCAGCAGCAAGGCATGTGGCATGCGCCCGTTGGTGTGCGCCAGCTGCAGCTGGCGCGCCGCGACATCCAGCCATGGCGGCAGCGAGTCACTCACCGAAGCGCTCACAGGCCATGCACCCGCGCCAGTGACTGCTCCAGAAGCACCGCCGGAGGCTGCATGGCGTCGAGCACTTGAATGCGCCGCTGGTCACGGGCCGCCAGTTCCAGATAGCGCGCCCGCACGCGCGTGAAGAATCCCAGTTCCTCGTCCTCGAACCGGTCTCCGGCATCGCCGCGCCCGCGCGCCCGTTGCAGGCCGACCTCAGGCGGCAGGTCCAGCAGCAGCGTCAGGTCGGGGGCCAGGCCCGGGTGTGCCATGCGCGCCAGGTTTTCGATGGTGTCGCTGTCGATGCCCCGGCCCGCGCCCTGGTAGGCGTGAGTGGCATCGGTGAACCGGTCGCACAACACCCAGTCGCCGCGCGCCAGTGCCGGCTCGATCAACTGGGTGACGTGCGCCGAGCGGGCCGCGAACATCAGGAGCAATTCGGTCACTGGTGGCATGCCGGCCGTGCGTCGGGCCAGTACCAGGCCGCGGATGTCCTCGGCCAGGGGCGTGCCGCCGGGTTCGCGGGTGGTGCACACGGCCCTGACAGGGACCTGGGCACTGCCCTGCGCTGCCAAGGCTGCCGCCAGTGCGCGCAGCAGGCTGGACTTGCCGGCGCCCTCGATGCCTTCAATGGTGATAAAGCGGCCGCGGCTCATGGTCGTGCCGCGGCCGGGTCTGCCGGTGCGTCGGCAGCCGGCACGTTGCGCCGCAGGCGATCCAGGTAGCGCTGCACGGCCTGATTGTGTTCGCCGACGGTGGCTGAAAAATAGTGGCCGCCGCTGCCGTCGCCGGTGGCCACGAAGAACAACGCATCGGTTTTTTCCGGGTGCAGGGTCGCCACGATCGATTCGCGGCCGGGCAAGGCAATGGGCGATGGCGGCAGGCCGGCACGCGTGTAGGTGTTGTAGGGGGTGTCCGTGGTCAGGTCACTCTTGCGGATGTTGCCGTCGTAGTGGTCACGGATACCGTAGATCACGGTCGGATCGGACTGCAGGCGCATGCCCTTGCGCAGGCGATTGACGAACACACCGGCAACGCGGGCGCGCTCGCTGGCCAGCCCGGTCTCCTTTTCGACAATTGACGCCAGTACCAGTGCCTCGTCCGGCGTGGCCAGGGGCAGTCCGGGCTGCCGGGAGTTCCAGGCGTCCTCCAGCAAATGGCGCTGTGCCTCGAACGACATGCGCAGCAGCTGCAGGTCGGTGGTGCCTGGCGCAAATGAGTAGGTGTCGGGGGCGAACTGGCCCTCGGCGGGCAGTCCCGGCTGTTGTAGCGCCTGCATGATCTCGGCGTCGCTGCGCGCGCCCAGCGTTGTCTGGATGGCGTGATTGTGCTGCAGCTCGGCCCGCATCTGCGCAAATGTCCAGCCCTCGATGATGGTCACCTGCTCCAGCACCACATGACCCTCCTCCAGCTGGCGCAGGATCGCCAACGGGGTCTGCCCGGGCGCGATGCGATAGCGACCGGCCTGAATCTCCTCGCGCCCGAGGTCGGTGCCACGCTGGCAACAGCGCAGGTACACCTCCAGGTTGCGGGCGCTGCCAATCAGCTGCTTTTGTTCCAGGGATCGCAGTATCGAGCGCAGGGACGCGCCCTTGGCCACCTCGAACTCCTGCACGGACACGGCCGGTCCGGGCTGGTTGGCGGCCCGTTGCATGGCCAACCATGCCAGCAACAGCGCCAGCAGCGCTGCGGCCAGCAGCAAGCCGAGGGTCAATACGATGCCGTGCCTGGTTTTCACAGCTCAACTCTCAAGTGCTGCCACCCTGTGGGCCAGTGCCCGCACATGATCACTGAGTGCCAGGGCGCGACCGTCGAGCCGGGTGACCGGCAGGACTCCCAGGCGCACGTTGGTAAGAAATAGCCCGCGGCAGTCCTGCAGCACCGCCAGCGGCAGGTCCGCGACCCGCACGGCGGTCCCCATAGCAGCCGCCTCGCGCAGCACCACCGCGCGCAGCACACCGGCAACGCCGCACAGGTTCAGTGCCGGCGTCACCAGTCCCGCTTCCGTGTCGAGGAACACATTGCTCATGGTGCCCGATATCAACCGACCCGAGCTACTGACCATCAGGCCCTCGAAGGCGCCAGGCTGCAGTTGCATCCGCGCCAGCACCTGCTCGAGGCGATTACAGTGCTTGATCCCGGCCAGCAAGGGGTTTTCTCCCAACCGTGCCTGCAGCAAATCCACGCTGACCTCGGCCGGGTCCACCGGGTCTGGGGCCGGATACACCAACAGCACCGGGCGGCCTTGCTCCTGGCCGCTGACGCCATACCCGCGTTGCATCGCAGATCCGCGCGTGAGTATCAGCTTCAGCAATGCATGGCCGAACTGGTGTGCGAGTGCACGGGCCTGTTCCCACAGTCCCCGGGGCATCGGCATGCCCAAGCGCTGGCAGCCTGAGGCCAGGCGCTGCTGATGCAATGCCTCGAATCGAATCCGCCCGTTACGCGCAATCACAGTCTCGAACAGGCCGTCGCCATAGTGCAGCCCGCGATCCAGTGGCCAGTCCTGGTCGCACGGCACCCCATCGACGAATACGGCAAGCGGGTTGCTCATGGGGTCACGGCCAACACCATGCCACGGGCCTTTGCCCGGGACTCTTCCAGCTCCCGCTCGGGTCGCGAATCGGCCACGATGCCCGCACCCGCGCGCAACTCCAGCTGGTTTCCCAGCACGGAAATCGTGCGAATCAGGATATTGAAGTCACCCGAGCCATCGTGGTTGAGATATCCAAGACTGCCCGTATAGGGTCCGCGTGGCGCCGCTTCCAGCTCGGCAATGATCTGCATGCAACGCACCTTGGGCACGCCGGTGATGGTTCCCCCCGGGAACACCGCGCGCAGCGCCTCGATGGACGTGACCTCGGGGCGCAGCTCGCCGGTCACATTGGAAACGATGTGATGCACATGGGCATAGGTTTCCAGGGCCATGTATTCATCAACCCGCACGCTGCCGCCGACGCACACGCGCCCCAGGTCGTTGCGCGCCAGGTCAATTAGCATCACGTGCTCGGCCCGCTCCTTGGGGTGCGCTATCAGGGCGGCCGCCAACGCACGGTCATCCGTTTCGGTGCTGCCGCGTGGATGCGTGCCCGCGATGGGCCTGGTGGATACGTGTCGACCGCGAATCTGCAGGAGTCGCTCCGGCGAGGATGACAGGATCCTGAAATCTCCAAACTGCGCCAGCGCCGCAAACGGCGCGGGGTTGGTGGTGCGCAGCCGGCGATACAGCGCCGGCAGTGAATAGGCTGCAGGCAATGTGGCGCGCCAGGAGCGCGACAGGTTGGCCTGGTAGATGTCACCCGCGCGAATGTACTCCTGCGCGCGGCGCACGCGCGTGAGATAGGCCTCGGGCGGCTCTTCGACCAGCTCAATGGGCTGCGGCTCAATTGCCGCTACCGCGCCACTGCCGACCTGGCGCAGGTCTTCCAGGATCTGCGAACGCTCTTGCGCCGATACGGAGGGTTCACTCACCAGGAATGCGCCGCCCTCCCCGTGGATCAGTGCCGCGGGAATGCGCATGGCAGTGGCCACCGGACGGGCGTCGGTCAGGCTGGACGCCGGCCACCAGGGTCGCAACGAGGGCTCGATTTCCCGCGCCATTTCGTAGCCCAGGTAGACGATCCAGCCGCCGGCAAAGGGCAGATGCTCGGGACGTGCCGCGGCACTTTTTGCGGCCTCTCGCCACAGTTGCTCGAGGGTGGCCAGAAACCCGCCCGGTGTGGCGACCCTGCCAAACCCATGCAGCTGCCCGGCAGCATCGATGGCAAGCGTGGCGCGTGGCAGCGCCGCGAGCATGGAGAAGCTGGAAAGTGCGCCCTGCGCGGCGCTGTCGAGCAGTACCGGATAGCGGTCTGGCCAGCGGCTGGCCAGCGCCAGCAGCGCATGCGGCGCCAGCGCCACGGGCTCAAAATGTGCCTGCGGCGCGCTCATGGCGCCCGGTCGTCCGAATCAGCCCGTGAAACGGCGCAGCGCCAACGTGCCATTGGTGCCGCCAAAGCCAAAGGAGTTCGACAGTGCCGCTTCAATGCGCATGCGACGCGATGTCAGCGGCACATAGTCCAGGTCGCAGCCCTCATCGGGGGTGTGCAGGTTCATGGTGCCCGGCGCCACCTGGTCGCGAATGGCCAGCGTGCACAAAATCGCCTCCAGCACCCCTGCCGCGCCCAGCAGGTGGCCAGTGACGGATTTGGTCGAGCTCACCGCCAGCTTGTACGCGGCGTCCCCGAAGGCGCCCTTGATTGCCCGGGTTTCGGCCAGGTCGCCGAGGTTGGTGGAAGTGGCATGCGCATTCACGTACTGGACATCGCCGGGATTCAACGCGGCGTCACGCAGCGCACTTTGCATTGCGCGGCGCGCGCCATTGCCGTCTTCGGGCGGCGCCGTGATGTGGTGGGCATCGCCGCTCATGCCAAACCCGGCCAGCTCGGCGTAAATACGCGCGCCACGGGCGCGCGCGTGGTCCAGATCCTCCAGCACCATGGCGCCACCGCCATCGCTGAGTACGAAGCCGTCGCGGTCCTTGTCCCAGGGGCGGCTTGCTTCCTGCGGCGCATCGTTGCGGGTCGAGAGTGCCTTGGCCTGGCCAAAGCCGCCCAGTCCCATGCGCGTCGTGGCCATCTCGGATCCGCCCGCCAGCACGATATCCGCATCGCCATATTGGATGGTGCGCATCGCGACACCCAATGCATGCGTGGAGGTGGTGCAGGCGGTCACGACGCCAAGGTTCGGGCCGCGCAATCCAAACCGGATCGACAGGTGGCCGGAAATCATGTTGATGATGGTGGACGGCACGAAGAACGGGGAAATCTTGCGCGGATTCTGGGCCGCCATGAAGTCGTTGTGCTGGTCTTCGATGGTTTGCAGGCCGCCGATGCCCGACCCGGTGATGACGCCGGCACGGTCAAGGTCGGTTTTTTCCAGATCCAGGCCCGAGTCGGCCATGGCCTGCACGCCGGCGGCGATGCCGTAGTGCATGAACTCGTCCATGCGCCGGGCTTCCTTGGCCGGCAGGTACTGCTCAAGGTCGAAGCCTTGCACAGCACCACCGAAACGACAGGGAAAGGCGCTGACATCGAAGCGGGTGATGGGCCCGATGCCACTCTTGCCGGCCAGCACGTTGGCCCAGGCCATCTCCACGGTGCTGCCCACCGGAGAGATGAGACCCATGCCCGTGATGACTACACGACGCTTGCTCAAAACGCGCGATCAGGCCTTGGCGCGGCGATCGTTGATGTAGGTGATCGCCTGCTGGACGGTAGTGATCTTCTCGGCTTCTTCATCCGGAATCTCGATCTCGAATTCTTCTTCGAGGGCCATCACCAGCTCAACGGTATCCAGCGAGTCAGCGCCGAGATCGTCGACGAAGGACGCCTCGTTCGTCACCTGCTCGGCCTTGACGCCCAGCTGCTCGGCAACGATGGCTTTGACTTGGCTTTCGACGCTGCTCATCTTGGTGTAATCCTCTGATTATGTACGGGCGTACGAGCCCTTTCCGGCCCGTATGGGGCGCGTATTGTAGGGGAACGCTTCGCACTTGACCATAGAAATACCGGATTCTGGTTACCTATAAGGTCTTGTTTCAAAAGAATATTTAGTGAGAAGCCCCCCTTTTAGGGGTTCTGCGCCCGCCCGTTCAGGGCATCAGCATGCCCCCGTTTACGCTCAGCGTCTGACCGGTGACATAGGCCGCATCGGGCGATGCCAGGTACAGCACGGCCGCTGCGACGTCATCCGGGCTGCCCAAGCGCCCGGCCGGGATCTGCTGCAGCAGCGCAGCTTTTTGCTCTTCGGGCAGGTCACGGGTCATGTCGGTATCGATGAAGCCCGGTGCCACGGCATTGACCGTGATATTGCGTGCGGCCAGCTCCCTGGCCAGGGACTTCGTCAGTCCGATCACGCCCGCCTTGGCGGCAGCGTAGTTGGCCTGGCCGGCATTGCCCATCAGTCCCACCACCGAGGTAATGCTGATGATGCGCCCGTGGCGTTGCTTCATCATGCGCTTGAGGCAGGCCTTGGAGACGCGGAAGTTTGCCGACAGGTTCGTGTCGAGCACCTGGTTCCAGTCCTCGTCCTTCATGCGCAGGGCCAAGGTATCGCGGGTGATCGCGGCGTTGTTGACCAGGATGGTGGGCATGTCACCGCTTGCGTCGAGGGCGGCCATCAGCCCCGCAAGTGAATCCGGCTGGGTGACGTTGAGCACCTCACCGCGGCCACCGCTGGCCGCCAGCGCCGCGCTGATCTTGGCCGCGCCTTCTGCGGTGGTAGCCGTGCCGACCACCTTGGCGCCGGCTCGCGCCAGGCGCAGTGCGATGGCGTGCCCGATGCCGCGCGAGGCTCCGGTCACGAGCGCGGTTTGCCCGGCCAGCATGGATCCGGCAAGAGTGTGGTCCGTGGTCACGCGGCCTCCGGGGTATTGGGCTGCAGTGAGGTCTGCGCTGCCTGGACCGAGTCGGGGTCCTGCAGCGCCAGGCACTGCAGCTGTTTGTCGATGCGTCGTCCCAGTGCGGTGAGCACCTTGCCGGGTCCGCACTCCACGAACGTGGAGGCACCGGCCCTGCTCAGCGCGCGCACCAGGTCTGCCCACCGTACCGCGCTGTCCAGCTGCCGAATCAGCAGCGCGTGGATGTCATCGGGTTCATTGTGGGGCGCGCAGTCCACCGGGCTCCAGAAAGGAATCCTTGGTGATCGAAACCGTATGCCCTTGAGCTGCTCGGCAAATTTTTCGGCCGCAGGCCGCATCAGCGAACTGTGCGCTGGCACGCTCATGGGCAGCAGCACCGCGCGTTTGGCGCCTCGTGCCTTGCATCCGGCCAGTGCGCGATTCACGGCCGCGATATGGCCGGCGATCACCACCTGCCCGGGGGAATTGAAATTGACCAGGTCCACCACCTCGCCCTCAGCGGCTTCGCTGCAGGCCGCGACGATGGCTTCGTCGTCCAGGCCCAGTACCGCGGCGATCGCGCCCTCACCCGCCGGCACGGCCTGCTGCATCAGCTGTGCGCGTGTATGCACCAGCCTTACCACTGCAGGCAGCGCGATCGCGTCGGCGGCGGCCAGGGCGGTGTATTCACCCAGGCTATGCCCGCAGACCACGTCCGGGTCCCGGCCTCCCGCGCGCTTCCAGTAGCGCCACGTTGCCACGCCTGCCACCAGCATGATGGGCTGGGTGCGCACTGTTTCATTGAGCAGTTCTGCCGGACCGGTCTGCACCAGCTGCCACAGGTCATAGCCCAGCGCCTCGGACGCTTCGGCGAAAGTGTCGGTGATCACCCGGTTACTGGTGGCCAGCTCCGCCATCATGCCTATCGACTGCGAGCCCTGGCCCGGAAATACGAACACGTTCTTCATCGACGAAGTATAACCGCCATCCACAGGCCGGCCATGAATCCTCCGGCCGCACCGTATAGATGGGCGACGGTGACCACGGTCCCACTCTCTTCAAACGGCATGGGGCCAACGCGCTGTTCCCACGCGAGCTTGGCAATGAACACCGCTGTAGCCACGGCGCCGATCCAGTCGCGCTGGCGCAGCATGGCGATGCAGCCGCAGGCAAAGATGCCATGCAGCAATCCTGATGCGCCGACGTACCACTGAAGCCGCGGCGACAGGAACCAGAACCCGGCGTCGATTGCGATTAGCGAGAGCAGCACCGCGAACAGCCATTGGCGGGGACTCCACACCCTCGCAAATAACCCCCAAAGCAGCACCAACCCCAGGGCATTGAGCAGTGCATGCGTGGCGTCAAGGTGCACCAAGTGGGCGGTCACCAGGCGCCAGACTTCGCCGGCATCGACCGCGTCGCGCTGGTAGCGCCAGGCCAGCCGCAATGGCTCGCCGCCCAGCAGCGGCAGCAGTAGCAGGCAGACCGCCAGCAGCAACGCCACGCCCAGGCGCCCGTCGCCGTTAAGCGACCGCAGTAGCCTCAATGCTGGCGTGTCATGGTTCACGGGAACGCTTGGTTGCATTTGCTATGATCCGGCCCAGTTTCGTGCAGGTTTCCCAAGGTGACACTATGACTCGCCGGACACGCGCCGCCCAGAGTGGCTTCACGCTCATCGAGATCATCGTGGTGGTGGTGATTATCGGGTTGCTGGCCGCGGTCGTCACCCAGACCCTGTCGGGTCGCACTGACGATGCGCGCATCGCCAAGGCCAGGCAGGACATCCAGGCCATGGAAACCGCCCTAACGCTGTTCAAGCTCGACAACTTCCGCTATCCGACCACGGAACAGGGTCTACGGGCACTGGTAGAAAAACCTGCGGATCCGGAAATCCGCAACTGGAAGGAAGGCGGCTACATCAAGCGTCTGAGCAAGGACCCCTGGGGTCGGGACTACCTCTACGAAAATCCAGGCACCCACGGCGAGATCGATATCTACACGCTGGGCGCCGACGGCCAGGCGGGCGGCGAGAAGGCCAATGCCGACATCGGGAACTGGAATCTCGGCCAATAACATCCGATCGGCCGCGGGATTCACGCTGATCGAGATACTCGTCGTGGTGCTGATCATCGGCATCATGGTGGTCGGCACGGTGTTGTCGATGCGGGTATCGGGCGATGACCGCGAACTGGATCACGAGCGTGACCGTCTGCTGGCGCTCACTGATTACCTGCGCGACCAGGCTGCCCTGCAGAATCGTGAATACGGAATCCGCTGCTACATCGGTGGCTATGAATTCCTGGTGTATGAACCGCGCAGCGCGCAGTGGGAAGCCCTGCCCGGCGATCCGCAATTGCGGCCGCGGCAGCTGCCGGCAGGCATTGATGTTTCGCTGGATGTCGAAGGACGTACGGTAGTCCTGCCACCCGAGAAGGCCTTAGGGGTCGCCAATGACGCGCGGGTCCCGCAAATCATGCTGTTCTCCAGCGGCGAGATGAGCCAGTTCAAATGGACGCTGCGCCGCGACGGCGGCGGTCCGGGGGTGCAATTTGCTCCCGACCCCCAGGGTGATCGCATCAAGGCCACGGCGCTGGCGCCGGCACCCGCGTGATACCCGCACGCGCCTTGCGGCAGCGCGCATTCACCCTGATCGAAGTGGTGGTGGCCTTGTTCATCGTGGCGCTGGGCATCGGCGCCCTGCTGACCACGCTGACCTCGTCGGCCGACAATCTCGAGCACCTGCGCGACAAGTCCTTCGCGCAGTGGGTGGCACTAAATCATGTCACCGAGGTGCGGCTGGGAATTGAAGCTGGCGACGACGGCAAGAGCAGCGGTGACGTGCAGTTTGCCGGCGGGACTTGGTACTGGCGACAGGAGGTCACGGATCCGGGCATCGCGGGGATGCGGCGAATCGACGTTTCGGTGTCGCGCACGGCCGGTGCCGACGCCCCGGCGTTGGGCACTGCCGTGGGATTTGTGGGGCTGGCCGTTGCCAAGGCCAGCGGCTTGATTCCGGACTGGTCGCTGGATTCCGCGCCGGACAGCGCATCCGGTGGCACTAACCAGAAGTCGCCGGGTACGTCGGAAAAGCAGCACTGATGCGCCAGCAACGCGGATTCACGCTCATCGAGATAGTGATCGCCGTGATGATCACGGCCATCCTGTTCACCATGGCCTATGGCGCCATCCAGCAGGCCATTGGCAACCGGGAACGGTTGCAGCAGAACTCCGCACGCCTACGTGCCGTGCAATTCGCGGTCCGCAGCCTGGTTCAGGATTTCTCGCAACTGGCGCCCCGCCCCGTCCGCGAGCCACTGGGCGAGGGTTACCAGCCGGCGTTGGTAACCAGCGGCACCGACAACACGCAGGTGTCGTTGACGCGCGGCGGCTGGATGAACCCGCAGGGCGCGGAACGCTCGACCCTGCAGCGGGTGCGCTATCGGCTGGACGACGGGAAGTTGCTGCGCGAGCACTGGCTGGTACTGGACGCCACGCTTGATCCTGAACCCATCAAGCGCGAGCTGCTCACCGGGGTCAAGAGTTTCAAGCTCCGCTTCTACAGCGATGGGCGCAACTGGCAGGAGTCCTGGCCACCGCCCAGCCTCGGAGCCACGCGCATCGAGCGCGAGCAACGCTGGCGGCCCATAGCCGTGGAGGTGACCCTTGAACTGGTGGACTGGGGCGTCATCAGGCGGATCATCGAGGTGCCCGGTTGAGTGCGCTGCCCAAACGCAACGTCCACCAAAACGGCGTGGCGTTAATCAGCGCCATGATCGTGGTGGCGCTGGCCACCGTCATAGCCGCCACGCTGTTCTTCGACAGCGCCATGACCGCGCGCCGCAGCGCCGCCAGTTTCAGCATGGAGCAAGGCCTGCAGCTGGCGCAGGGTGCCGAGGCACTGGCCGCGTATGCGCTGCAGCAGGATGACCCAACTCAGGATGCCCCGTCGGAAGATTGGGCGATGCACTATGGCCCGGTAGAGGTCGCGCCGGAAATCTCGCTTGAGGCCCAGCTTAGCGATGAACAGGGGAAATTCAACGTCAACACCCTGCTCAACAAGGACGGTACGCCCAATGAGTCCGCGGTGAAGGTCTTCAACCAGTTGCTGAAATTGCTGCAGATGGAGCCACGCTGGACCTCCCTGCTCATCGACTGGATGGACCCCAACACGCAGCCGGAATCTGAAGGTGGCGAAGACAGCCTGTACGCCTCCCAGGTCCCGCCACATCGTACGGGCAACCTCCTGATAACCAGCATTTCGGAGTTGCAGCAGATGCCGGGCTTTAACCGTGACCTGTATCTGCGTCTGGCGCCCTTCATTACGGCGCTGCCGCCCACTGCCAACACGATCAATGTGTGCACCGCGGATGGCCCGGTGCTTGATGCATTGTTTGCAGTCAGCGCCAACGACACTAATAACATCGAGTACAGCCAAATGCGACCCGAGGATCTGGCGACCAATCGCGAGAAAAGTTGTTTTCCGACACTCGATACGTTGACCCGCGGGGATCAAGCAATGAAGGCGCTCGCCGGGGAAAAGAGCAACTATTTCCGCTTGCGCACCTGGGTGCGTATTGGAACTGCCCAGTTCGCCTTGTACAGTCTGATGTATCGCGAAGCGGGAAAGGCGCGGCCCGTTATCCGCACCTTCGGTACTGATTAATGCATCATCACAACATGAGCATGGCATGACGGAATGGTTACTGATGCGGGTTGCGCGCGAGCCGGAGGCCTCCTGGTCCTGGGCCGTCGTGGACGCGGCCGGCCAGTTGCTGGCGGCGCCTGCCGAATCCACGGGCGCACCACTGCTGGCGGCGGCATCGGGACGCAGCGTGGCGTTGCTGCTACCGGGTGCCGACGTTGCCCTGCTGTCGGCAGCGCTGCCGGCGGGTAATGAAACCAAGCTGCTGCCGCTGGTGCCCTTTGCGCTCGAAGACCAGGTTGCGCAGGACATCGAACTTCTGCATTTCGCCCTGGGCCAGCGCGATCCCGCGACCGGCAGCACCACCGTTGCCGTGGTAGGGCGAGCGCTGCTGCAGCGATGGCTGGACCAGGCCCATGCGCTAGGGCTTGCACCGCAGGCGGCATTCGCCGACAGCGAACTGGTGCCGGCATTTCCCGGCCAGGTCACCTTGGTGCTGGTGGACGAGCAGCTGGTGCTGCGCAGTGATACCGCGCGCACGGCCGTGCTGCCGGCAGCCGATCCATTGCTGGCGCTAGAAATGTTCCTGGCTCCTGCCACGGATATGTCGGCAGTGCACCTTGCCATCTATTCCGGCGCGGCGGAGTGGCAAAAGCATTCACCAGCGATCGAGGCGCTGCGCGATCGCGTGGCATCGCTGAAGGTGCAGCTGGGCACTGGCGGCATGCTGGCCCTGGCGGCACGGGCGTTGCCGCAGTCCACCGCCATCAACCTGTTGCAGGGCCCCTTCCGTCCCAAGTCCGCCGCCACCAACCAGTGGCAGAAGTGGCGGCTGGTCGCCATGCTGGCTGGCGCCCTGCTGCTGCTGCACCTGCTGGGCGACGTGTGGCGGTTGCGCCAACTGCACAAGGCCGAACAGTCCCTCGATGCATCCATCGGACAGCTGTACGGGACGGCGTTTCCCGGCCAGCACGCGGGTGGTGATGCGCGGCGGCGCATGCAAGAGAGGATATCCGGCGCCGCGGGTGATGCGCACCAGCCCGGGGAAATGATGCACGTACTGGCCGCCGTGGCCGCCGCGAGGCAAAACGTGCCGGTGGTACAGCTGGAGTCCCTGAATTTCCATCGCGGCGGCGCGCAGCTGAAGCTCGGCGCGCCGGACGCCGCCACGCTGGCGCAGTTCGGTAAGGCCCTGCAGGCCGGTGGGTATGCAGCACAGGTTACCGCCGGTGCGGCGCGCGGCGCTGGTTATGAAGGCCAGATAGAAGCCCAGAGCCGGGAAGCACGAGGCAATTCCAAGTGACGCGCGCTGAAGTACTGCGCTGGTTCTACTCGCTCTCGCAACGGGACCAACGCATATTGCGGGTCGGTGCGGTGGTCGCTGCTGTGGTCGTGGTGGCCGGAGTGTTGCTGCCGCTGCAGCGCAGTGTCAGCGCTGCCGGCAAGAGAGTTGAACAGAAGCAGGCAGACCTGGTGTGGATGCGCGCTGCCCTGCCATCGGTCATTGCTGCCGGTCCTGGCCCCAGCTCCCGCGCAACCGCCGAATCACTAGTGGTATTGATTGATCAATCGGCTCGCGAATCGGGGCTTGCCAAGTCCCTGGCCGGCAGCCAGCCCAGCGGCAGTGGGTCGCAGCGCGTGCAGTTCAATGCCGCGGACTTCAACTTGCTGGTGGCATGGTTGTCGCGGCTTTCAAGCCAGCATGGCGTAAAGGTTGAATCGGCAACCTTTACTGCGGGGTCTGAGCCGGGCGTGGTGACCGCCACGCTCATCCTGCGGGCTCCCTGAATGCCGGGTGTGCCCTGGATGCGGTTGGCGTCTTAGGTCATGCGAGCCTTCCTGCTCGGACTGGTTGCGTTCCTGGCAGTCACGCTGATACGCCTGCCGGCGAGGTGGCTACTGCCATTGCTGCCGTCGACGGCGCAATGCAAAGCCGCGTCAGGCACGGTGTGGCATGGCACCTGCGATGAACTGGTACTCAGTGACGGCAAATCCACTCCGCTGATAGTGCAGCAGGCGCACTGGACTCTTCATCCCCTGGCCTTGCTGCGTGCACGCCTCGCCGCGGATGTCACCGTGCAGGGTGAATGGGGACAGGCCAATGGGGTGGTAATTCTCGGCAACGGATCACATCTGATGGTCAGCGCATTGACTGCCAACGGCACCATCGATCGTCGGCTGCTGCCGGTGCTGCCGGCCGGATGGCGCGGTGCATTCGAGGCTCGCAACGTGGCATTCGAACTGCGACAGCAGCGCCTGGTGCAGCTGCAAGGCATTGCTACAGTGCGCGGACTGCTGGATGGACAGGGCAAGCAGTACGGGGATTACCAGCTGCAGCTGGCGCCGCAGGGCGACGTCCCCGCTGTCGGGGACCTGCACAGTCTGGCTGGGCCAATGACGGTCGCTGCCAAGGTTCACGTGGCGCAGGACCTTCGCTGGACTGTGGACGGCACCGTCAATGGCAATTCACTGTCGGCTTCAGGAAACTTCTAGCAGCTCCCCCAGCCACGGGAAGAACAGCGCCGCGCGCACCGGCTGCGGTCCGAGGCCACTGGCCAGTCGCACGTACAGCTGCAGTTGCGATCGATAGCGTTCTCGCTCTGCCGCAAGAAAGCCGGCCAGGTCGCCTCCGCCGTGTGAGCTGGTCTTGTAATCGATCACCCAGCGCTGACCCTGCTCATCCACGAAGCTGCGGTCGATGACAATGTTGCGCAGTTGCCCGTCGAGCACGCCACTGAGGCGCAGCTCACAGTGGGCCTCAGCGTGCCTGGGTGACAAGAGCCATTTGGCTCTTGGGTCGCGGGTAACTGCAGCCATTCTTTCGGCGATGTCCCCTGCGGCGGCGTTGGCCGCCCTGGCCTCCACTCCCAGTTCGCGCAGTCGCGCCAGATACAGCGGCAGTCTCGCCGTGAAATCAATTGCAGCCGGATCTTCTGTTTGGGCAAGCAACTCCAGCTCCGCATGTACCAGTGTGCCGACGGCTCGTGCCAGAGGGCCGGCCCAGCTGAATTCCGGGCGCGTCACCGAAGCCGGAAATCCCGCGACCAGGGATTCGACCATTGGCATCTGGCGCCGCGGTGCGTGGACGTAGCCGGCATCGAGGCGATACCAGGGCGCGGCGGTATTGGCACGGTCGGTGGGCGGGCCGCCAGGCGCTGCACCGACCGCGGTGAACGTTGCCTGCACGGCCGGCCAGATAATCTCCAGCTGCGAGCCCGCCCTTGGTTTGGGGATTGATTCCTTTGCGCTCCACGGCGCATGACCGGAGAGATACAGCCGTTCGCGCGCGCGCGTGACGGCAACGTAGGCCAAGCGCTTGCGTTCATTGTCCTGGCGCTGCTTCTGCAGACGCCTGATATAGCCGCTGAGCGGGTCCGACGATACCTGTTCTCCGATGCTGTGCACCGCCATCAGCAGATCCTGTGAGCCATCGACCGCGGGTAGCTGCAACCAGCGCAACAAGGGTGGACTGTCGCTGCGAACCCTGCGACCCAGGCCCGGCAGGAATACTGCGTCCCACTCCAGCCCCTTGGCATGATGAATAGTCAGAACTTCGACCGTGCCGCCGGGAGCGCTGTCGCTGCCAGCGCGCAGCCTCGTCGCAAGCGCTTGCAGTTGCCCGGCGTCGAAGGCTGGCTGTGATTGTTCCAGGTCCCGCAGCGCCAAGAGGTACTGGCGCACTGCGCGCAGTTCGGTATCGTCCTGGCAACCAGCCGGCCCGCCCAGCTGATGCCACAGAGTTTCAACATGCGTGGCCAGGTGCTCGCGGCGCCGTGCCGCATGGGCCTGCAGCAGCAATGGCGCGCAACGCGCCAGCCTCCGGTTGCCATCCTCCGACACCCGGGCCAGCTTTGTGGTGTCCACGATGCAGTCCACCAGCAGCGCGTCCGGGTCATCTGCGCAGAGCGCGTGCAGGTCGCGCAGGGTCAACCCGCAAAATGGCGCGCGCAATGCGGAGAGCCACGCGGTCCGGTCCCCGGCATGCTGCATCGCCCGCGCCAGAGATACGATGTCGCGCACGGCCACCAGGTCGGACAGCGGCGCAAGGTCCACGCCCAGTGCCGGGACGCCGGCTTCGCGCAGCGCGCGCAGGATCCGGGGCGCGGTGCTTCGCGTCTGCAGGAGAATGGCGCAGCGCATCTGTGGCTGTGCCGCCAGCAGGCGCGCGCACTCGGCGGCAATCTGCAGCGCCTCTGGCCAGGGATCGTCGCTGGCCTGCGGCCAGGTCGTCACTGTCGCGCCGCCGAACATAGGCTCGCCACGCACTGCCTCGGCGGACAGGTAGGGGACGGCCGATGCGCGGACGTCTTCGGCTGCAGGGAACGCGGCATGGAACGCCACATTCACCCAGTCCACGATCGTCATGGCCGACCGGAAATTTCGTGTTAACTGCAGCGACTGCAGTCGGATCCCCGCTACACCGGTGGACCTGGCCTGCAGGAACAGGCCGACCTCCGAGTCGCGAAACAGGTAAATCGACTGCATCGGATCGCCCACCAGAAACAGCGATCGTGCATCACCGGCGTCCCAGCCGACGGTCAAGGCCTCGATCAACGCCTTTTGTTCCGGCGAGATGTCCTGGTATTCATCCACCAGCAGGTGATGCACGCGCAGCGTCTGGCGCAGCGACAGCTCGGTGGGTTCGCCCATGTCGGTGAGCGCCTGGCGCGCAACGGCCGCCACCTCGTTGTGATCGACCTTGCCACTGTCGCTGAATACCAGCTTCAGCTGTATGGCCGCCTGCAGCAGCACCCGTGCCAGCAGGGCCAATGCTCCACGCTCCGTGGCATCCACCTGCGGTTGCGGCAGGCTGCGGATGGTGCGTAGCAGCTCGTGGACGTCCGGGGAATCCTGCAGGTCATCCCGCCATTGTTGCCAGCGTGCCTTCAGGGGCTTGTCCTCCTTTGGAAAGCCCGATCGGACATCGATCAGCTTGCGCAAGGTGTCTTCGCCGGTCAGGGCAAGGTCCACTACGGCCTGCCACGCAGGCAGGCTGGCGGAATGTGCATCAAGTTGCGTGGGTTGCGCCAGCCAGGTGCGCCATGCGCCCGGCCGCAAGTCGCCCGCGTCCTGCCGGTTGCGCGCGCTGGCGCGCGCCAGCGCGGCCGATCGCGCAAGCAGGTCCGTGCCCAGCAATGCGGTGGTGCGCAGCAGCGTCTCGTTGATGATGCGCGCCAGGCTTGCCTCGATTCGGTCTGCCAGCGCCAGCGGGGCTACATCCAGCAGCACGGGCAACCATCGCCCGCGGCTCGCCAGCAGACCTGCCAGCAGCAGCTCGGCCCGATCCCAGTCGTTGTCCAGGCGGCGCAACAATCCGTCGATGTCTTGCAGCTGCTGCTGATCGGCGTCGGTGCCACGCAAGGTATTGCGCGCGGCCTGCAGGTACAAGTCATGGGCATCGTCCACGACATCAAGGGAAGACTGCAAGCGGCCCAGCAGCGGCATCGCGCGCGCCAGCTCATGATTCAACGAGTCGATAGTCTGGATGCGCAGTCGGGTCGGTAACTCAAGGAGATCCCAGTTGCGCTCGCGTGCGTGCGCCAGTACCTGTTCACGCAAGTCCTGCCAGCGCTGCGGTTCCGCGTGGCCTTGAGGCAGCCGATCCTCGATGGCCAGCAGCACGCGATCACGCATTTCCGCAGCCGCCTTGCGCGTGAATGTGATCGCCAGCACCTGCTCCGGCTCGTCCACGATGGCGAGCACTCGCAGGAACCGCTGCACCAGCACGGTGGTCTTTCCCGAACCGGCGGGCGCCTGCAGCAGCACCTGCCGCTGCGGGTCCTGGGAGAGGTCACGGGCGGCCGCGTCACTCATCGGCGACCACTTCCTCATCCGGATCGGGCGGGTGAAAAGTAATACGGCACAGCGAATCGAGGTGGCAGAAGTCGCAGGCCCCTGGCAGCGGCGCAACCATGGAAAGTCCGTGCACGTGGTCTTCGATCAGGCGTTCGACCTGCAGCCGCCAGTCCCGGGTGTGCTGTGCCCAGGCTTCCAGTTGCTTG
This sequence comes from uncultured Pseudomonadota bacterium, assembly GCA_963726085.1. Classification (GTDB taxonomy): domain Bacteria; phylum Pseudomonadota; class Gammaproteobacteria; order Steroidobacterales; family Steroidobacteraceae; genus ZC4RG30. Next base: position 287,213 of record CAVSAR010000001.1, on the reverse strand, counting down.
ATCTTCGGCGGCAGCTGCGCCGCGTCCTCGGCCCTGCCACTGAACCCGAGTTCCTTTTCCTTCGGCGAGACGGACAGCAACGCCACGGCGTCCGCACGCGATCCCTGCGCCAGCACTGCGGCAACATAGGCCGCCAGCTGAATGGGCCTGATATTGACGTCTTCCAGCTGCATCTTGTCCGGCCTGCCGCTCTTGTAGTCGATCAGCAGGCACCGGCCGTCCTGCAGCTCGTCGACCCGGTCGACACGCAAGCTCAACTCCCGGCCTGCGAAGCTGGCCTGCAGGGTCAACTCCCGCTCCAGGACACGAAATGGTGCGCGCCCGGCCTCCAGCTCCAAGACTCGGCTAAGTACTCCTCGGGTCCGCGAGGCTTCGCGCTCCAACACGCGCGGATCCGCCGGTAGCGTATCGGCCGGACTCCTGGCCACAGCAAGTTGCCAGCAGCGATCAATGACGTCGAGACGCTGTACTTCACTCAGGGCGGCAAGGTGCTGCTGGTCTGCCACCTCCCGCCACAACCCCTCAAGCGTGCGGTGCAGCAGCGTGCCGCGCAGTCGCTTGTCGATTCCGTCGCTGACAGTTTCTGTTGGCGTAGCGCCTAGCCGCAGCTCGGCCTGGGCCCGAAACGCACACTGTTGCTGCAGCTCCAGAAGCCTCACTCCGTGGCGCAGCCGTGATCCTGTGTCCCCCGACACCGGTGGCAGTGCCTCATCCACGGCGGCGCGCGCCAGTGCGATCCGCAACGCCGGTGAAACGGTACTGGCACTTGCCCACGAGGCTGCGGGGGCTGGCAGCAGCGACGACGGACGGTGATGCACGTCGCCTTCCATTGCCGGATAGCTCAACACCAGTCGCGACGTGCGTGCGCCCCAGCACTGTTGCGCCCAGCGTGCCTGTTCCAGACGCTGCGTGACAGTGGCCTCCGGCCAGTCGCAGCGTCGCTGCTCGGATAGGGGTACAAAGGGATTGGGCCGTGGCGGACGCGGCCAACGACTTTCCGCGAGCCCCAGCACCCAGATTCCGTCATAGCCGGTAACGGGGTCACCCAGATCATCGGTCAGGGTGATGGCAGCATCGCCACTGGCCGCCCGATGTCGACCGCGAGCGGCCAGCAAGCGCAGCTGCTCCAGGGCCGGCCCTGCGCTCATGGGCTGGGTCACGCAGTCCAGCGAAGCCAATTCATCGAGCAATTCATTCCATCGTTCAAGTCGCTGTGCGTCGCGTGAGTCCAGCTGCGTGGCTGCAGCGAACCGGCAGCGTGCGAGGCAGGCGCTGAACTCCCGGGCCCAACTGCTGGCGGGCGCCGCGCGCGCGCCGGGCAGGCGCGAAACCTGTGACAGCCACTCAGCCAAGGCAGCAGCTGCGGGGTGTTTGTTGCCCAATGCGTACAGGGTCGACTTGAGGTCTGTCGTCGCCCAGCGTGCCCTGCCGCGGTCCCGTAGTTCCATTTCCAGCCTGGCGCGCGCGCCGTCTGTGCCCACGCCAAAGTACGGACTCAGCAGGACGCGCCCCAGGTGCGTCATCTCGACGGGATCGCGCATTAGCTGCAAAGCGTCCAGCGCATCGGCGATCAGGCCGTGCTCCAGCAGCGACTCGCCTCCCTCGATGGCCAGCATCGCCGGATCGCGCACGGTGGCGATCTGCTGCGCCGTATCGGCGCTCAGCGCACGCCACAGCAAGTTGCCCAGCGCCGGCAATCCCGGCTTTGACAGCGCGCTGACAATCAGCAGGCGCCGGCTCCCATCCTGGCCCAGCAATCCATGGCACCAGTCAGCCGCCGCGCAGACCTCCGCCTCGAAACTGGCCGCACGAACAAACTGCGGCGTGGGGTTCACCGCAGGCGGGTTGGCCAGCATCTGCGTTGCCGGCCACTTACGCAGGGCAAGGGCAGCCTGCATGCAAGTCATGCGTTGTTGGCCGATAAACAGCGGCGCGGCAGAATGCACAAACTGCTGCAGCGATTCCAGCGGTTGCAGTGCCAACGCGACCAGCGACGCGTGTTTGCAGCGTTCGCGTACACGTGGCAGTGCGCGTACCAGTAATTGCTCCTCCTCGCTGCCAGTCTGGCTGCCGATCCGCACCCCTTCCTGGGTCGCGCGCGCCGCGGCGCGCATAAGTTCCGGTGCAAATTGCCGCAGTCCCGCGCCCGGTTCCAAGTCATCCAGCACCGCCTGCCATACCAGCAGTTCCTGCCCGCTACCCAGGCAGATCAGCTCGGCTGGCACCTGCCCCAGCGCGGCGGCGTGCTGCCATTCGCGCTGTAGCCAAGCGTCCCAGGTGAGGATATCGGGGCTGGACCAGACCGACCGCTGCGCAGCCAGCTGTGTGCGGGCCCATGCCAGGGCTAGTGCGGCCGCACGTTGCGGGCTGGGAACGATGACGCTGCGACCGGACGCCAGGGCCGCAGCCACTGACGCATCCACATAGCGGTCGCTCACGGCGCGGCGGCCGTGATGCTACTTGCTGAATCGGTTGGCGACGTCAACCAGGCGCGGCGCGGCAATCGGCATCGCAGCCGCATGGGTCGCTGACCAGGAGTCGAGCAGTGCCTCGATCCGGGAAAACACCATGGTCAGCGTGGCCGCGTCCGGCAGGATGGTGGTGCGGAAATGATTGCGGTATGGCACGTTGAACGCCGCACCCGGTGTCACCAGCACGTGCTTTTCTTCCAGCAACTCAAGCGCGAACTGCTGGTCGTTGAAGCTGGATATGCTGTCATCGCGAACTTCGATGAACGCATAGAGCGCGCCACTTGGCGGCGTCAGGCGCAAGTACTTGCTGCGCGCCACCGCGTCGATGACTGCGCGCCGCGACTCATACAGCCGCCCGCCTGGCGCAGTGAGGTCAAGGATGCTTTGGTAGCCACCCAGTGCACTTTGCACCGCCCACTGCGCTGGCACGTTGCTGCACATATGCATGGAAGCCAGCAACTCAAGCGCGGCCAGATAATCCTCGGCGCACTTTACCGCGCCGGAGAAGCTGACCCAGCCGACGCGATAGCCGGCAGCGCGGTAAACCTTGGACAGTCCGGACAACGTGGCGCACAGCGTCTCGGTCACCAGTGAGGCGATGGGCACGAATGGCACGTGGTCGTAGGTGATGCCGTCGTAGATCTCGTCGCTGAGCACCACCAGCTGGTGCTTCTCGGCGATGCGCGCCAGGCGCTCCAGCACGGCGCGCGGATACACGGCGCCAGTCGGGTTGTTGGGGTTGATGATGACCAGGGCGCGGGTGCGCGGCGTGATCAACGCCTCGACTTCGTCCGCATCCGGATGGAACTGATTTTCCGGCCGGCACGCATAGTGCACTGCGCGACCGCCGTTGAGCGTCACGGCTGCCGTCCACAGGGGGTAGTCCGGGGATGGCACCAGGACTTCGTCACCGTCACTGAGCAGCGCGCGAAGGCACATGTCAATAAGCTCGGACGTGCCGTTGCCGATGAAAATGTTATCTACACTTGCGTTTTTCGCACCACGATTCTGCTGCTGCAGAAGGATGGCCTCACGCGCCGGATAGATGCCCTTCTGGTGCGCGTAGCCTTCGGCCTGCGGCAGGTTCTGCACCATGGCCAGGCGCAGGATCTCCGGCGTGCGGAAGCCATAGGCGCCAGGATTGCCTATGTTTAGCGAGGTAATCTCGTACCCCTGGCGCTCGAGTTCCAGCGCACGCCGGGCCAACGAACCGCGGATTTCGTAGCGGACGTTCTTGACGCTGTCCCCGGGCCTGATTCTGGCTTCGTTCTTCATGCGCCGGAGTGTAGCTCCAACCGGGGCAATCACGCCAGAAACGCGTATACTCCGCGCCCGGAATTACCTCGCAAATTCAAGATGAAACGCATCCTGGTCGGCATCAAGCGCGTGGTGGACTACAACATCCGCATCCGGGTCCGGCCCGATGGCAGCGGCGTCATCACCGAGGGCGCCAAGCAGAGCATCAACCCCTTCGACGAGATCGCGCTGGAAGAAGCGCTGCGCCTGAAGGAAAAGGGCTACGTCGACGAGGTGGTGGTCGCATCCTTCGGCCCTGCGGAAGTGCAGAACCAGCTGCGCACGGCGCTGGCAATGGGTGCGGACCGCGCCGTGCTCGTGAACTGCCCGCAACCGCTACAGCCACTGGACGCAGCAAAGACGTTCCTGAAGCTGATTGAGCGCGAACAGCCGTTGCTGGTGCTGCTGGGCAAGCAGGCCATCGACGATGACAACAACCAGACCGGGCAGATGCTGGCCGGATTGTGGGATCGTCCGCAGGCAACGTTCGCTTCGCGCGTGGAGCTGCATGACAACGTTGCGCGGGTTACGCGCGAAGTGGATGCCGGCCTTGAGACCATTGAAGTGGATCTGCCGGCGGTGGTCACGGTGGACCTGCGGCTCAACGAGCCGCGTTACGTGAAGCTGCCGGACATCATCAAGGCCAAGAAAAAACCCCTGGATACGCTGGAGCTGGCGACGCTGGGCGTCACGCCGCGGCCGCAATTGCGCGCCGTGCACTTTGCACCCCCGACGGTGCGCGGCAAGGGCGTGATGGTCAAGGACGTCGGGGCCCTGGTGGCAGCCTTGGCAGCCCGCGAGCTGATCCGATGAACCGCGTGCTGATCATTGCCGAGCACGACGGCCACAGGCTTGCCGCCGCCACCGGCCGCTGTGTGCAATGTGCACAGGGCCTGGGCGACCACGAGATCACCATCGCGGTGTTCGGCCACGAAGTCGCCGGCGTCGCGCGCGAAGCGGCGCTGCTGGCGGGCGTCGGGCGTGTATGCGTGGCCGATGCGCCCGGCTTCCAGCACCCGCTGGCGGCGGTGCTGGCCCCGGCGGTGGCCGCGATTGCGCGCGACTACAGTCACGTGTTTGGCCCGTCCACCACCTTTGGCAAGGACCTGATGCCGCGCGTGGCGGCGCTGCTGGACGTGCCGGCGGTCAGCGACGTGATGGCGGTGGAGTCCCCTACCCGCTTTCGCCGACCCATCTATGCCGGCAATGCCATCGTGACGGTGGAAGTGGACGCGCGGCCCGTTGTCGCCACGGTGCGCACGGCCTCGTTCGGTGCCGTGGCCCCTGCGGCGGCCAGCGCGCCGGTGCAGCCACTGCAGCTGCAGCCCGCGCCGGTGACCCACACCAGGTTCATCGAGACCTCCACGCCAAAGGCCGATCGTCCCGACCTGCAGTCCGCGCGCTGCGTGGTGTCCGGTGGCCGTGCCCTGGGCAGCGCGGAAAAATTCCAGCTCATTTACCAGCTGGCCGACGCACTGGGCGCGGCCGTTGGCGCCTCACGTGCGGCCGTGGATTCCGGCTATGCGCCCAATGACCTGCAGGTGGGGCAGACCGGCAAGATCATTGCTCCGGACCTGTATATCGCGCTGGGGATCTCCGGCGCCATCCAGCACCTGACGGGCATCAAGGATGCGCGCACCATTGTGGCGATCAACAAGGATCCGGACGCACCCATCTTTGAGGTGGCGGATTTCGGCCTGGTGGCCGACCTGTTCGAGGCAGTGCCAGCGCTGCTGGCGCAGCTTCAGAGCCGGGCGAGGACGTAGTCGGCGGCGGAGACCTTGAAGTCGCCCCCCGCCTCGACAAACAGCTGCTTGACCACGCCGTTCTCGACCACCATGGCATAGCGCTGCGAGCGCTGGCCCATGCCAAACCCGGTGGCATCGAGGGTCAGACCCAGGGCCCGCGTGTACTCGCCGTTGCCGTCAGCCAGCATCAGGATCTTCTCGCCAACGCCGGCGGATTTGCCCCAGGCCTTCATCACGAACACGTCGTTGACCGAGAGGCAGGCGATGGCGTCCACGCCCTTGGCGCGCAGCTGGTCAGCCAGCTCCACGAATCCGGGCAGGTGGCGCGCATCGCAGGTCGGCGTAAAGGCCCCAGGCACAGCAAACAGCACCACTTTGCGCCCGTCAAACAACTGCGCGGTGGTGAGGTCCTGCAGCCCGTCGGCGGTAGGGACCTTGAATTTGCCGGCCGGAACCTTGTCGCCAACCTTGATGGTCATGATGCGTCCAGTGCCCACAGCTTGGCGATCCGTGCCCAGATTGCGTCATCGGACTTCACGCCCTTGAAGGTCTTCTGCGCTTCAGCCTTGTTGCCGCTGCGCAGCTGCGCAATGCCCTGCATGATCTGTGCTTCCGCCGGGTTCTTGAGCCCGCCCTTGCCGATGCCGCGGGTGAAGGCCTCCAGCGCCTTGTCGTTTTGCCCGTAGCTCAGGTAGGCAGAGCCCAGGGCGACGTCCGCTTCGCCGGTCTTGGCCGCCTTGGCCTCCACCTCGGACTTGGCCAGCGTTGCCTGGTCGGCCACAGCGGCCTTCTTGGACGACTCAAGCAGGCGCTGGTTGCGCTCCTTGACCCGCTGCTCGGTGAACACGTCGGCCGCAAACCCCTGCTCCAGCACCTTCTGCGCCTCGCCCGGGTTGCCCGCGTCCATGGCCAATTGCGCCATTTCCGTGTAGTCGGAAGGCTGGGTCAGCGTCTTGGTGTCCTGCATCAGGCGGTAGACATTGAGTGTCTGGCGGTCGTTGAGTCCCGGCGTGCGCAGCACGGTGTACAGCAGCCCGTTCCAGTAGTTGGGCTTGGGGTAGTGCATGACCAGCTTTTCCTGGGCTACGGTGGCCCCCGGAATGTCACCCGACTTCTCGCAGGAGTTGGCGTACAGCTGCAGCGACTGCTCCTTGGGCATCTGGCCTTTCTTTTCCTGGTCGCCGACGTACTCGGTCAGGAACTTGCAGGCTTCCTTGTAGTTCTTCATCAGGTAGTAAGACTGCGCGACCATCGTGTAGGCCTCGGCATCCGCCGTGCCGCTCTTGATCAGCTTGTTGTACATCTCCGCGGCTTTGGCGTAGTTGCCCTGCTGATAGGCGATCGAGGCCAGCGCCTTGTTGATGGTGGCTTCCTCGGCAGGGGTGCACAGGCCCGTGGCCAGTTCGGCCTCCATGGCCTTGGCCGCTTCGGCGGTATTGCCCTTCTTCAGGTACGAGAACACCAGCACCTGGTACGACACGTACGAGTCGAACGCAGTCTTGTTGGGCAACGCCAGGGCTTCCTGGGAGTGGGCAATCGCCTCGTCGTACTTCTGCGCCTTCATGGCGTCCTGTGCAGCCTTCAGGGGCTTCTGGGCCGCCTTGCTGACCGTCGGCTTCTCGGCCGCGTTTGTGGAAACGGAATAGCTACCGACGGCAAGGACCACACCCACCGCGAGCGCGGAAAACAGCGACTTCGACATGATTAACCCCTGTTGCATCTCTTTTGCCATGATCCCAGCCTGTTCCAGAATACCTAAACGGGGGCTGAAGAGCCCCCGTTTGCACGGTCCGGCCTCCAGAGGCTGGACTATTCGCGAAACTCCGACACGTTCGTGAAACCCATCTTGACCATTTTCTGCCGCTGCGCGGAGGCCATTACATTGGCCACGACGTCGTACCTGGCACGCCGATCCGGCCGCAGGTGGATCTCCGGCTGCGGGTCCTTGGCAGCTTCCTGCCTGAAGAACGAATCCAGCGTCTTGATATCGGGAACCGTCTGGGTGTTCCAGACGATGGTGCCGTCGGAATCAATCTCGATATTGATCACTTCCGGCGGCACGGTGGGTGGCGGATTGTCGTTGGGGCGCGGCATGTCCAGCTTCACGGCGTGGTTCATGATCGGCAGGGTCACGATCAACATCACCAGCAGCACCAGCATCACGTCGATCAGCGGCGTCGTGTTGACGTCGCACATCGGCGCATCGGCACCCCCAGAGGAAACATTCATTGCCATGGTTCTTGTCCTGCCTCAGCCGCCAGTTTCATTCTTGGGTTCGGTCAGGAACCCGACTTTGACGATGCCGCCCTGCTGGATGATGTACATCACCCTGCCGATCGCCTCGAAACGGGCATTGCGATCGCCTTTGATGTGGATTTCCGGTTGCGGCACCTTGCGTGCCTCCGCGACCACCAAGTCCAGCAGCTTGGCGCGATCAGTCACCAGCCCCTGCTTCCAGTACACCCTGCCAGCCGAATCGATGGACACCGGAATGTCCTCAGGCTTGGTCTGGGTCGGAATGTTTTTCGGCGTCGGCATGTCAACCTTCACCGTGGGCACGATTACTGGAATGGTGATCAGGAAGATGATCAGCATCACCAGCATCACGTCCACCAGCGGCGTGGTGTTGATGGCGGCGATTACTTCATCGTCGCCGCTGTCACTTCCCGGAACGCTCATCGACATGGTCGTGCCCCTTGAGTGCTAGTGCGCGTCTTACTTACGGGCTGCCGGAGCCGCCGCACGATGGGTAGCCGGCAGGTCCGGACGCAGCCCACCGATCAGGTTCGATTCCAGATCGCCCGTGAATTCACGCATCGAATCCTTGATCGCATTGTTGCGACGCAGGAGGATGTTGTAGCCGAACACCGCGGGCACCGCGACCGCCAGACCGATGGCGGTCATGATCAGCGCCTCGCCGACGGGACCGGCCACCTTGTCGATGCTGGGCTGACCGGACACACCGATCGACAGCAGCGCCTTGAGGATGCCGTAGACCGTGCCGAACAGGCCGACGAACGGCGCGGTGGAACCCACCGTGGCCAGGAACGAAAGACCGTTGGACAGCTTGCTGTTGAGGTTGTCCACCGAACGCTGCAGCGCCATGCCCAGCCAGTCGCGCAGGCTGATGCGGTCGCCCAGACGGCCTTCATGATGCGAAGCGGCGCGCAGGGCGCTCTCGGCGATCACGCGGAAGTCATCGTCCTTGGGCAGTCGGTCCGCGCCTTCGCGAGCCGAGCCGGCAGACCAGAAGTTCTTCTCTACTGCCTTGACGGACTTGCCCAGACGGTACTGGTCCCAAAGCTTCGTGAAGATGATGTACCAGGACACCAGCGACATGATGAGCAGGATACCCAAGACGGTGTAGGACACCGCGTCACCACCGGAGACAAGGGCTCCTAGGCCGTAGGGATTGCTGGGTGCGGCAGTTGCCGCGGCGGCGGTTGCTTCGTTTTCCATTTTGATCCTCGATTACTGACCTGATTTCCGCCCCGGAGCGGACACGAACTGTTGAATGAAACCTTCAAATTCCACGAGTGCGGACTGCGTTGCCACTACTGGTTTTTCAGCTGGAAGCGCACTGGCAGCGTGCTGCAGACCTGTGCGGTGAGGGGATTGAAGCGATACAGCTTCGCCACCTTCACGCCGGCCTCGTCCAGTCGATCGAAGCCGGACGAGTCGCCGATCTCCGCTGTGGCCACATGGCCGTTCGGGGCTACGCAGATCTTGACCTTGACCACGCCTTCCTCGCCCAGACGCTGCGAGGTCGACGGATAGTAGTCGTTGATGTTGGGCTGGTTGGCGGCCTTGGACAGGTGCAGCTGCTGCGGCGGCGGCGGCGGCGCGGGCGGCGGCGGCGGCTGCGGGCGATCCGTCACGTTGGAGATGGCGGTGGTCGGCGGCGCGTCCGGGGTGATCTGGATATCGACAATGGGCGGCGGCACTTCCACCGGCGGCGGCTTCAGATCCGGCGGCGGCGGCGGCGGCGGAATCTTGTCGTCCTTCTTCTCGATCACGATCTCCGCCACGATCGGCGGCGTGACGGCGTTGATCATCTTCCAGGCAAAGCCACTCTTGAGGCCCCAGATCAGCATGATATGAAACAGGACCAGCAGCAGCAGGAACAGGCCGCGCCGGGAAAACCAGTTGCTTTGGTTTGTGTATACGCCCATGACTCTCTATGTACTTCTGGTTAGCGCCGGCCAGCTATGGCCGATCCCCCGATTTCGTGAGCGGCGGAAGGTAGCGGCCTTTGCGTTCCTTCGCAAGTATTGCGGTGTACGTAATCCTGTGGCAGGCAAACAATAAAAGCAATCAGACAGTCCCTTAAGAGCCGGCAGCAAATCACTGCTGTTAAGTCACTGCGCCACGACTGGCGCTGGAAACCACCCGTGCGTATCGCCCCAATACTCCCCGCACCGTATAGGGGCGTGGCTTGCGCCAGGCACGCGCGCGGCGCTTGAGTTCCGCCGCGGTCAGGTCCACGGCAATGCTTCGCCGCCGAGCGTCGATGGTGATCATGTCACCGGACTTCAGCAGACCGATAGGCCCTCCGAGGGCCGCTTCCGGGGCCAGATGCCCCACCACGAAGCCATGGCTGCCGCCGGAGAACCGCCCATCGGTGATCAATGCCACCTTGTCACCCAGTCCGCGTCCCATGATCGCCCCGGTGGGACTGAGCATTTCCCGCATCCCCGGACCACCCACAGGACCCTCGCCCCGGATCACCACCACCTCCCCTGCCTTGACCTTGCCGGCCAGGATCGCCGCCGTCGCGCGCTCCTCGCCCTCGAATACCCGCGCCGGCCCGGTAAAGGCCAGGCCTTCCTGGCCGGTGAGTTTTGCCACCGCACCCTCCGGGGCAAGGTTTCCTTTAAGAACAATCAGATGACTTTCTTTCTTGATGGGATTTGAGAAGGGTCGAATCACGTCCTGTCCCGGCGGATAGTCCGCCACTGCGGCCAGATTCTGGGCCAGCGTCTTTCCGGTCACCGTCAGGCACTCACCGTGTAGCAGTCCTGCATCCAGCAACCGCTTCATCAGTGGGCGGATGCCCCCGATGGCAATGACCTCCGACATGAGGTACTTGCCGCTGGGGCGCACGTCGGCCAGGACCGGCACGCGCTTGCCCACCCGATTGAAATCCGCCAGTGACAGTTTGACGCCGGCCTCGTGGGCGATTGCCAGCAGGTGCAGGACCGCATTGGTCGAACCAGCCAGCGCAATGGTCACCGTGATCGCATTCTCGAAGGCCTTGCGCGAGAGGATGTCGAGCGGGGTGATGCCGGCTTTGAGCAGGCCCACCACCGCCTCCCCGGCACGGCGGCAATCGTCGTGTTTGTTCTGGCCCACGGCCTCCTGTGCCGAGCTGTTGGGCAGGGACAGGCCCAGTGCCTCGATGGCCGAGGCCATGGTGTTGGCGGTGTACATGCCGCCACAACTGCCCGGCCCTGGGATGGCCTTGCGCTCCACATCGAGCAACTGCGCCTCGCTGATCCGGCCGCTGGCACGACCACCAACGGCCTCAAATACCGAGATCACGTCGGTATGTCCGGCCCCGGGGCGGATGGTGCCGCCATACACGAATACCGCCGGCCGGTTCATGCGTGCAATGGCCATGGCGCAACCGGGTATGTTCTTGTCGCAGCCGCCGATGGCCACGAACCCGTCAAAGCCTTCCGCGCCCACCACCGTCTCGATTGAATCGGCGATCACTTCGCGAGATACCAGCGAATAGCGCATGCCGGGGGAGCCCATGGCGATGCCATCTGACACCGTGATCGTATTGAACAGCACGGCCTTGGCGCCGGCGGCATCGACGCCGGCCGCCGCTTCGCGCGCCAGCTGATCGATGTGCATGTTGCAGGGGGTGACGTTGGCCCAGGTGGATGCGACGCCTACCTGGGGCCGGGTGAAGTCCGCATCGGTGAAGCCCACTGCGCGCAGCATGGCGCGTGCCGGAGCGTTCTGCAGTCCGTCGACCACCAGGCTGGAATACTTGCGGGGATTGATGCTGGCTTTGCGTGTCATGGGGCTTTCAGGTTCCTGTTCTGCTGTACTTCATCCGGTTGAATCCGATGGCACCGGTCAAGGTCATGGCGATGGGCATCACCAGTGCAAAGCGGCCGGCGCCGGCGTGGAATCGCTCCAGCGCGGTATAGACCGCCACGCCCAGTGGCGGCGCCACCAGGCCGCGCATGCCGGTGAGCGTTACGTTCACGCCCATGTATTGTTGCACCTTGCCCAGCGACGCGAAATCGTTGTGGCCCAGGTTCCAGCCCAGGTTGGCCCCGGCGGTGGCGATGCCAAACAGCACCGCCGCCACCCACAGCAGGGCCGCAGTCCCGGTAAATACCGCGACGATGACCACGGTCATCGCCCCGATCAGCACCCAGCACTGGCGTGCTCGAAATTCAATCACGTGCCCGGCGTCGAACAGGCGGGCCCACATGGGCGTAAAGACCGGGATGCACAACAGTGGCACGATGGTGAGGATGCCCACCTGCATGGCCGCGGCAATGTGCAGGTGGTCCGAGTACAGGATGACCAGTTGCGCTCCGATCATCAGGTTGCCGGCCCCGTAGAATGCCAGGCAAGTCATGAACCGCCGGTATTCCGGGTCTGAACGCAGGATCTGGCGCATCACGCGAAAACTGAACACCTCGGATGCGGCACTGGCGGCCAACTCCTCGCGTTGCAGGCGAAATGCCTGACGCACGCGCATGCGCCGGTACAGCCACGCCGCCACCAGCCCCGCGCCACCGGCCAGCGCATAAAGCCATCGCGACAGGTCCGGGCGCGTCTGCAGGATGATGCCGGCCAGCCCGGCCGCGACGACCATGCCCATGGCCGTGAAGATCACGATGCGACCGGTGACTTGCGCCAATACGGCCCGCGGATAGTTGCTGCTCCAGACACTGGAGCGCACGGTCAGTATTCCTGCCCAGATAATGCGCGCGGCAATCACCGAGAGCACGGTGACGGCCAGCCCGGTGCTGGCGCGCGGCGACAGGCCGATGAGCCCGACCACCAGGCCGAAAATCGCCAGCAAGGTGACCAGCAGGCGGATCTTGCCGCGCCCATGGGCCAGGTTTGCCCAGGCGAAGCTGGTCATGTTGGCGATTGCCGGGGAGCCGCTGACAAAGGCCACCGCGAAGTTGAGCACTTCGGGTTGCGCATGTCCGGTGAAGCCGCGCTTGACCAGCACGGCCGCGGTGGCCCCCTCCACCAATCCCAGGGCGAAACCACCCAGCGACCACGGCAGGATCTCGCGCCGGTACAGGGCCTGCGCAAGGGGACTGGGCCGGCGCGCACTCATCCGTAGCGCTGGCGCAGCAGGCTCGCGATGGCGCGCACACCCTGCGCTTCGGCGCCCACGGGCCTGCCGGGCCGCTCCTTGGGATTCCAGCCGTAGATGTCCAGGTGCAGCCAGCGCTGTGGATCGGCCACGAATCGGCGCAGGAACAGCGCGGCGGTGACCGAGCCGGCCATGCCGCCGGAGGGCGCGTTGTTGAGATCGGCGATGCGGCTGGACAGTTCGTCCTCGTAGCCATCCCACAGCGGCATGGGCCACAACGGGTCGGCGCATTCATTGCCATGCCTGGCGATCTCCTGCACCAGCGACAGGTCCGCGCCATACACGGGCGGCAGTTCGGCGCCCAGTGCGATGCGCGCGGCGCCGGTCAGCGTGGCCAGGTCAATGATCAGGTCGGGCTGGTCCTCTCCGGCCAGGGTCAGCGCATCGGCCAGCACCAGCCGCCCTTCGGCATCGGTGTTGCCAATTTCCACGGTCAGGCCCTTCCTGGATCGGCAGACATCACCGGGGCGATACGCCGCGCCATCCACGCTGTTTTCCACAGCCGGGATCAGCACGCGCAGGTCCACCTTCACGTCCAGCATGCGTAGCATGGCGGCGGTCGCCAGCGCACAGGCCGCCCCGCCCATGTCCTTTTTCATCAGCAGCATCCCGGCGGGGGCCTTGATGTCCAGTCCACCGCTGTCAAAGCACACGCCCTTGCCCACCAGCGTGACGCGCGGCGCACCCGGGCGCGCAAATCGCAGGTCGATCAGTCGTGGGGCCCGGGGGCTGCCGCGACCCACCATGGCAACCAGCGGGAATTGCTGTTCCAGTTGTGCCCCGCCGATAATTTCGACGGCGCCGCCGTGCTGTGCCGCCACATCCACTGCGGCGCCGGCCAGCTCTTCGGGTCCCAGATCGTTGGCCGGCGTGTTGATCAGGTCGCGCGCCAACTGTTGCGATGCAATGGCCGCGCCCAGCCACGCGCGGTCCACTGCCGCAGGGCACAGCAACCGCGACCGCCGCGCCGGCGCCGCCCGATAGCGCGCAAAGCGGTAGCCGCCGATGCCCCAGCCCAGCGCCAGGCTTTGCAACAACGGGGTGGACAGGTCTTTTGCGCCCGCGGATGCCAGCTGGTAATCCCCTGGCGGCAAACGATCGGCCAGCCCGGCACCGATCCAGCACAAGTCGTGACTGGCGGGCACGGCGTGCCCCAGCCCGACGCAGACCAGTGCGGCGGCGCCGCTGGTGTCCGGGACGATCTGCCACTTGCCCCGCTCGGGACGAAATCCGGCGCGCTGCAGCCAACCCTGGGAACTGGCCGGCTGCGCGGCAATCCAGGCGGCATATGCGGGCTCGGTCACCAGATGCAGTGGCAACGCATCAGTGGTCTGGGTCGGCAGCGTTGCGAGGGGATCGGGGGTCACCAACGAGATTCTAAGCGATGCGGGGGCCGGCCCAGCGGCACTTTTGACGCTATAATGTTCGGCTCAAGTGCTACACAGTCTTTGAATAGAAATCAGGAGTTTCGTGATGCGTCTATACGGACCGAAGGATGTCGACAAGAAGGCCCTGCGCAATGCGCGCATCGCCGTTCTGGGCTATGGAAGTCAGGGCCGCGCCCATGCGCTGAACCTGAAGGATAGCGGTTTCGACGTCGTCGTCGGGGTGCGCAAGGGTGACAGCTGGAACCAGGCCAAGCGCGACGGTTTGGAGGTCAAGACGCCGGCGGATGCGATTGCAGGTGCCACGCTGGTGGCCATGCTGGTGCCCGATACCACGCAGAAAGCCCTGTACACCGAACTCAAGGACAAGTTTGCCAAGGGCGCCACGCTGTTGTTTGCGCATGGCTTCAACATCCATTTCAAGCAGATCAAGCCGCGCAAGGACCTGGACGTGGTGCTGATCGCCCCCAAGGGCCCGGGTGGACTGGTGCGTCGCCAGTACCAGCAGGGTCGTGGCGTGCCGGCGCTGATCGCCGTGGCACAGAACGTCAGCAAGCATGCCTTTGACAAGGCGCTGGCCTACGCCCATGGCATCGGCAGCACCCGTGGCGGCGTGCTGATGACCACGTTTGCGGAAGAGACCGAGACGGACCTGTTCGGCGAGCAGGCAGTGCTGTGTGGCGGTGCCACCGAACTGGTGGTCAAGGGTTTCGAGACCCTGGTCGAGGCCGGCTACCAGCCGGAGGTGGCCTATTACGAGTGCCTGCACGAACTGAAGCTCATCGTCGACCTGTTGCATGAAGGCGGACTGTCGAAGATGCACAAGTTCATCAGCACCACGGCCAAGTGGGGCGACCTCATCAGTGGCCCGCGCATCGTCAATCGCGCGACCAAGAAGGAGATGAAGAAGATTCTCGGCGAGATCCAGAGCGGCCAGTTCGCGCGCCGCTGGATTGCCGAGAACAAGTCCGGCCTCAAGAAATACAACAAGCTGATGAAGGCGGACATGAACCACAAGATCGAGAAGGTCGGCGTGAAACTGCGCGAGCGCATGCCCTGGTTGCAGGATGAACGCGCGTAACCATTGTCGGTAGAGTAAGGACCCGCCATGCCCATAGCAGCAACGCAGCACATCTGGTTCAACGGCAAGCTCGTGCCCTGGGAAAAGGCGACGGTACATGTACTGTCCCACGCCCTGCACTACGGCTCGTCGGTGTTCGAGGGTGTGCGCGCCTATGCGACTCCCCGGGGCGTGGTGATCTTCCGCCTGCATGACCACACGCGGCGCCTGTACGATTCGGCCAAGATCTACCGGATCACCATCCCCTTTACGCCGGCGGTGCTCAATGCGGCCTGCTGCGAAGTGGTAACGGCCAACGGCCTCACCAACGGGGCGTACCTGCGGCCGGTGGCGTTTCGCGGCTATGGCGAGATCGGAGTCGCGCCAAAGATCGAGCCCCCGGTCGACGTGGCGATCGCCGCGTGGGAATGGGGCAAGTACCTCGGGGCTGAAGCCGAGACCGAGGGGGTGGATGTATGCGTCTCCTCCTGGCAGCGCATGGCGCCCAACACCCTGCCGGCAATGGCCAAGGCTGCCGGCAATTATCTGTCGAGCCAGCTGATCAGCATGGAGGCCAAGCGACTGGGGTTCGTGGAAGGTATTGGCCTGGCCGTGGATGGCACGGTGAGTGAGGGCGCGGGCGAGAACCTGTTCCTCATCCGCGACGGCGTCATCTACACACCAGGATTCGCGCACTCCGGCTTGAGCGGCATTACGCGGGATTCGGTGATACATCTGGCCCGCGATCGCGGTTACGAAGTGCGTGAAGCGGCCATACCGCGGGAAATGCTCTACGTCGCCGACGAATTGTTCTTCACCGGCACGGCGGCGGAAATCACGCCCATCCGTTCGGTGGATCGCATCACCGTGGGCAGCGGCCGGCGCGGACCGGTGACGGAAGTCCTGCAGAAGGCGTTTTTCGGCCTGTTCACCGGCGCAACCCCCGACACTCGCGGCTGGCTTGAACCGGTGGCGCCGGCGGCCAAGCGCGTCGCCTCGGCGTAGGGGTGTCCGTGACGACATCCGCGAAAACCCTTTTCCAGAAAGTCTGGGAAAGACACCAAGTCGTGCCCGAGACTGCCGACACGCCGGCGGTGCTGTTCATTGACCTGCACCTGATCCACGAGGTCACCACGCCCCAGGCCTTCAGCGTGCTGCGCGAGCGCGGCCTGTCCGTGCGGCGCCCGGACCTGACCCTGGCGACCATGGATCACTCCACGCCGACGCGAACCGAGCAGGTATTCGGCGGCGCGCCCATAGCCATTGAATCGGCAGCCAAGCAGGTGCGGCAGCTAGAGATCAACTGTGCGCAGTTTGGCGTCGAGCTGCTGAACCTGGCCAGTGACAAGCGCGGCATCGTGCATGTGATCGGACCGGAGCTCGGAGCCACACAACCCGGCAAGACCATCGTCTGCGGCGACAGCCACACCAGTACACATGGTGCGTTCGGCGCATTGGCGTTCGGAATCGGCACAACCGAAGTGGGTCACGTGCTGGCCACGCAATGCCTGCTGCAGACCCGACCGAAGACACTGGCGATCAATGTCGAAGGCAAACTGCGAGCTGGGGTCACCGCCAAGGACCTGGTACTGGCGATCATCGGGAAGATCGGCGTGTCCGGCGGCACCGGTCATGTCATCGAGTTTCGCGGTGCGGCCATCCGTGCGCTCAACATGGATGAGCGCATGACGGTGTGCAACATGTCCATCGAGGCCGGCGCCCGCGCCGGCATGGTGGCGCCTGATGAAACGACGTTCGCCTATCTCAAGGGTCGGCCACGTGCACCGCAAGGTGCTGACTGGGAGCTTGCCGTCTCGGACTGGAAAACATTGGCCAGCGACCAGGGCGCTGTGTTTGACCGTGAGGTGACGCTGGATGCGAGTGCCGTCGAACCGATGATCACCTGGGGCACGCATCCGGGCATGGTCGCTGCCGTTACCGGCAACGTACCGGCACGCAGTGATGACCCGGTGTTCGACAAGGCGCTGGCCTACATGGGTTTCGCCGCCGGGCAGCAACTGGCCGGCGCACCCATTGATGTGGTGTTCATCGGCAGTTGCACCAATTCGCGACTGACGGATTTGCAGGCGGCTGCGGGCATACTGCAGGGCCGGCACATCGCGCCCGGCGTGCAGATGCTGGTGGTGCCCGGTTCGCAGCAGATCAAGAAGGCCGCCGAGGCGCTGGGGCTGGATAAGGTGTTCATCGCCGCCGGCGCCGAATGGCGCGAGTCCGGATGCTCCATGTGCCTGGGGATGAACGGCGACACCGTGGGCAAGGGCCAGTATTCGCTCAGCACCAGCAACCGCAATTTCGAAGGTCGCCAGGGCGTGGGCGCCCGCACCCTGCTGGCCAGTCCGCTGACCGCCGCGGCCTCGGCCGTGCGGGGCCGCATTACCGATCCGCGTGAGCTGCTATGACCATGGGCGTGAAGTTCATTGAACCCATCCGTACGCTCGCCTCCCGAACGGTGGTGCTGCCGCGCACTGATATCGACACCGACCAGATCATCCCGGCGCGATTCCTGCGCACCACTTCGCGCGAGGGGCTGGGTGCGCAACTGTTTTCCGACTGGCGCTACCTGTCAGACGGAAAGCCGAATCCGGATTTCGTGCTCAACCGTCCTGAGGCCAATGGCTGCACAGTGCTGGTGGGCGGGCGCAATTTCGGTTGCGGGTCATCGCGTGAGCACGCGCCCTGGGCATTGCTGGATTTTGGCATCCGCGCTGTCATCAGCAGCGAATTCGCGGACATCTTCCGTTCCAATTCTCTCAAGAATGGACTGGTGCCGGTGGTCGTGGACGAGTCGACGCTGGACTGGTTGCTGGCCAATCCCGGTGCCACCGTGACCATCGATATCGAGACGGCCACGCTGCAACTGCCCGATGGCCGCAGCTTGAAGTTTCCCATTGAGCCGTTCTCCCGCTATTGCCTGCTGCATGGGGTCGACCAGCTGGGCTACCTGCTGGCCAACGAGGCAGCCATCAGCGCCTACGAGCGGCAGCACACCCGCGCCGCGCGATGAAAGCCAGCATCACCGTGCTACCGGGCGATGGCATCGGCCCGGAGGTCACCCACGAGGGCGTGCGCGCGCTACAGCGTGTCGCACAGCTGTACTCGCATGAATTCACGCTGACGGAATGCGACTTCGGCGGGGTTGCCATCGACCGCCATGGGGATCCCCTGCCCGCGGCGACGCTGCAAGGCTGCCTGGCATCCGATGCCATCCTGCTGGGGGCCATCGGCGGTCCGAAGTGGTCGGCCCCGGACGCCAAGCTGCGGCCCGAAGCCGGCTTGCTGCGCCTGCGGCGCGAGCTGGGTGTCTACGCCAACCTGCGACCGGTGGCCGTGCACCCTGCCCTGGCGGATTCCACCACGCTCAAGGCCGAAGTCGTTCGCGGCGTGGACCTGGTGTTTGTCCGCGAGCTCACTGGCGGCATCTACTTCGGCGCCAAGACACGCGATGTCAACTCCGCCAGCGACCTGTGCAGCTATTCAGTCACTGAAGTGGAGCGCGTCACGCGCGTCGCCGCGCGGCTGGCCGGTGCCCGGCGCCGCAAGCTGACCTCCATCGACAAGTCCAACGTGCTCGAAACCTCGCGCCTGTGGCGTGAGGTCGTGACGCGCGTGATGAAGAACGAGTTTGCTGACATTGCCGTCGAGCACATGCTGGTGGATTCGGCCGCCATGCACCTGATCCGGCGCCCCATCGACTTCGACGTGATCGTCACCGAGAACATGTTCGGTGACATCCTGACCGACGAGGCCTCGATGCTGGCCGGTTCGCTGGGCCTGTCACCCTCCGCGTCCCTGGGCGACGGCAAACGTGGACTATTCGAGCCCATTCACGGCTCCGCACCGGACATCGCCGGCAAGGGCATTGCCAACCCCATCGGGACCATCCTCAGCGTTGCGCTGTTGCTGCGCCATTCGCTGGGGTTGGAACCAGAGGCCCGCGCAGTCGAAGCCGCCGTCGCACAGGCGCTGGCCGGTGGCCTGCGAACGGCCGATATCGCGGCGGGCGGCACGGCGGCCAGCACCGAGGTTGCGGGCAAGTCGATCGCCACGCTGATCCAGAGGCTCTAAGGCAAAGCTGATTCGCCACTCAACAATCCCGGGGGGGAACATCATGAACGGTCGGTACTTTTCCGCAGCGGCCGCGACGCTGTTGCTGTCCGTTGCCACGCTGCCTGCGCAGGCGCAGGCCTTCGCCGATCTAAAATCCGCACTGGTTGATTATTCGAAGGCCGAACACTCCGCGAAGAAGACCTGCGCCGACATGGCCCAGTACCACGGCAACGATGTCATCGAGATCCACGCCGCCGAGGTCACGGCCAAGGGTGACGTACCGACCTACTGCCGCCTGACCGGCAACATCAAGCCCGAGGTGGCCTTCGAAGTCAGCCTTCCGGAAAAATGGAATGGCCGCTTCTACATGATTGGCAACGGCGGCCACGCCGGAGAAAACCTTGAGGATCCGGGGCGTACCAGCCAGCGCGACGCCGCGCTGGCGCTGGGGTTCGCGTTTGCGCAGACCAACACCGGGCACGATTCCCGCAAGGAACCGGGTGGCAGCTTCGTGATGAGCAATCCGCAGAAGGCTGTCGATTACGCCTATCGCGCGGTGCATGTCACGACCACGACGGCCAAGGACATGGTGCAGCGCTACTACGCGCGGCCGGTGTCGAAGTCCTACTGGAACTCCTGCTCCAATGGTGGTCGCCAGGGACTGGTCGAGGCGCAGCGTTTCCCGCAGGATTTTGACGGCCTGGTGGTCAATGCGCCCTGGGTAAGCCAGACCGGCTTCACGCTGGGGGCGATGTGGAACCAGCGGGCCATCAGCGCCGCGCCATTATCGGCAGCCAAGCTGGCGCTGCTGTCGCAGCAAGTGATGGCCGCCTGTGACGCGCTCGACGGGTTGAAGGATGGCCTGATCAGCGACCCGCGCAGATGCCGATTCGACGCGCACACCATGGTTCCGGCCTGCGCGGCCGGCACCGACGCGCCCAATTGCCTTACGCCCGCGCAGGCCGATACCGTGATGAAGATCTACGGTGGCCCGGTCAGCAACGGCAAGTCGCTGTTCCCTGGCTTCATGCCGGGCAGCGAGGCCGTCGTCACTGGGGGCTTCGGTGGCAGCGGTGGGGCCAGCAGCGCCTGGATGAACACCATCGTTCCGGGTCAGCCGGGCGCCAAGCCAGCTGACTTCAATCTGGCCGAAGGCACCATGCGCTACCTCGTGCTCACGCCGCCGCAGCCTGACTACGACACCAGCACCTTCGACTTTGACCGCGACCCGCATCTGCTCGACGCCTGGGCCGCGAAGGTCAATGCCACCAGCACCAACCTCGATACGTTGCGCGGGCGCGGCGGGAAGATCCTGATGAGCTATGGTTGGGCCGACCAGATCCTGCAGCCGCTTGCCGGCGTGCACTATTACGAGAGCCTGATGGAGCGTTACGGCGCAAAGACCGGCGATTTCGTGCGGCTGTTCATGGTGCCGGGCATGACCCACTGCAGCGGCGGCATCGGCACGGACCGCTTCGACCCGATGACGGCGCTGATCAACTGGGTGGAGAAAGGCAAGGCGCCGGCCTCCATCCAGGCGGCGCGCGTTGTCGACAGCAAGGTCGTGCGCACTCGCCCACTTTGCCCCTGGCCGCAGCGGGCGCGCTATTCGGGCAGCGGCAGCATCGACGAGGCGGCCAACTTCAGCTGCGCGCCGTAGCTACGGGGCTATGCGCTTGGCGGCAGGGTCGCCCGTCGGCGACGGTGCGTGATCCTGCGCCGCGCGCGGCCCGAGCAGCTGCGTTAGCAGCGGTTCCAGCGCGGCGGCCCAGACTCGGTAGCCCGGCAAGGCGGGATGCAGTTGCTCCGCCATCATCATGCCAGGCAACAATGAACCATCTGCCGCGGTGAGCTGCCGGTTGATGCTCAGGTAGCGCACGCGCTCATCCGCAAGCCGTTCGATGCGCTCATTGACGCCATCGATCAATGGCATCAAGCCCGGATTGTCCCCGCGCGGCAGTACGCCCATCAGGATCACCGTGGCGCCCGGCGCCTTCGCACGTACCGCTTGCAGCAGCACTTCGATCCCGGCCGCGATGCGTGCCGCCGCCGCCTCCACGCCCTCGGGTGGTAGCTGGTTGCCCACGTCGTTGGTGCCCGCCATCAGCACGATCACCCGCGGATTCACGCCATCGAGCTCGCCGTTCTGGATGCGCCACAGGATGTTCTCGACCTTGTCGCCGCCCCAGCCGAAATTGCCCGCGTTCCAGCCATAGAAACTGGCATTCCAGTGAGCCAGCAGCTGCGGGTAATCCGTGGCGCCCCAGCGGCGGGTAATGGAATCGCCGAGGAAGTACAGGTCAATGTGGCCGCTGCGCGCCTTCTGCAGCAGTTGCTGGTGCGCCAGCATTGAATTGGCATCGCTGCGCGGCACGGGCTGCATTGTCGGTATCGCGGCCTGCTGCTGCCCGGCCCAAGAGGCAAGTGATGCCATACCCAGCGTTGCCAATCCCGTCGCCACCATCCTCAGCGCGGCCCTGTTGCCGCGCCATTTACTGGGCCTGGAAGCCATGGCGCGTTGCATTGAGCGTGCGGCCGCCGTCGCGCTTCAGGGTGGACTGCGCACCGCAGATGTCGCGGCTAGTGGCGCGGCCATCAGCACTGCACGGGCTGGCGAGGCGATTTCGTAACATGTGCGCGCATGGTGTTGTCCCTTGACCCGAGGCTATATGCGTTTGAGCCCCGCATCGAGGTCCGCACGCAAATCACCGACATCCTCGATGCCAATGGAAAGGCGCAGCAATCCGTCGGTGAGCCCCGCCGCCGCACGCGCGGCCGGAGCCATTGCCGCGTGGGTCATGGATGCCGGGTGTGCGACCAGGCTTTCAACGCCGCCCAGGGACTCGGCCAGCGAGAAGAATTGCAATCCGTCAACGAACCGTCGAACCGCCTCGGTACCGCCCTTGAGTTCGACGGTGACAATGGCGCCGAAGCCCGACTGCTGGCGCTTTGCGATGTCGTGGCCCGGATGCGTGGGCAGACCCGGATACCAGACCTGCTGTACCTGAGGCTGCGTGGCCAGCCAGGTTGCGATCTCCATGGCATTGCGGCCATGTACCGCCAGCCGCGCATCCAGCGTGCGGATACCACGCAAGGTGAGAAAGCTGTCGAATGCGGAGCCAGTGATGCCAAGGCAATTGGCCCACCATCCCAGCTTCTCGTGCAGTTCTTTCGTCGCTGCGACAACCGCGCCGCCGACCACGTCGCTGTGACCGTTGAGGTACTTGGTGGTCGAATGCAGCACCAGGTCCGCGCCCAGCGACAGCGGTTTCTGCCATCCCGGTGACAGGAATGTGTTGTCGACGACGCTGAGTGCGCCGATGGCCTTTGCGCGTTTCGCGAGATCGGCGATATCGGTGATACGCAGCAACGGATTACTGGGTGTTTCGATCCACACCAACGCAGCGGGTTTTGACAGCGCCTGCGACAACGCTGCCGCGTCACCGTAGCGCACGAAGTCGACCACGAAATCCCCGCGCTGGTGCCAGGCATTGAACAGGCGATACGTGCCGCCGTAGCAGTCATGCGGCGCGACGATGCGGGACCCCTGCGGAATCAGGTAGCCACACAGCGTAATGGCCGCCATGCCGGTGGCCGTGACCACGCCGCCGACGCCCTCTTCCAGGTCGGTCAATGCCTCGCTGAGCAGGTCACGCGTGGGATTGCCGGAACGCGAGTAATCGTACTTGCGCTTGTCGCCGTAGCCACGGAACGCATAAGTCGATGACAGGTAGATCGGTGGCACCACGGCCCCGGTGGTGTCATCGGACTCCAGGCCGGCGCGCACGGCGCGGGTGGTGAACTTCGGTCGATCAGTCAAGGGGCATCTCCAGGCGAAAGGACGGCAAGGATGGTGCGCAGCTGCTCGGCTTCCTTGAGGAAGGCATCATGGCCCATCAATGAGGAAATCTCATGCAAGCCGGCATCGGGCAGGCGTGCGGTCAGTGCGCGCATGTCGGCCAGCGGCACCAGCTGGTCCTCGCGCACCGCCACCACTTCCGTGCGCACCGGCACGCGGGTGGCATTGACGCTGTGCAGGTCGATGGACTCCGACAGGCACAGGAAGGACTCCGGCCGGGTGCGCGCGGCATAGTCACGGCCGCGTGCGTGCAGGTAATCCTCCACCGGGAACACGGCGCGACCGGCTTCAAGGCGCGGGGCGGAGCGAAATCTCGCGGCGAACTCCTCGGGACTGCGATACGTGGACATGGCCAGCGCCCTGGCCAGCTCCAGCCCCACCGCCGGCTGGTTGGCCGCGCTTCCCAGTCGCACGATGTTTCGCTGCACGCTGCGCCAGGCCGTGGCCATGGGATGCGCCACGTCGGCGGCGCTGATTACCACCAGCCGCTCCACCCGCGGCGCATAGCGCTCGCCGAAAGCCAGGGCGACCATGCCGCCGTAGGAGGCCCCCACGATGGCGCCCAGGCGCTCGATGCCCAGGTGGTCCAGCAGGCGCAGCGCCGCATCGGCCTGGTCATAGCTGGAGATGCTCGGGAACGGGGTGTTGCCGTCGGGCCCGCTGCTGGCCTCGCTGCCGCCGATGTAGTCCATGCCCAGGACCGCCAGGCGGCTGGTGTCGAGCGCCTTGCCCGGGCCCACGATCTCGTGCCACCAGCCGGCTTTGCTGCCCCGGTCATCGAAGACCCGGCGCGAAGCCGAGATGCCACCCAGGGCCAGCACCACGGGGGCCCCTGCCGGGCCGCTGAGCGTCCAGCCGATCTGCAGGTCTTCCAGTTTGCCGCCGTGGTACAGCGCCGTCGGGCCAGGGACGTGGAGTACGCCTTCGCGGGGCGTCGCTTGTGGGCCGGATAGTGTGGACAAGTCGAGGATTTTACGGCGCCGGAGGCTTTTGCGGCAAGCGCAAAGGTTGTTTCCGCCCGTCCTAATGTGCTAACGTATTAGTACATTATTATGAAGTCGAATCGACAATTCACCGCCCGGCAGGAAGCCCAGGCCGAGCGCAACCTGGCCGCCGCGCTGTTGACGCAGCGTACCCCGGAAGAGCTGCGCGCGTTCCTGCGCGACCTGTGCACGCCGGCCGAGCTGCAGGCCATGGCAGATCGCTGGGCGGTGGTCGAATGCCTGCAGCGCGACCTGCCCTATCGCGAGATCCACCGGCTAACCGGGGTCAGCATTACCACCATCGGGCGTGTTGCCCGCTATCTGGCCACCGGCAGCGGCGGCTATTCGCTGGCCGTGAGACGCCTGGAGAACCCGCGTAATGGATAAGGAAACCCGTCTGAAACTGGCTGTGCAGAAATCCGGCCGGCTCACAGACCACTCCCTGGATCTGCTGGGTCGGTGCGGCTTGAAGCTGTCACGCGGCAAGGACCAGTTGATGGGCTTCGGCGAGAACCTGCCCCTGGACGTGCTGTTCGTGCGCGACGACGACATACCCGATCTGGTGCAGGAAGATGTCTGCGACCTGGGCATGGTCGGCCTCAATGTGCTGGAAGAGCGGCGGCTGGAAATGCTCGAGCGCGGCGCCACGGCGCAGTTCGAGATCCTGCGGCCCCTGGACTTTGGTCGTTGCCGGCTGTCCCTGGCCGTGCCTGACGGCATGGCCTGGTCGGGGCTGGCCACGCTGCAGGGCCAGCGCATTGCCACCACCTACCCCGCCCTGCTGGGGGACTTCCTGACCCGCGAGGGCATCAAGGCGCAGATCGTGACGCTCTCCGGCGCGGTGGAAATCGCGCCGCGCCTGGGCCGTGCCGACATGATCTGCGACCTGGTGTCCTCCGGATCCACGCTGCAAGCCAATCACCTGCGTGAAGTGCACACCATTCTGGAAAGTCAGGTGGTGCTGATCCGCACTCCGGTGCGCCTGTCCGCGTTCAAGGAAGGCTGGATATCGCGCCTGCTGCTGCGCATCGATGGCGTTGAGCAGGTCAAGGAAAGCAAGTACATCATGCTGCATGCGCCACGCTCGGCGCTGCCGCGGATCCGCGAGTTGCTGCCCGGCAGCGAGTCCCCCACGATCATTCCGCTGGAAGGATCGGATGACAAGGTGGCCGTCCATGCGGTGTGCCGCGAGAACGTGTTCTGGGAAACGCTTGAAAGCCTCAAGGCCGCCGGCGCCAGCGCATTGCTGGTATTGCCGGTCGAGAAGATGTTGAGGTGATGCCATGCAGATAATGGATTGGCAAATGCTGGATGCGGCCGCGCGCGACGCGGCCCTGGCACGACCGCGACTGGAAGGACGCGGCGACATCGACACCTTGGCGCGCGCCATCATTCGTGAGGTGCGCGCCGATGGCGACGAGGCGCTGCGCCGACTGGCGGCGCGCTTCGACCGCGCGACCCTCGCCGCGCTGCAGGTTGCGCCCGAGGAGTTCGACGCGGCTGAGAACGTGCTTTCGGCCGCGCAGATCAACGCGCTTGAGACGGCCATCGACAATGTGCGGCGCTTCCATGCGGCGCAGCTGGGCACGCCACTTGCCATGGACGTGCATGCCCGGCGTGCGCTGCGAGCGGCTATACCGCCCGATTCCGGCCGTGGGCCTGTATGTGCCGGCCGGCTCCGCGCCCGCTTCCCTCCACCGTGATCATGGTGGCCATTCCGGCACTGCTGGCCGGTTGCCCGCAGCGGGTACTGTGCACGCCGCCCAATTCCAGTGGCGCTGCCAATGCGGCAGTCCTGGTGGCGGCGCGGCGTTGCGGCGTCGAGCAATGTCTTCAAGGCCGGCGGCGCGCAGGCCATCGCCGCAATGGCCTACGGCACGCAGTCGGTGCCAAAGGTGGACAAGATCTTCGGGCCCGGCACTGCACTGACCACCGCAGCCAAACAGATCGTCGCCACTGACCCGCTGGGCGCGGCCTGTGACCTGCCGGCCGGTCCGTCCGAAGTGCTGGTGATCGCCGACGACGCGCGCCAATCCGGCCTTCGTCGCGGCCGACCTGCTGGCACAGGCCGAGCATGACGTGAATGCCCAGGCGCTGTTGCTGACCGACTCAGCGGAACTGGCCGTGGCCGTGGCCGCTGCAGTTCGCCCAGCAGCGGCGCACGCTGTCGCGCGGGGAGATCCTCAAGCAATCGGCACACAACTGCCGCGCGATTGTCGTGCCTGGCCTGGACGTCGCGCTGGAAGTGTCCAACCGCTACGCCCCGGAACATCTCATCATCCAGACAGCGCGATCCACGCTCGCTGCTGGACGGGGTGCTGCAATGCCGGCTCGGTATTCCTGGGTGCGTGGTCGCCGGAATCCATGGGCGACTACTGCTCGGGAACCAACCACGTGCTGCCCACCTACGGCTACGCACGCGCCTACAGCGGGCTGTCGATAATCGATTTCCAGAAGCGCATGACCGTGCAGGAGCTGACCGCACCGGGTCTGCAGCTGCTGGGTCCCGTGGCCGAGACCCTGGCCCATCTCGAGGGACTGGATGCGCATGCGCGTGCCGTGACCTTGCGGCTGGAGCCGCTTGCAGGCAAGTCGCCATGATCCAGGATGCCCGCGGTCCAGGCTGGGTTATTGAGCGCGCACGGCCGGACATCCGCGCCCTGCAGCCCTATAGCCATGCTTCCTGGGAACCCTCCCTCGACACGCCTGCACGCCAACGAACTGCCGTGGCGCGTTACCGGCGATCAGTTCCGCCGCGGGACTCAATCGCTACCCGGAACCGCAGCCCCCGGCGTTGGTTGCGGGCTGGCGCGACTGTACGGTGTCGAGCCGGCCCAGCTGCTGGCGGGCCGCGGCAGTGACGAGGCCATCGACCTGCTGGTGCGCGTGTTCTGCCGGGCCGACGCGGACAACGTCATCGTCTGCCCGCCCACCTTCGGCATGTATCGGCGTTGCCGCACGCATCCAGGGCGCCGCTGTCGTGCCGGTGCCCTTGCTGGCGCAGCTCGGCTTTGCCCTGGACGTGCAAGGGATCGCTTGATCGCGTGGATGACAACACGAAACTGGTGTTTGTCTGCTCGCCCAACAATCCCACCGGCAATGCCGTGCCGGGCCCGGTGCTGCTGGACCTGTGCCGACGCCTCGCGCCGCGCGCATTGCTGGTGGTGGACGAGGCCTACGTCGAGTTCTCGTCCCAGCCCAGCCTGGCCGGCCAGTTGTCGCAGCTGCCGAACCTGGCGCTGCTGCGCACCCTGTCCAAGGCGCACGGGCTCGCCGGTGCACGCTGCGGCGCCCTGCTTGCCGCGCCGGAGATCATCGCACTGGCGCGCAAGGTGATCCCGCCCTACGCGATCACGGAGCTGACCGTGGAGGCCGTTGCCGCCACTGCTGCAGGAAAGCGGGCTGGTGGCAATGCGCGAACGGGTACGGCTGCTGCTGGCCGAGCGCGCGCGTCTGGCAGCAGCATTGGGCGCCAGCGGGCAGTTCACGCGCGTGTGGCCCAGCGACGCCAACTTCCTGTTGGTGGACTGCCGGGAGCCTGATGACGTGCTGACGCGCGCGCGCCGCGCTGGCCTGCTGATCCGCGACGTGCGCCAGGCGGCCCTGCCGCGCATCGGTGCGCATTTCCGTCGGCACCCCCCAGGAAAACGACCGCTTGCTGGAGTGCTTGCGATGAACCCCGTCCCGCAACGCGTGTTGTTTGTCGATCGCGACGGCACCCTGATCGAGGAGCCCCCCGATGAGCAGGTCGACAGCCTGGAGAAGATCCGCTTCCTGCCCGGCGTGTTCGCCGCGCTGCAACGCCTGACCGCCGCAGGCTACCGGCTGGTGATGGTGACCAACCAGGATGGCCTGGGCACTGCCTCCTTTCCGATCGAGCGCTTCGAGCTGGCGCAGGACTTCGTGCTGCGTGCGTTTCGCCTCACAGGGACTGACCTTCGACGCGGTGTTCATCTGCCCGCATCGCCCGGCAGATCAATGCGATTGTCGCAAGCCCAAGCTCGGTCTGGTGCAACGCGTATCTGGCGGGCGCCAATGTCGACTTTGCCGCTAGCGCCGTGATGGGCGATCGCGATCACCGACCTGGAGTTCGCACGCAATCTGGGCGTGCGTGGCTGGCGGGTGCAACTGGCGGGCGCGCCGGGTGAGACCTGGCCGGCCGTCGCCGCACGAACTGCTGACGCGTCGCGCGAGCGTCGAGCGCACCACCAAGGAAACCAAGCATCGACAGTCGAGCTGGATCTGGATGCCGAGGGACCGATCAGCATCGCCACCGGGCATCGGCTTCTTCGATCACATGCTCGAGCAGCTGGCCAAGCACGGCGGCTTCGCCCTGACCCTGAGCTGCCGCGGCGATCTGCACATCGACGAGCACCACACCGTCGAGGACTGCGCGCTGGCCCTGGGCAGTGCGCTGAAGCTGGCGCTGGGCGACAAGCGCGGCATTGCGCGCTACGGCTTTCTGCTGCCCATGGACGAGGCGCGCGTGCAGGTGGCCATCGATCTGTCGGGCCGTCCCTATGCGGTGTTCGAGGGCCAGTTTGCGCGCGACCGAAGTCGGCGGGCTGGCCACGGAACTGGTGCCGCACTTCTTTCGCTCGCTGGCCGACAGCCTGGGCGCGGCCATGCACATCACCGTGACCGGCGAGAACACTCACCACATGATCGAGGCCTGCTTCAAGGGCGTCGGCCGCGCGCTGCGCCAGGCGATGCGTCGTGAAGGCAGCGAACTGCCGTCGCACCAAGGGAGTGCTGTAGCAGTGGCCGACGTAGCCATCATCGACAGCGGCGGCGCGAACCTGGCCTCGCTGCGGTACGCGCTGGAGCGCCTTGGGGCTCGCTCTGCGGTCAGCACCGACCCGGCCCGGATCTCGCGGCGCCTCGCGTGTTGCTGCCGGGGGTGGGCTCGGCGCCCGACGCGATGGCAGCGGCTGCAGGCTGCCGGCCTGACCGAAGTCATTCCGCAACTCACGCAACCGCTGCTGGGCATCTGCCTGGGCATGCAGCTGCTGTTCGAGTCGTCCGCCGAAGCCGCGGTGGCCAGGCATCGACGCCTGGCCTGGGTGTCATTGCGGGCAAGCGTGCAGCGGCTGGCCGCGGCACCGGACCGACCCGTGCCGCACATGGGCTGGAACCAGCTCACTGCGCTGCGCGACGATCCCCTGCTGGCGGGGATTGCGCCGGCCGAGTATGTGTACTTCGTGCACAGCTACGCTGCCCCGGTGACGAATGCGACCGTGGCGGTGACCGGCTACGGCGGGCAGTTTGCCGCCGTGGTGCGGCACGACAATTTTCGTGGCGTGCAGTTTCATCCCGAGCGCTCCGCCACGGTCGGGGCGCGCATGTTGGCCAATTTCCTGGCGATACGGGAATAGCCGATGCTGCTGATTCCCTCCATCGACCTGCGCGGTGGGCAATGCGTGCGCCTGCTCAAGGGTGACTTTGGCGCCGAGACCCGCTACGCACGTCGATCCGCACGGACCTGCTGCAGCGCTATCGCGGATGCCGGCGCGACCTGGCTGCACGTGGTGGACCTGGATGGCGCGCGCGACGGTCGCCCCGGTAACCGGCAGCTGATCCGCGACCTGGCCGAGAGGGACCTGCGTGAAAATCCAGGTCGGCGGCGGTGTGCGCAGCCGCAGACTGATCGACGACGCTGCTGAACGCCGGGGTCGCGCGTGTGGTGATCGGCAGTGCAGCGGTCGAGCGAGCCGCAGCTGTTACGCGACTGCCTGGTTGACTACGGGGCCGACCGGATCTGTCTGGCCTTCGACGTGCGCCTGGATGCGGACAGGTGCCGCGCGTGCGCACGCGCGGCTGGACGACAGGCGCTGGCGTTGAGCCTGTGGGAGGCGCTTGAGAGCTTCGCCGATACGTCCCTGCGGCATGTGCTGTGCACCGACATCGACCGCGATGGCGCGCTAGCTGGGCCCAGCTTCGACCTGTATCGCGCAGCGCCAGGAACGCTTCCCGCAATTGCATGGCAGGCCTCCGGCGGCGTGCATTCCATGCGCCGACCTGGCGCGGCTGGCCGAAATGGGACTGGCCGCGGCCATCAGCGGCAAGGCGCTGCTGGAGGAGCGCATGACGACTGGAGGAGCTGCGGCCATTCTTGCCAAACGCATAATTCCCTGCCTGGATGTGCGCGACGGCCAGGTGGTCAAGGGCGTGCGCTTCCGCGACCACCGCGTCGTCGGCGACATCCTGGAGCTGGCGCGTCGCTATCGCGATGAGGGTGCCGATGAGCTGGTGTTCTACGACATCACCGCCAGCCCCGAGGGTCGCTCGGTGGATCGCGGCTGGGTAGGTCGCGTGGCGCGGGTGCTGGACATCCCCTTCTGCGTGGCCGGTGGCATCCGTTCGGTGGAGGATGCCGAGGCCGTGCTCAATGCGCGGCGCTGAAAAGATCTCCGTCAACTCCCCCGCGCTGGCCGATCCGGACCTCATCGACGCCTTGAGCGCGCGCTTCGGCTCGCAGTGCGTGGTCGTGGGCATCGACAGCCAGACGACGCCCGATGGCTACAGCGTCTACCAGTTCACCGGTGATCCGGATCGCAGCCGCGATTCGGGACGCGACACGCTGCAGTGGGTGCGCGAGGTGCAGGAGCGCGGCGCCGGGGAGATCGTGCTCAACTGCATGGCCAGCGACGGCGTACGCCGCGGCTACGACATCGCGCAGCTGCGGGCCGTGCGGCCGATCTGCCCGTGCCGCTGATCGCCTCCGGTGGCGCTGGCGCTCCGGAGCACTTCGCGCGCATTGTTCGAACGCCATGCGGCGGATGCGGCCCTGGCGGCCAGCGTGTTCCACAGCGGACAGATCGCCATTCCGGACCTGAAGCAGTACCTGAAATCGCGACACATCGAGGTGCGCCTATGAGCTTGGGGCTCGACGACATAGATTCGCTGGACTGGGAAAAGGGCCACGGCCTGATTCCAGGCATCGTGCAGGACGCACGCAGCGAGGCGGTGCTGATGCTGGGATTCCTGAGCCCGGAATCGCTGCGCGAAACTCTGCTGCGCGGCCGGGTCGTGTTCTACAGTCGTAGCCGCCAGCGGCTCTGGGAAAAAGGCGAGACCTCCGGCAATTTCCTGGACCTGGTCTCGGTGGATTCCGATTGTGACCACGACAGCCTGCTGCTGCGCGTGCATGCCACCGGTCCGGCCTGCCATCGGCAGACACTTACCTGCTTCGGCGACGGTGCCCTGCCGGAAGGCGAAGGGGTCACGTTCCTGTCGCGCCTGGACGCGATCATCCAGGCCAGGATCACGGAACGCACTGAAGACAGCTACACGGCGCGCCTGTTTGCCGAAGGCATCCGCCGCGTGGCGCAAAAGGTCGGCGAGGAAGGCGTGGAGGCGGCACTGGCCGGCAGCTGCGGCAATGAACAGGAGCTGGTGAGCGAAGCGGCGGACCTGGTGTTTCACCTGGCGCTGCTGCTGCGAGCGCGTGGACTCTCACTGACACAGGTGGCCGCCGAGCTGGCCGCGCGCCACAAGACGCGCACCGCCCTTACGACAGGATGATTTCCCCGGGCGGTGCCCGCAGGTTGTAGCTGGAAGCCATGGAGCGGCCGTAGGCGCCGCAGTTGGCCACCAGCAGCACGTCCCCCTCCTGCGAGTCCGGCAGCAGCCGATCGTGTCCCAATACATCGCCGCTCTCGCAGATGGGGCCCACCACGTCGTAGCTGCCCGTGCCCTCCTCGGCCAGGCGGCTGAGGTTGACGATTTCGTGAAAGGCGCCGTACAGGGCCGGACGAATCAAGGCGTTCATGCCCGTGGCCACGCCGATATAACCCTGCGCGCCCTTTTGCTTCAGCTGCGTGACCCGTGCCAGCAGTACCCCGCCCACCGCCACCAGGTAGCGGCCAGGTTCCAGCCACAATGCGATTCCCGGGTGCCGGGCCTTGAACTGAAGCAGCTTCGCATCCAGCGCCGCAAGGTCGACCGTTGCCCGGTGCATGGAATCCGGCACCGCAAAGCCGCCACCGAGGTTCAGCGTCGTCACGGTGCCCAGCATGGCACCGGCCTGCATCAGCACTTCGGCCGTGCTGGTCCAGTTGGCAATATCGGTGATGCCGCTGCCCGTGTGCGAATGCAGCCCGAATACTTCCACGCCATGGCGAGCCGCAAGCTGCTGCAGTTCCGGCAGCTCGTCCAGGGGCACGCCAAACTTTGAATACGTTCCGGCAGTACGCACGTGCTGGTGGTGGCCGCGTCCGGTACCGGTATCGATGCGCACCAGCACGCGCCGATTGCGAAACAGCTGCGGCCACTGGCGCAACACGAAAAGATTGTCGATGGTCACGTTCACGCCCAGGTCCAGGGCCCGCTGGTATTCGGCGCGGGGCGCGAAGTTAGGCGTGAACAGTACCTCGCTGGCCTTGAGGCCGGGAATTGACGCGAACGCGTGTTCCAGCTCGGCCTGCGATACGCATTCGATGGCGATTCCGCTGCCATGCAGCAGGCGCAGCAGGTCCGGGTGCCAATTGGCCTTGCTGGCGTAGTGCACCCGATCGATGGACTTCATGGCCAGCAGTTCAGCGGCGCTGTGGCGCACGGTGGGCGCGTCGTATGCGTAGGCGCAGTCGCGACCTTCCATGGACTGCAGCAACTCCGGCGCGCGGCGCTGCCACCACCACTTTGGCGGCGGCGCCACCGCCTCGGGCTTGCGGAACAGCTCTTCCCAGGTTGGGCCCAGCACGCGGTCGCCGCGCTCCGGGCGTATCAGCAGCGCGTGCAACTGCTCGACCAGGCGATCGGCCTGGTCCTCGTCGACCACGAAGGTGAAGTTGAGGTCGTTGGCGGCCTGGCTGACCAGGTGGATCTTCTGTTCGGCGAAGAATTCAAAGGCCTCGCCCAGCTCGTGCAGGATGCCGCGGATGTTGCGGCCCACCAGGCTCACCGAGGCACATGGTCCGATGAATTCGGCGCGGCACAAATCCGAGAGGTCGCGGGTCACTGCCGCGATGGTCGCGACATCCAGCGTGTTGGCCTGCGGGTCCAGCGAAATGGTGACGTTGGTCTCGGACGTGGACACCAGGTCAATGGACAGGCCACGACGCTTGAAGATTGAAAAGGCATCGGCCAGGAACCCAACCTCGTGCCACATGCCCGGGCTTTCCATGGACACCAGCGTGATGCCCTTCTTGACGCAGACCGCCTTGACCTTGGCCGACGCATCCGCAGTGGCCATCGAGATATGCGTGCCTTCCAGGTGCGGGGTCTGCGTGGCAAACACATGCAACGGGATGCGGTGCACGCGCACTGGCATGACGCAACGTGGGTGCAGCACCTTGGCGCCACTGCTGGCGATTTCCTGGGCTTCGTCGTAGTGCAATTCGCGCAGCAGCCTTGCGGAGGGCGTGGAGCGCGGATTGGCACTGAACATGCCGGGCACATCAGTCCAGATCTCCAGCCGCAGTGCGCTGAGCTTGGCGGCGAAATAGGCCCCTGAAGTATCCGAGCCGCCGCGCCCCAGCAGCACGGTGTCGCCCCTGGCATCACTGGCGATGAATCCCTGCGTGATCACGATGGGCGACAGGCCCGCCAGTTGGACGGCCAGGGGTGCATCCGGCGAGAAATCGCAGGTGGCCGAAAGCCAGTTGCCGCTTTCCGAGGCATGTGCGCGTTCCACGGCTTTGAGGCCAGTGCGGGCATCCCACCACTTGGCGGGCAGTCCCTGCTGCTGCAGGTATCGGGCACCGATTTCCGTCGCCATCAATTCGCCGGTGGCCATGGCGCGGGCGCGGGTGCGGTCCCCTAGCTGGCCGGTCTGGTGGATTTCCCGCGCGATGGTGCGCAACTCGGCGAAATAGCCGTCCAGCTGCGCACTGCGGCCAATGCCCAGTTCGGTGCAAAGTGCCAGGTGCCGGGATTCAATTGCCGCGAACGCAGCCTCGTGCTCACCCGTGGCCGCGGCAGCCAACAGTCGCTCGAGCCGGTCGGTGATGCCACTGACGGCCGAATGCACAATCAGTACCTGGGCGCCCTGGGCACGTGCGGCCGCCACCTGGGCGATGTTGCGCCAGTTGGCAAGACTGGAAACGCTGGTGCCGCCGAACTTCAGCACGATCCACTGCGCCGCACCACGCTCGTTCATGGGTATCTGCTCCCTCGAGAGGCGGGTGCGCTCAGGATTCGAATTCGTCGAATTCGGACAGAGCCTTCTTCAGCTTGCGTTCGGCCAGGACTTCTTCGAGTTTGCTCCAGGCGGCCTTTCCGACCTTCTTGGATTTGTCCCGGGAACGCTTGTCCACCCGGTCCAGAATCCGGTCGTAATCGTTACCTTCTTCCTGCTCGACGATGAAGTCTTCGTCGATATCAAATCGTTCGTTGTCGCGCTCAGACATCTTGAAGATGACAGTTCTTTCGTTAAATCAGTTAGTTAGGCAAAGGCCCGTGCCTTTGGGTTGCGAACTATAACCAATTGGCGCCGCGGTTCAACCCTTTCAGGGGGTCGGAGCGCCGGTTGCGGGCTTGTCGGCCTGAATTCCCACCACCACCGGCATGCCCCGGGCCT
Source organism: uncultured Pseudomonadota bacterium (assembly GCA_963726085.1). Taxonomy (GTDB): domain Bacteria; phylum Pseudomonadota; class Gammaproteobacteria; order Steroidobacterales; family Steroidobacteraceae; genus ZC4RG30. The sequence goes on along the minus strand of CAVSAR010000001.1, from coordinate 252,467 downwards.
GGGCAAGCTCGCGGCGGGCAAGGTCCCAGTGGATGGCCACCGGGGAGTCGCCCAGGGCCTTTTCAAGCAGCCCTTCGAACACCGTAAGGTCAGGTTCAACCGTCTGTCCCTGCGCGTCCACTGCAGGGTGGGTCTCCAGCAACAGCTGACCCCCGATCATGGCGACCTTGACCGGTTCGTTGACCAGGTACACCGACGTGCCCACCGGGACCATGGCGAACAGCTCCTCGATATCCTCCGGATACATGCGAATGCAGCCATGCGTGACCGCCATGCCCACGGCCAGCGGGTTGTTGGTCCCGTGGATCAGGTAAGAGCCCTTGAGCCCCAATCGCATCGCATACTCGCCCAGCGGGTTGTCCGGCCCGGCTGGCACCACGTCCGGCAAGGGGTCGCCATTGGCAATGTGCTCCTGGCGCACCGATTCCGGGGGCACCCAGCTGGGCTTCACACGCTTGTCCACGATGCGTGTCTTGCCCAGCGGCGTATGCCAGTCCATCTTCCCGATGCTCACCGGGTAGGTATAGACGACCTGCGGTTGTCCCTTGACCGCCTTGGGGTAGTAGTAAAGCCGGTGCTCGGGCAGGTTCACCACGATCCCCTCGTGGGGTCCGGTGGGCAACATGCGCTGCCCGGGGATCACGATGCTGCGGTAGGCGCGCGGCAGCCAGGGATCAACGCCAGGATTTACCCTGATCAGCTCCTCTGACCCCAGGCCGAATCGACGCGCAATATCGTAGAGCGTGTCTTCGTTGACGGTGGTGACGCGCTCTTCGCGCCCGAAAATAGCGCTCCCGGCGTCGTCCAGCCTGTACACCGCTGCCCTCGCCGGGGCCAGCGCGCCCAACGAGAACACCACGGCCAACAGGAACCCGGGACATCCATATCTCATATCCGGAATGTGTCTGATCGTCGCTGTTGGAGCAAGCGGTTTGCTAGGCTGCAGGCGATGAGCCACGCTCAATTCCCCGACCTGACGGTGGCGACACTGCCCACGCTGGTCGGGACACGGTTCGAACCCACCGATTGGATCACCATCGACCAGTCCCGTATTGATGCTTTCGCCGACTGCACCGGAGACCACCAGTTCATCCACGTGGACCCGGCGCGCGTCTCCAGTGAAACGGCGTTCCCCGGCACCGTGGCGCATGGATTTCTGCTGCTTTCGCTGGCAGCGGGCCATCGGCAGCGCGATTTTCCAAGGGTCACCGACGTAGCGCTGGTGCTCAATTACGGCATCGAAAGATTGAGGTTTACCAATCCCGTGTTCGCCGGCCAGCGGGTGCGCTACCAGACCACGGTTATGGCAGCCGAATCCCGGGGCCCAGGCCGAGTGCTGTTACGCCAACAGGCGACACTGCAGATTGACGGGCAGGAAAAACCGGCGCTGGTAGCGGAGTTGCTGGCGCTGTACATCGCGCGGGGCAGCTAGCAGGCTGCCCGCGCGAGCCGGAACCGGCCTCAGCCGTGGTCGGTGCTGCCGCCAGCGGCGCTGGCAGACAGGATCTGCTTCCAGCTGACTTCATGGCCATTGCGACGGCCCTTTTCCACCAGCTTCAGGCCGCTGCCGTCGATGGTCAGGGTGTAGGGCTTGTCTTCGACGAGAATTTCGCGCTTCAGCGGGCGATCGAGCTTGGTAGTCATGTGCGTGCAGGCCTCTTGATCAGGGGGTGTCTCAGGGGCGGCAGATTACCACAGGGGGCCCTTGCGACGGCCCCAGGGCTGATCTGGCCCCCGGGAGGCTGCCAGGGCGAGCTGCCCGACGCGTGGCTGGCTGGCCTCGCCCCGAATCCCTAGACTGCCCCGCATGAGCAAACGAACCCCGGTTGCCAAGCCGGCGACCAAGCCACCTGGCCTGGCGAATTCGGTTTCCGACCGGATTCGCCAGCGACTGCAAAAGAGCGGGCGACGCTTTCACGCCAACGACAACATCCACGAGGCCCTGGAGCCGGGGGAGCTGGAGCTGCTGGTCGATGAGGTGGCCGCACGCATGCAGGGGGTCCTGGAGTCGCTGGTCATCGATACGCAAAGCGACCACAACACCCAGGAGACGGCGCGGCGCATCGCCAAGATGTACCTCAACGAGGTGTTCCGCGGACGCTACCATCGCCCCCCCACGGTCACTGAATTCCCCAATGCGGAACAGCTCAATGAGCTGATGATCGTCGGGCCCATAGGCGTACGCAGCGCCTGCAGCCACCACTTCTGCCCGATCATCGGGCGCGTGTGGATAGGGTTGATGCCAAACCAGCATTCCAACCTGATTGGCCTGTCAAAGTACGTGCGCCTGACCGACTGGATCATGACGCGGCCGCAGATCCAGGAGGAAGCCATCACCCAGCTGGCGGACGTGCTGATGAAGAAGGTCAGCCCCGACGGGCTGGCCGTCGTCATGGAGGCGGATCATTTCTGCATGAGCTGGCGTGGCGTGAAGGACAACGACGCCAAGATGATTAACAGCGTCATGCGCGGGTCCTTTCTCAAGGACCCGGCATTGCGGCACGAATTCCTGTCACTGATCCAGCACAGGTCCTAGGCCCTACTTCAGCGGGAAACCCACGGCGTGGTAGGGCTTCTCGGCTGGCGGCGGCGGGCCACCCGGGCGCGCCATCATGATGCCCAGCTGACCTTCCAGGGCGTATCCCATATCGCCCACGGCGGCCACGGCCACGACCCCATCCAGCCCTTCCTTGAGGGTGGTCACCTTGCCTTCATTGCCGCTGATAGTGACATGGTGGATCTTGCCGGTGCCATCGGTGACCAGCACGCCGCTCTTGCCGTAGGCGCGCATGCCGTCCGGGCGTGTTACCGGGGCGCTGAGCTTGAGCTCCTCGACTTTGCCGGCGCTGCCGTCATCCTTGATGCTGACGGCAAACAGCTTGCTGGTTGCCAGCGTGTTTACGACTACGCGGCCATCAACCACTGAAATACCATCGAGCACGCTGCCGGCAGGACCGAAGGCGCCGTTGCCGGCCCACACTTGCAGCGCCTTGCCCTTGGGTGCCAGGCGCATGACCTGCATGTTCTGGGTGTCGGTGGCATAGACGGCGCCGTTGCCGCCCACGGCGATGTCATTGCACATGCCGCCCGTCGCGAAATCATATTTAGCCTTGGGTGCACCGCTCTTGATGTCGAAACTCAGCAGCTGGCCAGGCACCGCAGCGGGTGTGCCCAATTGGCCAGATATCTGGTTGCTGCATACCCACAGCGTGTCGCTCGTGCCATGCGCGAACACGCCAAAGACCTGGCGCAGGCCGCCGGTTCCCGGCTTGATGAATACCTCGGCCGTGTCCTTGCCGGGCAGCACGCGGTACACCTGCCCCTGGCCAACGCTGCCGATGTAGATGCTGCCGTCGACGTTGGACGTGAAACTCTCCGGGAACACCTTGGTGCCCGGAATCTTGATCTCGGCCGGTAACGCTGCCAGTGCGACGCTGGCTGCAGCCAGGCTGGTTGCCGCAAAGATCAATCCTGTCACTTGCTTTATGTTGTTCATCGCTTGTTCTCGTGTGATTTGCGTCAGATTGAACGATGGCCGCGATGCCCCGTGAACAGCAGATCCGGCCCCTTAATCCTGCCCCGGGAAACTGGCGTATTTGTGCCTGCTGGCGAGGCCGTCCCGGCTGCGAGCACTGCGCTGGCCGGCAGTGCCACCCTCACTTGCACCCGGATCGTGCGGGTTGGGTAACTGTCTACCATTCGAGTCATGGGCCGCCCAAGGAATTGCGCCGCACGATGCTACACCAGAGGCCCTGGCCCGGGGTCTTCCGGGCGGCCGGATTCAGTTCGGATTCAGTTGGCAGCGCGCAACCTATACGCAACAGGATGATCTGCTAGACTTTCGCGCCGACGGAACCCTTTTTACTCGTCACTTTCGGGGGATCGATAATGAATCGTCTGACTCGCATTGGTGTGGCCCTTGCTGCTTCGGCAGTTTCCGCTTTGGCCGTTTCGCAAGGTGCCGGACCTCCTTCGCCGGAAGCCCAGGCCAAGTCAGCCATTGAGGCCCGCCAAGGTCTGTACAAGGTTATGGCAACCCAGTTCGGACCCATCGGCGGCATGCTGCGCAATACGGTGCCGTTTGACGCCGCAGTGGTTGCGCGCAACTCAGGTCGAATCGCGACCTTCGGGGACATGATTCCTGAGATGTTCACGTTGGACACGCACACAAACACCGCGGTCAAGTCAGCGGCATTGCCCGGCATCTGGACCAGCCAGGCGGATTTCAAGGGCAAGGCCGATGCACTGGTCAAGGCCGCCAATGACCTCAACGCCGCTGCCAAGGGTGGCAACGAAGCCGCCACGCGCGCGGCCGCTGGTGCGGTCGGCAAGGCATGCGGCAGCTGCCACGATAACTACCGCCAGAAGCCTTAAGGTCGAGTGCAGTCAGGGCTGGCGTGGCCAGCCCTGACTCTGGCGTTGTGGCGAGACCCGTGTGTCTAATAGGCCTCGGGTGGGGGCGGCGCCGACGTGATTAGCCAATACACCGCGCCTGCGCACAGCGCGGCGATGATCAGCGCCTTGAGCAACTGCGAGCTCTCGATGGCCTGTTGCGACGGCACAAGCTGCGCCGGACGGGATCCGGTGATCATCGGCAACACCAGGTTCTGACGCTTGTAGACCTTGTAGAAGATGATCGCCAGCACGTGCAGGCAGATCACCCAGAACAGCACGTCAAAATTCAGGTGATGGAATTTCCCCAGTGTCGCAGCGGTCGCGGCGCTGACCACAGGGTAGTAAGGCGCAGTCCAGACTTCGGTATTGTCGATCAGGAACAGGCCAGTGGTGGCCTGTGCCCCGAGCATCAACAGCATGAGGATGACCACCATGCCCCCTAGCGGGTTATGTCCTGTGGTCACGGGCGAGTCGCGCTTGAGCAAGGTGCGCAGGTATGCCATTACCCGCGAGGGGCCTGCCACAAAGGTGGTGAATCGCGCATTTCGCGGACCCACGAAGCCCCAGATGATGCGAAACGCGACCAGGCCCAGCGTGGTGTAGCCGATCCAAAAGTGAAACTTGGTCCAGTTGAAACCGGCCTTCGCCGTTGCATAGGAGCCGCATATGCACAGCACCAGCAGCCAGTGGAACAATCGAACGGGCAGGTCCCAGACCAGGCGTTTTTCAGGCATTCGTTCCGGCTCCATCGTCAAATCGACCATAAATCAAGGGTTTGGTTCCGTCGGTATTATTACTCATGCGCCCAGTGGCGGCACGGGTTGCTATCATGCGACCCCTTTTCCCGCCCGTCGCTCTTAAGGAGAGCCCCGCCCGTGAAGACCGATGCAGCAATGGCCGAGATCCTGAAGCGCGAGGGCGTCCAGTACCTGTTTGGATATCCGCGCAATGCGCTGCTGGATGCCGCAGCAGAAAAGGGAATCCGCACGATAATCGTTCGCCAGGAGCGCACTGGCCTGCACATGGCCGATGCGGTTTCGCGCCTGACGCGCGGCAAGAGCATGGGCGCATTCTGCATGCAGCACGGACCGGGTGCCGAGAATGCCTATGGTGGCGTCGCCCAGGCCTTCGCCGATTCGATCCCGATTCTGGTGGTGCCGCAGGGCTATGCACGCAAGAACATGTACCTGCCCTATAACTTCAATTCGACCTTGCAGATGCGCGGCATTTCCAAGCACTGCGAGCCGGTACTGATCGGCGCCGAAGCCCCGCACGTGCTGCGGCGTGCATTCACGCAGTTGCGCAATGGCCGCCCACAACCGGTGGTGGTGGAAGTGCCGTTTGATGTGTTCAATGACGAAGTGCCCGAACCGCTGGACTACACACCGGTGTACAGCACTCGCTCGGGGGCGGATCCCGCGGAGGTGGTCAAGGCGGCGGCCGTCCTGGCTGGCGCCAAGAAGCTGGTGATCCATGCCGGACAGGGCGTGCACTGGGCCGATGCCTACAAGGAATTGCAGGAGCTGGCCGAACTGCTGGGCGCCCCGGTCAGCACCTCGCTGCCCGGCAAGAGCGCCTTCAATGAGCGCCATCCGCTGTCGCTGGGATCAGGCGGTCACGGCATCAGTGGCCAGCTGTGGAAATTCATCAGCGAAGCCGACGTCATCTTCGGCATCGGCTGTTCCTTTACCGAAAGCAGCTTTGCCATTCAGTTTCCGCAAGGCAACGGCAAGCGCTACATCCACTCGACCATCGACCCGGTGGACTTCAACAAGACGGTGCGCTCGGAGATCGGCCTGGCCGGCGACGCCAAGCTGGTGCTGCAGGCGCTGATTGCGGAGTTGCGCAAGTCCATCAAGGCCAACCGCGATGCGACCAAGGTCGCCGCCGAGATCAAGGCCGTCGAAGCCGAGTGGCTCAAGCAGTGGCTGCCCAAGATCAACAGCGACCAGAGCCCGCTGTCACCGTATCGAGTGCTGCGCGACCTGCAGAACACCGTCGACATCGACAACACCATCATCACCCATGATGCCGGCAGTCCGCGCGACCAGCTGGTGCCGTTCTGGAAGTCCACCACGCCGCTGTCGTACATCGGCTGGGGCAAAACCACGCAGCTGGGCTATGGCCTGCCGCTTGCCATGGGCGCCAAGCTCGTGCACCCGGACAAGCTGTGCATCAACGTGTGGGGCGACGCGGCAATTGGCTTTACCGGGATGGACTTCGAGACCGCGGTGCGCGACAAGCTGCCGATCCTGTCCATCCTGCTCAACAATTTCTGTATGGCCATTGAGCTGCCGATCATGCCGCACGCCACCGAGCGCTATCGGGCCACGGACATTTCCGGCGACTACGCCGCCATGGCGCGTGCTTTCGGTGGCTATGGCGAGCGCGTCACCAAGGCTGCGGACATCATCCCGGCCATCAAGCGTGGCATTGAGCAAACCCAGCGCGGCGTGCCGGCACTTCTTGAATTCATTACCGAGCAGGAGACGCAGGTCTCAAGGCCCTGGATCAAGTAACCGGCGCAGGTGGTCGTCAGGCGACGACCACTTCCACCAGTATCGGCCCGGGCGCGACCAGCGCCTTGCGCAGGGCCGGTTCCAGGTCGGCTGCCCGTGTCACGCGCAGCGCGTCGCAGCCCTGTGCCTTGGCAAGTTGCACAAAATCCAGACCTGGCAGGTCAGTGCCTACCGGATGCGACAGGCCGAAGCGCTTGGAGAAGTGATGTAGCGCCTCGTAGCGGGCGTTGTTGACGATGATGAACGTGATGGGCAGCTTCAGCTGGGCAGCGCTCCACAGGCCTTGTATCGAATACATCGCCGAGCCGTCGCCCAGGATGGCAATTACCTTTTTGCCCGGCTTGCCCAGCGCCATGCCAACGGCTGCCGGAAGCCCGTGTCCCAGGCCCCCGCTGGCGCAGGTAAAGAAGGTCTCCTTGCGCAGGATGGGCAGGTAAACCTGCATGGGGCCACGGGTGCTGGGCGCCTCTTCCACCAGGATCGAGTCCGGCGCGCGCAGATCCGCCAGCGTCTGCGCCAGAAAACTGTCGGTCAGGGGATCAACCGGCTGCAGCCGCGCGGCCTTGACCCGGCCGCGCTGGGCCGCTGGTGGCCGGGATCGCGGCACCCCCAGCAGATCCACCACGGCCGATCCGACGCTGCACAGAATCGACTGTCCGGCCAGGGCACTGGCCGCCCAGTCCGGGTCCTCGGTCAGTTGAAAGACTGCCAGCCCGTCGGGCACGAATTTGCCCTGACCCTCGGCGTGATACGTGAACACCGGTGCGCCAATGGCAACCAGCACGTCGTGGCCCTCAAGGCGGCTGCAAATCTCCTCGCGGAACGCGGGCAGGAATCCGGCGAACAGCCGATGATCCTCCGGGAATCCGCTGCGGCCGATCAGTGGACTTGCCCACACCAGCGCGCCATGGCGCTCGGCAAGTCTCACCATGTCGTCCGACGCACCGTCCCGATCAACGGCGCCACCGATAATGAACACCGGTCGTTGACTGGCATTGAGTGCGTGCGCCACCGTTGCGATGTCTGCCGCATCGGCCCGAATGCTGCGCGAAACCTTGCGCGCCACCAGCGGCTCGGTCTGCTGATCCCAGTCGTCGATGGGCACCGAGACGAAGGTCGGCCCGCAAGGCGGCTGCATGGCCAGATAGTAGGCACGGGCGATGGCTGCGGGCACATCCTGTGCGCGCGCCGGCTCGCAGCTCCATTTCACATACGGCTTTGGCAGTTCCGTCGGCTGCGTCGAGAACAGAAACGGCTCCATCTGCAATAAGGAACGCGACTGCTGCCCGGCGGTAATGACCAGCGGCGTGCGGTTGCGAAAGGCCGTGAACAGGTTACCCATGGCATGGCCCACGCCCACCGCCGAATGCAGGTTGACGAAGGCGGCGTTGTGCGTGGCCTGTGCGAAACCGTCTGCCATGCCAACCACCACGGATTCCTGCAGGCCCAGCACATAGCGGAAGTCCGCCGGAAAATCGCGAAACATGGTCAATTCCGTGGAACCGGGGTTGCCAAAAATATGGTTGATCCCCAAGTCCCGGAGCAGCGCAAATGTGACTTCCCGAACGCTCTTCATATGCAAGCCCTGCCTAGCCAGATTCGCTAGAATAGTCCCTCCTCCAGCATCAGGCATGAATGAGTGACTGAGCCCATCACAATTGGTCGGCTGCACGTCGAATCCACGCTGCACGAATTCGTGGAACGCGAAGCGCTGCCCGGCACGGGCATTGCCGCGACCCGGTTCTGGTCCGGCGTGGAATCGATTCTGGCGGACTTCACGCCGCGCAATCGCGCGCTGCTGGCACGGCGCGACGAGCTGCAGGGCCGCATCGACGGCTGGTGGCAGGAACACCGCGGCTTGCCGTTTGACGTGATTGCCCATACCGCCTTCCTGGAGCAAATCGGCTACCTGCAGGCGCTACCGGAAGGTGTGCAGATCGACACGCAAGGTGCGGATCCGGAAGTCGCCACGGTCGCCGGTCCGCAGCTGGTAGTGCCTGTGAGCAATCCGCGCTATGCCTTGAATGCCGCCAATGCCCGATGGGTGAGCCTGTACGACGCGCTCTACGGCACCGACGCCATATTGCCCGTCGACCCTTCGATCACCGGCTTCGACCCGGTGCGCGGCGCCGCGGTGATCGCCTATGGCCGCAAGTTCCTCGACGAGATCGCGCCGCTTCTGGCCGGCAGCCATGCCAATGCCGCTGCCTATTCCATCCAGGACGCGCAGCTGCGGGTGCAACTGACGGATGGATATGTCACGGGCCTGCTCAACCCGGCGCGGTTTGTGGGCTGGAGCGGAACCCCCGCGCAGCCGGTGTCAGTACTGCTGCGCAACAACGGCCTGCACCTGGAAATCGCCATCGATCGCGCGCACCGAATCGGCAAGACCGACGGCGCCGGCATCGCCGACCTCATCATCGAGGCAGCCCTGACCACGATCCAGGATTGCGAAGATTCGGTTGCCGCAGTCGATGCTGGCGAAAAGGTGGCCATCTATCGCAACTGGCTAGGCCTGATGAACGGCCGCCTGGAGGCGACCTTCAAGAAGGGCGACAAGACCGTGGCGCGGCGCTTGAATGAAGACCGTCGCTACACCGACCCGCAGGGCCGCGAACTGACGTTGCCTGGCCGCAGCCTGATGCTGGTGCGCAATGTCGGCCATCACATGCTGTCCGACATGATCCTGTTCAATGGCGAGCCGGTATACGAAACGGTGGTCGATGCCTGCGTCACACTGGTGATCGCACTACATGACCTCAAGCGCGCGCGGCGCAACAGCCGCGCGGGGGCCGCCTATGTGGTCAAGCCCAAGATGCATGGTCCGGACGAGGTGGCGCTGGCCAACGACCTATTCGATCGCGTGGAGGACCTGCTGGGCTTGCCTCGCCATACGATCAAGATGGGTGTGATGGACGAGGAGCGTCGCACCAGCGCAAATCTTGGTGCCTGCATTGCCGCGGCGCGGCACCGCATAGTGTTCATCAACACCGGATTCCTCGACCGCACCGGCGACGAGATCCACACGGTGATGGAAGGCGGCGCGGTGTTGCCCAAGGAGCAGGTCAAGACCCAGCCCTGGATCCGCGCCTACGAAAAGCGCAATGTGCAGATCGGCCTGGCCATGGGATTTGCCGGCAAGGCGCAGATCGGCAAGGGCATGTGGGCCATGCCGGACCTCATGGCCGAGATGCTGCGGACCAAGCAGGCCCACCCGCAGGCCGGCGCCAGCACGGCATGGGTCCCCTCGCCTACTGCGGCCGCGTTGCATGCCCTGCACTACCATCGTGTGGATGTCCGCGCCGTGCAGCAGCGCCTGCTTGCGGATGCCACGCCGGGTCTTGACGATCTGCTGACGCCCCCCCTGGCCACTGCTCCGCCCTCGGCGGAGGTCATCCAGCGCGAGCTGGACAACAACATCCAGGGAATCCTGGGGTACGTCGTGCGCTGGATTGAACAGGGCATCGGGTGTTCCAAGGTGCCTGACGTGCATGACGTCGGGCTCATGGAGGACCGTGCCACTCTGCGCATCTCCAGCCAGCACGTGGCCAACTGGCTGTGCCACGGCGTGTGCAGCGAAGCCCAGGTGCGCGCCACCCTGGCCCGCATGGCAGCCGTGGTTGATCAACAGAATGCCGGCGATCCTTCCTACCAGCCAATGTCGACGCGGCTTGACGCAAGCATCGCCTTTCAGGCGGCCAGCGAGCTGATATTCGAAGGGCGGTCGCAGCCCAATGGCTATACCGAGTTCATATTGCACCGGCGGCGGCGCGAGTATAAGGGCTTGGTAGCCTGCAACTAAAACATAGGCGAGGGGATACCCATCATGCTTACCCGAAAGACTCTTTCACTTGCCGATGCCAAGCGTGTCGCCGCAGCCGCGTCGGCCAAGGCGCAGGCCGAAGGCTGGACCGTGGTCATCGCCATCCATGACGGCGGGGGCCATCTCATTTACCTGGAACGTGCCGACGGCACGCAACTGGGTTCAGTACTGGTGGCACAGGAGAAGTCGCGCACCGCCCTGCTCTTCAAGCGCCCGACCAAGGCGCTGGAGGAAGGGGTGCTGGGCGGGCGGGTCCACATGATGACCCTGCCGGGCGTCACTGCCGTGGAAGGTGGACTGCCGCTGTTCGTGGACAGCGAGATCGTCGGCAGCATCGGCGTGTCGGGCGTGCAGTCCAGCCAGGACGGGATCGTCGCGGCCGCCGGAGCCGAGGCATTGACCAGCCTCTAGTGCTGCCCGTTCTCGGCCCTGGCCTTGACGACTATCCACGTGATGCCGCCACCGAACAGCGCCAGTGCCAGCACCAGCAGCCAGGCGACACGTGGCGCGAGGTGAAACGCCTCGTAGATGCCAAGCCCCAACCCCACGGTGGTGGTAGTCAGCAGCAGCGGCTTGCCTATGCGCATGGCGCGCGCTTCACGGCAGTTTCAATTCAGAGCGCAGCTGTGCCGCATCGAGCACCTTGACGTACACCGGCGTGTCCACGTCAAAGCGCCGCGCTTCCGCAAGGCCGCCCACAACCACAGGCTCAAAACCTGCATCGCGCACCAGTCGTGAGGCCACATTCAGCGCATTGGTGTCATCCCCCGCCACGGGAATTGCCACCTTGGTGCCCGCACGATTGCCCAGGTCGCGCAGGTTGGTCCAGGCAATTGCATTGAAGGCGCGCACCAGTCGCACGCCGGGCAGGTAGCGCGCCGAGGTGACCCCGGTACCGAGTCGACGCGCCTCGTCGGCCATCGGCCCATCGCGCTGTGGATAGGGATTGCCGGTATCAATCACCACCTTGCCTGCAAGTTCCCGCGCATAGTCCCGGCCCACCTGCGGCAAGGCCCCGTACGGCACCGAAATCAGCACCACCTCGCCAAACGCCGCAGCCTCGCGCGGCGTACCGACACGGACCTTTGCGCCCAGTCGTGCTGCCAGTGGCTTTAATGCTTCAGGATCCAAGCCCGAGATCAGCAGTTCATGACCGGCGCGGGCCCAATGCGTTGCCAGGGTCCCGCCGATGTTCCCGGTACCGATCACACCGATGCGCAGCGGTGCGGGCTCGGCAGCGGATGCTGACTGCGCCAGCGCGCTGGCCGCGAACGCGACCACGGCAAGTGCCCGCATGATTTTCGAAACTGGTATTCGTGCCCCGTGCATGATGTCTCCCCAATGCGCCCCGTCTATTGTGCAGATGATGACCGCTGGCGCAGAATCCGGGCAAGAAATATCAGAACAAGCGCCAGGGGGGCAAGCTTGAATAAGTTGGTATCGCGAATACTGCGCATTGCCATCGCGTTGAGCGCCATGCCCTTTGCCGCGTTCGCCCAGGGCGTCGCCCCGGACGATGGCACGCTGCAGGAAATCGTCGTCACGGCACAGAAGCGCGAGGAATCCCTGCGCGACGTGCCGTTGTCTGTCGAGGCAGTCTCCGCCACAAAACTCGCGGATGCGGGAATCCAGCGACTCGAAGACCTGCAAGCCTACGTTCCGAACCTGAAGATGTCGGAAACCGGCATTGCCAACAACATCTATATCCGCGGCATCGGCTCCGGCCTCAACCAGGGCTTCGAACAATCCGTAAGTACCTATATGGACGGCGTCTATCGCGGCCGTGGCCACCAGTCGCGCATGCCTTTCCTGGACCTGCAACGCGTCGAGGTCCTGCGCGGACCGCAACCGATACTGTTTGGCAAGAATGCGGTTGCCGGCGCGGTCAACATGGTATCGGCCAAGCCGACGCAGGATTTCGAAGGCCAGGTGCGGGCCTCATACGACATCGAGAATGACGACTTCATCGCCAGCGGGGTGCTGAGCGGACCGATTACCGATCGGTTCGGCGCACGCCTCGCGGTACACGCGCGCAGTGCCGACGGCTACGTCGAGAACCTGACGCTTGATCGAAATGAGCCCAAGCGCGACGAGCTCGCCGCGCGCCTGACCCTGTCCTTTGATCTCAACGATGCGCTGTCACTGTCCTGGCGCACCGAGGGCGGCAGCTACGATACCAAGGGCAGGCAGATCGAGATCTTCGGGGAAACCCCCATCACCAGTGGCTCGCTGACCGGTCTTACCTACAGCCAGATAGTCGGCGGTCCGGTGCCGCCCCTGCCCCAGGGGCAGGATCCATCCGCCCGCAACAACCAGCTCGACTTCAAGCGCTCGTCCAACGGTGACGCCAGCAACCTGTCGAACTTTGAGACTGCGCTGACGGCGGATTACCGTTTCGGCAATGGCCTGGCGCTGACTTCCGTCACCGCCTACAGCGGCTACAAGCTGGACGAAATATGCGACTGCGACTTCGTGGGTGCGACGGTGTTCGGCGCCGGTATCTCCGAGAATTACAACCAGTTCAGCCAGGAACTGCGCGTGGCTTCCCCACTGGACCAGACTGTGTCGTGGATCGCGGGGGTATTTTTCCAGAAATACAACCTCGATGAACACGACTACATCCACGTGCCGACCACGAGCCTGGTCATCCCGGTATTGACCAGTGCGTTCCTGCAGCAGGGCCTGTGCAATTCACCGGCCACGTGCTCGGCCCTGTCCGGTGCTTTCTCCGATGCGGCAAACCCGCGCGATTTCACCCAGGACAGCACGCTTTATTCGGCGTTTGCACAGGGTACGTGGCGAATCAGCGATTCCTGGAAGCTGGCGGCGGGCGGCCGCTTCTCGGCAGAAGACAAGGACGGCTCGCGTGTCACGACCCTGACCCATGGCTTGGGTGGTCCCAGCCTGCCGCCGCAGGTCATTCCCCTGTTCGCCGCGGTGCTGGGGATTGTCCCGCACAACATCAACGGTTCGCGTTCCGAGGACACGTTTTCTCCCCTTGTAAACCTGCAGTACAGCTTTTCCCCCGAGTCGTTGGCGTACCTGTCCTGGGCGCAGGGATCCAAGGCCGGTGGGTTTGACGCGCGCTCCAACAAGCCCCCGTCGCTGGGCGGCACGTTCGAATTCGAGGATGAACTGGCCACTACCACCGAGCTGGGCCTCAAGACCGGCATTGGCAAGACCGCAGAGATCGACGCGGACGTGTTCTACACGTACTACAAGGATCTGCAGACCAGCGTCTTCGACGGGGCCATCGGCTTCAATGTGGGCAACGGCAACGCGCGGGTCATGGGTGCCGAAGTACAGGGCCGCTGGCGCGTGACGCCGGCCTTCACGCTGACCGGCTCGGCTGCGTACCTGGATTTTAAGTGGACCAACTATTTCGGCCAATGCTACTACGGCCTGACGCCGATCCCTGCCGGCCAGCCCAACGCCGGCAACTGCAATTACGACGGATACACCAACCAGCTGGCACCCAAGTTCACCGGGTACGCCAGCGCCGACTACAAGTGGATGCTGGGCGACCGGCTGCGAATGGGGGCTACGGCCGACATCGTGTATTCCGCCAAGTACCTGGAGGCTCTGACCCTGGATCCGGCAGCGACCCAGGATGCCTACGCGAAGATCAACGCCCGCCTGTCGCTCGGCGACGTAAACGGGCATTGGGAGGTGGCGCTGGTCGGACGCAATCTGACTGACGAAACCGTGATCAACTATGCCGGTGACACGCCGCTGGCCAATCGGCTGTTCCGGGCGCGCAGTTACTACGGGTTCGTGGATCAGCCGCTGGGTATTGCCATCGAGGCGCGGCTGAATTTCTAGCCGCCTTACCGGCCTTGCACCTGGCCATCCTCGCGGTGCACGGCCTTGAGCTTGTCACCGGTGTGATCCAGCTCGAAATCGTCACCGCCCAGGTGATTGACGCGCTCGCCGGTGCGCAGGTCGAACCGGCGGTTGACCATCACCGGCTCACCCAGCGATCCGTCTGCCTGGACCTCGCGGCTAAAGGTGATGCGTTCCAGGATCTCGTACTGCTGGCCCTCTGCATCCCGCGCCGGGAAGCGGATGACCTGCTCGCTGTACTTCAAGGCCCCGGGCACTTCAGAAGCGGAACGTCACGCCCAGGCCGAACCCGGAGTTGACCATGTTGTACAACAGCAGTCCGCTGGTGCCGTTCTGCTCGTAGTCCACCTGCATGTAGCGATAGCTGGCAAGTACGTCCCAGTTCTCACGCAGCTTCCAACGCAGGGTGCCCATGACCTGCCAGGCCAAATCGGAACCGACGTTGAATCCGCCGATGTCGGCGCGCAAGTCCCACTCCAGGTGTTGGGTCAGCGGCCACTCGCCCAGCAGGCCAATTACCGGGTCCACCCAGGATTGGCTCAGGCCCGCCTTCCGATCGGAGCCGGCACCGGGGCCGGTGCGGACCACGTGGATATCGCCACTGATGTCGGAGTATCGAGCACCCACAAACAGCGAGATGCCCGTGGTGATCTTGTACCCTGCGTCCGCTTCGACCATGGTCTGTTCGATGTTCGCGGATGATTGCACGGAGACGGGCCCTTGCCCCGCAGTCGTGGCAGTACCCAGATTCATGTAGATCAGGTCACCCAGCACTACCCAGTGGTCATTGCCACCCTCGTAGGAAACCATGGCGCCCATGTCGAGGTTGTTCAACAGGTCCCCGAAGCTCAGGTGCACATCCGACTCGAGCTCTCCCTGCGGTGTGCCGACGGCCACCTTGCCGCTCATGCCGGTGCCCCAGATGTAGGGTGTGATCGCGTTGGTCCACTCGTCCGCATTAGCGCTGGCGCCAGTGAACATCACGATCGCAGCCATCCAGGCACAGGTCTTCCACTGTTTCACTTGCGGGAACTCCTCGTGATCAAATTAATTGGTCGGGGCGAGAGGATTTGAACCTCCGACCCCTTGCACCCCATGCAAGTGCGCTACCAGGCTGCGCCACGCCCCGACCGAGGGGGGGCATAATACCTGCTCAACAAGGGTAAGGGGGCATTCCAATGACTGACAATACCCATTCCCGTCGCGGCTTCCTCGCCGCCGGGTCCACCGGGCTGCTGACCGGCCTGACCGCCACCGGTCTGGCGGGTGCCGCGACATCGATCCCGGCAACTGCCTGTGGCGGGATGTCACGGGAGCGGTACATGGATTACGTTGGCAAGTTCAACGCCAATGATCCCTCGTTCATCGAGTACTACCATGAGGATGTGATCCTGGAGCTCAGGGACCAGGAGATTCATGGGGCCAAGGCAATCCGCGAGTTCTACGCGGTGGTCAAGGCACACATCCACGAGACCGTGCAGGTCACGCACTATATTGCCGACGCCACCGGCATTGCAGTGGAACTGCCGTCGGAATTCAAGGTGTACAAGGACTGGGATAGCCCCTACTTCAAGCGCTTCCTGAAGGCCGGTGAGGTGTTCCGGACGATCAGTTTCGGGCTCTACTGGGTAAAGGACGGCCGTTTCACCCGAATCAAGGCGGCCCGCTACAAGCTGGTCAACGACTGGAAGATGGAGGGCTGAGCCCTCCGGCCATCAGGCCCCGGGCGGCGTCGGGGAACCCGGATACCAGAATCGCTTGTGGCAGCTCTCGCAGGCCTCATCCATATCGCCGCCGGCTTCCAGCAATGCGTTGGCGTCACGCTTCTCGATGGCCGTCAGGGCGGTGGCCGCCGCGTCCTGCAGTGCGTGGGCAAAGGCGATGAAACTGGGTCGATCCGCATCGATGGCCGCCTGTGCCTGCGCGGGGGTGTAATCGGTCTTGCTGCCCGGCTCTTCAAGCTGTTGCCCCGGGTGCGCCACCTTGCGGCCTTCCACCATCAGCATGTTGGCGCCTTCGAGCACCAGCAGGGCCTTGTAACGAACTTCGGTCCATTCCTTGTCGGTACGCGGCTGGCGTTCTTCCACGCCCTTGGGTCCACTGATCGTCGCTACCGATTCCCACATGGTGTCGGCGGAAGGGTCGATGACCCCCAGCATGAGGTCCAGGACGCTGGCCACGGGGCGCAGGTCGGAGGCCACGGGCTCGGCCTTGGCAGGGGCAGGTGGAGGAGCTTTGGGGCTGCAGGCCACCACGGTGAGCAACAGCGCGAGACTTGCCGACCAAGTTCGAATATTCATTATCGCCTCAGTATACGCAGTATCTCTTCCAGCTCGGTGCGGATCTGCCGCGCCACCTGCTGGCTCTGGCTGACGTCGCTGCGCGCTTCCTCGCCGCCGAGTTTCTGGCGCGCGCCACCAATCGTGAAGCCCTGTTCGTACAGCAGGCTGCGGATCTGGCGGATGACGATGACGTCCTGGCGCTGGTAGTAGCGGCGATTGCCGCGACGCTTTACGGGCTTGAGTTGCGGAAATTCCTGTTCCCAGTAACGCAATACATGTGGCTTGACGCCACACAATTCGCTGACTTCCCCGATGGTGAAGTAGCGTTTGCCCGGTATCGCGGGCAGTTCGCTATTGTTCCGGGGTTCCAGCATATGCCTCCACCCGCGCCTTCAGTTTCTGGCCCGGGCGAAATGTCACTACACGCCGCGCGCTGATCGGAATTTCCTCGCCGGTCTTGGGATTGCGACCCGGCCGCTGGTTCTTGTCGCGCAGGTCAAAGTTGCCAAAGCCCGAGAGCTTGACCTGTGACCCGGTAGACAACGCACCACGCACTTCCTCGAAGAACAGATCCACGAGTTCCCTTGCTTCACGCTTGTTCAGCCCGAGCTGATCGAACAGGGCTTCGGCAATCTCGGCTTTCGTCAACGCCATACTTCAGTCCCGCACCTTCGCGTCCAGGTTTGCACCGAGATCGGAAGCCACGACGGTCATCAGGGCATCCGCTTCTTCGTCTTTCAGAGTCTTGTTATTATCCTGAAAAATCAATCCCAAAGCGATGCTTTTTCGCGTTGATTCGATGCCCGGTCCCTGGTAGACGTCAAACACCACCAGTTCGCGCAGCAGATTTCCTGCGGCAACACTAACACGACTGCGGACGGCGCTTAAAGGCGTGGCCAGCGGCACCGTCACTGCCAGGTCACGACGCACCTGGGGAAAGCGGGAAATGCTGCCAGGCACCGGTAAAGGCGCGTTTATTGCCGGGGTTATGTCCAGTTCGAACAGCAGGCAGTCGTTGGGGAAGCCCATTTCAGCGGCTAGGGTCGGGTGTAGCTCGCCGAGCCAGCCGATGGGCACTCCCGAGCGCTTGATCGCGGCGCTTCGTCCCGGGTGCAGGCATGACAGGTCAGCAGGTTCAAAGCTGAATTCGACCGCTGCGCCGGCCAGGCCCAGCACCGCACTTAAGTCGGACTTCAGGTCGAAGTAGTCTGCCGCCTCCCTGCCCGCTCCCCACTGCTCCGGCAGTCGCGCGCCCACCGCGATCCCTGCCAGGCGCGGGATCTCGCGCACTGCGCCGGCGCTGCGCAGGAACACGGCACCGCGTTCGAACAGCCGCACGCGTGCCTGCTGGCGGCGCAGGTTATCGAGCGCTGCCTTGAGCAGGCCCGGCCACAGCGACACGCGCATGACCGCCAGGTCCGCGGCAATCGGATTGGTCAGCGCAATGGCCTGCTGCTGCGGAAACAGCCGCCCCTGCACCTGCGGATCCACGAAGGCATAGCTGATTACTTCCTGGTAGCCGCGCGCGGCGAGTATGTCGAGCACGGCGCGCTCATCGACCTGCGTCTCGCTGCGCCGCGTGAACCGCTGCGGCAACCGTCGCGGTTGTTCCTGGACCGCGTCGAAACCCACGATGCGCAGCACTTCCTCGATCAGGTCCGCCTCGATGGCGATATCGAAACGCCATGGCGGGGGTGACACCATCCAGCCCTGCGCATGCGGCTGCAGCGTCATGCCCAGCGCACCGAGGCTTCGCTGCACGTCGGCATCAGCAATGGCAGCCCCGGTCAGCAGGGCAAGCCGGGCGCGCCGCAGTAGCACCGGCGTGCGCGGGGGCAGCGAACCTTGGTCCACAATCTGCTGCACCGGTCCGGCCGTGCCGCCCCCCAGCTGCAGCAGCAGCGCCGTGGCGCGCTCCATGGCAATGCCCTGCCCCTGCGGATCCACGCCGCGCTCGAAGCGTTGGCTGGCGTCCGTCTGCAACCCGTAGCGCCGCGCCCGGCCAGCAATGGCCTGCGGGAGCGAAATATGCAACCTCCAGCAGCACGTCGGCGACGTCCGGCGCAATCGAGGTTCCCTGACCGCCCATCACGCCCGCCATGCCGATCGGACCTGAGTCGTCGGCGATCAACAGGACATCCGGGGCCAGCTCCACGACGCGATCGTCAAGCAATTGCAGGCGCTCCGCGTCGCGCGCCGGGCGCACCTGCAGCACCCCATGGATGCGGCGCGCGTCATAGGCGTGCATCGGCTGCCCAGTTTCCAGCATCACGTAGTTGGTAACGTCGACGATCGGATTGATGCTGCGCAGGCCGCAACGTCGCAGGCGTTCCTGCAGCCACACCGGACTGGTGCCGCGGTTATCCAGCCCCGCAAGTCGACGCAGCAGCAGGCGTGGCGCCGCCGTCGGCGCCTGCACCGCGCCGTGTGCAATCGGCAGCGCGGCGGCGCTCACACGCACCGGTTGCTGCGGCTTGAGTCGTGCGCCAGTCAGGGCTGCGATTTCCCGCGCCACGCCTTGTACCGACATCGCATCGCCGCGATTTGCGTACACCTTCAATTCGAGGATCTGGTCGTCCAGGCCGAGGTAATCGCGCAGCAATGCGCCGGTGGGTGCATCCGCCGGCAGCTCCAATAGCCCGGTGGCGGCCTGGGACAGGCCCGAACTCGCGTGCAGAACACAGCATGCCGGCGGACTCGACGCCGCGCAGCTTCGCCGCGGTGATGACGATGTCGCCTGGCAGATGTGCCCCGATCTTTGCCAGCGGCGCCTTGAGGCCTGCGCGCGCATTGGCCGCGCCGCATACGATTTGCAGCACGGCGCCGGCTCCGGCGTCGACCTGGCAGACGCGCAACTTGTCGGAGTCGGGGTGCGCCGCAATGCTCAGGATCTCGCCCACCACCACTTGCGAGAAATCCGGTGCGGCCGGCTCCACGCCCTCCACCTCGAAGCCGGCCAGGGTCAGGCGGCTGGCCAGTTCATTGGCGCTCCACGGGATGTCGACCCACTCGCGCAGCCAGGACAATGGCAGTTTCACGAGCAGCCCCTCACGACCAGCCACCGCGGAATTGCCGCAGGAACCGCAGGTCGCTGTCAAAGAACAGCCGCAGGTCGTTTACCCCATAGCGCAGCATCGCCAGCCGGTCTATTCCCATGCCGAAGGCGTACCCGGTGTAGCGCTCGGCATCCACATCGCAGGCGGCAAGCACGTTGGGGTGCACCATCCCGCAGCCCAGCACTTCTATCCAGCCGGTGTGCTTGCACAACCGGCAGCCACTGCCGCTGCACTCGACGCAGGTGATGTCCACCTCAGCCGAGGGTTCGGTAAAGGGAAAGTAGGAGGGCCGCAAGCGCATCGCCAGGTCGCGCTCAAAGAACGCCTCCATGAACCCGTGCAGGATGGCCTTGAGGTTGGCGAAGCTCACGCCCTCGTCCACCAGCAGCCCTTCGACCTGGTGAAACATCGGGGTGTGCGTCGCATCCGAGTCCATGCGGTAGACGCGACCCGGTGCGATGACCGCAAGGGGCAGGTGCTGCCGCGCCGCACGCAGTGCACGGATCTGCACCGGGGACGTATGCGTGCGCAGCAGCGCACGCCCGCCGTCAACTGTGTGTTCCAGGTAGAACGTGTCGTGCATGGCACGGGCCGGATGGTCGGCCGGCACATTCAGGGCCGTGAAATTATGGAAATCGTCCTCGATCTCCGGTCCGTCGGCGACTTCGAACCCCACTTCGCGAAACAGGCGCTCGATGCGCAATCGTGCGCGGGTCACCGGATGCAACCCGCCATTGCGCTCGCCACGACCGTCGAGCGTTACGTCGAGCTTCGCGGCCTGCAGCCGGGCTTCGATGGCGGCCGCGTCCAGCACCGCGCGACGGGCGTCCAGCGCCGCCTGCACGGCCAGCTTGGCGTCGTTGATCTTCTGCCCGGCCGCGGGCCGTTCGGCTGCGGGCAGTGCGCCCAGGGACTTCAGCAGCTCGGTGAGCTGTCCCTTCTTGCCCAACCAATGCACGCGCACTTCATCGAGGCGTGCAGGCGTGGCACTGGCGGAGATCTCCGCCAGTGCCCGCTCGGTCAATTCGGCAAGTGACTGCACCGGTGCCACCCGTAGCGCGCTTCAGCGAAGCGCGTCAGGCAGCCTTCAACTGCGCCTTCGCCTGTTCGCAGATTGCGCCAAACGCGCCCGCGTCATGCACTGCCAGCTCCGCGAGGACCTTGCGGTCGATCTCGATGCCGGCCTTGAGCAGGCCATTGATCAGGCGGCTGTACGACAGGCCATGATCGCGGGCCGCTGCATTGATGCGGGTGATCCACAGCGCCCGGAACTCGCGCTTCTTGGCGCGGCGATCGCGGTATGCGTACTGGCCGGCCTTGATGACCGCCTGCTTGGCAGCGCGGAACACCTTGCGGCGTGCGTTGTAGTAGCCCTTGGCCTTGGCCAGGACCTTCTTGTGTCGGCGTCCTGCGATGACGCCACGTTTTACTCGTGCCATGGTTTACGTCCTCGCTTTAATGGTTGGGCAGCAGCTGTGTCACGCGGCCGGCATCGCTCTCATGAACGAGGCTGGATCCGCCGGACCGTAGCTGACGCTTGGTCTTGCGAGGTTTGTGGCCGAGGTTGTGCCGGCGGCCGGCAGAACCGGCCTTGAAGCCGTTGGCAGTCTTGCGAAAACGCTTTGCCGCCGCCCGGCTGGTCTTCAGTTTGGGCATATCAATCACTCCTGTTATGTAGCCCCGTTCACAAGGTCCCCGGCACGCTGCCGGCCAACCCGCTACGGGCGGATTACCTGTTCCCTTGCGGGTTCAGGCAATCACTTCTTTTTCGGCGAAAACACCATCACCATCTGTCGCCCTTCCATCAGCGGTAGCTGCTCGACCACGGCATGTTCTGCCAGGTCGCCTTGCACCCGCGTCAGGAGTCGGCGGCCGATTTCCTGGTGCGCCATCTCCCGGCCCCGGTAACGCATGGTCACCTTGGCCTTATCACCCTCGGTCAGGAAGCGGATCAGGTTACGCAGCTTTACCTGGTAATCCGCCTCTTCCGTACCGGGACGAAACTTCACTTCCTTTACCTGAATCTGCTTCTGCTTGCGCTTGGCAGAGTGGGCTTTCTTGTTCTGTTCGAACAGGTACTTGCCGAAATCCATCACCCTCACTACCGGGGGCTCGGCGGTGGGAGATACCTCCACCAGATCGAGCGCTGCATCCACTGCCAGTTGCAGCGCCGCCGCACGCGTCATGACTCCCGCCTGCCCACCATCCGCATCGATCACCCGCACTTCGGGTGCCGTGATCTCCTCGTTCTTGCGAATGCGCTTCAGTGATGTAGCGATAGATCAATCCTCCAATACAGTGCGCCCGCGGCTGTTGAGCTCGATGCGCAGACGTTCAACGAACGTTTCAAGCGACATCGCGCCCAAGTCCTTGCCATTGCGGGTGCGCACGGAAACCTGGTTCGCTGCTACTTCCTTGTCGCCCGCCACCAGAAGGTACGGAACGCGTTGCAGCGTGTGGTCGCGGATCTTAAAGCCCACCTTTTCGTTCCGCAAGTCGGAAATCGCCCGAAATCCCTGATTCTTAAGGGCTTCTACCAGGGATTGCACATAGGCCGACTGGCGATCGGTAATGGTCAGTACCGCGCACTGCACCGGTGCGAGCCAGGTGGGCAAGCGCCCGGCGTGGTGCTCGAGCAGGATGGCGAAAAAGCGCTCCAGGGACCCGAAAATGGCGCGATGCAGCATAACCGGGGTCTGCTTGTGGCTATGTTCGTCAATGTAGTGGGCGCCGAGGCGGCCGGGCAGGTTGAGGTCCACCTGCAGCGTGCCGCACTGCCAGTCGCGCCCAATGGCGTCGCGCAGCACGAATTCGAGCTTGGGGCCATAGAAGGCCCCCTCGCCCGGATTCAGTGAGTATTCGATGCCTGCGGCGGTGGCCGCCGCCTTGAGCGCCGCTTCGGCCTGGTCCCAGACCGCGTCCTCGCCCACCCGCTTTGCCGGCCGGTCCGAAAACTTGATCCGCACGTCGTCGAAACCGAAGTCCCTGTAGATATCGAGTATCAGGCGTGTCACCGCCACCGACTCGGCCGTGATCTGTTCGGGGGTAATGAAGATGTGGGCGTCATCCTGGGTAAAGGCCCGTACCCGCATCAAACCATGCAGCGCACCGGAGGGTTCATAGCGGTGCACCTTGCCAAATTCAGCGAAACGCAGTGGGAGGTCGCGATAGCTGCGGATGCCCTGCTTGAAGATCTGCACATGTCCCGGGCAGTTCATGGGCTTGATGGCAAACAATCGGTCGTCGGGCGTGCGCGTCATGAACATGTTCTCGCCGAACTTCTCCAGGTGCCCCGACTGCTGCCAGAGCACGGCGTCCATGATTTCCGGCGCATTGACCTCCTGAAAGCCTGCGCGCTCCTGCGCCTCGCGCATGTAGTCGATCAAGCGCCGGAAGATCAGCCAGCCCTTGGGATGCCAGAACACCGCGCCGGGGGCCTCTTCCTGCATGTGGAACAGGTCCAGTTCGCGCCCGATCTTGCGGTGGTCGCGCTTTTCAGCCTCTTCCAGTCGGTGCAGGTAGTCGGCCAGCTGCTTGGGATTGATCCATGCGGTACCGTAAATACGCTGGAGCATTTCGTTGCGCGAATCACCGCGCCAGTAGGCGCCGGCCACCTTCATCAGCTTGAACGCCGCCAGCTTGCCGGTTGACGGCACGTGCGGGCCCCGGCACAGATCCTCCCAGTCGCCCTGGCCATACAAACCGATGGCCTCGCCGGCGGGAATGCTCGCGATGATCTCCGCCTTGTACTTCTCGCCCTGCGCCAGGAAATGCGCCACGGCCTCGTCACGCGGCAGTTCGCGGCGCTTCACCGGCAGGTCGGCCTTTGCCAGCTCTGTCATCCGCGCCTCAATCGCCGTCAGGTCATCCGTGGTGAAGGGTCGTGAATAGGCGAAGTCGTAGAAGAACCCGTCTTCGATCACCGGGCCGATAGTGACCTGCGCTTGGGGATACAGCTGCTTGACCGCCTGCGCCAGCAGGTGCGCAGTCGAGTGACGTATCACTTCGAGGGCAGCCGGGTCCTTTTCAGTGACGATCGAAAGCTGCGAGTCCTTGTCGATGACGAAGGAAGTATCCACCAGCTTGCCATCCACACGACCCGCGAGGGCAGCCTTGCGCAGGCCCGCGCCAATGCTGGCGGCAACGGCATCCACCGTGACGGGATTGTCAAACGACTTGTGGCTGCCGTCGGGCAGCGTAATGACAGGCATGTAAGGACCGGTTGAGGACTAAGCAGGCGCAAGTGTGCCGGCCACGTGCTCGGCCCGTCAATTCACGATGCAGGGACCGCTTTCGTTCTGGTCTGCCTTACCAGCTCTTTCTGATTCCCACCCGAAATCCGCCCGGCAATACGCTCAGGATCAGCGGCGTCTCGCGCTCATGCATGAAATATCCCACCGTCGTGCCCAAGGCAAATCCGGCGATGACATCGGTCTGCCAGTGACCCCAGGTCTTGACTCGCGCAATGGCGTCGTACGCCGGAAGAATCTCCAGCGCGTACACCCAAGGGTGATCCTTGCCATACTCGAGCACAAAGGGCGTGACGATCGCGCTGGTAACTGTCACTTCGCCACTGGGGAAGCTCTCATTGCCCCAGCCCTGAAACCAATGATTCGGATTGTCAGTGGTCTCCGGACGTTCCCGCGAAAAGATGATTTTGGCCCCGGTGGCAGTCAAGCCCGCGATCACCGTGGTATCGATGGCCTGCCAGGCAGTCTTGCCCAGCCGGGTGTCGCCGCCCTCCCACAGCGCGATGCCACCTTCCGTGGCCAGCATCGAGTAGATGAGCCCCAGCTGGACGTTTCGCGACCAGATGCCGCTGTCATCGAATGGTGGTCGATGGTCGATGCCAAGCGGCCCACCGCCAGCGTGCGCTGGCGGCGCCATGCCCAGGCAAAAGGCAGTCAAAAGCACAAACAGCAAAAATTGGCGAGACTTCATGCATGATCCCCGAGGCGAATAGACGGCACACCCATCTGAGCTTGGACGGTCCGGGAATGAAAAACGAGTCGCTGCCACGGCGAATAGGGTTTGCCCTTAGAGGTTTGCGCCACGGGCTGCGCCATGAACGCAGCCTGCGCTTGCAGTTGTTCGCACTGATTGCAGTCGTGTCGCTGTTGCTGATCCTGCGCCCGGGCGCAGTCTGGACTGCCCTGGTGCTGATCAGCAGTGGCGCGGTAATCGCTGCCGAGCTGTTCAATACGGCGCTGGAGGCCCTCGCCGACCACGTGCAGCCGCAGCAACACCAGGCGATCCAGGTCGTGAAGGACTGCGCTGCCGCCGCGGTACTGATTACATCCTTGGCCGCCGTGGTCGTAGCCGTAGCCCTGGCCGTGCACTTGCTGGGATAGGGAGAATGGTAGTCGCGAGTGGGATCGAACCACCGACCACTTCCATGTCAAGGAAGTGCTCTACCACTGAGCTACGCGACTACTGGGTCGACTACCGCCAGGGGGCGGGAAAGATACCGGAGAGCCATTGCAGTCCGCAAGTCTAACCCGCGAGTCCCAGCTCCCGTTGCCGCAGATCGTGTATTTCATCACGGCGAGCGGCCGCCTCCTCGAATTCGAGGTTGCGCGCATGCCGCAGCATCTCCGCCTCCAGGCGCTTGATCTCCCGGACCAGCTGCTCCGGCGTCGCATTGGGCCCCAGCGCCGCACGCTGCGCCGCGCCCTTGCCCCGCGTTCCCGTCGTGGGCTCTGCCACATCGCGGGCACCTTCCATGACATCCCGGATCGACTTGGTGATGCCCCGCGGGGTGATCCCGTGCTCCACATTATATGCCACCTGCCTGATTCTCCGGCGCTGCACCTCGGCCATTGCGCGCTGCATGGATCCGGTAATACGGTCCGCATACAGGATCGCCCGGCCGTTTAGGTTGCGCGCGGCACGACCCATGGTCTGGATCAGCGAGCCTTCCGAGCGCAGGAATCCTTCCTTGTCGGCATCCAGGATCGCCACCAGCGACACCTCGGGCATGTCCAGCCCCTCGCGAAGCAGGTTGATGCCGACGATGGCGTCAAACTTCCCCAGGCGCAGGTCGCGGATGATCTCCATGCGCTCCACGGTCTCGACGTCCGCATGCAGGTAGCGCACGCGTACGCCATGCTCGACCAGGTATTCGGTCAGGTCTTCCGCCATGCGCTTGGTCAGCACGGTGACCAGCGCCCGCTCGCCGCGCGCCACGCAGTTGTTGATTTCGGACAGCAGGTCATCCACCTGCGTGCGGATGGGCCGGACTTCGACCTCCGGGTCCACCAGGCCCGTCGGGCGCACGATCTGCTCGGCCACTTGCCCGGACTTGCGCGCCTCGTAAGGCCCCGGCGTAGCCGAGACAAAGATCAACTGCGGCGCAATGGCTTCCCACTCCTCGAACTTCAATGGCCGGTTGTCCATCGCGGAAGGCAGGCGAAAGCCGTATTCCACCAGCGTTTCCTTGCGCGAACGATCGCCCTTGTACATGGCACCCAGCTGCGGGATGGTCTGGTGGCTCTCGTCGACGATCAATAACGCCTCGGGCGGCAAGTAGTCGTAGAGGCACGGTGGCGGCTCGCCGGGCTGCCGGCCCGACAGGTAGCGCGAGTAGTTCTCGATCCCCTGGCAGTAGCCAATCTCGCGGATCATCTCGATGTCGAAGGTGGTGCGCTGCTGCAGGCGCTGCGCCTCGACCAGCTTGCTGTTGGCATATAGCTCGGCCAGTCGCGTGCGCAGGTCCTCGCGGATCTGATCGATGCTGCCGGCAAGACGGTCCTTTGGCGTCACGTAGTGCGTGCCCGGATACACCGTGTAGCGCGGGATCTTTGCCCGCACCGCTCCGGTCAGTGGGTCGAAACGTGCGATGGAATCGATCACGTCATCAAACAGTTCAACCCGGATCGCATCGCGCTCCGACTCGGCCGGGAAGATGTCGATGACATCGCCACGAACTCGGTAGCAGCCCTGGGTCAGGTCTATGTCATTGCGCGTGTACTGCATTTCAGCGAGGCGCCGCAGCAGCGCGCGCTGGTCGAGGCGATCGCCACGCTTCAGATGCAGCACCATCTGCAGATAGGCCTGGGGGTCGCCGAGGCCGTAGATCGAAGACACGGTGGCCACGATGATCGTGTCCTTGCGCTCCAGGAGAGCCTTGGTCGCCGACAGGCGCATCTGCTCGATGTGCTCATTTACCGACGAATCCTTCTCGATGAAGGTATCGGAGGCCGGCATGTAGGCCTCGGGCTGGTAATAATCGTAGTAGGAGACGAAGTACTCCACGGCATTGTGCGGAAAGAACTCGCGAAATTCCCCATAGAGCTGCGCCGCCAGCGTCTTGTTGTGCGCGATTACCAGCGTGGGTCGTTGCACCGCCTCGATGACCTTGGCAATCGTGAAGGTCTTGCCCGAGCCGGTGACCCCCAGCAGCGTCTGGGCGGCAAGACCGCTTTGCAGGCCGTCGATCAGCTTCGCGATGGCCTCCGGCTGGTCGCCCGCGGGGACAAAGTCCGCGGCCAGCGTGAAGGGTGTCGGGTCTGGAGGATTGTCATGCATGAATGTGGGGAGCGCGCTGCAGCGCGACTCGCTGATTCCTAGAGGTTCCGCTGCAAGCGATGCAGCACGGTTTTCGAATTGCCGAAGACACCTGAACGGCCCAGTCCGGTTGCGCGGTAACCGGCGCTGTATTTCCAGCGTCTAGTCGCCCACCCGTTGGGCCCGGGCCACCAGGCATCCATGTTACCGCCGTCGAGCCGATCCTTCTTGTCCTTGACCCTTGCAGACCGCGCCCCGTTGTCAGTGCAATGCGGGCGTTCGTAAGGCGCCGTATCCGCGGCCAGCGCCTCGCCTTGAGCCGACCGCGCGATCGCCGCAGGCCTACCACCAGAGGGCGTCCCAGGATCAGCCGGGCGCGATGCACAATGGTTTCCCTGCGAAATCGTGGGTCAATTCCCTGACCGTGCAGGCCAAGTATGGGTTCCGTGGCTTGCCCGGCTCAATCCCCCGATTTCCTTGACTTGACCGGCGTCGCTACGCAGAATTCGCGGCCTTCCGTCCTGCATGTTCCTCGGTAGCTCAGCGGTAGAGCGTCGGACTGTTAATCCGTTGGTCGTTGGTTCGATTCCAACCCGGGGAGCCACGGGCGGATTTAAGGGCTTTCGCCAAAGTCGCTAGAAAGCCAAGAAATGCCGGAAATACCGGCAAATTCCCTCCGAAATTGTCCAGCCAGATTTATTGGCAGCGAGACCTCCCCGGGGGTAGGAGTTGGGGGTAACTGAGACCTCTTGGGGTTACTGGAGCCGCCATGGCACTTTCGGACCGCATGGTGAAGTCTGCCAAGCCGCGGCAGAAGACCTGCAAGCTCGCGGATGACCGCGGCATGCACGGGCTCGCCGGTCGATTCCGGTGGCGGTCGCAAGGTGGCATATGACGTACTGTATCGACCGCAGAGAGAAACTATTGTCGCTCGGCACCTGTCCAGGCGCACCGCACAGACGCGCCCCAGGGCATTCAGCCGTCGGGTCCCCTGACGGACCGGGGTGCGCCAGGTGCTGGCTGCCCCGCCGGTACTGATCGCGGCCCGTAGTGCGGAATTGCAAGACCGGACGGATAGGCGCCCAGGTCCGGTGCCGCGCCTGTAAACCCATCGGTAATGGTCGGCAGCTCCACTCCCGCGGCGGTCGCCACTGAACCAGGAGAGAGGCGGAAATCCAGATCTTCGGGATTGTAAAGGCGCTGCGGATCCGCCATATCAGGAACACTCACTTTCAGGAACACCGAGAAGTCCAGCTGAACGCTGTGGGAATCCTGCCCGGTAGTCGCGGAAAATTCCTTCAGCGTCGCAAAGCGTCGCGTCACAAGCTCACCGGTGTAGTCGGATCTGACGTCCGAGCGCGGGGAGTCCCACTCAAAGGAATAGGCGGCCTTGGGATTGGGCGCAAACCCGTTGTAATCGGAACTTGAGTAATTGGTGTAGCTGCGAAGCGCCAGTACCGCCGTTCCCCAGCCGTCCCCGAGGATCAGATTGTTGCGAAAGTGAACATTGGAAGCCGGGCCGATATAGCGCGCCTGGCCAACAAACGTGTTTTGGTAAATGAACACGCCGGCCGGCGTATCCACCAGCTTCAGGTAGCCGCCAGTTGTGCCCCCGTAAACAAGATTTCGGACGAAATAGACCGGGCCCCCAAATATCGGCTGCGCGCTCAGCGCGCCAGCAGTGGAATTAAAGCAGCGGTTGGCAAAGACCCTGATGTTGTGTGCCCCGCCATCGGCCTCAATGCAGTTGTCGGCCATGTTGTAGAGGTCGTTGTAGGCGATGTCGATGGACACTGGCACCCGGTCGGCAAGCTCGCGCGGCGTGCCATCGGGATCGCCGTAGGTGTCGATATCGATGCCATCGTGCCAATTGGCCACGTAGTTGTGTTCAACCACATGTCCCTGGCCATAGATCTTTATCGCATATTCGGAGGTGATCAGCGCGGGATAGCCGGGAAACTTCGCCCAGACCTCGGGCGTAAACCAGCTTTGTAGCTTGAGCGGATCGTGACGGCCGATCAGCACATTGTCTGCGATATAGAAGTTCTTTGAGCCGCTCCACCCGGCCTCCACGGCACGACCGACGTCATAGATCCGGCTGTGCTTGAGCGTAAAGCCGCTGGATCCGGCGATACCCTTGATGCCCAGCTTGAATGCCACCTGCGTATTGCGAACGGTAATGCCGTCAAAGTAGTTGTAGTTTCCACCCATGAGGTTGAACAGGTTGTCGCAGCCATCTCCATCGAAGATCACTTCGCCGTCCCCTGCGGCTCGAATGACAATCGGCCTGTCGGGCGTGCCGCTTTGGGTCAGGTAATACGTGCCATCGAACGGCGTACCGTAGGCTGCGAGAGTCTTGTCAAAGCCGCTGTAGACAAACCGGTTGTCTTTGTACAGGCCAGCATGCACCAGGATCGTATCGCCGGGCTGTACCCGCGGCGGCAATTCCCGTGAGTGATCCGACTGATCAGAGCCAGTGAAATAGGCCGCCAGCAGGCCGGTGTAGGCCGGTTGTAGCCGGACCCCGGTATAGCCAAAGGGATAGACGTGATACACATGCCCATCCGCCGAAGGCTGCGGCACCTTGCGCGTACGAACCGTCAGGGTGCGCATACGGTTCCCCGCCACCCCGTCGGGATCCGAAAGCAGCAGCCGGCACTCGTATTGCGTGTCGGGTTCCAGGTTCAGGATGCTGCCGGCGAACATGTTGGGGGCGAGGTAATGGTTGAAATGCTCGCCGCCACCATCGCGGGGCAGCCCTCCGGTCACCACCTCGCCATCTAGGCGTGTCAGCGGTAACGCTTGACGCCAGATGGTGTCGCCCGTCTTTCGATAGGTCACCGCGACACTGGCGTTGTGGTTCGCATCGCCTGAGATCCGCCACTCGAACCCCAGTGACTGCAGTGTGGGAGGCTCGACCCGCAAATCACCCGGCATCGTCCCAGCCCCGGCAAAGCTCAATGCGGGACAAAGCAACGCCAGCCACATGCCGGTCCGCATGTGCCCTTTGACGCAACCGCGCGTCTGGGCCCCGTTAACTTGCTGCATGGCTATCCTTCATTGGTCTATTGATGAGCGTGCACGCCTAGAACGAATATCCCATGCCGATCAACATGACGTCGGTGTCGCGGCCGTTGGTGGTCACGGTGCGATACCAGTAGCCGTGGATACTCCAGAGGTCGGTAATGCGCCATCTGGCGACCATCGTCAGCAGGCCAAGCACGCGCGTCTCCTGGCCAGTCTCGTCCAGATCTTGCGCGACGTAGGGACCCAGGCCCAGACCGATGCTTGCCTGGTGCTCGAGAAATTCTCGCGACAAGGTTGCCGACACCGCCAGTCCGCGGCGCTTGGTCACGCCATTCTCGCCCTCATCGATCCCGGTCGCTGCAATGTCGAGATAGGGAGTGATCCGGCGCCGGTACTCGATTGCCCAGGCGGCACCCTGCGGAGAATTGAAGTCATTGAGGATGCTCTTGCCGGCGGCCAGCGTCACTTCGTTACGCTCTGGGGTCGAGAAATCGTATTTGGGCGCGGGCACGGTCGGGCCGGCCTCGGAGGTCGCATCGAATTCATAGCCAAATCCCAGCATCAGTGTGTCGGTAGATATGCTGTGCTGAGTCTGCACATGGTCGTACTGCAATTCGGCCACCCAGGGGTGGCCGAAGTACCAGCGCGCCGTCGCGCTGTATTTGATCCCTACACCGTGGTCGTCGGTGCTCTGAGCCGACTCATCCCCCGACGGGCTGGTCGTGTCGTAGTAGCGGTACGGACCGAGGCCGCCGGAAAAACTGAAAGTTCGCGACGGCGTGAGCCAGCGATACCACAGCTGCAAGCTGTGCCCGTCACGGTGATGGTTGGTGACGTGCCCCTCGTTGAGCCAGTCGAAGGTCGCGTAGAAGTTGTCGCTGAGGTTCTGCACGTACTCGTAGGACCATGCGTACGTCGTCTCGCCCAGCTCGCTCGTATGCTGCAGACCCCCGAGGACGCTGAACTCCTGCGCCAGCGCTGGCCGCGCGAGCACGGCGCAAAGCGGCAACATCAAAATCGACAACCACGGCGCTGCCCGACTCGGCCCGCCGATCAAATCGCCGGCCGACACAGAAGATTTCTCGGACATGTGGCCCAGTATCCCGAATTTACGAGCCGGTGTCAGGAGATCAGGCCACCTGCGTTTCGGCGCTGCGCCCTCGACGACTGGGCAATAACTCACCCGAATGTCCACGACCGTGAAGAGGTTCAACCCACGTCCACCCAGGCGGTACCCGATATTTCCCCGACATCTCCGAGGTACGGAAAACCGAGATGCTGGACGCGATCGACGCGGCCTCCGCTCCTGAGGAAAAGGAAGTCGCCCGTGACCGGCCGTGCGTAAATCACCAAATACGCACGCGGTCTGCGGGCGTGAGGTACAGCTTTTGCCCCGGCTTCACGGCGAATGCCTGGTACCAAGCATCGAGATTGCGCACGGTGTCCACCCGATACTCACTGGGCGGATGACCATCGGTGACCACCTGCTGGCGCAGCGCCGGCTCGCGCGTCTTCTCCCGCCAGCTACGCGCAAAGCTCAGGAAGAACTGCTGGTCACCTGTAAATCCTTCGACTACGGCAGCGGGCTTGCCCTTGAGCGAGAGCTTCCAGGCATCGTAGGCAACGGCCAATCCGGCCAGGTCGGCAATGCTTTCCCCCAGTACCTGCTTGCCATTGAGCGCCAGATCCGGGAACGGTCGATAGGTGTCGTACTGACGGGCCAGACCCTGCGTGGCTTGATGGAAATGCGCCAGGTCATCCGGCGTCCACCAGTCGTTCAACTTCCCGGCGGAGTCAAATTGCGCGCCCGTGTCGTCGAAGCTGTGGCTGATCTCGTGCCCGATCACGGCGCCCATGGCGCCGTAGTCCATCACGGCCGGCCGAGCCGGATCGAAATACGGCGGCTGCAGAATCGCCGCCGGAAAGTTCATGGAGTTCATGGCCGGCAGGTTTACGGCATTGACCGTCTGCGGGGTCATTACCCACTCCGAGCGATCAACCGGTTGCCCCAGCCAGGCCAGCTTGCGGCGCGTGTTGAATAGCTCCGCTCGCTGCGCGTTGCCAAGGGGATCGTCCCGGCGTATCTGCAGGGCTGAATAGTTCGTCCATTTATCCGGATAACCCACGCCGACCTTGAGCGCTGCCAGCTTGGCTTTGGCACGGGTCTTGGTCTGCGGTGCCATCCATTTGAGTTTATCGATACGCTGGCCGAACACGGCAACCAGGTTGCGGACCATTTCCTCAGCGCGCGCCTTCTCCGCGGGAGTGAAATACCTGGCAACGTACAGCTTCCCCACGGCGTCCCCGAGTGCAGCGTTGGTCACCGTGATGCCGCGTTTCCACCGGTCGCGCATTTGCGGCGTACCACTAAGGGTCTTGCCGTAAAAATCAAAGCCTTCGACGACAAACGGCTGAGGCAGGAACGGCGTGGCTCGGTCGATGGCACGCAGCGTCAGATATTCCTTCCAGGTCGACAAAGGCTGGCTTGCGACCAGCGCCGACAAACCCGTGATCGCGCCGGGCTGCCAGACGACGAACTCCGCCTGCTTGGCCAATCCCGCGGCAGCGAAGAACTCCTCCCAATCAATGCCGGGTGCGCGGACCTGAAAGTCGCGGCGAGCCCAGTGGTTGTTGCCCTTCACGATGTCATAGGCTTCGGAGCGTGGACTGTGGACGGTCGCCATCTTCATTTCCAGGTTGAAGATGCGCGTCGCCTTGGCCGCGGCATCGGCAACGCCGGTAAGGGCAAGCTCGCGCGCCATATGTGCCTGGTACTTGCCGCGTATCTGAACCATCGATGCGGCCTTGCCCAGGTAGTAATCCCGGTCCGGCATGCCCAACCCGCCCTGCAACATGAAGGCCGCATAGCGACTGGGATTGTCCAGGTCCTGGGCGATCCACAGTCCGAGCAGATTATTGGTGTACAGCGACGTCGCATTGAGCACATCCATGTCCACGCGCAACTGGGAACCCAACAGGCGAGACAGTTGCTTGCGGTCCTGAATCGCCGCTATTTCCCGTAGTTGTGGTTCCAGGGGCTTCAGTCCGCGCTGCTGAATGGCAGCCTCGTCCATGAACGCATCGTAGAAGTCGGCGATCTTGCGGGCGTCGGTGCCCGCACCGCTGCTGCGCGCCGCCTTGATGATGTCCAGCGTGCGTTGGTTGTTCAGCTCAGCCAGCACCACGTCGTCGCCCATGGAACTGCGGTCCGGCGGAATCTCGGTGGCCTTGATCCACGGACCATTGGCGTACTTGAAGAAGTCATTCCCCGGGCGCACGCCGGCATCCACGGCCAGGTCCGCCGCGTGCGCCATCTGGATGGAGGCAAGCAATGCCACGATACCGACGTACTTCATTGCGGCAATTCCCCACTGTTCTCTTGTTGGTTGATCTTTGCCCTTGCTCTATCGCGCACTTTTCCTATGCCTCTGCCTGCGTGGCCGTAACGGTTGCCCGTACCGTGTGCATACAGAGGGCCTTGCATCAGAATCTCATCACAAAGCCGAGCTGTCCTTCGAACTGGTAGAACGAAGTGGCGGAGATCCGGAACAGGCAATTGAGGCTGCCGCTGCCGCCGCAAAAGATCTGCGACGATGGGTCGATGAACGTAAGGTATCCGCGCACGCCCAGCGAGACCGCCAGGTGCTCATTGATTGGCAGGCGCAGGCCGCCGCCAAGGCTCATCGAAAAGTCGGTCTCCGCCACCAGCGAAGCGCTGTGCGGATCGAATTTAGTCGCACCGATGGTCATCGACAGGTAGGGCACGAACCAGTTCTGGTCCGGAAACAGCAGCGTGCCGCCGATGTGCGCATATTCCGTGCGCAGCTTCAGGCTGCCGATGGTGGTGCCAATGGTATCGATCCGCGCATCCTGCTGGCT
Organism: uncultured Pseudomonadota bacterium; assembly: GCA_963726085.1. Lineage (GTDB taxonomy): Bacteria > Pseudomonadota > Gammaproteobacteria > Steroidobacterales > Steroidobacteraceae > ZC4RG30. The sequence continues at coordinate 218,137 of CAVSAR010000001.1, read as the reverse complement.
GTACAGCAGTTCGTAAAAGGACGCTCGATCCCGATACAGGCCAACGTCCACGCCCCAGGCGGCGTCATCGCCGAGATCCAGCGAATGCTGGGTGGCCAGTCCACGGTCGAAATAAAACGAGCCGCCGACCCGATAGCCCGCGAAGGGCATGATTTCCACGTGCGGCAGGAAGTCCTCGTCCGCCGAGCTGCCGTGCTCATTGGCCAATACCGGCGCCGCCAGCACTACCAGGACCAGACCGGCCAGCGCGGCAAAACAGGCTCGTTGGGGCATAATCGGTGCATTGTACGGGCTATCCGGGATCGCAAGAACCGGGATGCGTGCAGCCACCGCAGCCTGCAACATAACCACATGGACGCAACCACCCAACTCAGGCTGATCGAGCGCGCCTGTCGCAGCATCGAGCAGCGCGAGCCGCCTCCCAATCTCACGGAACTGGCCCGGTCAGCCGGACTGAGCCCCGCCCACTTCCAGCGCGTATTCCTGGCGGCCGTCGGAATCAGTCCCAAGGCCTACGGGCTCGCCCATCGCCAGCGCCGCCTACGACAGGCCCTAAACCAGGCACCGCGGGTGACCGATGCGATCTACGACGCCGGGTACTCAGCCAGCTCCGCCGCGTACCGCGACGGTGCCGCGCTGGGCATGCCACTGGGACGGATTCGAAAAGGCGGCGCCGATGAACTGATCCGCTTTTGCGTGACGCAGTGCTGCCTCGGTTCACTGCTGGTGGCGGTGACCCAACGCGGCGTGTGCGCGGTGGAATTTGTCGACCCTGACGGTGCCCCGGACTCCTTGCGCCGCAGATTCCCCAACGCAAAGTTGCAAGTGGCTGAGGCGCATCAACTGCGCTGGATCAAGGATGTAGTTGCCTGCATCGATTCACCGGGACCGCGCCCGGATCTGCCACTGGACATTCGTGGCACGGCATTCCAGACGCGCGTGTGGCGGGCGCTGACGAAGATTCCCCGCGGCCAGACCCGCTCGTACTCGCAAGTGGCGAGGCGCATACACGCCCCGACCAGCGCCCGGGCGGTCGCCGCCGCCTGCGCCTCCAATGCGCTTGCCGTGGTCATTCCCTGCCACCGGGTTGTCGGCAGCACGGGCAAGCTGACCGGCTATCGATGGGGCCTGGAACGCAAGCGCAAGCTGCTGCAGCGTGAGGGACTGACCGTCTCGGACGACCACGTGGCCCGTACGCCGCAACGATAGCCAGGCTGATAAAAGCGAAGGCCTGGCCAGCGCCGATGACGGCGTCCTGGCCAGGCCCTCTGGTCGGAACTGCGAGTCCTAGTTCTTCTTGTCCTTGTCCTTATTGCCGAACAGCAATTTCGCAAGGATCGCCACGACGATGAGCGCGAGCAGCCACCACAGCCACGTAAATTTACGTCCTTCTGGCGCAGCCGGGACAACGGCAGGCTCCGCTGCAGGCGCTGCCACTGGCGCTTCTGCTGCAGGTGCAGCGGCAGGTGCCTCAGGCGCCGGCGCTTCGGCTGCCGGAGCGGGAGCCGCCTTGGCTGCCGCGGGTGCTGGGGCTGGCGGCTCAGATGCCGCCGCTACCACCGGTGCCGGGGCTGCCGGCTCTGCCAGCACGGCCTGAACCTGCTTCTCCGTGAGCACCTCGGGCGCCGACAGCGAGATCAACGTGGCGGTCAGCTTATCCCCGCGCTTGAGGTTCTTTACGCGAGCGGGCTTGCCATTGACGACGATGCTGACATTCATCGCATCGAGTTCGTCCTGCTTGAACCGCTTCACGCCGTCCTTGCCCTGAACGGTTACCACGGTATTGTTTGCGCCCAGCACTTCAGCCTCGCGCTCCTCGGTGACGTACACCTGCCTGACCGTGGTCGTGGTCGTTACCACCGCCTCGCCCTTCATCCCGGGGGTCAGCTCATGTACGGACTTCGGCTGTCCGTTGACCGTGAACCGGAAGCTGTCGGGCACGGTGTATTGCTGGGTCCCATGCTGATTGCGGACCACCAGCGAGTTGCCATTGACCGCCAGCACTTCAAAATTGACGTGCTCGGCCGTGGATGTGGTGGTGGTGGAGGCCTGGGCGCAGGCCAAGTCGGTGCCAAGGACCCCCAGGACCAAGGCGACGCCCACTGCGGAAATTCGGATCAACTTGCTGTTCATTGCAATAATTCCCTTGATTGTTTTTCTGAACCTGATTCGCGAACTTGTATCCAGTCATCGCGACGGGCACGGATCTCCCTTGACCTGGCACCCCCGCTACGGCGTAGCAGACTCCAATTCCGCTCTCGCCGTCAATGAAAAAGTCGTCTACCGCTGTTCCTGGCAGCTCTAAGTACGGTAACTCTTGCGTGGCTGGCTGCGGTGTACGATCTCCGGCGCATAGGGAGGAGCCGTGAGCACGCGCGTCTCTGCCTTGGCGCGCGCCTCGGGGAATCCGTCCTGCGGAATCGACGCCAGGATGGCGTCGAATCGCTCCTTCATGCCCGGCTTGAACTCCGGATGCGTGAGGATAAACAGGTCGTTATTGACCACGCCGTTGAGTACGCGCTCGCCCGCCTCCAGTGGGTCCATCATCAGCACTGCGGTGCCCTCTGCCGACCCGATGTTGTCGGTGCTGACGCCACCGGGGGTAAAGACTGACGTGCCAATGTTCGTGCCCATCAGTTCCACCCGCAGCGCTTCCATGATGCCGACTGCGGCAAACTTGGTCGCCGTATAGACCCCGGCATTCACGCCCGGCAACATGCCGCCCATCGAGGAGGTGGTGACGATATGCGAACCCTCCTTGTGCGCGATCATGTGCGGGATCACTGCCGAGCAGCCGTTATAGATGCCAGTGAAATTCACGGCCACGGCCGCGTCCCAGCCCTTGGCGTCGACCTGGCTGGCCTGGCGCAGCGTCTTGATCCCGGCGTTGTTCGCCAGCAGGTGCAGGTTGCCGAACTTTTCGTTGATTTGCGCCAACAGCTTCACCCAGCCGTCGCGGTCGGTCACGTCGTGACGGATCGCGATGACGCGTGACTTCTGCTCCGGCTTGAACAGCTTCAATGCCGGCTCAACCTGGTCTTCCTGAATGTAGCCCATCACCACGTTCATACCGGCATTGGCACTGGCCCGCGCAATTCCCAGCCCGATGCCGGTATTGCCGCCGGTGATATAGACGGTCTTGCCCTTTAGGACTGTCAGTTGTGGCAGCTGCCGACCCTGCGGCGGCGTGCCCAGCACCGGGTCGCCAAACCTGCGTGGGGGTGCCCCGGCTGGTGCCGGCGCCGGTGGCGCCGGTTCGGCTGCACTGGCCGCTCCGCCGGCCTGGCCCAGGACGGCTGCGGCACCTGCGGACAGCGCCACTGCGCTCATGAATCGGCGTCGATTTAGCCCGCCGCCCTTGTCATCCTGGTTCTGGTCCATAACTCCCCCAATTCGTTTCTAGGACTACGCGAGTAAACTACCACCGCATGCTGTTTGTCGTCATTCTCACCGACCGCCCAAACACGGCCGCGCTTCGCCAGCAATGGCTGCCCGCACACCTTGAGTGGCTCAAACAGCAGACCGCGGTGCGCCAGGCAGGTTCACTGCGCGAACAACCCGATGCCAATCCCATAGGCGGCTGCTGGGTCGTCGAAGCACCTGATTCGGCTGCCGTCTCTTCATTGCTCGAGTCCGACCCCTTCTGGGTCAACGGCCTGCGCCAATCCGTGCGGGTCCTGCACTGGTCCCTGGCATTTCCGGAACGGCTTCAAGCGTAGTTGAAGCTGATGCTCACGCGCTCACCGCGCCCCGGGTTTGCGGTCACCTCGTGTCGCAACCAGCTCTCGAACAGCAGTACCGAGCCGGCCGACGCGGGCATCACGATCCAGCTACGGTTTCGCGGCGCGGCGTCCGCCCTTCTGGGTGGCGCGCCCATGTAGCGGTCCAGTCGCGGATCCTCAAACTTGAGTCCAGGGGATCGGGCCGGCACGCTGACGTAATAGGTACCGCTGATGACCGACAGCGGATGCAGGTGCAGGCTGTGCGCAACGCCGCGCGGCATCACGTTGACCCAGCAATCGGTCATTGCAAGCCCGCGGGCGCCCGCCGAGCCCTCGAGGTCAAACTCAAGTTCGCGCGCGAACCGCAGCACCTGGGTATCGATCCAGCGCTGCAGGCGCGCGAACGTTGGCGACTGACGCTGCATGTGGTTAGCCGACGCATAGGAGGTGTAGCCGCCGGGGTAATTGCGGGCGGACCAGCGTCGGCCCGCCACATCATCCTGGCGAAGCTGCAGGCACTCGCGCAGCAGCTGTGCATTCAACGCAATCGCACGACCATGCGGCAGTTTCGCCGCATGGATGCGCGTGGGAAAGAAACTGTGTACTGGCAAACTCGCCCTATTGGTGCAAGCCCGCCGCAGGCTGTTCCGGGGGCGGCGCGGGAGCCGGCCCTGCCCCCGGCGCACGTGGCGCAGCGCCGCCGGGCGGACCGAAGCCACCGAAACCACGCTGTGGATTGGCCTTGAGATCGTTGGCAAGCGTGACGATATGGGCACGAATCGCCTCCGCATCCGCTGCCGTCAACACCTTGTTGAAGGGCAGCATGCCATTGTCGGTCAAGGCCCCGTCGATCACGACGGCCTTGAACAATGCGGCGTTCTGCATCATGGGTGTGGTACGCAGGTCCGGGATTCCGCCAATTCCACGTCCACCCTCGTGGCATATCGTGCAGTTCTGCTGGTACAGCTGCTGGCCCTTGGTCAGCTGCGCAGCGTCGCCAAAGTTGGCCGGCGGATTGAACGCCTGCGGCGCGGCGGCTGGGGCCGGTGGCGGCATCTGCGCGGTTCCTCCGAGCTTGTAGACCACGAGGCGGGAGGGATTCACCCCCGCCCCGGCGCCCACGACCGCAACGTACTGCGTGTCGCTGACCTGGTAACTGACCGATCCGGCGGAGACGCTCACGCCTGTGTCCATCGACCACAACTTTTCGCCCGTATCGGCGCGAAATGCCGTGAAGTTGCGCGGTGCGGTGCCCTGGAATACCAGGTTGCCAGCAGTGGTCATCGTTCCGGCACCGGGATTGCCTTCCTTGGAACGCCAGACTTCCTTCTGGTTGACCGGATCCCAGGCGGTCAACCAGCCACCCGCACCGTCGAGCTTCGGTGCCGCCATCTCGGGGCGCTTTGCGATATTGATAGACAGCAGCTGGTTGCCCATCTTGGCACCGGCCTCCGACACCATGCCGTAAGTGGCATAGCGGACTCCGACGTACATCAGGCCGGTGCCGGGATTAAACGACTGCGGCGCCCACACGTGCGTCTGGAACGGCACCACGTACCAGCCCTTTCCGGTCTTGCCGATATTGGCGTCGGGATTCAAGATCGGCTTCCAGTTATTGGCCTTGTCGAAGCCGGTCAGCCAGTTGGCATACGGTACGACCAGTTGCGCGCTGATGACCTTGCCGGTGGCCGCTTCGATCACGTAGAAGACGCCGTCTTTCGGCACCTGCATTACCACGTGTTTCTTCTGGCCATTGATGACCAGGTCCGCGGTGGTCAGCGGCGACGTGTTGTCAAAGTCAAAGTTGTCCGCGGGTACGGCCTGGTAATGCCAGCGGTACTTGCCGGTCTTGGCATCCAGCGCAACGATGGAAGAGGTAAACAGGTTGTCGCCTCCACCGGGGGAGCGCACTTCCGAAGGCCACGGCGCGCCGTTGCCGGTGCCGAAGATCACCAAGTCGTTCTGCGGGTCATACACAATGCCGTCCCAGGGCGTGCCACCGCCACCGGTCTTCCACCACTCGCCATGCCAGGTCTTGGCGGCCCACTCTAGTTCCGGCTGCTCGAAGCCCTTGGCAGGATTGCCAGGCACCACCCACCAATGCCACAGCTTCTTCCCGGTATTGGCGTCGTAGGCGGACATGAAGCCACGCTGGTGGAACTCAGATCCGGCCTGGCCGATGAACACGATGCCATTGCCGATGCGCGGCGCACCGGTGATCGACATCGCCTCCAGGGGGTCGGTGGTCTGGGTTTCCCAGATCTTGGTGCCCTTCTTGGCATCGATGGCCACCAGGCGCCCATCGAGCGTGCCCCAGATGATCTTGCCATTCCAGTACGCGACACCGCGGTTCGAGTTGTTGCAGCAAAGGCTGCTGGCCGCCAGCTCGCGCGGTACCTTCGGGTCGTACTTCCAGAGCTGCCCGCCAGTCTTTGCATCGAAGGCGTACACCTTGCTCCAGGGCGTCGTGACGTAAATGCGGCCGTCGACAACGATGGGCGTGGTCTGCCACTGGCCGCGCTCGGTCAGATTGGCGAACCAGGCGACGCCCAGCTGCTTGACGTTGTCAGCCGTGATCTGCTTCAAGGGGCTGAAGCGCTGCTCGCTGGCGTCGCGGCCATGCCCGGTCCACTCCCCATTGGCAACCGCATTCTTTTGCGAGCCGCCGTTCGACCCCACGCACGCAACCACGCCCACGGCAAGCACTGCGCCTGCCACTGCCAGAATCACACGTCGCATGAATCCCCCGATGTCATATACGAATACCAATCGCCCGGAGAATAGCCGATTCCCCGGCTCAACGGACGCCACGGCCGAGCGTGGCATCAGAATCTCAGGGTTTAACTTGGTTGATTTCCACGGTGGCGCGGGCGCCCACACCCGCCTTGAGCCTGACCGTTCCGAATGGATCGCCGCTCTGCGAAATCGCGCTGCCGCCATTGGCCACTCGCGCCTCGACCTCGATTTCCTGGCCAGCAGCAAATCCGCTGCCAGCGATCATCGCGTCGCTGCTGAGCAGTTGCAGCTCTTGCGGGAACCGGGCTTCCAGGCGCTTTGCCGCCAGCGGCGGGCCGCGTTGGCCGGGTATGCGCGCCAGCACAAACAACGGCGCCCCCGGCTGTGCCTTGCCTGCCACCTTGCCATCGAGGGTAATGCGCAGGGGCACCGTAACAACTGCGCCAGGGGCGGCCGGTGCAGCGGCCGCCGGGATATTGGCGGGCGGACCCGCCGGCGCGGCGGCAGCTGTTTGCGGGGCGCCATCCAGCCGGCGTACCTGCTCCTCGATGATGCGGCGCACCTCAGGCGGCGGATTGCCGCTGAGCAACTTCACGAACCGCTCGCGCGCCAACGGATTCTCGCCGCGTTCCAGCGCCGCGATTGCGCTATAGAACAAGGCCTTGGTCGAGCTAGGATCCAGCGCCAGCGCGTCCTCGAAGAGCCGCCCTGCCCGACCGCCCAGATCACTTTGTTCGGAAAGCACCAGTGCCTCCGCCAGGCCGGTCAGCGCATCGGGGTTCTTGCCATTGGCCAGGACGTTGGCGCGCTGGTAGGCGCGCGCGGACGAGGGATATTGCTCGATCACCGCGTACGAGCGGCCCAGCAGCAACCAGCCTTCGAGATTGTCAGGTTCCTTCTCCATCTTGCGCGCCAGGCGACCGACCATCGCCACCGGACTGTCGGGGGCCGCGGCCGGGGCGCTCCAGTTCCACTTGCTCCACACCGGATACAACAGGCCGGCCCCGCCGGCGCAGATGACGGCGAACACCAGCGCAGTCATTCCTGCAGCCGGCGCGGCATCCTTGCGGAACACCAACGGGTAGGCGACCAGTGAAACTACGGCAAGGGTCAGCGCGATCGCGACCAGAACAAAATTTGTCACGAATGACCACCCTCATTTTCGAGCCTTGCCTCGTCAGCCTCGACGTCGGCCAGGTCGGTGGCCAGCAACGCGCGCCGCTGGCGCAGCACGCGCCACGCAATCAGGACCCCGCCGATGAACAACAGGCCAGGGGCCAGCCACAGCCAGGCATTGGCCAGCGACCATTGCGGACGCAGCAGGATGATCTGCCCGTATCGATCAACCATGTACTGGCGCACCGCGGTGTCACTGCTGCCTGCGGCCACCATTTCGCGAACCTGCCGCCGTATGTCCACGGCAAACAGCGCTGGCGTATCGGCCACGGTCTCGCCCTGGCATTGCAGGCAGCGCAGCTCGTGAATCAAGGCGGTGTAGCGCGCCTGCTGCACCGGATCAGGCAGCGGCGGTGCCGGATCGATGGCCCGTGCGCAGATCGGGGCCAGCACAAGGAGCATGGCCACTGACATGGCCCGAAACGGACTCAGCATGGATTTCATTTTGCACTGCCTTCGATCAAAGGCAGGAACTGCGCGCGCCAATTCTCGGCCGTGACCTGGCCGACCACCTTGTGCACGATGGTGCCTGAGGGATTTACCAGGAAGGTTTCAGGCGCGCCGTACACCCCCCAGTCGATCGCGGCGCGTCCTTCCGGGTCGGTGGCGATGACCTCATAGGGATTGCCCAGCTGCGTGAGCCAGGTACGCGCCGCCGCGTCTTCATCCTTGTAGTTGAGCCCGACCATGCGCACCTTGCCTTCCTGCCTGATCTGCAGCAGCGTCGCATGCTCGGCGCGGCACTCGCCGCACCAGGTACCCCAGACGTTGAGCAGCGTCCAGCGGCCCGCGAAGGAGCGGCTGTTGACCATCTGTCCTTCGTGCAACAGGTCCGGCAACACGAATTCCGGTGCCGGCTTGCCGATCAGCGCCGATTTCACGAATTGCTTGTCCGGCGCGCGCTTCAGGGCGACGCCAAACATGATCACCAGCAGCGCGAACGCCACCAGGGGAAGCGCGAACCGGTTCATGCCGGCTGGCTTTGTGTGGGGCTGTCCGTGACGCCCTGGGGCTGTACGGCTTCGACGCGCCGCCGGTAGCGCCGGTCCACCGTCGACAGCAAGCCACCAAATGCCATCAACGCCGCGCCCAGCCAGACGAATCGCATCAGTGGTCGCACCTGTACCCGCACGCTCCACGCGCCGTTGCCCACTTCCTCGCCCATGGTCACCAGAAGGTCACGGGTCCAGCTGACACCCAGTGCCGCTTCGGCCAAAGACTGTTGCTGTACCCAGTAGGTGCGCCGTTCGGGCAGCAGGATGCTCATCAGCTTGCCATCGCGGGTCACCGTGAAGTGCGCCTGCTTGGCCGAGTAGTTGGGGCCGTCGATATCCTTGATCGAGTCGAAGGCGAATGCGTAGTCCCCGAGCTTGACCTGATCACCGGGACGCAGCGCCACGTCACGCGCCAGCATCCGTGTCTGCATGGTGGTGACACCAATTGCCAGCACAGCCAGCCCGATATGCGCCAGCGTCATCCCCACTATCGCGGCGGACAGGGACAAGCCACGGCGCAGCCGGTCCACCGGATCGATCAGCGAGGAGACGATGATCCAGACCCCAAGCACCACCCCGATCGGCCCCAGCAGCGAGCGGTCCCCGTAGATGCCCAGGATCACGCCCAGGCCAATCACGACCGCCAGTACCAGGCTGCCCCAGATACGGCGCTTCGAATCCTCGAGGCCGCCGCGCTTCCAGCGCGAAAACACTCCCAGGGAGACCAGCGCCAGCAATGGAAAGACCGGCAGCACAAAGGTCGGATTGAAGTATGGTGCCCCCACCGACAGCGTACCCAGTCCCAGAAGATCGGAAATGAACGGCGCCATGGTGCCGCCGAACACCACCCCGGTGGCAATCACCAGCAGGATGTTGTTGAACAGCAGGAAGCTCTCGCGTGATGTCAGGTCAAACCCAGCCTGCGAGCGCAGCAGTGGCGCGCGCCACACATACAGGGTCAGCGCCCCGCCGATGACCAGGCACAGGAACGCAAGGATGAATACCCCGCGGGCCGGGTCGGAGGCAAAACTGTGCACCGACACCAGCACGCCGGAGCGGACCATGAACGTGGCCAGCAGGCAGAACGAAAAGGTCATGATGGCCAGCAACAGCGTCCAGCTCTTGAACAGGCCGCGCTTGTCGGTGACCGCCAGCGAATGAATCAGTGCCGTGCACAGCAGCCAGGGCATCAGGATGGAGTTTTCCACCGGATCCCACGCCCACCAGCCGCCCCAGCCCAGCTCGTAGTACGCCCACCAGCTGCCCAGCGCCACGCCCACCGTGAGAAACATCCACGCCACCGTGGTCCACGGTCGCGTCCAGCGCGCCCAGGTCTGGTCGAGCTTGCCTTCCAGCATGGCGGCGCAGGCGAAGGCGAACGCCACCGAACAGCCCACATAGCCCACGTAGAGCATGGGCGGATGGATCGTCAGTCCGAAGTCCTGAAGCACCGGGTTGAGGTCCACCCCGTCGGCCAGCGCCGGCTGCAGTCGTTCGAACGGGTTTGATGTCGCCAGTGAAAACAGCAGAAATCCGCTGCTGATGAATCCCAGTACTCCCAGCACGCGGGCGTAGAACGTGCGTGGCAGCGAGCCGGACAGGGCCGCGACCGCCACGGTCCAGGTCGACAGGACAAACACCCAGAACAGCAGGCTGCCCTCGTGGTTGCCCCAGGCCGCCGCCACCCGGTAGTAGATCGGCAATGCCGTGTTCGAGTGGCCGGCCACCAGTTTCACCGAGAAATCATTGTGCACGAACGCCCAGATCAGGCTGCCGAATGCCAGGCCCAGCATCACAAACTGCCCGGCCACCGCCGGGGCCACCGCGGACATCCAGCGCGCATTGCGCTTCCAAGCGCCGGCGATGCCGAAGAACGCCTGCGCCGCTGCCAGGAACAGCGCCAGGATCATCGCGAATTGACCGACTTCGGGCAGCATTTAGTTTCCCTGCCCGAGGCGCGACTCGCCCTTTTGCAGCGATCGCTTCACTGCCGGCGGCATATAGTTCTCATCATGCTTGGCCACTATCTCGTCGGCGATGAATACGCCGCTGGGGTCCAGGCGACCGTGCGCGACCACGCCTGAGTTTTCCTTGAACAGGTCGGGCACCACGCCCGAGTAACGAACCGGCAGCTTGTGCTGGAAATCAGTGACGACGAAGCTCATCTCAAGGCTGCCCGCCTGGCGCTTGACGCTGCCGACCTCGACCATGCCGCCCAGCTGGAAACGCTTGCCGGCCTTCACTTCGCCGGCGGCCACCTGCGTTGGGTCGAAGTAATACATGATATTGCTGCGAAACGCCTGCATGGCGAGCGCCGCGGCAATGCCGACACCTGCCAGTATGCCCAGCACCAGCAGGATGCGTTTGCGTCGCGGCGTCATGGCGTCATGTCCCGCACCGCCAGCCGACGGCGCGCTTCCTCGCGTGCACGCGCCAGGTTGCGTCGCGCCCACCAGACATTGAGCAACAGGGAGCCGACACCAATCGCATATGAAGTCCAGACATAGAATGCGTAGCCGCTCATGTGGAAGAATTCGCTCATCTGCTACCCGCTGCGGCCGCTACCGCCTGACGAATCCAGTCCCCGCCACGCTCGCGGCGCAACACCTCAGCCCGCGCCCGCGTCAGCATCACCGCAAAGAAATACAGCGTGAACCCGAAAAACGAGATTAGCAGCGGCACCAGCATGGGCGCCGGCATTGACGGGCCGTTCATGCGCAGGACGCTGGCGCGCCTGGTGCAGCGAGTTCCACCAGATCACCGAAAAATGGACGATCGGCACGTTCACCACCCCGACAATGGCCAGCACGGCACTGGTACGGTCTGCCCGGCTGAGATCGTCAATGGCGCTGCGCAGCGCGATGTAGCCGAGGAAGAAAAACAGCAATATAAGTTCGAACACTATGCGCGGATCCCATGCCCAGTATGTGCCCCACATGGGCTGACCCCACAACATGCCGGTAAGCAGCGACACGGCGGTCAACGTGGCCCCGGCAGGCGCAATGGCCGCCGCCACGGCATGCGCCACCTTGATACGCCAGATCAGCCCGATGGCCGCCGCAATGGCCATGCCGCTGTACGACATAGCGACAGCCAGGAATTGGGCACATGGATGAAGATGATGCGGTAGGCGTCGCTCTGCAGCCGGTCCGCCGGGGCAATCGCCAGCCCCCAGACCAGCCCGACGGTGATCGTAACGCAGGGCCGGCCAGGCAAACCAGGGCGTGAGCACGCCGGCCACCCGATAGAAATACGGCGGCGATCCGAAGCGATGAAACCAGGCCCAGTTCATATGGGTGACTTTACTCCAGGCTGATGCGCACGGCGGCAGCGGCTGCCAGCGGCGCCAGTGTCAATCGCCAGGACCACGAGTGCGGCGAGCAGATACATCGGCGCCGCAATCGATTCCCCTACCATCGCCTGCTGCGTCGCTCGCGCGCCGAATACCAGCGTCGGAATGGCCAGTGGCAGCACCAGCAGGGACAGCAACGCGCCGCCCCGTCGCACCCCCAGGGTCAGGCCCGCACCGATGGCGCCGATCAGGCTCAGGCTGATGCTCCCCAGCAGCAATGACCCCAACATCAATCCGATGGACGCCGGCGGTGCGCCAAGGGCCACCGCGGCAAAGGGGGCCACGATCGCCAAAGGCAGGCCCGTCAGCATCCAGTGCGTGGCCGTCTTCGCCAAAAGCAGCGCGGCGAATGGTTGTCCAGACAACGCAAACTGCTCCAGAGTTCCGTCCTGGGCGTCCTCACGGAACAGGAAATCCAGCGCCAGCATCGAGGCCAGCAGCAGGGCCACCCACAGGGCCGCCGGCGCCAGCAGTCGCAGCCGCTCCAGCGCCGGGTCCAGCGCCAGCGGAAACAGCAGCGTGACGATCAGGAAGAACGCCAGCGGCTGCAGCCACTCGCCGGGCCGGCGAAATGCCAGCAGCAAGTCGCGCCGGATGACGGCAAGGGCTGCGCGCCAGGGCGAGGATTTCAGGGCACTCACGGCGCGCCAGGGTCGCGCCACAGGCGACAGGCCGCCGGGTCCAGGGGGACGGGCTGGTGTGCAGCCAGCAGCGCCATGCCCCCAGTGCGCAGGTGCGTGTCCAGCAGGTCCTTGAGTACCGCCTGGCCTTCGGCGTCGAGGTTTGCGGCCGGCTCGTCAAGCAACCACAAGGTCGCGTCCCAGAGCACCACCCGCGCCAGGGCAACACGGCGTTGCTGGCCGGCCGACAGGCTACGAACCGCCAGGTCACTACGCAGTGCCTGCAAGCCAACACGCTGCAAGGCGTGATGGACCTGCTGGTCACTTGCACCACTGCGCAGCTGGCAGGCAAAGCGCAGGTTCTCGGCGGCCGACAGATCCGCCTTCAATGCCGATTCATGGCCCTGGTAAGCAAGGTCGCGATGATAGGCATCCCGATCCGCAGTGATCCTCTGGCCCTTCCAATGCACTTGACCGGACTCAGGATGGATGAAGCCGGCGACGGCCCGCAGCAGCGAGGTCTTGCCGGTGCCGTTGGGCCATAACAGCTGCACGGCCTGTCCCGGCGCCAACGCCAGGCTCACCCCGCGCAGCAGGTGCCGGTCGCCACGCCAAAGGTGCAGGTCACTGACTTCGAGCACGATGTCCTTGTTCTTCTGCCATGGTGCGGACGGCGGGACTCGAACCCACACTCCCTTTCAGGAAGCAGATTTTAAGTCCCTTGCGTCTACCTGTTTCGCCACCCGGGCATATTGGATGGAGGCTGGGGTCGGAATCGAACCGGCGTCCACGGCTTTGCAGGCCGCTGCATAACCACTCTGCCACCCAGCCATGATCGAAAAGAACCTGTGATCGCTTAGATCTGGAGCGGGAAACGAGACTCGAACTCGCGACCCCAACCTTGGCAAGGTTGTGCTCTACCAACTGAGCTATTCCCGCGTCAAAGAGGGGCGAAATTGTAGGTGCAGACCGTGGCAAGTCAAGCAACTTGCGTCTCCAAGCCCGCCGGAACGGGCCTCCCGGGTCCAATAAAGCTCATCTGGCCGAGGTCAGGGTGGGCCAGGCCGACCTGACATAGGCGATCATGGACCACAGGGTCAGCACGGCGGCCAGCACCGACAGCACGACCCCGATGGCGTAGATCGGCAGCCCCAGCAGGTCATAGCGGTACAGCATCAGCGACAGGCCGACCATCTGCAGGATGGTCTTGTACTTGCCCAGTTGCGACACCGCCACCTTGGTGCGCTGGCCCAGCTCCGCCATCCACTCGCGCAGTGCGGACACGGCGATTTCGCGACCGATGATGACGCAAGCCATCAGCACCACCACGGGCCGCGGGTCCTTGCTCACCAGCAGCACCAGGGCCACCGCCACTATCAACTTGTCGGCTACCGGGTCCAGGAACGCGCCGAGGCTGCTGGTCAGTCCCATGCGCCTGGCAAAGTAGCCATCCAGCGAATCGGTGACCGCCGCAGCCGCAAACAGCACGCCAGCGGCCTGATCCGAGCCGTGGAACGGCAGGTAGTACAGGGCCACCACAAGCGGGATGGCGACAATCCGCAGCACCGTCAGGAAATTAGGGAGGTTCCAGCGCATCAATCCTTCGCTTCAGGCACCCGGGTGCAAGTGATCATAGATGACTTGCGCCAGCGAAGTGCCTATTCCACGCACCTGCGACAGGTCAGCGACACCGGCGCGCAGTACGCCTTGCAAGCCGCCAAAGTAATGCAGCAGCTCCCGGCGTTCGGCCGGACCCAGGCCCGGCACGGTTTCCAGGATTGAATCCTGATGGCGACGGGCGCGCCGGCGGCGGTGGCCCTGGATCGCAAAGCGGTGCGCCTCATCACGCACCCGCTGAATGAGCCGCAGCGCCTGGGAGTCGGCGGCAAACGCCAGCGCCCCGCTCTTGCCGGCGACGTGCAACCGCTCCTGCCCCGGGCGCCGATCGGGCCCCTTGGAAACCCCGACCACCACCAGCGCCGCAAATCCCAGCTCCTGCAACACTGGCAGCACTGCATTGACCTGGCCGACGCCGCCATCGATCAGCAACACGTCCGGCACCGGGAATTCACCGGCCTGCACGCGCGTAAACCGACGCTGCACGGCTTCGCGCAGTGCTCCATAGTCGTCGCCGCCAGCCACCGACTCGATGTTGTAGCGCCGGTATTCCTTGCGGGCCGCGCCCTCGGTGGTGAACACGACACATGAGGCCACCGTGCCCTCGCCGCCGGTATGGCTGATGTCGAAGCACTCGATTCGTTGCGGGACCCCCGGCAGGGACAACGCGACCTGCAACGCCTGCAGCAGCGTCACCGCATCGGCGCGCCGTGACTGGTGCATGCGCAGCGCCTGGCGCGCATTGTCCTCGGCGGCCTCCACCCAGCGCGCCGCGATGCCACGCGCGGGTTGCGATACCGCCACCGCGCGGGCCTGCTGCTGGGTCAGCACCTCGGCAAGGGCCGCCGCGTCGGGCAACAGCAAGTTAACGCGCACCTCAGGCGGCGCCTCCTCGCGGCGCGTAGTGCTGCATCAGGAACGAGGCCAGCACCTCCTCGGGCGCGCCCGGTGCGCGCGGGTAATAACTGGTGGTTCCCAGACTGCGGCCGCCGCGGATCAGCAGCAGGCACACCGCATAGTCGCCGGGCTCACCCACCATGGCAAAGGCGTCCACATCGCGCTCGCTGCCCGAATCCACGGACTGCTCGGCCTGTAACTTGCGCAGGTTCACCAGCTGGTCGCGCAGCAGCGCCGCGCGCTCGAAGGCCAGGTCCTGGGCCGCCTGCTGCATGTCGTACTCCAGGGCGCGGGTCACGTCGCTGTCGCGACCTTCCAGCACCAGGACCGCGGCGGCCACGTCGCGCGCGTAGTCCGGCGCGCTGATCAGCCCCACACACGGCGCCGTGCAGCGGCCAATCTGGTATTGCAGGCAGGGACGCGTGCGATTGGCAAAGAAACTGTCGCGACAGTTGCGCAGCCGGAACAGCTTTTGCAGCTGCTGCAGCGTTGCGCGCACCGCACGCGCGTCGGGATAAGGTCCGAAGTACCGGCCGCGCGGACTGCGCGGCCCGCGATACAGGGCCAGGCGCGGGAACTGGTGCGCCTGCAGCTGGATGTAGGGAAAGCTCTTGTCGTCCCGCAAGATCACGTTGAACCGCGGCCGATGTTCCTTGATCAGGTTGTATTCCAGCAGCAGCGCCTCGGTCTCCGAGCCGGTGACGGTGACCTCGATGTGCCGGATAAGGCGCACCAGGGCCTCCACCTTGGGCGACACCGGGGCTTGCTGGAAGTAGCTGCCCACGCGATCGCGCAGGCTGGCGGCCTTGCCCACGTACAGCAGGTCCGAGGCGTCGGGCCCCGGACCGCCATACATTCGATAGACGCCGGGACGTCGCGGCAGGGAACTGGCAAATGCCCTGCCGTCGAAGCTCAGGGGTGGCGCGCCTTTTTGCTGCGCTCGGCGATCATCATGGCCAGCTCGAGCGCCTGTTCGTAGTTGAGCCTGGGATCCACCTGCGTGCGGTAGGCGCGCGCCAGGTCCGCATCCGACAGCCCGCGGGCACCCCCGGTGCATTCGGTGACATCCTCGCCGGTCATTTCCAGGTGCACGCCACCCAGGCGCGAGCCATGGGCCTCGTGCACCGAGAAGGCAAGCTCCAGCTCGCGCTGGATGTTCTCCAGGCGCCGGGTCTTGTAGCCGCCCACGGTGGTTTCCGTGTTGCCGTGCATGGGATCGCAGACCCACAGCACCGTGTGCCCGGTCTCGCGCACTGCCTGGATCATCCGCGGCAACGCCTTCTCGATTTCCTTGGCGCCGAAGCGGTGGATCAGCGTCAGGCGGCCCGGCTGGTTGTTCGGATTCAGCGTCGTGACCAGCCCCTGCAGCCAGCCGTTGTCCATGGATGGACCGACCTTGACGCCAATCGGGTTGGAGATTCCGCGGAAATATTCCACGTGTGCGCCATCCAGCTGCGCGGTGCGCATGCCGATCCACGGCATGTGCGTGGACAGGTTGTACCAGCCCTGCGAGCGCGGTATGAATCGGGTCTGCGCCTGCTCGTACTGCAGGTGCAGCCCTTCGTGGCTGGCGTGAAAGTCGACGCGCCCGGTGTGATGCACTGGCCCACCGGTCAGCGCCTCGAAGAAGTCCAGCGAATCGGCAATCGAATGCACGATGCGCTCGTAGGCTTCGTAAGCAGGAGACTGGCGCAGGAAGCCCAGCTCCCAATATTCGGGATGGTGCAGGTCGGCGAAACCGCCATCGATCAACGCGCGCACGAAGTTGAGCGTCAGTGCGGCGCGCTCGTAGCCGCGCAGCAGCAGTTCCGGGTCCGCGGCGCGGGCCTCGGCGGTGAACTCGGGGCGATTGATGATGTCCCCGCGATAACTGGGCAGGGTCACGCCATCGCGTGTCTCGGTGTCGGTGGAGCGGGGCTTGGCATACTGCCCCGCCATGCGACCCACGCGGATGATGGGTCGCTTGAGCCCGTGCAGCAGCACCACGCTGACCTGCAGGATCACCTTGAGCTGCTTGGCGATGCTTGTCCGATTCGCACTCGGCAAAACTCTCGGCACAGTCCCCAGCCTGCAGCAGGAACGCTTCCCCGCGCTGCGCCGCCGGCAATCCGTTCGCGCAGCGCATCGACTTCCCACGACACCACGATCGGCGGCAGGCGCGACAGCTGCGCGATGGCCGTTTCCAGTGCCGCGGCGTCCTTGTACTGCGGCTGTTGCTGCGCCTTGCGCGTCTGCCAGCTGGCGGGGTTCCAGGTCATTTCGTTCGGACGATCTCATCCGGGCACTTTACCTCATGCGCCCCGGGAGCCGAAGGTCCACGCGCGCCCCGCCCAGCGCCGATTGGCTCAAGCCGATGCTGCCCGCCATACAGCTCCGACGGTGTCGCGCACCATGGCCAGGCCCAGTCCGTGGCCCGGCACATGCTCATCGACGCGGCCCCCCCGCTCCAGCACCCGCGCCCGGTCTTCCGCCGCGATGCCCGGCCCATCGTCCTCGACCGATAGGTGCAGGCTGTGCCCGGTACCGTCAGCCCGCAGATCGCTGCCGACGCGCGCACCTGGGTGCGGCACCACTTGGCGGCGTTGTCCATGAGGTTGCCCAGCGTCTCGGTCAGATCATTGCGATCGCCCACGAATTGCACCGGCGCCGCAATCGCCAGCTCCAGGGCGAAGTCCTTGTGCCCATGGACGCGCAGCAGGGTGCGGCGCAGCTCCTGCGCAACTGGCAGGACGTCGCACCGCTTGGCGTCCAACGCTGGCGCCGCCGCTGGTGGCGGCACGCCGCAGCTGGTGTTCGACAATGGCGGACATGCGATCCACCTGTTCGTTGCACCTGCTGTCCTGCTCGCACCGCCGTCCGCACTGGCACGCAACACGGCCAGCGGCGTCTTGAGGCTGTGTGCAAGATTGCCCAGCGTGGTCGCGGTAACGGGCGATCCGGGTGCGCTCACCGGCCAGCAGGGTATTCAGGTTGGCCACCACGCCACGCAGCTCACTGGGCCAGCGCTCGCCCAGCTGCTCGCGTTCGCCGCGTTCCACCGCGCGAATCTGCACTGCCAGCCGGCGCAGCGGCGCCAGGGCCCAGCGCAGCAGTACTGCCAGCACCAGCAGCAGCAGCGCAGTCAGGACGGCGAACCCCCCCAGCAACCCACGGCGAAAACTCAGCAGCTGGCGGTCATAGGACGCCAGGTCGGTAGCCACCGTGAAGGTCAGGTCCAGGACATCGTTGTCCCCTTCCCAGCGCAACCCGCGGCTGACAATGGCCAAAGGATTGCCGCGCAGGTCGGTGGCATAGCGGAAGTCCTGCGCGCCTGGCTCCAGTGGCGGCCCGAAATCCAGCAGGCTGCCCACCGACGAGGGCGAACGCCAGGAAGGCTCCTGCGTGCCGCTGCGCACGGCGGCATACAGCCCGGAGCCAGGGGTGGCCAACCTGGATTCCGCACCGCCAACCGCGGCACCACGTTGCCGCTCTCGTCCGGATCAGCCGAGGCAATCAGCGCCACCATCTGGGCGTCGAGCAGGTCATGCAGGGCGTCGGAGGATACCGAGCGGAAGCGTGCATCCAGCACCGCCACCATTACGCCAAAGAACAGCAGCAGCAGCAGCGATACGGAAATCAGCAGCCGCTGGCTGAAGGAACGCACGTGGCTGCCGGTCAGCGAGGATTGCGCGCGAGCGCAAAGCGATAGCCGCGGCCACGCAGCGTTTCAATGGGCTGCAGCTGGTCCTGCGGATCGAGCTTGCGCCGCAGCCGCCCGATAAACACTTCGATGACATTGCTGTCACGCTCGAAGTCCTGCTCGTAGAGCTGCTCGGTGAGGTCGGTCTTGGAGATGACCTCCCCGGCCTTGAGCATCAGGTGTTCCAGGATGCGGTATTCGAAGGTGGTCAGCTCCACCGGCGCGCCGTTGACGGCAACGGTCTGGCCGCGGGTGTCGAGCACGATGGGACCGCAGGACAGCGACGCCGACGCCCACCCACCACTGCGGCGCAACAGTGCCTGCAGCCGTGCCAGGACTTCGGGAAAATGAAAGGGCTTGGCGACGTAGTCGTCCGCCCCCGCATCCAGTCCCTCCACCTTGTCCTGCCAGCGATCGCGCGCAGTCAGGATCAGGATTGGGAAGCGCCGATCGTTTTTGCGCAGGCGGCGAATCAACTCCAACCCGGAGATCTTGGGCAATCCCAGGTCGATGATGGCCACGTCAATGGGAAATTCATTGCCGGCGAACAGGCCTTCTTCCCCGTCAGCGGCGATGTCCACGGTGAACCCCGACGCAGTCAGGTCGCGGCGCAGGGCTTCGCGCAGGGCGGCTTCGTCTTCTACGACCAGCGCACGCATCAGAATTCGTTGCCGGTTTGCGCATCCATGCGCACCGTCCAGACCCTGCCCTGCTCTGACAGCATGCGCAGCACGTAGGTGCGCCGGCCCCCGGTGTCAGACGCGTCGGCGCGCACCACGCGTGCCTTGTAGCGGCGCTGCGCAATCTCGATAGCCTGGTCCTTGGAAATGCCGGCCGATCGTGGCGGCGCCTGGGCATCCGTGCTCGATGCATTGCCGTTATCGCCATGGCCGTTCTTGTCATGTTTAGCACTGGCAAGGCCGGGGGCACACGCAAGCAGCGCCACCATGGCGAGCACTCCGAAGGACTGCACTCCCTTTGCCTGTCGCATGGGCATATCGTACGTGATACCCATGAATCAGGGCTGAACGCCCAGCTTGGCTTCATTCCATAACGAATCAAGTTGCTGCGCATCCATGCCGTCGAGCCGCTGTCCGCGCCCGGCGGCCAGTCGTTCCATCGCCTCAAAGCGCGCCTCAAATCTGCTGTTCGCCCGCCGCAACGCGTTCTCCGGATCGACGCTGAGGTGGCGCGCCAGGCTGGTCACTGCAAGCAGCAGGTCGCCTATTTCATCCTCCACGGTGGAATCCCCAGCACCGGCACGGGCCTGCTGAACCTCGGCAAGCTCCTCCAGAACCTTGAGCCCCGGCCCGTCGGCATCCGGCCAGTCGAAACCCACCGAGGCGGCCCGCTTGCCCAGCTTGGCGGCGCGCATCAGGGCCGGCAGTGCCTGTGGCACCCCGCCCAAGGCGCCGGTAACCCCGTGTTGGCGTCGTTCATCGGCCTTGAGGTCCTCCCAGCGATTTGCCTCGGGGCCCTGCGCCGCAAATACATGCGGATGACGCCGGGTCAGCTTGTCCGCTATGCCGCCGGCGATGTCGTCGAAATCGTACTCGCCACGCTCACTGGCAAGCTGTGCCAGGAACACCACCTGGAACAGCAGGTCCCCCAGTTCACCGCGCAACTCGTTGGGGTCGCGCTGTTCGATCGCTGCGACCACTTCGTATGCTTCCTCCAGCGTGTAGCGCGCCAACGAGCGCGCATCCTGCTGCAGGTCCCAGGGACAGCCGGTGAGCGGATCACGCAGGCGGCGCATCACTTCCAGCAGCCGCAGCATTCCGGGCAATGTCGGGGGGGTACGCACAGTCATGGCCGCGCCAGTTCATACAGCGACAACAGCATCCCAGCCGTAGCGCCCCAGATGCGGTGCTGCCCAAACTGGATGTCGCACGTCGGCAATTCGATGTCGCCAATCCTGCGGGTCGTGTCCCGGTGGTTGCTCGGGTCCATCAGCACATCAAAGGGCAATTCAAAACTGTCCTGCACTTCGTCCTTGTGCAGGCGAGGCACAAATTGCGGCGCGAGCTGCGCGACCACCGGCGTGATGCGAAACCCGGTTATCACCAGCTGGTCGGGCAGGTAGCCGATGATCTGCGCCTGGTCGGCGGCCAGGCCAACTTCCTCGCGGGCCTCGCGCAGCGCCGCCTCTGCCGGACCCGCGTCGCCCACGTCGATTGCCCCTCCGGGAAAGGAAATCTGGCCGGCGTGCTGGCGCAGCGCCGAGGAACGCAGCGTGAGCAGGATCCCGGGCGACCCCATGTCGGTCAGGCCGATGAGCACGGCGGCCGCCTTGGGTTGGGCAGGCAGCAGGGCCGCGAGGCGCGCATCCAAGTCGCGCGCGAAGCCTGTGCCCAGCCGCAACTGCGATGCCGCGTGATCCGGCGCACTGCCTGCCAGCCGCTTGATGAGCCGGCCTCGCGCCGCCAGCGCGCTGCTCAGACCTGGCCTCATCAGCCACCGCCGCTCGAACCGCCCTTAATCCCTCCACGGGTAAGTTCCAGTGGATCGAGGAGCGACTTGAGCTCTGCTTCCGACAGGTTCGTCTTCTCTTTCGCGACTTCAAGTATTGGTCGGGCTTCGGCATAGGCTTGCTTGGCGATGGCGGCGCCCTTTTCGTAGCCGATCACCGGATTCAAGGCAGTTACCAGGATGGGATTGCGCCTCAGGGCCTCGTCGATCTGCGCCTGGTTCACCGTGAAGCCGCGGATTGCCTTGTCCGCGAGGGCCGTGGAAACGGTGGCCAAAAGACGCAGGCTGACGATGAGCTTGAATGCGATCAGTGGCAACATCACGTTGAGCTGGAAGTTCCCGGACTGACCGGCAATGGTAATTGTCACATCATTGCCAATGACTTCTGCCGCGACCATTGCGGTGGCTTCGGGAATCACCGGATTGACCTTGCCAGGCATGATGCTGCTGCCCGGTTGCAGCGCCGGAAGCACGATTTCCCGAAGCCCGGCCAGAGGCCCGCTGTTCATCCAGCGCAAGTCATTGGCAATCTTCATCAGGCTCACCGCAACGGTCTTGAGCTGGCCGGAGAGTTCCACTGCGGTGTCTTGGGTTGAAATCGCCTCGAACAGGCTGATGTTGGGCCGGAACGGAATTTCCGTAACGCGCGACAGTTCGGCACAAAAGCGCGTGCCGAATTCCGGATGTGCATTGATCCCCGTGCCCACCGCCGTACCGCCCTGTGCCAACTGCAACAGGCGCGGCTCCACCGCGGCGATCCGCTCCAGTCCTTTTTCAATCTGCGTGCGCCAGGCTCCCAGTTCCTGACCGAAGGTAATGGGCATCGCATCCATCAGGTGCGTGCGCCCAGTCTTGACCACGCCGCCCACCTCCGCCTCCTTGTCGCGCAGCGTCTGTGCCAGGTGCCGCAGTGCCGGTTGCAGTTGCTCGCGCCATAGCAGCGCCGCACTGACATGGATCGCCGTCGGGATCACGTCATTGCTGCTCTGGCCCATGTTGACGTCGTCGTTCGGATGAACCGCGCGCCCCAGGCGAAAGGAAGCCAGGTTGGCGATGACCTCGTTGGCGTTCATGTTGGTACTGGTGCCGGATCCGGTCTGAAATATGTCGATCTGGAACTGGGCGTCGTGCCTGCCGTCGGCCACTTCCATCGACGCACCGGCAATCGCGTCGGCAACCGGTCCCGCAAGCAGTCCCAGCTGCGCGTTGGTGCGGGCGGCGCAGCCTTTGATCAGTGCAAGGGCGCGGATGAATGCCCGTGGCATCACCAGCCCGCTGATCGCAAAGTTTTGCACCGCGCGTTGCGTTTGCGCACCCCACAGCGCCTCAGCCGGGACGTTGAGGTCACCCATGCTGTCACTCTCGATCCTGAAGGAATCACTGCCCATGGTCATCCGCTCCGCGTCGCCTTAGCGCATCAGTTATGATGTGCTGATCCTATCATTCACGCACTAACCGACCCCACATGGACGCTTCGCTCACCGCCCTGTCGCCAGTCGATGGCCGCTATCGAGCCGCCACTGAAGGTCTTGCCAGGCTGCTTTCGGAAAGCGGCCTGATCAAGGAGCGCATCCGGGTCGAGGCCCTATGGGTGCTGCAACTGGGCGATACCTTGTCCCCGTTGCCGGTTGCCAAGTTTGCCCCTGCCGTCCAGCGCCGGCTCGAACAGCTGGCCATGGATCCGGGTGACGCCAGTACTGCCACCGTCAAGCAAATCGAGCTGCGCATCAACCATGACGTGAAGGCGGTTGAATACTACGTGCGCGATGAGGTCCGGGCCGCGGGTGCCAACCCGGCGCAACTGGAGCTGGTGCATTTTGGCTGCACCTCGGAGGACATCAACAATCTCAGCTACGCCCGCCTGCTGCAGCGCGCGCGACAGGAGCAACTGCTGCCGGTCGTCGATGGCCTGGCCGCGGCGCTGGGGACCATGGCGCAGCAGTACGCGGCGCTGCCCATGCTGTCGCGAACTCATGGCCAGACGGCAACGCCGACCACGTTGGGCAAGGAGTTCGCCAATGTGGCCGCGCGCCTGCACCGTGCACGGCAACGGCTTGCCGCGGTTGCCATTTTGGGAAAGTGGAACGGTGCGGTGGGCAACTATAATGCGCACGTGGTCGCCCTGCCGACGGTGGACTGGCTTGCCGCCTCGGCCGCCTTCGTCCGGCGCTGCGAACTGCACTGGAATGCGCACACCACCCAGATCGAGCCGCACGACTGGATCGGCGAATTCAGCGATGCGGTTGCCGCTATCAACGTCATCGTCATCGACATGTGCCGCGACATCTGGGGCTATGTGTCACTGGGCTACCTGCGCCAGCGCCTGGTCGAGGGCGAGGTCGGCTCATCGACCATGCCGCACAAGATCAACCCCATCGATTTCGAGAATGCCGAGGGCAACCTGGGGGTGGCCAATGCACTGCTGCGGCATTTCTCGGACAAGCTGCCTGTGTCGCGCTGGCAGCGCGACCTCACCGACTCCACCGTGCTGCGCAACGTGGGGGTGGCCCTGGGTCACTCGATGATCGCGTGGCGTGCGGCCTTGCGAGGTCTGGGCAAGGTGACCCCCGACAGGGCCCAGCTGGCTGCCGACCTCGAAGACGCCTGGGAAGTGCTCGGCGAGGCGGTGCAGACGGTGCTGCGGGCCGCCGGCGTGGCCGACGGCTATGAGCTGCTCAAGGCGCACACGCGCGGCAAGCCCCTGGACCGCGAGTCGCTTGCGCAACTGATTGAGTCCCTGCCGCTGCCGGAGCAGGAACGCTCGCGCCTGCAGGCACTGACCCCTGCGTCCTACCTGGGCCTGGCGGAGCACCTGGCGCGTCTGCCTGCGCAGGATCGGGACCCGGAAACGAGATAACGGCCCGGTTTTCTGCGACCGAATGCGCAGTTTCAGCGGTGCTGGCCTGCCGTTACCGGCAAATCGTGACGCGGTCCACAAGGAACTGGCGGCCCCTGTTTCTACTATCGGCCCATGGGCGGCCCTCAATACTATTTCGCCGGCGGCGTCTCCGGAAATCCGGCGCCCCCTACTGTGCTGGGTCGCGGGGACTCCGCGGCGCCGGAGCCCCTGCATGTGCTCCTCAACCTGACGGACGTGCGCGAGGCCACGCACCGCGCCACCCTGAGCGCGCATCGACTCCTGTCGGTGTTCACGACCTACGAAATCGAACCCCCGCTTTATGAGACCGAGGCATTCCTGGAGCTCATCAAGCGCTTCCTGCTCAACCACACGTTTGCGAAGGTCCGGCTGCTGACCCATCGTCCGGTGCCGCCGACCACGCGTCACCGCATGGTCGCCCTGTCGCGCCGGCTTTCGGGCCACATAGAGATCCGGTCCGCGCATGAGCAGTTTGCCGCCCGGCACAGCGCCATGTTCATTGCCGATGCCAACGCCATCGTCTACCGGTCGCAAGTCACCAGCTGGGAAGGCATCGCCGGATTCAACCAGCCTCCCATCGCGCGCCTGTACCTGCAGGAGTTCGATGAGATGTGGATCGCCAGCACCCCGCGCTACTAGGGCTTGTTCCCCTATACTTGGCGCCATGACCTGGCGCCCCGATCTGACCGTTGCCGCCATCGTGCAGCGCGACGGACGTTTCCTGATCGTGGAGGAAAGGATCCAGCAGGCAACCGTGCTGAACCAGCCTGCCGGGCATGTCGAGGACCGCGAATCTCCCATTGAGGCGGTAATCCGCGAAACGCTCGAGGAGACCGCGTGGCATTTCGTGCCTCGCCACCTGCTGGGCCTGTACCTGTGGCGCAACGACGCCAACGGCCGCACCACCATCCGCATTGCCATCAGCGGAGACGTCTCACACCATGACGCCGACCGCCGGCTCGATCACGGCATCATCCGCACGCAATGGCTGCGCCGCGATGATCTTGTCGCGCAAAGCGCACGCCTGCGCAGCCCGCTGGTGCTTTTGTGTGTGGACGACTTCCTGGCCGGCCGGTGCCATGATCTGGATGCCCTGAAGCAGGTCGGGACGGCTCCCCCGGCCATACGCTTCGCCTGACCGCCGTGGCCAGCCGCGTCATCGTGGCGCTGTCCGGCGGTGTTGACTCCGCCGTCACCGCCCTGCTCATGCGTCGCGCCGGCCACGTCGTGCAGTGCCTCTTCATGCACAACTGGGAAGAGGACGAACAGGGCTATTGCACGGCGGCGGAGGATTTCCAGGATGCGAGACGGGTCGCCGCAGAACTGGGGGTCCCCCTGCATAGCGTGGATCTGTCGGCGCAATACCGGGACCGCGTCTTCTCGGATTTCCTGGCCGCATGCCGTGCCGGGCTGACACCGAATCCGGACGTGCTGTGCAACCGCGAGATCAAGTTCGGCGACTGCCTGCGCCATGCCCGGCGGCTCGGCGGCGAGTTGCTGGCAACGGGACACTATGCGCGCCTGGTTGCCGGCGCCGACGGTCCGCAGCTGCACAAAGGCGTCGACGCCAATAAGGACCAGTCCTACTTTCTCCACGCCGTGCCGCGCGATCGATTCGCGCAGGTGCTGTTGCCACTGGGCGCTCTGCACAAGGACCAGGTGCGCGAGATGGCGCGCAGTGCCGGCCTGCCCGTATTCAACAAGCGTGACAGCACGGGTATCTGCTTCATCGGCGAGCGACCCTTCCGCGAATTCCTCGAGCAGTATGTGGAGCACCAACCCGGACCCATGGTGACCGCCTCAGGGGAATCCATTGGCCAACACATCGGGCTGGCCTTCTATACCCTGGGCCAGCGCGCCGGGATCGGCATCGGCGGCATGCACGGCTCCACTGGCGAGGCCTGGTACGTCGTCAACAAGGACCCGCACCAGAATGTGCTCACCGTTGCACAGGGACGTGACAATCCCGCGCTGTTCTCGCGGCGCCTTCGCACCGGCCGCGTAAACTGGTTGTGCGCTCGTCCCGCTGCGGCCCCGCTTGCCGTGGCGGTGCGCCTGCGCTACCGGCAACAGGACCAGGCCGCATCGATCGAGGAGGTTGCCGATGATGGCGTGGTGGTAATGCCGGCGCAGCCGCAGCGGGCTGTCACGCCGGGCCAATCCGCTGTCTTCTACAGCGATACGCGCTGTCTGGGCGGAGGAGTCATCGAGCGAACCGATATATAATCCGTGGCACGCTCCAGGAGGACCCATGACCGACAGCTTCAACGCCCGCACGACACTATCCGTCAACGGCAGGCAGCACACGATCTGGAGCCTGGCAGCTTTGCCCGCGGATAAAGTGGCGCGCCTGCCCTACTCGCTGAAGATCCTGCTCGAGAACCTGCTGCGGTTCGAGGATGGCGTGAACGTGACCCGTGCCGATATCGAGGCACTGCTGGGCTGGGATGCCAAGGCGGCACCCGCACACGAGATTTCCTTTACGCCAGCACGCGTGATCATGCAGGACTTCACCGGTGTGCCCTGCGTGGTGGATCTGGCAGCCATGCGCGAGGCGATTGCCAGGCTGGGCGGGGACCCGGACAAGGTCAATCCGCTGGCGCCAGCCGAACTGGTCATCGATCACTCGGTCCAGGTGGATGAATACGGCACGGCACAGGCGCTGGCCGACAACAACCGCATCGAGTTTGCGCGCAACGGCGAGCGCTACTCCTTCCTGCGTTGGGGCCAGACTGCATTCCGCAACTTCAAGGTAGTGCCACCCAACACCGGCATCGTGCACCAGGTGAACCTGGAGTTCCTCGGCCGCGTCGTGTTTTCCAAAGACGGCCCGCTTGGCGAGGCCTATCCGGACACGGTGGTCGGTACCGATTCGCACACCACCATGATCAATGGGCTTGGAGTGCTGGGCTGGGGCGTGGGCGGCATCGAGGCCGAGGCTGCAATGCTGGGTCAGCCCGTGACCATGTTGATACCACAGGTGATTGGCTTCAGGCTCAACGGCCAGTTGCCACCAGGGACCACCGCCACCGACCTGGTACTGACGGTCACGGAAATGCTGCGCAGGAAAGGCGTAGTGGACAAGTTCGTCGAGTTCTTCGGCGATGGCCTTGCCAACCTGCCGCTGGCGGATCGCGCCACCATCGGCAACATGTCGCCGGAATTCGGCAGCACCTGCGCCCTGTTTCCGATTGACGAGGAGACCATTCGCTACCTGCGCCTTTCCGGTCGCACACCCGAACAGGTGGAACTGGTCGAGACCTACGCCAAGGCGCAGGGCATGTGGCGCATCAATGGCCAGAAGCCCGCCGACTACACCGATGTGCTGGAACTGGATCTGGCCACGGTGGAGCCCAGCCTGGCCGGCCCCAGCCGCCCGCAGGATCGCGTGCCACTGCGGATCGCCAAGTCCGTGTTCGAGACCAATCGCAAGCGCCAGTCCGACGAGCGCGCCAAGAAAAACCCCGCGGCCACCGGCAAGGCCCCGGTCGAGATGGATGGTCGCAGCTTTGAGCTGCGCGATGGCGCGGTATTGATCGCAGCCATCACCAGCTGCACCAATACTTCCAACCCGTACGTGATGATCGCCTCAGGACTGGTGGCGCGCAATGCGCGCCGTGCCGGCCTTAGCAGCAAGCCGTGGGTCAAGACCAGCCTTGCTCCAGGATCGCGCGTGGTCACCGATTACCTGGCCGCTGCCGGACTGCTCGACGAGCTGGCCGGGATCGGCTTCAACCTGGTCGGCTACGGCTGCACCACCTGCATCGGCAACTCCGGTCCGCTGCGGCCGGAGATTTCCGCAGGAGTAAAGGCCGGCGACGTCATTGGCTGCTCGGTGCTGTCGGGCAATCGCAACTTCGATGGGCGCGTGCACCCGGAGGTAAAGCAGAACTACTTGGCGTCCCCGCCTCTGGTCGTCGCCTACGCGCTGGCCGGCTCGCTTGCCGTGGACATCAACACCGAGCCGCTGGGCAAGGGCCTGGGCGGCCAGGACGTTTTCCTCAAGGACATCTGGCCCAGCGCCCGCGAAGTTGCCGAATGCGTGCACCAGTTCATCACGTCTGGGATGTTCAAGACCAGCTACGCCGGCGTATTCGACGGCGACGAGCGCTGGCGCGCTATCAAGGTTCCCACCGGCAAGACGTATGCCTGGGACAAGGGCTCCACCTACGTGAAGAACCCGCCGTATTTCGACGGCATGACCATGACGCCGGCCGGTGCGGGCGACATCATCCAGGCGCGCGTGCTGGCACTGCTGGGCGATTCGGTCACCACCGATCACATATCCCCTGCGGGCAATATCGCCAAGAACAGCCCCGCGGCGCGCTACCTGGTGGAACAAGGTGTGCAGCCGGTGGACTTCAACCAATACGGCGCGCGGCGCGGCAACCACGAAGTGATGATGCGCGGCACTTTTGCCAACATCCGCCTGCGCAACCTGCTGTTGCCTGGCACCGAGGGCGGCATCACCGTGCACATTCCTTCGGGCGAACAGCTGTCGATCTACGACGCTGCCATGCGTTACAAGCAGGAAGGCACGCCACTGCTCATCCTTGCGGGCAAGGAATATGGCAGCGGCTCGTCACGGGATTGGGCTGCGAAGGGGACCATGCTGCTGGGCGTCAAGGCCGTCATCGCCGAGAGTTTCGAGCGCATCCATCGATCCAACCTGATCGGCATGGGCGTGCTGCCCCTGCAGTTCCCGCCGGGCCAGACCCCGCAGTCTTTGGGCCTTACGGGCAAGGAAGTGTTTTCGATTGTTGGCGGCAATGACGCGATGCGCCAGACGGTGGCCGTGGTCGCGACTCCCACCGACGGCGGTAAGCCGGTGCAGTTTGAGGCGCGCGTACGCATCGACACGCCCAAGGAGCGCGAATACTTCCGCCATGGCGGAATCCTGCACTACGTGCTGCGGCAACTGGCTGCCTCAGGAAAGGCAGCCTGACCACTCCGTCGTTTGACCAGCGGGCGGTCGCCAATCAGCAGGTGCCAAGGCGCCTGGCGGTATTTGACCTGGATGGCACCCTGACGCGGGGCGACACCTACTTGGGATTCGGCTGTGGCCTGCTGGCGCGCAAGCCCTTGCGCTGGGTCCGGATGCCGGCGCTGCTGGTGCCCGCGCTGGCCTTTGTAGTGCGCCTGATCGACCAAGGCGCACTCAAGGGCGCAGTACTGCGCGTGCTGTTCGCGGGCCTTGCACGATCCGAGGTGCATGCCTGGGCACAGCGATTTGCCCGTACGACCGTTGCGCTAGGCATGTATCCCGAGGCCCTTGCTGCGTTTCGATCGCATGTGGCCAACGGCGATTACACTGTGTTGATGTCGGCCAGTCCGGACCTGTACGTGCCCGAGATCGCGCAGTTGCTTGGCGCCAGCGAGTGCGTCTGCACTGCGGTGCGCTGGAACGGGGCCCTTCTGGACGGGCGCCTGGCCGGTCCCAACTGCCGGGGCGAGGAAAAGGCGCTTGTACTGGAGCGGCTGCGGCAGCAGCATCCCGGCCTGTCAGTCATTGGCTATGGCAACAGCGGACACGATATCGCCCACCTGATGCGCTGCGACGAAGCGGTTTACGTCAACCCGCGACCACGCATGCGGGGGCGCCTGGCCCAGTTGGGAATGCGCTGTGTCCAATGGCGCTGACCAGCCCGTAACGTTGTGCTGGTTGGCAGCGAAGCACAGTATTGGAAACCGACAATTCGACCGGAGCAGACCATGAAGCGAATCGATACGCGCATTCAGCCTTCTGAGATCACGCCCCAGGCAGTGTATTTCGACCGGCGGCGCCTCCTCGCCATGGGGATCGCCGGCGGCGGGTTGGTCGCAGGCAGCAGCCTTGCCCGCGTCCTGGCTGACGCCCCGGCCACGCCCGGTTTCAAGGGCGTGCGCAACCAGGCCATGTCGATCGCCGATACGCCCAACACCTTCGAGGAAATCACCACCTACAACAACTACTACGAGTTTGGTACCGATAAGTCGGACCCCGCTGCCAACTCGCGCAATTTCAAGGCGCGGCCCTGGAGCGTCACTGTCGACGGCGAAGCCGAAGTGAAGGGCACTTTCTCCATCGAGGACATACTCAAGCCCCATGCCCTGGAAGAGCGGGTATATCGCCTGCGCTGCGTCGAGGCCTGGTCGCTGGTCATCCCCTGGACCGGTTTTCCGCTTGCTGACCTGCTCAAGCGGTTCAAACCCACGTCCAAGGCCAAGTTCGTCGAGTTCACGACGCTCAAGGACCCCAAGCAGATGCCCGGACAGCGCGAGCCGGTGCTGGATTGGCCCTATGTCGAGGGCCTGCGCATCGACGAAGCAATGCACCCGCTGGCGTTGATGGCCGTAGGCCTCTATGGGCAAGTGCTGCCAAACCAGAGCGGCGCGCCAATGCGCCTGGTGGTGCCATGGAAATACGGGTTCAAGGGCATCAAGGCCATCGTGCGCATCCGCTTCACCGAGCGACAGCCGGTCAACAGCTGGCAGGTCGCGGCGGCCAATGAATATGGCTTCTACGCCAACGTCAATCCGGCAGTTGATCATCCGCGCTGGAGCCAGGCCACCGAGCGACGCCTGGGTGGCGGATCCTTGTTTGCCAAGCGCGTGCCCACGCTGCCCTTTAACGGCTATGCCAGCCAAGTGGCGTCGCTGTACAGCGGCATGGACCTGCGTCGCAATTTCTGAACACGACCCAGACCTACCGTTTCGTCGTCAAGCCGCTGGTGTTCGCGGCCTGTGCGCTGCCGGCCGTGTGCATCACGCTGGGCGCGTTCGGCATGGGTCCCCTGCATTTCGGGGTCGATCCGGTGCGCGGCATTCTGCATGCGCTGGGCAAGACTGCGTTGAACCTGCTGTTGATTACCCTGACGGTAACGCCGGCGCGCAAGATCCTGCAGCGACCGGACCTGCTGCGCATTCGACGAATGCTGGGCCTGTTCGCGTTCACCTACGCCGTGCTGCACTTCACCGCCTACGCGTGGCTGGACCAGGGGCTGGATTTTCGCAACGTTGGCTCGGAAATCGTCAAGCGACCCTACATCCTGGTGGGGATGGCCGCGCTGCTGCTGTTGATTCCGCTTGCCGTCACGTCCACCAACGCGATGATGCGGCGCCTGGGTCGCCGCTGGCAGAAGCTGCATCGTCTGGTCTATGTAATAGCGGCGCTGGGCCTGTGGCACTTCTACTGGCAGGTCAAGAAGGACATTCGCGAGCCGCTCATTTACATCGCGATATTCACGGCCTTGATGGCCTTCCGGCTCATAGGGAAGTCCTGGCCTGCCAGAGCTCGGGAAAGAACCTGAGCTCCAGTGCCTTGGCCAGGTAATTCACGCCGCTGGTGCCGCCCGTTCCCGGCTTGTTGCCGATGATTCGTTCCACGGTCTTCATGTGCTGGAAGCGCCACAACTGGAACCGGTGATCCAGGTCTACCAGTCCTTCCGCCAGCTCGTAAAGATCCCAGTCCTTCTGGGCGTTGTGATATACGCCCAGCCACGCAGCGGTCACGGCCTTGCTCGGCAAGTATGCCTCCGAGAAGTCCCGCTCCAGCAACTCTGCGGGAATGCCGTAGCCGCGCCGACTCAGCAGCGCCAGCACCTGGTCATACAGGCTGGGCGCGTGCAGTGCGCGATTGAGTTGCTCGTATTCGGCCGGATCGCGCTGGTACACGCGAATCATGTCCGCGTTCTTGTTGCCGATCGCAAATTCCAACAGCCGGTACTGCGCGGACTGGAACCCCGACGAGCGCCCCAGCGAGTTTCGAAATGCCGTGTAGTCGGAGGGCGTCATCGTTGCCAGCACTTCCCATACGCCAAACAGCTGTGTCTGCACCTTAGATATACGTTGTAACGCCTTGAATGATGGGTCTAAATTATCCCTCACCACGCATTGCTGTACGAACTGCAGCTCATGCAGGAACAGCTTGATCCACAGCTCGGAGACCTGATGCACGACGATGAACAGCATCTCATCGTGCTCGCCGGATACCGGTTTCTGCGCCGCCAGCAGCCCTTGCAGCTGCAGGTACTCACCATAGGAGCGCGAGGTGCCCAGGTCCCAGTGCACCGGCTCATTGCTCAGGTCGATGCGACTGGACGGTGGTTTTTCGTCTGCGCTCATGCGCCCGCCTGCAGCCACTGCGGCACCTTGCGCCATCCGTCGCGCAGCTCCGCGTCCAGCACCAGATATCGTGGCTCGCATTCGGCCACGCAGCGCCAGAAACGCGCCGAGTGATTCATGTGCCGGGTATGCGCCAGCTCATGCAGCAGCAGGTAACGCAGCACCTGCGGGGGGTGGAACAGCAACGCCACATTGATCGAGATCACCCCTTTGGAGGAGCAGCTGCCCCAGAGCGTGCGCTGGCGTCGCACCATCAGCCCGCGGCAGCGAAAGTCGTATGTCTGCGCCAGTTCCCTGAGCACCGGTTCCACCCGTTCATGCGCCCGCTTCACGATCCAGCGCAGCAGCCGGCCCTGCCATTGTTCACGGGTGCCCTCGCCAGAAAGGCGCAGCAGCCCCTGACTGGTTTCCCGCACGCGCGGCAGGCCCTTGCCGCCGCTGTGAAACAGCGACCAGCGCTCACCAATCGCCGGCAGCACCAGCTGTCGCGGCGGAAAATCCTGCTCCGGGATAACCGTGGAGCGACAGCGCTCGACCTGCGCGTTGACCCACTGCCTGCGGCTGTGCAGGAAGGCCCGGGCACGCGACTCGGACATGCCACGTGGCACGACCAGTTCCACGGCCCCCGCTGCGGCGACACGCACGGCAACATGGCGCGCGCGCTGGCTGAAACGCACGCGCACCGCCTGCTCCCAGCCGTCCGCGCCCCACAGTGGCAATTGCGGTGCCGCGGCGGTGTTGTCGGCTATTCTCACTCCAGAATGATAACAGCCACCCCACCGGAACTGATCGACATCGGCGCCAACCTGTCGCATGGGGATTTCGCCCACGATCTGGCCGCCGTCATGCACAACGCCTGGGGGGCAGGCGTCCGGCGCATGGTGGTCACCGGTGCCAGCATCGCGTCGTCGCAAGCTGCCTGGCAACTGCATCTGGCTCATCCAACGCGACTGTTTGCGACCGCCGGCGTGCATCCACACCATGCCTCTGAACTTGATGCTGGCGGCATCAAGGTTCTGGAAAACCTGCTTGCACACCCCGGCGTGGTGGCGATCGGGGAATGTGGGCTGGACTACCATCGCAATCTCTCACCACGCGAAGCACAACTGCAGGCGTTTCGGGCGCAGCTGCAACTGGCCACGCGCATTGGCAAGCCGGTGTTCCTGCACCAGCGCGATGCTCACGAGGACTTCATCGCCATGGTCAGGGAGTTTCGTTCCGGCCTGACCGCAGGGGTCGCGCATTGTTTCACCGGGCACGCCAACGAACTGGATGACTACCTGGAGGCCGGCCTTGCCATTGGCATCACTGGCTGGATCTGCGACGAGCGGCGCGGACAGCACCTGTTGCCCCTGGTGAAACAGATCCCCGGGGACCGCTTGATGATCGAATCAGACGCCCCGTACCTGTTGCCGCGTACCTTGCGCCCGCGGCCCGCTTCGCGCCGCAATGAGCCGGCATTCCTGACCGAAGTCGCCAGGACCGTGGCGACGGCACGCCAGGAGGATTTGGCAACGCTGGCAGCATCCAGCACTGCAGCGGCCGTGCGGTTTTTCAACCTCCCGCAGTAGCCGCGCCGAGTGTGGCCCTAGGTGGTGAACACCTCGGCGAGGAAGCCGCGCGTCTGACGCAGCGGGCTGGGCGATACGCTGTCGCTGAGGCGTTGCCAGGATTCGCGATATTGATTGACCCAGCTATGCGCGGCCTCCGAGTCCGGCAGCGGAAACTCGGTGTGCAACGAGTCGACCATCAAGGTCCAGCGCGGCAGGCCCTTGGGGAACCGGCCGCGCCGCGTAAACAGGATCCGACCCTCCGCCGGCAAGTTGCCAGAAAGCTGCCGGACGGCGGCGACCCGGTCATAGAGTGCATGCTGGGGATTCTGGAATGTGGCGCGCGCCGGGCCGCTCATCACGGTCCAGTCGGTCATCTGGTCGCCGCCGAAGATGTTGCCCCGAAGATCGCGCAGGTCTATCACCAGCACGCCCCGCGAAGTCAGCAGCAGGTAGTCCACATGCATGGCCGCTCCCATGCCGTCGGGGACCAACACGTTGTGCAGCGCCTCGGTACCCACCGCGATAATGGACTGGTGTAGTTTTGCGCGCTCGCGGCGCTGGCGCCAGGCGCGCCACAAAAAGTACAGCAGCGCCACCAGCATCACCGCCGCGACCGCCGCAAGGATTAGTCGGTTCTGCTCGGTATCGAGTTGTTGCAGGGTCTCGTCAACCATCTGATGCACTTCTCAGGGCAGCAAGGGTGGGATCGATTTGCGTAAACCTGGACGGCAACTCAAACAGACGGCGCAGGTTTTCCGGTACCGGTACCGGCCCGACCAATGGCTCGACGATCTCCCGGAACTTGGCAGGATGCGCCGTGGCAACCAATACCCAAGTATGGGCGCGACGCTCCGCTTCAGGCAGGTTCGCGTAGACCTCGGCGGCAGTGGCCGTATGCGGGCACCAGATTTCGCCGTAGGCGTCGTGATCCGCGCGGATGCGTGCCCGGATGGCGTCATCAGTTACCGAATATGCCTTCAATTTCGTGGCCAGCATCCCGGCCTCAGGGAACATCCACAACATGCGTTCCAGGTTGCTGGGGTTGCCGACATCCATGGCCGATGCCAGCGTTGGCAGGCTGGGCCGGGGTCGCAACTGACCCGTTGCAAGAAACTCCGGAACCATGACGTTGGCGTTGTGCGCAAGCACGATGCGGTCGATGGGAAATCCCATCTGCTTTGCCCACAGGCAGGCCACGGAATTGCCCAGGTTGCCGCTGGGAATGATGTATGACGCGGTAGTGCCCTGCTCTTTCTGGACCTGCAGGCTGCTGGCTGCGTAGTAGACAGCCTGCGGCAGCAGGCGACCCACGTTAATGCTGTTGGCCGACGACAGCTCAGCGCGCTGGCGCATGTCTGGATCCAGGAACGCTTCCTTGACCATGCGCTGGCAATCATCAAAGGTTCCCCGCACGGCCAGGCTGGTCACGTTGTCGTCCCAACACGTGAGCTGCTGCTGCTGCGTGGGCGTCACCCGCCCCATGGGAAACAGCACGATCACCTCCATGCCCGGGCGACGATGGAACGCCGCAGCCACTGCGCCGCCGGTATCGCCCGAGGTGGCAACCAGGACCCGCAGCGCACGTCCCGACGGTCGCGCGATGCGCGTCAGGCTGGCGGCCAGGAACCGCGCGCCAAAATCCTTGAACGCTGCGGTGGGCCCATGGAAAAGCTCCAGGACGCGCAGGCGCCCCGTTGCTCCCAGCGGCTTGAGCGGCGCGGGAAAATTGAATGCGTCGTGAACGATCTCGCCCAGTGACGCCGCCAGTGCATCGCCTTCCGCGAACCCGGAAATCACCTGCGCTGCCAGCGCCGGCAATGCTTCGTCGGCGCGCGCGGTGCCGCCGGACTGAAACGCCGCGCCAGGCTGCGGCCAGTTGCCAGGCACGTACAGTCCGCCGTCCGGAGCCATGCCCTGCACCAGCGCCTGGCTGAACGTGACCTGCGGTGCCAGGCCACGCGTGCTCGAATACCTCATTCGCTGCTCACCACGTGCGCCCCGCCGGACTGCACCGCCACATTCCAGCGATCGGTGGCGATGTCCTGCCTGGCAAAGGCCTGCACCATGGCATCACGCACCACAGGTGCGTCCGCCTCCAGGCACAGCGCAAACATGGTCGGACCGGCGCCAGAAATCGAGCAGCCTAGGGCACGATGTTCCATGGCTGCGGCCCGCACTTCGTGGAAGCCCGGAATCAATACCTGGCGCTGTTTTTCGATGACCACGTCCTCGAGGGATGCCTTGATCAGGTCCAGGTCGTTCGTATAGCAGCCGGAAATGAACCCGGCAAGATTGGCGGTCTGCCAGACGAAATCCGACAGGTTCACCGTGCGACTGAGAATCGCGCGCGCCTGCTTGGTCGACACCTGCAGGTGCGGATGCACGATTACCGCGTGGATGCTCTCCGGCACCGGAATTTGCTTGACCCGCGGATGGTCGATGCCTACGGTCAAAACCATGCCACCGTAGAGCGAGGGTGAAATATTGTCGGCATGGCGCGAGCCGCTGGCAACCGCCTCGCCTTCCATTGCCATTTGCAAAAGCTCGATGCGGGTCATGGGTACGGGAAGCAGCGCGTTGGCAGCCACCACGGCGGCGACGGCCGATGCCGCCGAGCCACCCAGCCCGGAGGCCAGTGGAATGCCCTTGTCGATCTCCATCTCGAACCCGAAGGACAACCGGCGGGCTTCGATCATTGCCTGCAGCGCGCGACCGGCGGTGTTCTTCTCCGCCTCCAGCGGCAGATCCTGCACCACGCCACGGATGGCCTTGATGGTCACCCCGGGCGTGGCCGTGCGGATGAGCGTCACGCGATCACCCAGTGCATCAACGGAAAATCCCAGGATGTCGAAGCCAATGGCGACATTGGCCACCGATCCCGGCGCGAATGCGGTGACTCTGGTGGGACTCACATTCGTGCTCCCAGGTAAGCCGACAGGCGCAGCAGGTCGGCAAAGACGCCGCCTGCGGTGACCTCGGGGCCCGCGCCAGGTCCTTGCACGATCAGCGGATTGTTGCAGTAACGCGCGGTGGCAAAGCGCACGACGTTGTCGGTCAGCGCGATGTTGGCAAACGCATGCTTGGCATCCAGCTCCACCACGCCCACGGTCGCTTCGCCCTTGGCGGTGATGCGCCCGACGAAGCGCAGCACCTTGCCGGCCTTCTT
Source organism: uncultured Pseudomonadota bacterium (assembly GCA_963726085.1). Taxonomy (GTDB): domain Bacteria; phylum Pseudomonadota; class Gammaproteobacteria; order Steroidobacterales; family Steroidobacteraceae; genus ZC4RG30. The sequence continues at coordinate 181,174 of CAVSAR010000001.1, read as the reverse complement.
CGCGGCAAGGTAGCGCTCGTGCATCGCCGCATCGTACTTGGTGAGGCCATCCAGGAACTGGTCGATGGAGCCGCCGCTTAGCTCACCGGGCACCAGGCTGGTCACCGCAACATCCTTCATCTCCAGGCGCAGGCCCATCTCGCGCGCCAGGATGATCAACTTGCGCGCCACGTCCGTTCCGGACAGGTCGTCACGGGGATCCGGCTCCGTGTAGCCACGCTGTTTGGCCTCGCGCACGATGGCCGAAAAGGGTACCGAACCGTCGTAGACATTGAACAGGTACGCCAGCGTGCCGGAAAATATTCCCTCAATGCTGTCTATCTCATCGCCAGTCTCGCGCAGGTCGCGCAGTGTCTGGACCACTGGCAGCCCGGCGCCCACCGTCCCTTCATAGAGATAGTGCGAGCCACCGATGCGCCGAGCCTCACGCAGTGAATCGTAGTACGTCATCTCTGCGCTGTTTGCCTTCTTGTTGGGCGTCACGACGTGAATACCCTGCTCGAGCCATTCGCGGTAGTGTCGCGCCACGCTCTCATCCGCTGAGCAATCGATGATTACCGTGTGCGGAAGGTAGTCCACGCGCAGGTGTTCGACAAACTTGCCGAAATCCGCATTGACGGTGCCGCCATCGAACTCCTGCTTCCAGTGTGCCAGATCAACGCCACGATCCGACAGCAGCATGCGCTTGGAGGTCATGATCCCGCGCACGCGCAGGTCGAGCTTGAACTCACGCGACAGCCGCGCCTGCTGTGAAGCCAGCTGGTCGAGCAGCACACGGCCCACCGTACCCGGGCCGATCACGCCTATCGATAGCGTGTTGGGCGAGAGATAGAAGCTCGCATGCGTCGCACGCAAGGCGCGCGTGGCCTGTTTACCATCGACCACCACCGAGATGTTGCGCTCGGAGGCGCCCTGCGCAATAGCGCGCACGTTAACCGCCGCCGCACCCAATGCGTTGAACACCTTGGCCGACACCCCCGGTGTGCCGGCCATGCCGTCGCCCACCACCGCGAGGATGGCCAGGTCTACGACGGCGTCCACGCTCTGGATCTGGCCTTCGGCCAGTTCACGCGCAAATGCCGCGCGCACGACCGCTTCGGCGCGCGGCGCCTGTGCGGCGGGAATCGCACAACAGATCGAATGTTCCGAACTACCCTGGGAAATCAGGATCACTGAAATCTGCTCTTCGCGCAGCGCACCGAACAGGCGGTGCGCGGTACCCGGCACGCCAATCATCCCGGCGCCTTCGATATCGATAAGCGCGATGTTCTCGATGGTCGTGATGCCCTTGACCAGCAGTTTGGAGGTCGGCTTGGCACAGATCAATGTGCAGGGCTTGTTGGGCGCAAAGGTGTTGCGGATAAAGATCGGGATCGAGCGACCGATGGCCGGGGCCATGGTCTGCGGATGAATGACCTTGGCACCGAAGTACGCCAGCTCCATGGCCTCGTTGTACGACAGCTGATCAATCACCTGCGCATTGGGGACACGGCGCGGATCGGCCGACAACACCCCATCCACATCCGTCCAAATATGGATCTCGCTGGCATCCAGCAGCGAGCCGAAGATTGAGGCGGAAAAGTCGCTGCCGTTGCGCCCCAACGTGGTTTGCACGCCCTGGGGGGTGCGCGCCACAAATCCGGGGATGACCAGTGTCCCGTCGAAATCCCGGGCGCCGGTCTTGTCGGTAGCGGCGCGCGAGGCATCCCACTGGATGCCAGGACCCAGCGGACCCCACTCCACCACCACGCACTGGCGCGCGTCCAGCCAGCGCACCGCTGCGCCCTGGCCGTTGCGGCGCGCGCTGAGGTATTCGACGAACAGCGAGCTGGACCACAACTCACCGTAGCCGGCGACCAGGTCGCGCACGTTCTGAGCGGCCGATCGCATCAGGGTTGTGGTTTGCAAGGCCCCGACCAAGTCAGTACGGTCCTGGTCGAACCGGGCCAGCCACCTGGCGGCGGCCTCAGGCCCGAGCAGCTCGCTGGCGATGGCTTCATGCCGGTCGCGCAGTCCGCGCAACTGGGTGGCGATGCCCATGTCGCCTTTTTCGGCCATGCTCACCAGCGCCAGCAACGCGTCGGTGACGCCCTTGCAGGCCGACAGCACCACGCCCAGCCTAGGGCTGGGCTGCGACTCCAGGATGTCCGCCACCTTTCGGAAGCAGCCGGCGTCAGCGACACTGGAGCCGCCGAATTTGTGTACCACCCAGGCGTTGGACCCTTTGGATTGCATCGATTTTATGGCCGAAGTTACTGTTTAATAGGAAAAAACCCGCGAACTCTAATGGTCGCGGGGCAGCGAGGCAAGCAAGCATGACACGAGCCACGCAATGAGTAGCATTCAGGAGCCAGGGCTGCATGCCCTGGTGCTGGCTGCAGGCAGCGCCAGCCGCTTTGGTTCGCCCAAGCAACTGGTACGCATTGGCGGGCCAGCCAATGCTGCACAGGGCAGTATCCCAGGCTACCGAAGTCGTTGGTCATGCGGTGACCGTCGTACTCGGCGCCTATGCCGACCAGTTGGCGCCCCTGCTCAAGCACACCTCGGCGTCTGTGCTCATCAACCGCCACTGGCAGGAGGGACTGGCCAGTTCCCTGCGCCTGGGCATCGCCAACCTGCCGGGAAGCTGCGACGGCGTGCTGGTGACTTTGGCCGATCAGGTCAGCGTCACCACCTTCGACCTCAAGCGCCTTGCCACCGCCTGGAGGCGGCAACCGGAATGGCTAATCGCGGCCACCTACGATGGGCACGTTGGCGTGCCTGCAATATTCCCGCGCACCTCGTTTTCTGCGTTCAGCGAACTGCGCGGCGACGCCGGCGCGCGCTCCATTCTTGCCAGACATGCCGACCGTTGCCTGCGCGTACCCATGCCCAATGCCGCGGTCGACATCGACACGCCGGAGGATCTGCTCAACATCGCAGCGCCGACCACCAACGGAAACGTCCCGCCCTCATCCCCCGCGGACCCGAAGCCCTGACGATTCAACGCCGGATGCTTCATGTTTGGCTCGGCACAGCGCCAGGTAGCTGCAGCATCCCGCGCGCCAGGCGAGCCTCGGCGCACCCGCGTTGCCTACTGCCAGCGATATGCGCGTGCACACCATTTGCTACGATCGGCCGATGACCGCCAAATTCGCTGCGCGCGCCTGGGCTGACCTTCAGTCTGGCTGGCGCGTGTCGCTGGCCTTCCACCTGGTCATGCAGGTGCTGGGTTTCGTGGTCTTCGCACCGCTCTTGACCTTCATGGCCAGCTGGCTGGTCAGCAGGTCCGGCGAGCCGGTAGTCAGCAATTTCGACTTGATTGCCTTCGCCCTCTCGCCCATAGGCGCCTGCTTTATTCTACTCATGGGCTCGTTGCTGGGCGCACTGCTGCTGGCCGAGTTCGCTGGCCACTCCTGGATCTCCAGCCACGCCATCGCACGGCGGCAGGTCACCTTGCGCGCCACTTTTGCCATGGTGCTGCGCCTTTGGCCACCGCTGATCATCATGGGGCTGCGCATCTTTGTGCGCTTGCTGCTGCTGGCGCTGCCCTTCCTAACGGTCATCGCCGCGCTCTGGTTCACGACGCTGGCTGGGCACGATATCAACTATTATCTGGCCGAGAAGCCACCCGAGTGGAAGCGCGCATTGCTGGTAGTCGCCGTGCTGGTACTCGGCTATTTCCTTGTCCTGCAGCGGCAAATGGGGCGTTGGCTGTTTGCGATCCCGGCACTGGTGCTGGAGCGTTCCTCGCCCCAGGCCGCCCTCAAGCGCAGCCGCGAACTGACCGATGGTCGTGTGTTCCGGGTCGGTTTGCCGCTGGTGCTGTGGTGGGCGCTGATTACGCTTTCCATGATCGCCCTGTCCTGGGTGTGTCACCAAATATCCGCCGCCGGACTTAATTGGGCCGGCATCTCGGCGCCGCGCGTACTGCCGTTGGTCGCGATCTACATGGTGGTCTCTCTGCTTGGGGGGTTTCTCTACAGCGCATTCTGGTTCGCGGGCCACCAGTTCATGGTCACGCGGCTCTACATTGAGCGCCTCGACAACACCGCCTGGCAGCCGCCGACGATCGGATCCGAGCAGGAACGCATGGCGCGCCGGTTTTCGCGGCCCTACTTGGCCGCGCTGCCCGTGCTGCTGTTGGCGTCCCTGGGTACGCTGTGGTTCATTGCCATGCAGGTCGACCTGCACACCAATGTTCGGATAACCGCACACCGTGGCGCCTCTATTGCCGCACCCGAGAACACCATGGCTGCGTTCCGGGCCGCGCTTGCCGCCGGCGCGGATTACATCGAGCTGGACGTGCAGCGAACGCGCGACCAAGTGATCGTCGTCGTGCACGACGGGGACCTGCTGCGACTGGGGGGTGACCCCCGCAAAGTTCAGGACCTCACGGCCGCCGAGCTACAAACCATCGACATCGGCGCGCGCCACAAGCCGCCATTCCCGCACGAGCCCGCTCCAACCCTGCAACAGGTGATCGAGCTGGTGCGCGGGAAGATGAAGATCAACATCGAACTCAAATACAACGCCCCGGATCCGGGCCTGGCCCAGGCAGTGGTCGATCTGCTGCGTACCGAGAATTTCGAGGACCAAGTGGTAATCACCTCGCTGGACTACAACGCGCTGCTGCAGGTGAAGTCCATCGAGCCAAAACTGCTCACCGGCCACATCGTCACGGCCTCGGTAGGCAACGTCATCCGCAGCAAGGCGGATTTCCTGAGCCTCAATGCCGCCAAGGCCACGGTTTCGATGATCCGCCGCGCGCATGCGGCCGGCAAGAAAGTCCATGTCTGGACGGTCAACACCCCCGAGGCCATGTTGCGCATGATCGAGCGTGGCGTAGACAACATCATCACCGATGACCCGGAGCTGCTGGCCAGGGTGATCCGCGATCGCAATGCGCTTTCGCGGACGCAGCTGCTGGGCCTGCGCTTGCGCGTGCTGTTCGCCATCCCGCCGCCGGAGGTCACCGATCCGGGCGCGGTAAAGACCCTGTAGCGGCTTGCTGCTACCAATGAGGCCAATGACAGGGTAGCTTCTCATTCCCGGCTAAGTTTCCACAGGCAGGCAACCGTGACCGAAGACCTTCATCAAGTACTCAAGCGCGCCGTCGTGGTGCCAGTCATCGTGGTTGACGATCTGCGCCACGCGGCGCCCCTGGCCGAGGCCCTGGTGGCCGGCGGCCTGCGCGTACTGGAAGTAACGCTGCGCACCGCGGTTGCGCTGGACGTGATCTCGGCAATGCGCCGGGCCGTCCCCGACGCAGTGGTTGGAGTCGGCACCATCACCGAGCCCGCGCATGTGCGCGCGGCGGTTGATGCCGGAGCTCAGTTCGGCGTGTCACCCGGCCTGCATCCGGACCTGGTGGCCGCTACCAAGGCCGCAAACCTGCCTTACCTGCCGGGCATCGCCACCGTGTCGGAATTGATGCAGGCGCGGCTGCTGGGATTTCGCCTGTGCAAGTTCTTTCCTGCCCAGCAGGCCGGTGGCGTGGCGATGCTGCGCACATTTCACTCAGTGATTCCCGATGTCGCGTTCTGCCCAACCGGGGGTGTCGATCCGCGCAATGCCCCCGAATTCCTTGCGCTGCCCAACGTGGTTTGCGTGGGGGGCTCCTGGGTCACGCCCGCGGGCCTGCTGAAATCCGGCAGCTGGGACCAGATCAGGGCCCTTGCCCGGGCCGCCGCGACAATGGGCCAGACTTCACATTCCTGACGGGCTTAATCCGAATAGGGCTTCTGCTGGTCGCGGTTCGGCGGCCAGACGGCTACCATCACTTACAGTGAACAACTCGCGCATACACCCCCTGCGGCTGCTCGCATTGCTGGTGGTGGGACTGGTTAGCTTTGCCAGTCACGCCACAGCCGCCACCCCGGAACCAGTCGAGCGCGTGATCATCAAGTGGCGAACGCTGCCCGCGGATTCCGACTCCGAAGCACGCGAAACACGCCGCATCGGCGACCGCACCGGCCAGGTCATTGCGCAGTCGCGTCGCATCGGCGGACGCATGTCCGTCCTGCAGCTGGACCGGGCGCGTTCCGGCCAGGAACTCAATGCCACCCTCGCCGCCCTGCGCGCCGATCCTGCCATCGATATGGTGGAGCCTGATCGTCGGGTTCACGCGCATGCCTTTGCCCCGTCCGATCCTTTGTTTGGTGGTCAGTGGTACCTGCAAGGCGTGCAGCCCGCCGCCATCCGCGCGGATTCGGCATGGGATATCACCCACGGTGGCGCCAGCCCTGCCACCTCGACGGTGGTGGTGGCGGTGCTGGATACCGGGGTGCGGTTTGAACATCCGGATCTGCGCAAGGTATCCGCGACTGATCCCAATGCCAAACTGCTGCCCGGGTACGACTTCGTGTCCGGAGAATCGTCCACTTCATTTGCGACGGCCAACGATGGCGACGGCTGGGATCCTGACCCGTCGGACCCCGGCGATTACCTGACGGCGACGGACCTGAACAACCCGCCATTCAAGGGCATGAGCTGCGGCGACGGCACAAACAGTGATCAGCCCACCAACAGTTCCTGGCATGGCACGCGTACTGCCGGGATGATCGCAGCCGACACCAACAACGCCATGGGCATTGCCGGCACGGCCTTCAATGTCCGTATATTGCCGGTGCGCGTGCTGGGCAAGTGCGGCGGATTCGACTCTGACGTGATCGCCGGCATGTACTGGGCCGCCGGCATGCTCATCCCGCCGCCATTGCTGCTGGATCCCAAACTGCCTGCCAATCCCAATCCGGCACAAATCATCAACATGAGCCTCGGCAGCGTTGGCGCCTGCAGTTCCATGTATACCGCGGCAGTGCACGACATTACCGCACACGGCGTTCTGATCGTGGTTTCTGCCGGCAACGAAGGTGGACCCGTCGACGCTCCGGCCAACTGCGCCGGCGCGCTGGCCGTGGCGGGCTTGCGCCACGTCGGTACCAAGGTTGGCTACAGCAACCTCGGGCCGGAGGTCGGGATTGCTGCTCCCGCGGGCAACTGCGTCAACATCACGGCCGGCTCGCCCTGCCTGTACACGCTCGACACCACCACCAATGACGGTGCCACTGCTCCGGGCGGCTCCACTTACACGGACCAGATCAATTCCAACGTGGGCACCAGCTTCGCCGCGCCCCAGGCTGCCGGTGCCGCGGCCTTGATGAAGGCGGTCAATCCGACGCTGACCCCCGCGCTGCTGATTTCGCGGATTCGCTCCAGCGCTCGGACCTTTCCGACCACCAGCGACAATGCGGGAATACCGGCCTGCGTGAGTCCAACTGCCAATGCCCTGCAGGACAGCGAATGCATCTGCAATGCGTCCGTGTGTGGCGCGGGAATGCTGGATGCGGGCGCTGCCGTCGCCGCTGCGCAATTGCCGGTTGCATTTGCCAAGGTGGTCGGCACGGTGTCTGCTGGTCACACGCTTACGCTGGATGGGTCGCAGAGCGGCGCTTCTGTCGGACGCACGCTGACCGACTACAGCTGGACGGTGGTTACCACTATCGGTGGCGCGGCCACGCCAAGCATTCAATCGCCGCACAGTGCGGTGGCTCAGGTGCAGTCTCCGGCCACCGGTAGCTACACCCTGCGCCTGACAATCACCGACAGCGCGGGAGCTACCGACAGCGTTGACGTCAGTGTCGATGCCGGTGCTGGCGCCCAAAGCTCCAGCCCTCCCCCGGCCTCGGGAAAATCCGGCGGCGGGACGGCCCCTGGCTTGCTGCTGGTGCTCGCGCTGACTGCACTGGCACGCGGCGCGCGCGGCCGGCAAGTGCGGACCTGAAGTGGACTTGCTCCAGGCGCTGATCCTCGGGCTGGTCGAGGGCATAACCGAATACCTGCCGGTCAGTTCCACCGGCCACCTGCTGATCGCCCAGCGATTGCTGGGCATCCCGCAGAGCGCAGCTGCCAACGGCTACGTCATCGCCATCCAGGCCGGTGCCATTCTGGCCGTGCTGGGAATCTATCGGCAGCGGGTCGGGCAGATGGTGCTAGGACTGATGGGCAAGGATCCGGTCGGGATGCGCCTTGCCCTGTGCGTCATCACGGCATTCCTGCCCGCCGCGGCACTTGGCGTGCTGTTTAACAGCCAGATCGAGCAGCGCCTGTTCGGCGTGAAGCCGGTCATCGCGGCCTGGGTAGTCGGCGGCGTTGTGATCCTGGCGCTCTCGCGGTGGCTAGAAGCACATCGCGAAGGTCAGCCGCTGACCGCGCTGACCTGGCGCGGCGCGGTGGTGATAGGCCTGTTCCAGTGTCTTGCGATGTGGCCTGGCACCAGCCGCAGCCTGGTCACCATACTGGGTGGCCTGGTGGTCGGCCTGTCACTGTCCGCGGCGGTGGAGTTTGCGTTTCTGCTGGGCGTGCTGACCCTGGGCGCGGCCACCGTATACACCGCATTGAAGCAGGGCCACGGCATGGTGGAAGCCTATGGCTGGCACGTATTGCTAGCAGGCTTCGTCATGGCCTGGGTATCGGCCGCCATCGCGGTCAAATGGATGGTGGCGTACCTCAACCGCCACGGCTTGGCGGTGTTTGCATGGTGGCGCTTTGCCGCCGCGGGGATCGCCGCCCTGTTATTGCTGTAGATCGTGGCCGACCTATTCAGGACTCGGTAATGAACTTGGTTACCAGGCAGGCATCCAGTCCCTCGATGCCTTCCTCCGAGCCGTGGCCACTTTCCTTGACGCCACCGAACGGGGCTTCGGGAACGGCTATCGTGAAGCTGTTGATCCCCAGCATGCCCGACTCCACCTGCTCGCCCAGCAGGTTTACCCGTCGCGACGACTGAGTAAAGGCGTAGGCGGCCAGTCCGTAGGGCAGGCGATTGGCCTTTTCGATGGCCTCATCAAAATCCTTGAACGGACTCAGCACGGCCACCGGCCCGAATGGCTCCTCGTTCATAATGCGCGCGGACTGCGGCACATCCCCCAGTACGGTTGGCGCGTAGAAATAGCCCTTGCCCGGCAGCGCGTGACCTCCAGTCAACAGCTTCGCCCCGCTCGACACCGCCTCGTCGATCAGCGTTGCCACTGCCGGTCGCCGTCGTTCGTGTGCCAGGGGCCCCATGCGCACCCCATCGTCCATACCGTTGCCCACGCGCAGCGCCTTGGCGCGCGCCGCAAAACCCGCGGCAAACCGGTCGTAGATCGCCTCCTGCACGTAGAAGCGCGTGGGCGAGACACAGACTTGCCCGGCATTGCGAAACTTCGAAGCCACGGCAAGATCAAGCACGGCATCGACATCCACGTCGTCAAACACCAGCACTGGTGCATGCCCGCCCAGTTCCATGGTCGTGCGCTTCATTCCGGCGGCCGCCTGGGTGGCCAGATCCTTGCCTACCGGGATGGAACCGGTGAACGTGATCGCGCGAATCACCGGCGAGGCGATCAGGTGCCTTGACACGTCGGCAGGCACGCCAAATACAACGGCGATTACCCCGGCCGGAACCCCTGCATCCACCAACGCCTGCGCGATGGCCAGCGCACACCCTGGGGTTTCCTCCGCAGGCTTGACGATGACGCTGCAGCCGGCACCCAGCGCGGCGCCGAGCTTGCGCGCCGGATTGCCCAGCGGAAAATTCCATGGCGCGAAGCCAGCGACCGGTCCAACCGGCTCCTTGACCACCGTCATGCGCATGCCCGCAATGCGCTGCGGCAGCACGCGACCATAGGCACGGCGCCCTTCTTCCGCATACCAATCGAAGATCTCCGCGGCAATATTGAGCTCGACGCGCGCCTCGGGCAGCGCCTTGCCCTCTTCCAGGGTTGCCAGTTGCGCAATGGCCTCGCCGCGCTCGCGGATCAGGTCTGCGGCCTTGCGCAGGATGCGCCCGCGCTGCTGTGGACCCAGTGCGCGCCACACCGGCCAGGCCCGCCTGGCGCATTCCAGTGCCTGGTCTAGATCGGCCGCAGTGGCCAGCGGGACGTGCCCCAACACCTCCTCGGTTGCCGGATTGATGACCGGGCGCGTCGCGCGTCCCTGGCCACTGAGACGCTTGCCATCGATGAGCAGGTAAAGATCGGGGTATGCCATAGCCTTGTGATTAAATACCGGCCCCGGAACCACTCCAGAGCATCAGACCGGCCATGGTAAACAAAGCCGCCTACCTGCGCATCGCCACCGAAGAGGCCTTCATCACTCGGGACGTCCTGGCCGGCTACAAGCGCCTGCTTGACGGCGATTTTAATGACCCGGGTTTTCGTAGCCTCTGGGGCTTCTACGGCAGCCACCAGAGTCCCCGCGCCAAGTTCATCAACGAGGGCCTGCAGGGACTCGGGGCGCAGCGCATTGCCCACATGGACGAATCCGGCATCGATCGCCAGATCATCGCGCTCACTGCACCCGGGGTACAGGTGTTCGATCCTGCCACCGGCAGCGCGCTGGCCATTGATGCCAACGATCAGCTGGCCGACGCCTGCCGCACCTATCCCACCCGCTTCACCGGCATGGCGGCTATTGCACCGCACGATCCGGCCAACGCCGTCAAGGAGATGCAGCGCGCGGTGAACAAGCTGGGTTTTCGCGCCGTCATCGTCAACAGCCACACCCAGGGCCACTACCTGGACGAACCGCAATTTGCTCCGGTGCTTGAGGCGGCCGAGGCGCTGGACGTGCCCATCTATCTGCACCCGCAGACCCCGCCGCCCACGATGGTCAAGCCGTTTCTGGACGCCGGCCTGGATGGCGCAGTGTTTGGCTTTGGCTGCGAGACCGGCCTGCACATGCTGCGCATCATCACCGGCGGCGTGTTCGATCGCTTTCCGAAACTGCAATTCATTATCGGGCACGCCGGCGAGGCCCTGCCGTTCTGGCTGTATCGGCTCGATTACATGCACACCGCCACGGTGCGCTCGCAGCGCTATCCCTTCATGAAGCCGCTGCAGCACCCGGTCAGCCACTATCTGCGCAACAATGTTTACGTCACCAACAGCGGTGTCGCCTGGCAACCGGCCATCGAGTTCTGCCAGAAAGTAATCGGCGTTGACCGTGTGCTGTATGCCATGGATTATCCCTACCAGTACGTTCCCGAAGAAGTCGGCTTCTGCGACGCCATGACCATTTCCGCGGCGGACAAGAAAGCCTTCTTCCAGACCAATGCCGAACGCGTGTTCAAGCTCTAAGGAGAACAGCCATCAGCAAGCATGTCTGCGTGCGCGAAATACCGCGCCCCGAAGCCGCCATCAGCAAGGCCCTTGCGACCTATGGCGTTGCCACCGTGCATGAGGCGCAGGGTCGCATTGGCCTGCTGGCGTCCTACATGCGTCCCATCTACTCCGGCAAGTCCATCGCGGGCCCCGCCGTCACGGTGTCTGCCCCGCCGGGGGACAACTGGATGATTCATGTGGCCGTGGAGGTGTGCAAACCGGGCGACATCCTGGTGGTCGCGCCCACTTCGCCCTGCAGCGACGGCTATTTCGGCGACCTGCTGGCGACCTCGCTGCAGGCGCGCGGCGTCCAGGCGCTGATCATCGACGCCGGCGTGCGCGACGTGGCGACGCTCAAGCAGATGGATTTCCCGGTCTGGAGCAAGTGCATCTACGCCCAGGGCACCATCAAGGCCAGCCTTGGATCCGTCAACGTGCCGGTGATCTGCGCCGCGCAGGCGGTGCATCCCGGTGACGTGATCGTGGCTGACGATGACGGTGTCTGCGTGGTGCGCAGCGCCGACGCGGCGCAGGTAGCTACAGCGGCGGCCAAGCGGGTGTCGATGGAAGAGGAGAAGCGCAAGCGCCTGGCCTCCGGTGAGCTGGGCATGGATATCTACAAGTTCCGCGAGAAGCTGGCGGAACTGGGCCTCAAGTACATCTGAGCCGGCGGCCTACTCGCCAGCTTTGGTGGCCTTGAAGAACGGCTGGCCGAAGTCGTCCTTGAGGTCGAACATGTACTGGTTCTCTTCCTGGCAGATGTATTCCTGCAGCTCCTGTCCGGCCCGCCAGGGAATGTTCCAGCCCATGCGCCACGGATGCGTGTAAGCACCCGGGTCGTCGATGGTCGCCTCATAGCGCAGCGTGTCGCGATTCGGGCGTGAGATGCGTTCGATGGTATGCAGTTCGTCGGTGTGAAAATAGCCGTTGAACCCCAGCCAGGTGCGCTCGTTGTAGCCAACCGTGTCGACCACCAGCGTATCGCCTTCCCAGTGTCCGACCGAGTGACCGAAATAGGTGGGATTGAGGTCGGCGCCCTTGGGATGTGGACGCCCGTCCATGTGGATCTCGCGCCAGACATGCGCACCACCCTCGAAGATCACGATGATCCGGTCCTTCTGCTGGATGAATTGCATCGGGTAAGGCGTGCCGAAGGCCCGCGGGCCCCCAGGCGGCAGGCAAAAACCCTCCGGGTCATAGGCATTGTGGTTGAGCTGCACGTAGTCATACATGGCCTTGGACCAGGGCAGGAACGGCACCTGAGCAGGCGTATCCAACACCTGCCTGCCCATGTCGGTGATGTAGGGCAACTCCCAGATCCCCTTGCCACCCAGGTCGACCTTGCCGTCGGCCAGGCGCGGTGTCGGCGCTGTGGGGGCTTTTGACGGTGGCGCCTTGGCAGGCTGCGCCGCATGTGCCGGCGCAATCAGCAAGCAGGCCATCGCACCGGCGGCGCACATGAGGGCCACCCGCCCCAGGATCACTCGAGCCATGTGACTTCCCTCGAACTTACGGGGTGGGGACTTCGTCGGCGGCAGTGCCGTTGAACAACCGCTTGCCGGAGGCCAGCACCACCGAATTGGCATTGGCCTTGTAGGTCCCGTCCCGGGCACGCGAACCTTCCACGGTCACCGTGTCACCGGCCTTGAGGGATTCGCGCGTCCAGCCGCGCCGCATCAGCACATTGGGACTGCCAAGCTCAAAAGCCCAGTTGTGCACGGCCCCCTTGTCGTCTGCGATATCGACAAAGAAATAGGTGTGCGGATTGCGCCAATCCAGCTTGGTGACAGTACCGGTTAACTTGAGCTTGCTGGCGGCATCGAACTCGGCGGCAAACGAATGGTGTGCCTGCAGTGCAGGGCTGGCCGCCAGCAGCGCCAAAAGCCCAGCAGCGACGGTGCCGATCCGGATCTTCATGTGAGTCTCCATTTCATTGTCACCCTAGTGCAGTGTCACCTGGAACGTACCGTGCTCTGCGCCTTGCGTATACGTGCCGGAATAACGACGATTGGTCCAGGAGCCCAGGTTCTCGATCTTGCCGACGGCGACCCATTTCTCAAGGGCACCGCTGGCGTTGGGCAGCTGGGCTTCCAGCGTCATCGACCAGGTAGTGTAATCAAGGTCGGAGCGGATAATTTTGGCCGCATTGGGTCCTGGGTTGATTTCGCCCACAACCGCCCGGTCGCGCCAGTCCAGATTGAGAACCAGGCGCCGTTGCCCCTTTTGGTCCGGCCCCCAGTATCCCAACCAACTTCCCTTTGCGGGGTGCCCGACCTGCCCATATGCCCCGACCATCGTGAAGCATGCAGCAGCGAGCACGGAAAGCGACCTTACCCTTTTCACGGAACCCCTCAGCCGACCGCGTATAAGTCAAACATGCCCGCGACGGGCATGATGTTCGTGTACTTCGGGCCCTCCCCCATCAAGCGCATACCGCCCTTCATCCCCGCGTCCATGTAGGCCTGCTCGCTCTTGAGATAAAGGTGTACGGCACTCGTGATCGCTGGCTTGCCACCACCGGGTGCCGAGACCCCCTTGCACACCTCGACGCGGCGCAGGACGTCCGGCCCATAAATCTCGTTCAACATTGGCACTACCGTCTTGGAGTAGTACTCCGCATCCCACGTTCCGGCATCTTTGGTCGGATACAACGAGGAGAAACACTTCGTACCCTGAGCGATCGATTCGCGCGGTTCACCCTGGGCCAGATCCAGTTGCTCGTACTGTAAAGTCACCCTGGCAGAGGTAATCTTCGCCAAGTCCTCGGCGATCTTGTTTCCGGCATTGCGCGTCGCGGCCGCAAAGGCCTCCAGGTTCCGGATCCAGAGACTTTCCATTGCCAGCACCGGCGGCTCCGCCACTCCGGCCTGGTAATGGCCCATTGTTGGCTTGTGTCCGCGGGGTGGCACAGTGCGCAGCTCGATCCGATCCAAACTATCGCCATACAGGTTGCGCAGCAACGCAACATGTCTGTCGCGGTACTGCATGCGATCGAACTTCGCTTCGTTGCCCGACATGTAGTACATGGTCAGACATACCGGCGGCAGCCCGGCGGGTACGACCGCGGGCGCCTGCGCCCAGACGGGAAGGACGCGCAACAGACCGGCAGCCCCCAGGCAACCGGTGCCTGCGAGCACGCTGCGGCGGGTAATCGGATTGTTCACTCGACCCTCCTAATAATTATCTGTCTATTTCGCCTGCCCGATTCTAGACCATAGGCCCTATGCGCGATCAAGCATGAGCGGCGGCCAGCCGCGCCTTCAGGCGCGGATACACCCGATAGGCGTTGGTCTCGAAGATGCGCGTCTTGTCCGGCCGCGGACAGCGCCGAGGAATCGATGTAACGCTTGGTGTCGTCGTAGTACTGGCCGGTGGTCGGATCAATGCCGCGCACCGCGCCCACCATCTCCGAGCCGAACAGGATGTTCTCCACCGCGATCACCTTCAGCAGCAGGTCGATGCCGGGCTGGTGGTAGACGCAGGTGTCGAAGAACACGTTCTTCATGACGTGCTCGGCCAGCGGCGGACGCTTCATGTCCTGGGCCAGGCCGCGATAGCGACCCCAGTGGTAGGGCACCGCGCCGCCGCCGTGCGGAATGATCAGCCGCAGGGTCGGGAAGTCCTTGAACAGGTCGCCCTGGATGAACTGCATGAACGCCGTGGTGTCGGCATTGATGTAATGCGCGCCCGTGGCATGGAAATTCGGCGTTGCAGGAGGAGCTCACGTGCACCATGGCGGGCACGTCCAGCTCCACCAGCTTTTCGTACAGCGGATACCAGTGCCGGTCGGTGAGCGGCGGCGCGGTCCAGTGGCCGCCCGAGGGGTCCGGATTCAGGTTCGCGCCGATGAAGCCCAGCTCCTTGACGCAGCGCTCCAGCTCGCGCGCGCTGTGGGCCGGGGGCACTCCCGGGGACTGCGGCAGCATGCACACGCCGACGAAATTCTTCGGATACAGGCCCACGACCCGTGCGATCAGGTCGTTGTTGATCTGCGACCACTCGAGGCTGGTGGCCTCGGTGCCGATGTGATGCGCCATGGTCGAGGCACGGGGCGAGAAAATCGTCACATCCGAACCGCGCTCGCGCTGCAGTTTCAGCTGCGCCTTCTCCAGGCTGTCGCGGATCTGGTCATCGCCGATCTTCAGCGACGCCCGTGACGGGGTCTGGGCCGGATCCTTCAGCGCCGCGATCTGGGCATCGCGGAAGGTCGGTCAGATCCGCGGGGCCGTGGTGTAGTGCCCGTGACAGTCGATGATCATGGTGGGATACCGGGTGAGGCTTTGACGAGCGCGAATGATAAGGTATTTGTCCTCGTTTATGGCAGTACCAAGCTGCAGCAACGACCATTGGGCCACACCGGGAGCCAGGTGTCGGCGCTGGGTTTCGGCTGCATGACGCCTGATCGGCTGGTACGGCACGCGCAACGACGAGGAGGCGCGCGCCACGCTGCTGGCGGCCCTGGACCAGGGCGTCACCACCTCGACACCGCCGCCAGCTACCAGCTGGGTGAGAACGAGAAGTTCGTCGGCGCCGCCATCCGCGGCCGTCAGCGAGCCGGCTGTTCCTGGCCACCAAGTACGGCATCACCCGCAATGCCGCCGGCCAGCTGGTCGTCGACAATCGGCCCGGAGACCATTCGCGCTGCCCGTCGACGCGAGCCTGACGCGCCTGGGCACTCGACCACATCGACCTGTTCTACCTGCATCGCATCGATCGCAAGACGACCGATCGAGGAATCCGTGGGCGCACTGGCGCAGCTGGTGCAGGCCGGCAAGATCCGCCACATCGGGCTGTCCGAGTGCAGCGTCGCAGACCCTGCGTCGCGCGCATGCCGTGCACCCGATCGCCGCCGTACAGAGCGAATACTCCCTCTGGTCGCGGGAGCCGGAACAGGGCATGCTGGCCACCTGCCGCGAGCTGGGCGTCGGGTCTGGTCGCCTACAGTCCGCTGGGCCGCGGCTTCCTGGCCGGCAACTTCCGCTCGCTGCCAGGACCTGCCGGCGGATGACAACCGCCGCAGTCAGCCGCGCTTCCAGGACGCCAATGCGCGAACAGAATGTGCGGCTGGTCGACGCGCTCATGGCCGCCGTGGCGGCACGCAAGGGTGCATGCCCTGCCGCAGCTGGCCATCGCCTGGGTGCTGGCGCACGCGGCCCCGGATGTGGTCCCCATTCCCGGCATGAAGACCCGTGCGCACCTTGAAGACAATCTGGGCGCGCTGGCGAGCTGCGTTGCCCGAGCGCCGCCGGAGCAGGAACTGCGCGGCCTGGTTGACGGCATCGCAGGTGCGCGGCGAGCGCCATCCGCCGCCGATGATGAAGACCCTGGACGCTAGTCAGCCCTTCAGCAGATCCTGTTCAAGGCGTGTCCAGCGTCCGCATCGCCGGCAGCACCTGCTGCACGCTGGCATTGGGCTCGCGGCCTTCGCGGATGGCCGCGAAGAACTCGCGATCCTGCAGCTCGATGCCGTTCATCGACACGTCCACCTTCGACACGTCGATCGGCTTCTTCTTGCCATCCAGCAGGTCATCGTAGCGGGCGATGTACGTGCCGTTGTCGCAGATGTAGCGGAAGAAGGTTCCCAGCGGGCCATCGTTGTTGAACGACAGCGACAGCGTGCAGATGGCGCCCGATGGGCACCTTCATGCCGATGCTCATGTCCATGGCGATGCTCAGCTGCGGATGCAGCGGGCCCTGCAGGGCGTGGCAACGCGGACGCCGTCTCGCCGGTCTGGTACTGGAACAGATCCACGGTGTGGCAGGCGTGGTGCCACAGCAGATGGTCGGTCCAGCTGCGCGGCTTGCCCAGCGCATTCATGTTGGTGCGACGGAAGAAGTACGTCTGCACGTCCATCTGCTGCACCTTCAGCTCGCCGGCCACGATGCGCTTGTGGACCCACTGGTGACTGGGATTGAAGCGGCGCGTGTGGCCGGCCATGGCGATCGAGCCCGGTCTCCTGCTGCACCGCCAGCACCTGCTCCGCATCGGCCAGATTGTCGGCCATGGGAATCTCGACCTGCACGTGCTTGCCGGCGCGCAGACACTGGATGGCCTGCGCGGCATGCATCTGGGTGGGCGTGGCGAGGATGCATCGCCTCCAGGCCCGGCTGCTTGAGGCTCTCGGCCAGGTCGCCGGTGCAGTGCGGGATCCCGAACTTCTGCGCCACTTCCTTCGTGGCGTCCGGATTGCCACCGGTAAGCGTGATGACCTCGATGCCGGGAATCTTCTGGATGGCCTCGAGATGCTTGACGCCGAAGGCGCCCTGTCCTGCCAGTCCTACTTTCATGTGTCAGACCTCAAGCGGTGAATTCGTAAAGGCGGTGCGGATTGTCCACGAGGATGCGTCTCTGCAGTGCGGCATCCGGCATCATCAGCGGAATCAGGTCGACCAGATCACCGTCATTGGGCATGTGCTTGGCGATATTGGGATGCGGCCAGTCCGTGCCCCAGAGGATGCGATCCGGAGCTGCCTCGATCAGTGCCTGCGCAAACGGTACGGCATCGGTAAACGGCGGGCCGCCGCTGGAGATTCGTTCGGCGCCGGAGATCTTGATCCAGCACTTCTCGTTGTTGCGCGCCAGGTCCACCAGCAGCTTGAAGGGCTCCTGCCCCAGGCCGTTCTTGGTGGGTACCCGCCCCATGTGGTCGATGATGAACGGCACCGGCAGCGACTTGAGCAGGGCGTCGTGCTCGATCAGGTCACCGGCATCAAAATGCAGGTCAATGTGCCAGCCAAAGGGCCGGATCCTGGCCAGAGTGCGGTGGAATTCACCCATGTCCGGCATACCGCCCAGATGTTTCACGAAATTAAAGCGCACCCCGCGAAAGCCCGCCAGGTGCAGTTTCTCGAAATCCTTCTCGCTAAAGCTGTCATCCGAATTGGCCACCCCGCGGTACGAGCCGCCGCTCTGGGCGATGGCATCGACGATGACGGTATTGTCGCTACCGTGGCAGCTGGCATTGACCAGCACGGCCCGCGACAGGCCCAGCGTCTCCTGCAGCGCCTTGAATCGCGACAGGGGGGCATCCGGAGGCGTATAGCTGCGATCCGGGGCATAGGGGTAGATATCACCCGGGCCAAAGATGTGGCAATGAGCGTCGCAGGCCCCGGGGGGCGGACGGTATTTGGGCGCCCGGGTGTCCGGATCTGGAGCCTTGCAGGTTGGAATCATGGTGCATTCATTTTAGCATCCCCTCCCGGTCCGAACGCGGTGTCCCAATGATCGACTTCAATGGCCCCTATTGCCTGCTCATCAACGGACAGCTGGTCAAGGCCGCCGCGCAACTGGACGTGATCAATCCTGCCTCCGGCGTCGTGTTTGCGCATTGCCCAGCCGCAGGTGCGCCGCACCTGGATGACGCAGTGGCTGCGGCACGGGCGGCTTTTCCAGCGTGGCGCGCGCTGGGGTTTGCCGAGCGGGCGACCTACATAGAGCAGTGCGCGGCGGCACTGCTGGCCCATCGTGAACCGCTGGCGCGCCTGCTGACGCAGGAACAGGGCAAACCACTGGCACAGTCGCTGGACGAGATTTCCCGCGCCGCCTCCTTGTCAGTGGGGATGACGAAGATCCGGATTGAACCGCAGGTGCTGGTCGACGACGCGGAACGCCACATAGAACTGCGCTACGTGCCGCTGGGGGTTGCCGGCATCATCACGCCGTGGAATGCACCGGTGAACCTTGCTGCCGGTCCACTGGCCTCTGCCCTCTACACCGGCAACTGCGCCATCATCAAGCCATCGCCCTTCACCCCGCTGACGACGCTGCGCATCGGGGAGATATTTCGCGACATCCTCCCGGCGGGCGTGCTTGCGGTGCTGGCGGGCGCGGATGAGCTGGGCGCCCTGCTGACCGCGCACCCCGGAGTGGACAAGATATCGTTCACCGGCTCAGTGGCCACCGGCAAGAAGGTAATGGCCAGTGCCGCCGGGACGCTCAAGCGCGTGACCCTGGAGCTGGGTGGCAATGATGCCGCCATTGTCCTTGAGGACGTGGACGTTGCGGCCGTTGCAAAGAAACTGTTCTTTGCCGCCACCGTCAACAGCGGCCAGGTGTGCATGGCCATCAAGCGCATTTATGCACATGAGAACATCTATGAGGCCCTGTGCGCCGCGCTGGCCAGCGAGGCACGTGGCGCCAGGCTTGGCGACGGGCTTGATCCGGCGACCACGCTGGGCCCTATCCAGAACCGACGCCAATACGAACGGGTGTGCGAACTCAGGGAAGATGCCCGCCGCAGCGGCGGCACCCTGATCGAGGGCGAACCGGCACTCACAGGGACCGGCTACTTTGTCCAGCCGGCAGTAGTCACCGGACTGGCCGAGAGCAGCCGCCTGGTCAGCGAAGAGCAGTTCGGCCCGATAATTCCAGTGATGAAGTTCAATAATGTCGAGGACGCCCTGGCGCGCGCCAATCACACGCGTTTTGGCCTGGCAGGATCGGTGTGGGGCAAAGACGTTGCCCGTGCCACGGCAATTGCCTCCCGCCTGGAAGTTGGCACGGCCTGGGTCAATCAGCATCGCGCCACGCTGGCCACGGTGCCGTTTGGTGGGGCCAAGGAATCCGGCATGGGCCGCACCTACTCTAGACTTGGGCTGGAGGCTTACCTTGAACCGCAGGTGCTCAGCGTCCTCAAGGGCTGAGCAGGCGCGAACACTCAGAAAACCGGGGCCAGGAGAAACGTCCCGCCAGCCAGGATGGACCAGGAGGAAACCGCAGCGCTCCTGACGCGCGCCACTGCAAAGTCCCAGGCAATCGACTTGCGCGGACTGTAGCTGGTGGCCAGCAACAGCTGGGTGGAAGGACTGACGCCACCCTGGTCGGTGCCAGATACCTCGCCCGACAAGCCCCACCCCGCACCCAGGTCACGTGACACGGCAATTGCCCACAGCACCTGGTCGCGACTGCTACTGGGCTGGGTATTTCCCAGCCGCGTGACCCCTATGTTCACGTCGGCGTGCAAGGCAGGGCCAAAATCTGCGCTGTAGATGCCGTTGACGGTGAAGTCCGTCGCGCCACTGCCTGAATGCAGGCCATCTGGTGCCGACGGGAATACGGCACCGACTTCAAGCCCCAGGGCCGATGTATCGTTGACGGCAAAACGCCGCTTGAGCACAACTGAGGTATCGCCGAACCCCAGGTCATCCTGGCCGGCGGAGTCCCGGGTTCGGACCACCAGCTCCCCACCAGCACGAATGCCCCAGTCGTCGGTAAATGCCAGCTTGAGCGTGTAGGGCATGCTGTCACGCCACGTGTCTGTACCTACCCCGAAGCGCTGGATTCCGGCTTCCAGCTCCAGCCACCCCGGCGCGGATAGCGCGGCCGGAGTCGACACGGTAGGTCGATAGGGGGTGACGGCAACCTCTTGCGTGGCTGCGACGCCACTGAACGCCGCTGCCCCCAGCCAAGCCGCTGCCCCCACCCAGACGATCCACCCGGAATTTCTGGGCACCGCTCCCGTGCGTCGTCGCGGCTGCACCAGTTATTTACTTGACCGTATAGCCCTTGGGCTCAAGGCACGCCGCAAACCCCTTCTTAAACAGACCCAGCTGCTCCTGGGTGGCCGCCTGCTGCTGCTGAGCCGCCTGCTGCTGTTGCTGCGTTGCCTCCTTCTGCGCCTCCTCCTTGGCCTTGCGGCTCTGCCGTCCGCCAGCGACAACCCCCGCCGTGGCTCCGATTGCCGCACCCTTGCCGGCATCGTCGCTGGCAACCTCGCCGATGACTGCGCCGGCCGCCGCACCCTTGGCGGCACCCTTTACCCGTGCCCCATTGGCGCCGGAGTCAGCCTTGGCCGGCGCGGCGGCAGCCGCAGGTGCCGGTGCGGCAGCCGAGGGATCCACTCCCGTCTGGGTCTTCGACCAGGTGAAGCATTCGCTTTCATCCTGGCTTTGCTTCTGGGGGCTCTGGCCCTTTGCCGGAAACACGACCATGCCAAGGGATGTGGAAATGGGTTTGGCTGGCGCGGTAGTCGCAGGCGCAGCCGCAGCCGGGGTCTGTGCAAGGGCCTGTGCGCCAATCATCAGCAACGGTGCCAGGGTAAACATCCTGGGAAGTCGGTTCATTCGCGTGCTCCCTGCTCTGATGTACGAGACCGCCAACATTCTAGCCCAGTCATCGCAGGCACGCGTTAGTCGTTCAGGACGACATACATTCGATCTACGGACAATGTGCTGGTGCCGGGATCATAAGGACCCGCAGCGTGGATCCTGAACAGGGCCGTGGTGCCGTTGAGCGCACCCTTCAGTGCTACAACCAGGTCCCCGAAGCTGCCGTAGGTGCTGACGCCAACGCTCTTTCGATGCGCGATGGCAAACGCAGCGTAGGTAGCCGTCGAATTGGGAATGAAGGTCACGCCAGAGGCCGACTTTGCCAGGTCGAGTGATTGCGGCCCAAGCTTGAGCTCAGCTTCAGCTGCGGTCTGCAGCGTCGCCATGTTAACCACAAGCTTTGTCACATCGATCTGCACGAACGGCGCGGTCGTCCCCGGGAAGGTCCAATCCAGATCCACTTGGGCCGCCGTCGACGCGTAGCTGACCAGCGTTGTCGCATTGAAGTCAGGGGGCGCGGACCCGAATTGTGTCGCGAAACCGAACAAGCGCAGCGGCGCCCCTGCCACCGGCGTACCGGCCTTTGGCTGGGCAACGTTCAGGGGCGGTGGCAATGCAACGATGTAGGCCGTCGGGTTCGCGTCACTGGCAGCCGTCGTGCCCGTTCCGGCAAAGATGTATGCGCCCGGCGCACGACCGTCCAGCTGCATCAGGCCCAGTGTGATCATGTTTTGCGACTGCGAAACGAAGTTGCCCCAAAGACTGGTGACCAGAAGTCGCCCGCCGCCCGCGGTTGCATCGAGCGAGCGATGGCCCGTGCTGTCCGTTCCCAGCTTGCCATAGGCAGCGATGCGCTGGCCCACAGAGATGTCCTGCGCGGTTGCAGGCAGCACGCTGCCAGAACGCGTCACCTTTGTATCGCTGCCGACGGTTACCAGTACCTGGCGATCGAACTCAAAGCGCCAACCGTCATCGTCGCTGCCGTCATATTTGCGGTGACCATTGCCATTGCTGTTGCCATGGCCATTGCCATTGCTCGTCTGGTGGCCGAGGCCCTTGCCGTTTCCGGGCAGCGTCTGACCCTGATCGTGGCCATTGTAGTCCGTGCAGCTCAAGGCACTGGACACGGTGAGCACGTTTCCATTGCGCGCAATTACGGTGCCCAGCAGGACATCGGACCCCGCCGCAGGCAGACTCGTGCCAGCGATGACGCTGGTCGCCGTATAGGTGTGCGTGGTGCTGTCAAACGTGCCCTGCGCCAGTGTCAGGCTGCCTGCTGGAAGGACGGCCAATGCTGCCAATCCAGCCGTACCCGACTGGGTGACACCGTTTACGGAGAAGGCCGTAGTGTCGGTGGTGTTCACGACTACATCGCCGTGCGAGGCATCGTCGCGCAAGTTGAACGGGCTCAGGTGCACCGTATAGGACATCGCGCTCGGGGGCATGTTGCTCACCGACACCAGCGTGCCGCGCAGGCGCAGTTGCCTGGTCGGATCCGGCACGATAGTGGCCGCCAGCACTACCGGATTGACGCGAACCCTGACATCGCCCGCGGCAGTGCCAGCGCCCGGGGCCTCCGGATCAACCGTATTGGACGAAGCCAGATCGAAGTCCAGCGCCAGATGCGACATGGAACCACTGTTGACGATCAGCGGACTGGCCGCAGGCAGCTGCAAGGACAGCGTGAGCTGGCTGTCCGCGCCCACTAGTGCAGTGTCCGTGACGCTATTTACGATGTTATTGTTGGCAACGGTAAGGCCACCGCTGCCGTTGTCCACGACAATCAGCGCCTCGGCGTAATCCAGCGTCAAGGAAACGCCAACGTACTTCCCAGGGGGCACCTGGCTCGCCGTTAGGATCTCCGAGACGTCAACCAGCTGCGCGAAATCCACCTGCGTAGCGGCGGGAAGCGTCTCCACGATGGTACCGTCGGCGCGCTTGAGTTCCACGGATACGACGCCGACGTTGTAGGCCAGAAAATCCCCTGGCGCGTCGGTCATCGCGATGAGTGTAGTGCCTGGATCTGTCGTCGAATTTTGCGGAGGAGCTGCACCTTGAGGCGGAGCCGCGCCACCTATGCTTCCGCCACCGCAGGCCACCAAGGTTGCCAGCCAGAGCACACCCAGCCACCTGCATACGCGCGGAATGTTCATGGACGCGCCCTCCTGCACGATTTGATGAACTGTGCGCCTGCTCAAGACTTCTTGCGAGTGTGGAATTACTGCGACAGCGCCCGCTTAGCAATGAATTACAAATGCGAGAAGGATCGCCGCACCCTTCGAACTCACACTCAGCAGGTAAATGCAGCCGCACTCGGGCGACCCGCGACCACCGGAGGCAACCGATTCAACAGGTTAGCTGGGTTTCAACGACCGCCGGGAAACCCCGGCTCATGTCCGATCGCACACCGTGAGCGTGTTGGCGGCAGAAGGTTGCCTGCACCATTACCTGTTGATGCTATCGAGGCTGCTTCACCGCAATGGATGCGCCGAGCTTCGCACGAGGCGGGGCAGACCAATGGTGCCTGCCCCGCAGGTCGTGAATCAGTGCGCACCACCATGGCTCGGGAACAAATCGTCCATAACCGACACGTTCTGGTCACATGCATGATTGAGGCAAGGCAGACCAAAACCTCCCTCCAGCGTCTTCAGCAGCGAGAATGCAGTATAGAACTGGCTGCTGGCGTGCCCGGTCTGACCACGAGCCTCGTCCTCGTTTGTGTCAACTATCAGGGCAACCTGGTTGGTCGTCGGAGCAATGCTGTAGTCGTTTTCATCCCAGACAATCACGATCGCGTTGGTTCCACGATTCCACGCTGGAGAACTCTTGATTGCGCCCACGATGCGCTCGAGAGCGACGTCGCCCAGGTACATCAGCGCCGGGTTCAGGCCCGTAAGGGTGCCGTTGTCCTCGTGGTCAAAGTCGCAGGATGGTCCGGCGCTAGCGCCACTGCGACCATGCTGGTCATTGCATTGATTGGGCGCGATAAAGACCAAATTGGGCACTCGACCGCTGGCAAGGTCCTCAAACAGCCCTCTTGGCCCGTCAAATCCGACGGTATTCTTCATACTGGAACGCGGGTCGGCGCCCGACTGGATATTTGCGAAATATGCGAATGGGTTGTGCTTCACGGCATACAGGCTTTGCAGCGTGCCATTGAATACCAGTCCGCCGTTATAGGTGCTGCTCGCCGGATTGGTGTTGTTTGACACAAGATTCAAGTTCGAGAACAGGCCGTCGGCCGAGTTGACCCCGTCGGCGCCGCTCGGAGGGAGCGATTCCTCGTACGCCTTCCAGCTCAACCCGCGGGCAACAAGCTGATCGGCAATGGTCTTTGCGAGCACCGCTTGTGCCGCAAAACCCACGGTCCCATCAACGTCTATCGTCGGGAACCCGGGATCTTCGTTCGTGCTGTCGATCGCGGGCGTCGCGGCATCCGTGCCAGAGGCGGCCAGTGGACAGATGGGCTTGGAGTCGCCCTCGAGGTAGACGTAGCCTGGCGCGCAGGCGCCTGCGTGCCATGCCGGGGAGTTGTCGTTACGTACGCCGAAGTTGGAGCCGCCGACGATCTCAAGGTAGTTCGTGAGGCTTGGATGCCCGACGGCAAAGTAATTCGTCGCCAGATTCGAGCCTTTCGCCAAGCCATTGAAGAACGGCATGTTCGGGTTGCCGATGACCTGCGAGTAGGCATGATTCTCCATCATGATAAGAAACACGTGGTCCAGATGCGCTATACCCCGCACCGGATTCGTGCCCTCCGGACCAGTGTTGCCGGCGGCGATTGCAGTGCCAGCGATCGTGGTGGCAGCGAGTGCCGCGACCACTGCTCGAGTTATGCTCTTCATGCAGTCTCTCCTGAGTGTAGATGTTCCTTGCGCAATGAGGCCGCCGGCGAACCGCGATGGCGGCACGGTGGCGAGTCTAGGGGGCACGAATTACCAACCCGTTACAGCGCACACTCCGAACACGAGCACTAAAACGATCACATTAGTGCCACCAGCCAGTCACACTCGAAGCGCCTGCCGCGGCCCGCCGTGTCCGGATACGCCTGCGCAATTCCCGCCATTCGCGCGAGCCATTTGTGATTCGATGGTGAGGACGTACGACTATCGGACCGCAGTTTTCCAATGGACGCGCTCACCGTGACCCGGCACGCGATCACGACGGAATGCGCCGGGCTCCCTGGCAAGCATTCGGCATACCTGGGCAACGCAAGCGCCCGCCAACCAGCGACTGGTCGGCTGAAACCGTCATTCGGCACCAGCCCGGACGCGCCCAACTAGATGATTGGAGCGGGAGCCATGCGCGATTGGCGCGCGACCCGCTGTCAAAATGGCGTCAGGTCGCCATTCGCGGTTATTGGCCAATAGGCGGCAAAGAGTGGAACCGGGCCGCTGTCAGCGGGCCTGGGTTTGTGCCCGGCACGCGCTGGCCTGCGCCAAGGCCCGTTGCGCATGTTCCGATAATCTCTGCCGCGCCATTGATTTGACGTTGCGCGCCGATTGACTTACCGCCGGGCATCGTGGAAATTTGCATGTCTATGAAGGTCTCACATGCGTGGCTCATGCTGGTTGCTGCGCCCGCCTTCTCACAGACCACTATGACGGACTGCCACATGGTGGGCGCTTCGGTTCAATGTGCGCCAGTCACAGCACCGCCTCCGACAAATCCGCTCGCCGACGAAATGAAAAGGGAGCAGCAGCGATTGCAGGCGGAGCAGCAGAAAACCCAGGCGCGCAATGCCGAAGCGCAAAAGGAAAGCCTTCGGCAGCAGAGCGATTCGCTTCGTCAACAAACGGAGGCGGCGCAGGCCGAACGGATTAACGCCGAGGTAGCCGCGCTGAAATCCGCATGGGACAAGTTGAAGGTGGAAAATCAGGCGCTACCGGCAAATGATCGTTACCCGCCTGAACTCCTACCCCGCATAGCGATCAACGAAGCCGCCCAGACACTGGGACATCAGCCACTAGATCGGTCGGTGGAGGCCTTCCGTCGCCAAATCGGGCAAGAATAGAAGTCTTACGTAGGCAACCAGACCGTCGTGCCATTTCTTGCCCCTTCTGGGTGAATTGCCAGCGATTGTTGAATTGGGTGGGTCGTGCGCGATTCGAATGTGCGACTAACCGGTCGAGCGGGCCGGAATTCCCCAAACCGATACCTGCCCGATACTCAGGCCGCCCTAGAATGCCTGCTCAGACGTACGTGCCCGTTGTCATGTAGTGATGCATGTAATTCACGAATGCGAGCACGTGCATACCGAGGGTCGCGAACACCAGCAGGTCCCCCTTGGATGGCCTTCCGCGTCGATTGATCTCGCGCCACGCCTGCGCGACGACGCTGAGGAAAATGATCAGCGTGATCGAGATCATCTGCCAGACTAGGTTGCCGTACTTGAATGTCGGTCCGTCCATCGCCAGCAAGGCGAAGACTGCTAAGCCAAAAACGTACAGGATACCGGCGAGCTGGAACAGCGGCGAGTGAAGCAGTCGCACGCGATAGACCCCGAGGCCGACGATCACGAGGAGTGTGCTCGCAATCACGCTCGCCCACGGCAGCGGTGTGTACATCTTCCATACCGCGAAGGGATCCCAGTAAATCCTCCCGGTACCCATTGGGAATCCAACGCGTACCTCGGCGATGGCATAGAGATTCGCCGCCTTGGCTGAGAACAGGTAAAGCGACTGGAGCCCCACTAGCACTGCCGCGTAGGCAGAGAGCGCGGCTGCGATCAGAACCGGCCGCTTCGCGCGCGTGCGTAGCAGCACGAAGATAGGAAACGCCGGAATCCATGCCATCAAGAAGTTCGGCTTTGCGAGGGTGCAAAGCGTAAGCACCAGCATGATCCAGCTGGCGGCCCTCATGGTTGGCGTATCGACGAATCGCTGCGAAAGCAGGAACAGCCCAATCGCGAACGGCGTCATGAAGATGATGGTCGAGTTGTGCCACACCATCGCCGGGAACTGCCCTAGGTAAATCGTGCTCGTCGGCAGGCTGAAGCTGAAGAACACGGCGACGACGCTGGCTATCAGCCCGCACTGGAGCCGGCGCTGCGCGGCGAAGCAATCGCTGGTCGCTCCCTCGCCCGCGTAGCGACGCACCATCCAGATTGACAGGCTCATCGACACGGCGAACGCCAGCGTGAGCACTGGCGGGATCACGTCGAGGATTGCCCGCCAATCCCGCGTCCAGCCTGCGAGCGCAGCCACGATCGCGAAGAACATCGGGTGCGCAAACGGCACACCCAGCTGCACCGCGGTCGCCGCCATCATCGCGTGGGAGGGCATGTCTGAGAGTTTGTTATAGGTGATGACGCAGAGCAGCAGGTACGCCAGGGTCGAAGACGCAAGGACCGCCGCAATCGCAGCCCAGTTCGCTCGCGCCCAACCGAAGGCGCGGATTCGCCACGGCTCGCGATCCGTCCACGAGGCGCTCGCGCTCAGCGCAGTATCAGGAAAACCCGTCGACGGGCTCGGGGGATTTGTTCGAAGGTCCAGATGATGTTCCCAAGTAGGACATCGGGCGCCACGTCTTCTAGCGCCGTTGTCATCGAAGGGCTGGATCCCGTCCGTAAATCCGCGTCTTGCTTGCCGGCGCAGAATATCCGAGTTTGCTATAGAGCGCATCACCGAATGTGGGTGATCGACGAGCCGGTCATTTCATCCGGCGTCGCCACCGTGATCGACTTGTTCCCTGCATGCCCAAAAACGTGGGCCAGATAGGTCAATGAGTTAACCGAGTTCGCCTTGCAGTATTCGACCAATGAATAGCTGACTCTCTGGCCACGACTTGAGCTCCGACTCATGTATCAAGGTGGTGCACCCTGACCTCTTTTGGAGCGTCTTCGGGTTCAGTCCCAGACATGGAAGTCTGTCGAGTCTCCGAATGAGGGGCGGCCCTGCCCACAGTGCGGCACTGGCGGTGGTGTGGGCATTGCACTGCAGGGAATCCAGGAACAGGTCACCCAGTGCCAGGCGCGAGATATGCGCCGAATTGTCGATCCGTGGTGCGAGAATCAGTCGGGCGGCATCGATGCCAGCCTGCGTCACATGCCCGCAGGTAACCTGCGCAATCGCATTGGGATCGGGCAACGCTAGGGACGAACCACTGAGGGTGAGTATGCGTTTGCAATGAACATGCGCGGCTTTCCCCTTCCCTGCGCATCCGCCACCCAGACATCGGTCCCGCCTCCCTTGTCCTGGCTTTCCGACGGCACCGAGTACAGGACATGCGAATTGTCCAGCCATTCGAGTTGGTCGTCGATACTTCGGCGTTCGGCAAGCGCCGTCTCCTCCCCACTTGCAGGATCCAGCACCTGCAGCTGCCACAGGACGCGGCCCCCTTCATTGAGGCGCTTCTTGTAAGCGATGCGATGGCCGTCGGGGGAAACCGAAGGGCATTCGACGTTCTCGTGGACGACAGTCATCGTCCGTGCCGCCAGGTCACCGCGGACCAGGAGGTGCTTTCCACCTGTCGAGAGCGTCGCATAGAAGACACCGTGAATATCAGAAAATGTGACACCCCAGAAATTGAAATCCTGCCCCTTGATTGTCGTGCCGTCGCGCGTGACGGTGAAATCATGTTCGAGGTCGGCGATAGGCTTGCCCGTCTCCGCATCAAGAATCACGGTTTGCGTAGAGAAATCCAGGGAAGAATAGCCGTGTCCTGTCAGGAAGACGGTGTATGCCGCGAGGCGCCCGTCGGCGGAGACACGATTGCGGCTCGGCGTGCCCAGCAACGGGAACTCGCTCGTGACCGCGAAGGTTGTGGCATCGAACAGCTGGCCGAGATAGTGCGTGACGACGCCTCGCCTGGCCACGAGACAGATACCGACCGTGCGTGACGCATAGGCAACCTCGCAGTACAGCTGCCCGGCGAACTGCATTGCTCCCCGCTGCCCAACTTTGAACGCCAGTTTGCCGTACTTCGCATCCAGCGTCGTGTTGCGGAAAAAGATCTTCGGCGACCTGGCTGGCGCGGCTGCATCTGCTGCCTGGGTGCCGGTCGGCTGTGTCGCCTGATCAGGCTGCGCCGGCGGCTCCGGCACCGGAGAGGCACTTGTAGCAGAGGGAATTCCAGTGATTGCGGCATCGATGGCCTGCTGCCCATCAGTGTGCCGCACCACGGGTGCCTCCATCGTGCGCTCCCGGAGCGCGAGGACAATCACGGAGACAATTGTCAGCAGCGCGACGATGGCCAGCACGGCAAACAATCGCACGCGAGCCGGGCTACTCATACGCTCGCCTGAGCAGGCGCCAGGCCGTAACCAGCGCTGCGGCCAATGCCACCAGGAAGAACGAGACGGCGACCAGGCTGCCCTTCTCCATCGAAAGCCAGCCAAAGGCCAGGGAAGAGAACATCTTGCCCATCCCGCTAGCGGTCAGCAGCAGCGCAATGCCGGTAGTGCGGTGTGCGGCCGGCAATAGTCCGCTTGCCATCGCGATCAGCACACCCTCCGTTGCCGCGTAGTAGATGCCCAGAAGCACCAGACACAGGATCGCGCTACCCGTTCCACCGATCAGCCCTCCGAGCAGCAGCATGTACAGCAGGCACACCAGCAAGTAGCCGCTGACGACGATTGGCAGACGCCCCAGACGATCGGCCAGGCGGCCCGCCGGTGCCGCCGCCAGCATGTAGGCTCCGGCCGTCGCCACGGGAAACAGTGGCATATACGCGGCGTTGATACCACTGGCCTTCTGCAGCAGCAGGTATAGGAAACCATCGCTCAGTGTCATCGCCGGCAGCAGCAACGCGCAGCACAGCAGGCGCGCGAAGCGACCGTCCGCAAAGATCTCCGTCACCGCGCGCTGCTCGGCAGCCTCGTAGCGGGGTTGCGGGTAACGTGTAACCCTGGCTCTGTCAGGCACGAGTAGGAGTATCGCGGCGACACCCAGGGCGCCGAATATGAAGCTGACGAGCCAGACAAGATTGAAGGATCCTGGCAGGAAGGCGAGCAGGAGGAACGCCAGCAACGGGCCGATCATCGCCCCTGCCGCATCCATCGCGCGGTGGATGCCAAAGGCAGCCGCAAGATGTTCTCCGGGGGTCGCCAGCGAGATCAGGGAATCGCGCGGCGAACTGCGTATTCCCTTGCCCAGTCGATCGGCTCCCACCACGAGCAGGATTGCGGTCCAGGCACCGCCCGCGGCAATCAGCAACAACTTGCATGCCGCAGACAGGCCATAGCCTAGTACGGCCACCGCCTTGGGGGATCGCGATCGGTCGGCAAGAACGCCGGCAGCCAGGGCCACCAGCAATACGGATAGGCCGTTGTAGACGCCGTCGATGGCCCCGAACAGCAGCGGGCTTATGTGCAGGTGAAGGACGAGATAGAGCGGCAGCAGGCTGCTGACCATCTCGGAGGAGATGTCCGTCAACATGCTGGTCACCCCCAGGCCGAGCACCACCGCGCCGGGCCGGTAGCCCTTCCCGGGCGGGCTTGCCTTGCGACGCTGCTTCAGCAGCTCGAACCACTCGAAGACGTACATACCCGCAGGATGCCCGATTTCAGGACGGGCGAGCGTACGGGCCTCACATCCGCAGGCGCCTGCCTTCAGTTCCGGGTGATCGTGATCGCGTCCGTCCTGGTATTGCCGGCGGCATCACGTGCCGTGACCGTGATGAGGTTGGCCCCGATGCTCAGTGCCACCGGTGCCTGCCACGACGTCGTACCGGTTGCCGTGCCGCTGAGCCCCCCCTGGTTGCTCACCCATGTGACCTGCGTGACTCCCACCGCATCGGACGCAGTACCGCCCACTGTCAGGCTCGCCGCAGTGGTGGTGAAAGTCGTCGCCGAGGTCGGTGACGTAATGGTCACCAACGGGGCCGTGATGTCGGGCGTGCGCGTCACGGTCAGCGTATCGGTGCGGACATTGCCCGCCGCATCGCTGGCGGTCACGGTCAGGACGTTTACACCCAGCACCAGCGCGACGCTGCCCGCTGACCAGCTTGTCGTGCCGATGGCGGTACCACTGCCACCCGCGCTGTTGGTCCAGGTCACCTGCGTCACACCGACGTTGTCTGACGCCGTACCCCCCAGCGTCACGGCCGAGAGAGTAGTGGAGAGGGTGGCCGAACTTGTCGGCGACGTGATCGTCACGGTCGGCCGCGTGGCATCTGTGCGGGTAACAGTGAGCGTGGCGGTGCTGGTGTTGCCCGCCGCATCCCGCGCGGTGACGGTGAACACATTAGTGCCGATCACCAGTGCGGCGCTGGTCACCGACCAGGACGTCGTGCCGGTGGCGGTGCCGCTGCCACCGGCGCTATTGCTCCAGGTCACCTGCGTCACCGCGGCGTTGTCCGACGCCGAGCCGCGGACCGTCAACGTCGTGGCGGTAGTGGAGTAAGTAGCCGCAGTCGTCGGCGTGGTGATGGTCACTATCGGAGCGGTGGTGTCTAGCGCACGTGTGATGGTCAGCACGTCCGTGGACGTATTCCCAGCCGCATCGCTGGCCGTCACGGTAATGACATTCGAACCCACCGTGAGGGCCACGCTACCAGCGTTCCAGGACGTGGTGCCCGTGGCCGTGCCGCTGCCGCCGGCGCTGTTGGCCCAGGTCACCTGCGTGACGCCGACAGCATCCGACGCCGTTCCGCTCAGCGTTACGCTGGCCAGCGCGGTGGACAAAGTCGTTGCACTGGTCGGGGCAGTGATGGTCACCACGGGAGCCGTGATGTCAGCGGTGCGCGTGATGGTCAGCACGTCACTTGACGTGTTGCCCGCGGCGTCACGCGCGGTCACGGTTATGACATTCGAACCCACCGTGAGGGCCACGCTACCAGCGCTCCAGGACGTGGTGCCCGTGGCCGTGCCACTGCCTCCGGCGCTGTTGGTCCAGGTCACCTGTGTCACGCCCACGTCATCCGACGCCGTTCCGCCCAGGGTTACGCTGGCCAGCGCGGTGGACAAAGTCGTTGCACTGGTCGGGGCAGTGATGGTCACCACGGGTGCATTGGTATCAGTGGCGGTACGCGTGATGGTCAGCACATCGCTAGACGTGTTGCCCGCTGCATCGCTGGCCGTTACGGTAATGACATTCGAGCCCAGCGTCAGGGCTACCGTGCCAATGGTCCACGAGGTGGTGCCCGTGGCCGTGCCACTGCCGCCGGCGCTGTTGGTCCAGGTCACCTGCGTGACGCCGACCGCATCCGAAGCCGTGCCACCCAGCGCAACAGTCGACGCTGCTGTTGATAACGTGGTCGCGCTGGTCGGAGCCGTGATCGTGACCACCGGCGGCGTGGTGTCCGCCGACGTGCGGGTCACGGTCAATGTGTCAGTGGAAGTGTTGCCCGCTGCGTCGCTGGCCGTTACGGTAATGACATTCGAGCCCAGCGTCAGGGCTACCGTGCCAATGGTCCACGAGGTGGTGCCCGTGGCCGTGCCACTGCCGCCGGCGCTGTTGGTCCAGGTCACCTGCGTGACGCCGACCGCATCCGAAGCCGTGCCACCCAGCGCAACGGTCGACGCTGCCGTTGACAACGTGGTCGCGCTAGTCGGAGCCGTGATCGTGACCACCGGCGGCGTGGTATCCGCCGACGTGCGGGTCACGGTCAATGTGTCAGTGGAAGTGTTGCCCGCTGCATCGCTGGCTGTCACAGTGATGGCATTGGTGCCCACCGTCAGGGCCACGCTGCTAACGTTCCAGGTCGTGGTGCCCGTGGCCGTGCCACTGCCGCCGGCGCTGTTGGTCCAGGTCACCTGTGTCACGCCCACGTCATCCGACGCCGTGCCGCCCAGCGCGAGGGTCGCCGCGGCAGTCGAGAATGTGTCCGAACTGGTCGGCGTGCCGATGGTCACGACCGGTGCAGTGGTGTCGCCCGGCGCGGTGCCCGTGTTAAAGACGATATCGGCCCAATACGAGCTGCTGTTGGAAGTCTGCGTTGGAAAGGCGGCGGCGGAAGAATAGACATAAATGCCATTCCCTCCAGCCTCACCATCACGGGCAGCGTACAGGGGACCATTGGTCTGGCCTTGCGTCGCGAAATATCCATGGTCGCCGTAGTAGGACCCGCCGCTGGTGTGGTACGACACCACATACCAGGTGTTTGCAGCGATGGCGACGGGTGTCGGCAGATTGGCCTGCTGCCAGCCTGACGTCGATTCGCCCGAGAACGTCACCTGCCCCAGCAACTGCCCGGTGGAAGACCAGAGACTGCCGATGTGGACAGGGCCATCGGCTGCACTCTTGTAGAAGCGGATAGCCGTGACATTTCCCGCCGTGGCGGCACGGAAGCGCGTCCCCAGTTCCACGCTGCCAGAATCGGCGGTTGGCCCGGTCTGGGGATTTGCCGAAGAAGCCCAAATGGAGCACGGGCAATTGCCACCGGACCCGCCTCCTGAAACCGTCACGTTGAGACTGGTTCCAGCGGGAATGTAGTTTCCACTGTCGTCTGCCGCACGCACGTGCAGGATCACGGCGCCAGACGTTGCCGGCGTCCAGTTGAAGCTCCACGTCTCGCGGCCGCTGGCACGGTTCCAGGTAACGCCATCGTCCACCGACACCTCGACACCACCCACGGCACCGCCGATATCAGCAGCCGTGCCGGAGATGGTCACGGCAACGCCCTGCGACAGCGTCGCGCCGGCAGCCGGGGAAGCAATCGTCACGGTGGGCGCAGTAGAGTCGGAAGTCGCCGTCGCCAGCACCAGCCCCGACTGCAGCGTCGCCGGCTGCGCATTCATGTCGGCCAGCAGGTTCACCGTAGCCTGCTTCATCCGGACATCGCTGGGCGTACCGGGCCGATCGTGCACATCATCCAGGCCCCATGCCCACTGGATCGTGCCCGCACCGAACACGCGGGCGCCGCTGCTATGACGGTACATCGTCATTGCATGGTTGACCGTGCCGGTGCCATAGGTCGAACCCTGGTCGAGCAGCATGGAGACCCCGGGGACGGTGGCATCGGACAGGCGGATCAGGCCCGCGGGCCGCGAACCATTGTCCAGGTCCGAGTCCCACTCGTAGCCCAGCGTACCGTTCGGCATCGTCGCCACTTGGCCCGTGGACAGCGACGCCACCGACGTATTGCGCCACAGGCGCATCTTCCCCTCGGCGGCAGGAACGACAATGGCCGAAACCCCCGAATTCACCATGAATATCGTGCCCGACAGCGCATTTTCCGGTCGGCCTCCATCGGCGGGCGGGCTGAAGCGCGGATCGCGCCAGGTGCCGGTCCACTCGGCGGTCGGATCGATCTTCGCGTTGGCATGCGTCTCCTTGTAGGAAACGAGCGTGCGATAGGTGGTCCCCGTTCCATCAATGCTGTTTTCCCAGCGCGTCTTCCAGAAGATTTCGTTGCCGCTGAAGAAGGCCAAGTTCACGCCGGCATTGCGTGCGGCCTCCACATTGGCGCGCTGCCCGCCTGACCAGTATTCATCATGTCCCACCGACAGGAACGTGCGATGCCCCAGAAGCAGCGAACCCGTGCGGTCCGAATCGACGCCCGTGATGTAGCTGATGTCATAGCCGTTGGCTTCGAGCCAGCGGACCATCGGGTACTCCGAATTGAATACCCAGTCCTGGCCCCCGTCGACGCCACGGGTTGCGAACGGCCTGTTGTAGCTGACCTTGTACGCACGTCCCGGATTGGTCCCCGGACCACCGGTGTACAAGCTGTTGCCGCCGTAGTTGTTATAGGCCTGCCAGGTTGTGTCGGAAGTCTGAAAGACGATGTCCGAAGTGCTCGCGTCATTGCGAACAATGAACACGATGTGACTGGCCCCGCCCGTGTCGGCGCGCGTTATTTTGGCGAAGTAAATACCTGAAGTTGCATTCGCAGGCACCGTCCACGATCCCGATACCGCCCAGTTGCCGCAATCGATCAAGCCGCTGGCAGCCTGCACCAGGCAATTAGGTTGACCCTGGGGCAACGAGGCCGACGGGTTGAAGGTGGCGATCTTGCGTGCGCCCATGCCGCCGTAGTAGCCCATTCGATAGATGTCAAAGCGGTAGGCAGCGGCGTCGGTGGCGACCTTGAAAGTGACCGTGCCCCCGCGGTTCACGCTGATCTGTGTAGCGAAGCCCTGGATGGTTGAATCGCCCGTGCCAGACACGTCCCACTCCGAGGCCGGATTGCCGGTCACGCAGTTCTCGGCGGTGATCGCATTGAGTGCACACACGGGGTTCGCGGTGCCGGTGGTGAAAACCCACAGCGCGTCGCCGAACAATGGATTGCCCGCAAGGTCCTTGATGCGCGGATCGTTGACGCCGCCCTTGACGATGGCTGTGTACGTCGTGTTGGGCTGCAGGGCGGCGCTGGGCACCAGCGTCGCTGTGTTATTGCTCGCTGACCAGTTCACGACTGCCGGTACGGGCGCATTCGACGGGTCATACAGCAGGACGGTGCTGGTGGTCACCGTGGCCGGATCAATGGCCTCGCTGAACGTGATTGTCACGGGCGTGCCGGTAGGCACTCCGGTCGCACCGCTGGCGGGGCTGCGGCCAACTACAGTCGGCGGAGTGGTATCCGGGCCACCGGTGTCCGGCGTGTACAGCACATCGACCCAATAGTTCGTGCTCTGGAAACTGTTGCTCGGGAACAGACCGCCCGAACCGTAGGCGTAGGCGCCGTTTCCACCGCTGACGCCATCCTTCAAAGCGTGCAGCGAACCATTGTCCGTTCCGGCGGACGCGAAGTAGTTCGAATTATCGGAATACCTGCCGTTCGGAGCGAAATACGAGACTACATAGACTGTATTGGCGGCAATCGCGACTGGCGTGGCAAACGTGGCTTGCTGCCAGCCCGAAGCCGTCTCGCCCGTGAAGGTCACCGACGCCAACAATTGCCCCGAGGCGGTCCACAGGTGTCCGATATGCGTCCCGGTGTTGGCCGTACCCTTGTAGAACCGCACGCCATTGATGACGCCGCTCGCGTCGGCGCGGAACTTGAGGCCCAACTCCACCGCTCCGGTGTCGGAGGCCGACAGGACAGCCGGCACTGCCAAAGCACTCCAGATCGAGCAGGGGCAGCCATTGCTTGCCGTAGTGAATCCGACGACGTAGTTCGCGGCCAGCGCGTTGCCCGCCACGTCCTTCACGCGCGGGTCGGCGGCGCCACCCCTGACAGTCAGGGTATAACCGACGCCGGGGGCCAGCGACGCCGAAGGCGTAACCGAGACGCCATTGGTCGCGGCCTGGTACGTGGCCGAAGTCGCCACCACCTGGTTCGACGCGTTGCGCAGCTCGAAAGTGCTGGACGAAACTGTTGCGACATCCAGCGCCTCGCTGAATGTCACCGTCATCGGGGCGTTGACTGCCACGCCCGTGGCGCCGGCGACCGGCGTGGAGGTCGTGACGGTCGGGGGCGTCGTGTCCACGGTCGGCGTGTAAGTAACCGTAAGTACAGCTGTAGCGGTGTTGCCCGCCGCATCCCGTGCCGTAACGGTGACGACATTGACACCAGACTGCAGCGCGACCGCAGCGATGGACCAGGAAGCCGTTCCCGTAGCCGTGCCGGAACCGCCACGATCATCGCTCCAGGAGACCTGCGTCACCCCGACGTTATCCGATGCAGTGCCCGCCATTGCGATCGAGCCCACCGTTGTCGCGAAGCTCGACCCACCCGTCGGACCCGTGATTGCCACTGTCGGAGCCACATTGTCCGGCCCGACACTTGCGGCACTGAACACCACATCGACGAAGTAGTTGCTCGCCTGATTGGAGGACGAAGGAAAGGCGCTGGCATAGACGAATACGCCGTTGCCGCCGCTCTCGCCGTCACGGAGGATGTGAAGCGGCGGACTATCAACACCAGTCGCGGCAAAGTATCCGTTCGCGAATGCGTAGTGCCCGTTCGGGGCATGGTACGAGATCACATAAACGGTGTTCGCTGCGATCGTTATCGGCGCGGAGAAGTTGGCCTGCTGCCAGCCCGACGCGGTTTCGTTGCTGAACGTCACCGAGCCCAGCAATTGACCTGAACTCGACCAGAGATTGCCAATGTGCGTGCCCGTGTTGGCTGCAGACTTGTAGAAGCGCACGCCAGTAACCTGGCCCGCGACATCTGAACGAAACTTGACGCCCAGTTCCACGCTGCCGGTATCGCCGGAATCCGGAATGGCCGGCACGACGGTTGCCGGATCCCAGCCACTGCAGGGGCAGCTTGGTGCCGCCTGGGTCGTGAAGGACCAGCTGACGTCGGACGCCATGGCATTGCCGGCGGCATCGAGCACGCGATTACCTGAGGTGCCGCCCTTGACGGTCACTGTGTAAGTAGTGCCGGGTGCCAGCGTCGCAGATGGCGAGAGTGTCGCAGTGACGGCGGGTGCAGAATAGGAAACAGACGCAGGCACCAGCGCGCCGGAGCCATCACGCAGCTCGAGGCTCAGCGCGCTGATGCTCGATGGCGTCATCGGCGTGTTGAACTTCACGGTGACAGTCGTGTTGACGGCAACACCGGTAGCCCCTGGCGCCGGTGTGCGTTGAGTGATGGTCGGCGGATTCGTGCCGCTTGACGTGTAGGTGGCAATGTAGCTTCCCGACTGGGCGGGGAACTGCGCGTAGACAACGCCCTTGATCGACAGCAGTTCCAGCGGAACGTCACTGCCACCCCGCGTAATCGTCGACAGCACTCCATTGGTAGCCACGTACGGCAGCATGCCTAGCAAGCCATTGGCGCCGGCGTCGGCTGTCACAGTAAATGTCAGTACGTTGCCATTCCACGACAGGTTGCCGAACGACGAGGCATTTCGCGCATCGAGCCACTTGAGCAACTGGCGCGCGCTGATGACCGGCACGCCCCAGGACTGCGCCGAATTAATGACCGCCTGGGCAACGGGTGAATTCCCCGAGTCCGTATGCGCATTGACCGTATAGACCCCGTACTGCTCTTCAGATCCTGCGGCGCGTGAGAGCAGCGTGTCGCTGGTGAAAGGGAACGTCTGGCCTGACTCGTCGGTCATTTGCGTGACGACCTGGAAGATATCCAGAATTGTGCCGTCGAGATCCGCAAATCGCATGGGCATCGCCGAACCGGTGAACTGTCCCGGTACGTCGTTCACCCAGCCCGGAGGCCAGTAGTAGTAGTTTGTGTCGAGACGAATGCCGTGACTCAGCTCCACCTTCGGCGCCCAAACCCAGTCTCCCCAGGCGATGCAATGAATGCGCTCCGTCGACAGCGGCTGCACACCGGGAAAGTTTGCCGAAAAGAGCGCGATCGTACTGGTGAAGATGTCTTCGAGCGAAGACTGGGTGTAATCATTGCACCCGGTGCTTACGTGCACGCCGATCTCGAAGCCCTGCGACTGGTAAGCAACCGCCTGCGCGTTGGAGAGCGGGGTATCAGGGTACATGTAGGACGTTCCCCGGATGCAGGTCCAACCGTCGACGGAACAGCCCGGGGAGCTCGCGGCGATGAACCTGTCGAACTGCGGCCCCGTGCCGTTGTTCGCGTGATCGTCGCCCGTCATCACGACGACGGAGCGATTACCATTGGGCAGATACCAGAATCGCGGCAGCGGCTTGCGGTCCAGCGCCATCAGCGTGATCAGATTGGCAAACAATCGCTGCTGTTCGTCGGCCTGCGGAATGCTGATCTTGCCCAGATCGACCCAGTTGGGTTGCGGGTCTGCTGCCGCAGGGCCGTAGAAGAGGTCATCGGAACGGATCGGGGAGATACCGTCACGCTCCTGACCCACCCACAGAGGATTGCCCTGGCGCGTATAGACGATGGAGGTCGCAAGATCATAGGCAAAAGCCGCGGCCTGGCCTCCGGCCGTACCCACCGACACCAGCGTGATCGCTGGATTGGCTGTGGGCTGCGTGGCAGTCGAATAAAGGGTTGCCAGGCTGGATGCGCCAGACAGTGCATACAGGCTGGCCGTTCCATGGAATTGCAGCGTCTGCTGGGCGATCGCACTGGTGATCGGGCTGCTGCCCGAAGCCAGCAGGTATCCGTTGGCGATGGATGATCCTTGCGGCGTGATGCCCAGCAGTCCAGCCAGCTGCGGGTCCGGATCCATGGCGATCAGGTTGCCACCGGACTGCACCCAGGTAGATAGGGTTGACACCTGGCTGGAGGTCAGGGGGACCTTGGCCAGCACTACTACGTCGTAGGAAGAAAGCAGCGACGTAGTCAGCGTCGAAACGTCTGCGACCGCGAAATCGTTGAGTCCCTCGGTGCGCAGGATCTCCGCGTAGTACTTGCCGAAGGTGGCGCTGGACGAGGTGAGTACCAGGATTGGCCCACCCGGCCCCTGTGTGGGGTCGCTGGCGGCCGGGGCTCTCACCGCTGCCAGCAGCAGCGCCGAGAACACCATCAGGGTCAATATTGTGCGGCGCAGCACACCTGCGGACGCTGCCTTCGGGCACATCCATTTATCTGACATAGGTCGGCAACAAATTCCTGCGCCCAGAGTGGCGAGTATTTATGCAACCTTCACGCCATCTGACGAAGCCGCCCGATTCGACATGCGGTGCGGTTAGCCTTCGCGGCCACCAAATCAAGGAGATGAAGTATTCAACTGTTTCTTTTTCACGATCGCCGCCGAACATCCGGTTGAGGCGCCGCTGTAAGAATTACCGACAGCTGCCTGTCAAAATGCTCTGACAACTTCCGCGGAAACTCCCGGGATACTTCGGCAATTAATGACACCTCCCCCGCTTCGACTTGCAAATCTCTGTGGTCTCTTCGCTCCATCATGCGGGAGCCTCGGTCGAACAACGCCAATCGCCGAATCAGTAGTCCCCGGTGCGGAGGTCAATATCTTCCAACCCTCGCTCGTCAACCTCTACGTCTACTCCATCCCAAAGGGTTAGCACAATGCGGTAGGGGACAGGGGGCACCTCCGATTTGGCCGGAAATGAGGTTTCCAACAAATATTACGCTCAATGCTGTCGTGGCATTCATCTGGTCAGGGGTCTCCTTCGGGCGTTGCCACCCAAGAGCGCAATCGCCCTGCCGCAAAAGAGCGCCTGCAGCAAGCGATGCGATCCAGACCTGCAATGGGTGGCCTTCGGGCCCTGGCGGTGGCGCCAGCAATCCTGTTTCACGCCGGCTTCACCTGGTTTCACGACGGCTTCATCGGCGTTGACGTGTTTGTCTAATTGGTGGGCCGTGCGCGATTCGAACGCGCGACCAACTGGTTAAAAGCCAGCTGCTCTACCGACTGAGCTAACGGCCCCGATACAGGGGCCCGGATGATACCGGATCCGATGGGCGGCGCGCCCCTTCAGGCATAGCGTGTCGGATCTGGCACCCCCGCCGCCGTGAACCCCTCTCGGCGCAGCCGGCACGAATCACAGCGCCCGCAGGCAAGGCCCTCGGCCGTTGCCTGATAACAGGACACCGTCGCGGATTGGTCCAGGCCCAGCCGCATGCCGATGCGGATGATTTCCGCCTTCGACAGCTGCTGCAGTGGCGCGCGGATGCGAACCCGCGCGCCCTGCACTCCCGCGCGGGTTGCAAGCTGCGCCATAGCCGCAAAGGCACTGATGAACTCCGGGCGGCAGTCCGGATACCCCGAGTAATCAACCGCATTGACCCCGATGAAAATATCCCGTGCGCCGACTACCTCCGCCCAGCCCAGCGCCAGCGCCAGCAGCAAGGTATTGCGCGCCGGCACGTAGGTGATGGGGATGCCCGTGGTTGGAGACTCCGGCACGGCGATTTCGCTGTCCGTCAATGCCGAACCCCCGATGCCCGCCAGGTCGACGTTCATTTGCCGATGCTCCACCGCGCCGAGCAGGCGCGAGATTCGCTGCGCAGCCACAAGCTCCGCCGAATGACGCTGGCCATAGGACACCGCCAGCGTATGACAGGCCAATCCCTCGCTGCGGGCGATGGCCAGGGTGGTGGCCGAGTCCAAGCCGCCGGACAACAGGACCACAGCCAGGGGATCAGCGCTCATCGGCCTGGCTCATTGCCCCAAAGGATCTTGTGCAGCTGCACCTGCATCCTCACGGGGATTCCATCGGCCAGGATCCAGTCGGCCAGATCCCGGGCGGGCAGCTGCTCATGACTCGGGGAAAACAGCACCGTGGCACGCCGGCCCAGCTCCAGCTCATCAGTCTTGTCGCGGCTCCATTCGTAATCCGCACGATCACAGATTACGAATTTCACCTGGTCATGCTCACCCAATAGCGACAGGTCCTCGTAACGGTTGCGCCGCTCTTCGCCCGAACCTGGCGTCTTGATGTCCACCACCTTGACCACCCGGGAATCCACCGCCGCCAGCGACATGGCGCCGCTGGTCTCCAGCGACACGTTGTAGCCCGCATCGCACAGGCGCGACAGCAGAGTGGCGCAATTGGCCTGCGCCAGCGGCTCGCCGCCGGTCACGCATACGTACTGGGTGTTGTAGGAGCCGACCGTTGCAAGGATCTCGTCGATGGACACGGACTTGCCGCCCGTGAAGGCGTAGGCAGTGTCACAGTACTGGCAACGCAATGGGCAGCCCGTCAAACGCACGAATACCGTGGGGAACCCAACGAGGTTTCCCTCGCCCTGCAACGAGCGGAAGATCTCCGTGATCCTCAATGTGTCGGCCCGATTCATGGTGTGCGCGGACCGCTATTGCGCAGGAAGCTTGGCCAGGCGGTCTGCTGCCAGCTTTGCGGCATCCGTGCCGGGAAAGTTGTCCACCACCTGCTGCAGCGTGGCGCGCCCGGCAACGACTTTCTTCTGCTCGATCTGCGTGTAGCCGAGCTTGAGCATGGCATCGGGCACCTTGTGTGAATTGGGCCAACCGCTCAGCACATGCTGGAATGCCGCGGCGGCGTGATCGTATTCCTGCGTGACGTAGTAGGACTCGCCAAGCCAGTACTGCGTATTGTCAGCCAGTTCGCCTTGCGGATAGGTAGCCGCCAGGCTGCGAAAGCCCTCGGTCGCCGCTGCGTAGTTGCGGGCCTTCAGGGCATCCATGGCGCGCTGGTATTGTGCCTGCTCGCCGCTGTCTTGCGCCGAAGTCGCGGTTTTCGCTTCGGCAGAATCCGTAGTCGCACCCGCTGCCGCTCCAGCTCCAGCTCCAGCTCCGCTCCGCGGCGGCACCAGCACCGGACGTGGACTGCAGGCGCTTGTCCAGGTCCGCATACAGATCGCGTTGCTGTCGCTTCAGCTGCTCATTCTCGTTCTGCAGCTCTTCGATGCGGCCTTGCTGCGCACGCATCTCGGCTTGCAGTGCATCAAGGCGCTGCGACATTTCAGTCAGGCTCTGATTGGAAATAACGCGGTCGACGCGATCCATGCGCGCCTCGAGATCATCGATGCGCGCGGTATTGGGATTTGCCGCCGACGCAGAGACGCCGGCGCCAAGCAGCAAGACACCGAATATGAGCCGGTCGCGCAGCCTGCGGCCGCGCTCAGTTGATGTAGACGATCTCAACACGGCGATTCTTGGAGTAGGCATTCTCGTCACTGCCCAGGGCGGCCGGGCGTTCCTCGCCATAGCTGACCGTCGAAATCTGCGATTCCTGCACTCCTTGCAGCGCCAGCGCGCGGCGCACTGTCTGGGCGCGACGTTCGCCCAGCCCTATGTTGTACTCGCGGGTGCCCCGCTCGTCGCTATGGCCTTCCAG
Organism: uncultured Pseudomonadota bacterium; assembly: GCA_963726085.1. GTDB lineage: Bacteria > Pseudomonadota > Gammaproteobacteria > Steroidobacterales > Steroidobacteraceae > ZC4RG30. The sequence goes on along the minus strand of CAVSAR010000001.1, from coordinate 138,495 downwards.
CCGCACGTGCACGGCCGCGTTGCTGGCAAGGAACTTGCCATGGGCTGCGACCACTTCCGCATACTCACTGCGGATGTCGCTTTTGTCGTAGTCAAAGTAGATGATCCGCTGCGAACCTAGGGGCCCATCCGGACCCAGTGCGCCGTGTCCCGAACTGCCCTGACCGGTATCCACGGCGGCGACTCCCGAAGTCCGGGCATCGGCGCCCTCGGCAGCCACGGCAGTGCCAGAGGCCGCCGCGTCATCCGGCTTGGTGTCCTTGCTGCCACAGGCCGAGGCCAGCATCGCGATGGAAACGAGCGTTGCCAAAATTCTGGGCAGTGATGGATTCAATTAGGGCTCCCGCGTTGAAGTCAGTGCATCTGTTGGTGATTATGACACCACAGCTCAGTTTGCGAACGGTCCCCAGGCCGGCTCCCGCACGTCGCCCTGGTCGGATTTGAGGCGTTGGGTGACCTGTCCATCCACAGAGACGGTCGCGAGCATACCCTGCCCATGCTCCCGTCCCGCGTAGATCAGCATTGCACCGTTGGGTGCAAAGCTTGGCGACTCGTCCAGTGTGCCACGCGACAGACTGGTGACCTGACCGCTAGGCAGATCCACCGTGCCGATGCGAAAGCCGCCAGAGTCCTGGGTCACCACGGCAAGAGAGCGACCGTCTGGGGCAACGCGCGGCCGCGCGGCGTAGCTGCTGCCGAAAGTGATGCGGCGCGGCTTGGCGCCAGCGCGCGGCTCGACGGCGTAGATCTGCGGACCACCGCCGCGGTCGGAAGTGAAGTACAGCGTCTTTGCGTCCGGTGACCATGCCGGCTCGGTATCGATGGCAGGATCTTCGGTGATTCGCGTTACTGCCAGGGTGGCCAGATCCAGGACATAGATATCAAGGTTGCCGGAATTGCCGGACAACGTCAGCGCCAGGCTCTTGCCATCCGGCGAGAAGCTGGGGGCGCCGTTGACACCGGTCTTCGCCGACACCTGGCGGCGTTCCCCGGTCTTGATCCGCTGCACGTAGACCGCCGAGGATCGGCCTTCGAATGACACGTACGCCAGCCATTGACCGTCCGGCGACCATGCCGGGGACATGACCGGCTGGGTTGACTGCATGGCCACGCGCGCATTTTCCCCGTCCGCATCTGCAATGAGCAGCTGGTAACGCTGGCTTGGCGGTTGCCCATCGACTGAAATATAGGCAATGCGCGTGGCAAAGGCCCCGCGTACTCCCGTGATTTTCTCGTAGATTCTGTCCGCCACACGGTGCGCGCCGAGGCGCAGCTGCCCTGGCGAGACCGTTTCGCTGGCAGTCAACAGGACCTGGCCATTGAGGACATTCACCAGGTCGAACTCCACAGCTGTCTCCGTAGCGCTACGCGCCACCAGCCGTCCCACCACCACGTAGTCACTGCGCGCCGCGCGCCATCGCGGAACCTCAACCTCGGAGGCGCGCACCGGGCTGGCCGGCAGCGATTTGCGATCCATGCAGCGAAACCTGCCGCTGCCGTCCAGGTCCTGCTGCACCACGGCGGCGACATCCACGCTGCCCGCCGCGGCGGATGTGCCTGCAAAGGGCACGATCGCCACCGGGATCGGATCGGTTACGCCGCGGGTGATGTCGATGTGCAGTTGCGCACGTGCCAGGGGCGCCATGACCATCGTGGCCAGGCACATCAGTCGCAGCCCCCATCGCTGGCCCGTTTCCATAGGTAACCAACCCATCGTCAGTTCTCCGGCCTGAATGTTACGACGAGAATGCGCTCAAACAAGGCCGCATCCGCAGGCAAGGGCAACGGCGACGCCTTTAGTACCGCCGCCTCGATGGACTGACGCACCGTATCATCCCCGTTGCAGCGTCCCACCTGCACGCCGGTCACAGTACCACCCGGCACCTGGGTCACGTGCACCTCGCAATTGAGGCCCGCCTGCGCGCTGGCAGGACGGATCCAGTTCCGTTCTATCTGCGCCGTTATCTGCGCAATGTACTGGTTCATCTGTCCGCTGGCACGGGCCGCCGCGGCCCGCTCCTCGGCGGCGATTTGTGCATTGAGGTCCGCTTCCCGCTGGCTGCGCTGCGCGTCAGCCTGGGTCTTTTCTCGGGCCAGCTTGTCCTGGGCTGCTTTTTCCTTGGCCGCCTTTTCCTTGTCAGCTTTTTCCTTGTCGGCTTTTTCCTTCGCCGTCTTGTCCTTTGCCTCCTTCTCCTCGGCAGCCTTGGCCTGAGCCGCCTTGTCCTTGGCTGCCTTGTCCTTGGCTGCCTTGTCCTGCAGGGCTTTCTCCTTGTCTGCCTTCTCCTCTGCAGCCTGCTGCCTGGCTTCCTTGAGTTCCTGGGCTTTTTCCTCCGCCGCGCGCTGCTCCGCCGCGTGCTTTTCGGCCTCCTGTTGCTGCACCATCTTCTGCGCTTCGGCCGCGTCCGGGACCGGTGGACTTACGACCGGCTCGGGAGCCACCTGGCGCGGCGCCTGTGGTGGCATCGCGCGCACCACGCTGGCGTCGATGGCCAGCCTGACCTGGCGTGGCGCCGGTTTGTGAACGAAGAAATACGCCGCGATGCCCAGCCCCACGATCGCCCCATGCAGAAGAACCGACAGGAAAACCGATTTCCAGCTGCTGGGCTGGGGGCCCTCGCTCACGGCTTGCGACCCACCGGCTCCGGCAGGGGATCAGTGAGGAATCCGACCTTGCTGGCGCCACCCTGCTGCAGGATGACCATCGCCGCCAAGACCTTGCCATAGGCGACCCGCGTGTCGGCCTTGACCAACACGTCGCGATCCGGTCCCGCGCCCAGTGCCTTGCGAACTCCCGCCAGCAGCTGGGCCTCCTCCAGTGGCGCGGCAGGATCGGTCGCGAGGTTCAGGTACATGCGCGCGTTGCTGTCGATGGACAGGATCAGCGGTTGCTGGTTGCGCTGGTTGCGCACCGGCAGCGGCTCGGAGGCTGCCTTGGGCAACTCCACCTTCACGCCCTGGGTCAGCAGCGGCGCCGTGGCCATGAAAATGATGAGCAACACCAACATCACGTCGATGTAAGGCACGACGTTGATTTCGCCGATTAACTTGCGCCTGCGTTTGCCCTGCTCCATCTTTGCCTACCCTCGATTACCCGCGGGCCTGCTCGTGGGTCTTTTCAACCCGGCTGGCATAGCGCTGCAGGATGGTGGAGAACTCCTCCATGAATGCGTCGTAGCGCAGCTCCAGCCGGCCAACCTTGTCCGCATAGCGGTTGTAGCCAATCACTGCGGGGATCGCCGCGACCAGGCCCATTGCGGTTGCCACCAGCGCCTCGGCTATGCCGGGCGCGACCGTCGCCAGCGTGGCCTGCTGCACGCCTCCCAGGGAGACGAAGGTGCCCATAATTCCCCACACGGTGCCAAACAGCCCCACGTAGGGACTGATGGAGCCAATGGTCGCCAGCGTCGCCAGGCTTTCCTCGAGCCGGTCGATCTCCTTAAGCTGCGCCACCTTCATGGCGCGCCGTGCGCCTTCCACCAATTGATCGGCAAGCGCGCCGGGCTGGCGCAGCCGTGCGAACTCGCGAAATCCCATTTCAAAGATGCCGCTCATGCCAGTGGCATCGCCCTTGGCCTGAACGCTGCGATACAGGGCTCCAAGGTCACCGCCGGACCAGAACGTTCCCTCGAAGGTGTCGGCCTCGGATCTTGCGCGCGCCAGCAGTGAGCGCTTGCGCATGATGATTGCCCATGAGGCTATCGACGCACAGAGCAAGATCGCCAGGACCAGCTGCACGATGAGGCTGGCGTCGAGGATTAATTTGAGAATCGAGATCTGTTCGGCTGGCATCAGTTGAAATCCTCGCGCATTGCGGCGGGCAGGCGCCTGGGCTTGAATGACCTGGCGTCCAGGCAGGCGACAACCACTTTACCCCGCACCAGTTCCTGCGCCTCGTCGCCACGGTGTATGACCTGCTCGAAATTCACCGAAGCGCCGCCTCCGGCCTCGACGCCACTGCGTATCAACAGCAGGTCATCCAGGCGGGCGGGCAACAGGTACCTGATGTCCAGGCTCACGACCGAGAACAACAGCCCCATTTCCTCGACCAGCCGTGCCTGTGAGTACCCCAAGCTGCGCAGCCATTCGGTGCGCGCGCGTTCCAGGAAGCGAATGTAACTGGTGTGGTAGACAACCCCGCCGGCGTCAGTGTCTTCGTAGTAGACACGTACTTGCCAGTCAAACCGGCTCACGAGGGTTCCTCAAACAGCGGCAGGCCACCGGTTCGTTCAGGCGCGGCCAGCCCCAGGTGCAGCCATGCGTTGCGCGTGGCCATGCGTCCGCGCGCGGTGCGCACCAGCAGTCCGCGCTGGATGAGAAAGGGCTCCACCACGTCCTCCAGGGTGCCGCGTTCTTCGCCGATTGCCGCGGCCAGGCTTTCGATACCCACCGGGCCGCCATCGAAATTGCGGATGATCAGGGTCAGCAGTGCGCGGTCGAGCCCATCCATGCCCTTGGGGTCGACACCCAGCAGATCTAGCGCAGCATCGGCGATGGCTACGTCGATGACGCCGGTACCACGCACCTGCGCATAGTCGCGCACGCGCCGCAACAGTCGGTTGGCGATCCGCGGCGTACCGCGCGAACGTTCGGCAATCCGCGCCGCCCCCGCCGCATCGGTCTGCACCCCCATGATGCCCGCGGACCGGGTCACGATCTGGGCCAGCTCCCCATCGGTGTAGAACTCGAGGCGCTGCACAATGCCGAAACGGTCGCGCAGCGGCGAGGTCAGCAGGCCGGCGCGCGTGGTCGCGCCAACCAGCGTAAAGGGCGGCAGGTTGAGCTTGATCGAGCGGGCTGCGGGCCCCTCGCCGATCATGATGTCCAGCTGGTAGTCCTCCATTGCCGGATACAGGATCTCCTCGACCACTGGACTGAGGCGGTGGATCTCATCGACAAACAGCAGATCCCTGGGCTGCAGGTTGGTAAGAATGGCTGCCAGGTCTCCGGGTCGCTCCAGAACCGGGCCCGCGGTATGGCGCAGGTTGACTTCCAGCTCCGCGGCGATGATCTGCGCCAGTGTGGTCTTGCCCAGGCCCGGCGGCCCGAACAGCAGCACGTGATCCAGCGCCTCGCCGCGGCCGCGCGCGGCCTCGATGAAAAGGCCAAGCTGCGCTTTGACTGCGCCCTGCCCCACGTAGTCGGCCAGCCGCTTGGGGCGGATGGCTCGATCCAGCGATTCTTCCTCGCCGCTGGCCTCGGCATTGATCAATCGTTCGGTTGGCATGGGTTCACGCTGGGTTGGCCAGGCGCAACGCGGCGCGCAACAGGTCTTCTGTGGAAACCGGGCCATCGCCGACAGCGTCCAGCAGGCGCGTGGCTTCGGCAGGCTTATACCCCAGGGCCAGCAGCGCATGCATGGCCTCTTCCCGCGGGCTTCGTGGCGACAATCCTCCTGGGCCTGGCTGCGTCGCGAAGTGATCACGTAGATCGATCAGCAGCCGCTCCGCAGTCTTGCGGCCCACCCCCGGGATGCCGCGCAGGCGATCCACGTCTTCCACCGCCACGGCATGCTGGAACGCCTCCACAGTCAGGCCCGACAACACGGCAAGTGCGGTGCGCGGCCCCACGCCGGAGACTTTCAGCAGGGCCCGGAACAGTCCGGCTTCATCGGGAGTGGAAAATCCGTAGAGCAGCGAGGCGTCCTCCCGGACCACGTGATGGATCCTGAGGCGCACGCTGCTGCCCACCGGCGGCAGGGCCAGGAACGTGGACATCGGGACTTCGACGTCATAACCCACGCCCTGCACGTCGAGCAGTACCCGCGGCGGCTCCTTTTCGGCGATGATCCCGTTGAGCGCGCCAATCACCGCGACGATCCGGTCCCGTTCCCTGCTACCAGCCGCGCAGCACGTCGCGCCTGGGCATGACACAAGGCCGCGCCCAGCGCGTCCGCTGCGTCCGGGCTGGAAGGGGCCGGGATTTTCAGCAATACGCGCACCATATGCGCCACCTGCGCCTTGTCCGCCGCGCCGGTACCCACCACCGCCAGCTTGATGGCCCGCGGTGCGTACTCGTACACCACCGCCCTGCCGGTCACAGCAGCGGCAAGGGCCGCACCACGGGCCTGGCCCAGCTTCAAGGCGCTATCGGGATTGCGATGCATGAACACCCGTTCGATGGCCACCTCATGCGGAGCGTGTTCCTCGATCAACCGCAGGATCGCCTCATGAATGTCGCGCAGACGCTGTGCCAGCTCGTCTCCGCGGGCGCGGATGCAGCCACTGGCAACATGGGACTCCCCGCGTGCCGAACAATCGACAATGCCATAACCGGTGCGCAGCGAGCCGGGATCCAGTCCCAGGACCCGGCAGGGATACACCGGCGCGAACACAACCGCCGGCTTCAGGTTCACCGATGGATCAAACGTCCGCCATGAGCGACTTGCGAATCGAGACACGTGCATATGATAGCGTGACTGGCCCGCGGTTCATGCCGTAAACCCCATCGCAAACTTGCCCGTGTCGCCAACCACGACCCCACCCCCCGCCGCAGCTGACCAGGGCCTGATGGACCTGGTGACGGCACTGCGGGCGCTGGAGATTCCCGATCCGGCGCTGGAGCGCGCGCATGAAATTGGCGTGCTGGTTCAGGACCTGAGTCAGGACAAGGCGCTTGCCGCGGCGGCGCTGCTGCAATTTGCTCGCGGCAACATCGATCCTGCGCCCGCGCTGCCTGCTGCCCTGCGCGCCCGCCTGGGCACGGAAACGCTGCGCCTGGCCGACAGCCTCGGTCGCCTGGGCGAATTTCACCTCGACGAGCAGTGGTCCTCGGGTCAGGCATTGGGACCAGGTCAGGCCGAGACCGTACGCAAGATGCTGCTCGCGGTGGTCGGTGACCCGCGACTGGTACTGGCCCGGCTGGCCGAGCAGACGGTACGGGCGCGCCATGCGCGCGACCTGCCGGCAAAGGCGCGGGCCCGCGTCGCGCTGGAGATCCAGGAGCTGTATGCGCCACTGGCCAACCGGTTGGGGATCTGGTCGCTGAAGTGGGAACTTGAGGACCTGGGCTTTCGCGAGCAGCAGCCCGAGGAATACCAGCGCATCGCCAGGGCCCTCAATGAAAAGCGCCGCGATCGCGAGCAATACATCCGCAACGTGCTCCAGACCCTGTCCGAACACCTGGGCAATGCGGGCATCGAGGCCAGCGTGCAGGGCCGACCCAAGCACATCTACAGCATTTTCCGAAAAATGCAGCGCAAGGGACTGCCTTTCGAGCAGGTGTTCGACGTGCGGGCCGTGCGCATCATCGTGCCCAGCGTGGCCAACTGCTACGCGGCGCTGGGGGTGGTGCACGACATGTGGCCGTTCATTCCCGGAGAATTCGATGACTACGTGGCCACCCCCAAGGACAACAACTACCAATCCATACACACGGCCGTGCACGGGCCGGACGGTCGCCCCCTGGAAGTGCAGATCCGTACGCAGAAGATGCAGGACCAGGCCGAGCTGGGTGTTGCCGCGCACTGGCGCTACAAGGAAGGCAGCGATGCCGACCGGCGCTATGACCAGAAGATCCTTGCCGTAAGGCAGCTGCTCGAGGGTGGCGGCAGCGCCGATGAACTGGCGCGCATCAGCGTTGGCCTGTTCGACGACCGCATCTACGCCATGACCCCCAAGGGCGAGGTGGTGGACCTGCCCAAGGGCGGTACGCCCCTGGACTTTGCATTCCATGTCCACAGCGACCTGGGTGAGCGCTGCAAGGGCGCCAAGGTCAATGGCCGCATCGCGCCGCTGAACCAGCCACTGGACAGCGGGGATGTCGTGGAGATCATCACGGGCAAGCAGCCGGCGCCCAGCCGCGACTGGCTGACCACCAGTGGCTACCTGATGTCCCCGCGCAGCCGGTCAAAGCTGCGCGCCTATTTCCGGCGCATTGACGAGCAACTCACCCCGGCGATCGCGCCGTCCCGAGCCCAAGGCCGCCCCGCAAACCAGCGCCAGAAAGCCGCGTTCGGCCCCGGGCAAGGCCGCGCGCTCCAGCCGCTCGCCGGTGGCCATCGACGGCGTCGGCGACCTGCCGATCACACTGGCGCGCTGCTGCGCGCCGGTGCGCCCCCAGCCCATCCGGGGCTACCTGACGCTGGGACGCGGGGTGACCATCCATCGGGCAGAATGCCCCGGGCTTGCCCACATGCTGCGCCAGAAGCCACAGCGGCAACTGCAGGTGGAGTGGACGGAGCGCGACGACGTGCGGCTGCCCGCGCGCGTGCAGATCGAGGCCTTTGACCGGCGCGGACTGCTGCGCGACATTTCGGACCTCATTGCCGAAGAGCACCTCAGCATTGAAGGGGTCACCAGCCATACCGATCCGGACAACAGGATTGCGACCTTCGAGGTACGGCTGGCAGTCAAGGATGTTTCGGAACTGGCGCGCCTGCAGCGCCGGCTTGCCCGTATTCCCAATGTTTACAAGGTACGGCGCGCGCGCTGACCTGCGTTATTTGTTGGGCATGTCGATGGAGCGCTTGTCGGCGGCCAGTGCCGCCTCGTGCACGGCCTCGGACAATGTCGGATGCGCGTGCATGGTGCGCTGCAGGTCCTCGCAGCTGGCACCGTACTCCAGCGCCAGGACCGCCTCGGCGATCAGTTCGCCGGCCAGCGGACCTATGATGTGCACGCCCAGCACGCGATCGTTGCTGGCATCGGCCACGACGCGGACAAAACCCGCGGTGGCTTCCATGGCCCGCGCCCTGCCACTGGCGATGAAGGGGAAGCTGCCGACCTTGACCGTGCCACCTGCGGCGCGCACCTGCTCCTCGGCCTGTTCCTGCGACAGCCCAACCCAGGCGATTTCCGGCGCGGTGTAGATCACCGAAGGTACCGCTGCGTAATTGACGTGGCCATAGCGACCGGCGATGTGATCGGCCACCATGATGCCTTCCTCCTTTGCCTTGTGCGCCAGCATCGGTCCGCGCACACAGTCCCCCAGCGCATACACGTTGGCCGCGGCCGTGCGGCACTGCTCGTCGACGACGATGAACCCGCGCGTGTCGATGGTGACCCCGGTGTTTTCCCCCAGCAAATCCTGGGTATAGGGACGTCGCCCCACGGCCACCACCAGCCGATCAAACGTCATGGACTGGACGCCCTGCGCATCGGTGAAATCGACGCTGACCTGGCCGCCGGTGACGGAGGCGGCGCTGACCTTGGCGCCCAGGCGGATGTCGAGGCCCGCTTGCGCAGCTGCTTCAGGGCTTCGGCCGCCAGCTTGCGATCGGCCATGGACAGGAAATCGTCCATGGCCTCTAGAACGGTGACGCGGGACCCAAGCCGTTGCCAGACGCTGCCCAGTTCCAGCCCGATGACACCGGCTCCGATGATTCCAAGGCGCGCCGGCACCGCTTCGAACTCCAGTGCGCCCCAGGAATCCACTATCTGCTCGCCGTCCATGGGCACGGACTTGAGCGCTGTGGGGACCGAACCCGATGCCAGCACCACGTTTGCCGCCTCGAGGATAGTTTTGCTGCCGTCCGCTGCGGTGTATTCGACCTTGCCCTGGGACAGCAGTCGACCATGTCCCTGCAACCCGGTCACCTTGCTGGCCTTGAACAGCACATTGATTCCGCCGGTCATGGCCTTGACGATGCCGGCCTTGCGCTTCTGCAGGGTCGCAAGGTCCAGCTGCAATGCACCCACGCCGATGCCATGGACCTTGAATTCAGTGGCGGCGCGGTGGAACAACTCGGAGGATTCCAGCAACGCCTTGGACGGGATGCAACCGGCATTGAGGCAGGTGCCACCAAATGCATAGCTGCCATCGCGATTCTTCCATTCGTCGATGCAGGCCACCGACAGGCCGTTTTGCCCGGCGCGAATGGCCGCCGGGTAGCCGCCCGGTCCACCGCCAATGACGATCACGTCGTATCGATCGGCCATAGCCTTCAGATACCGATCAACAGCCGACCGGGGTCCTCAAGGCTCTCCTTGATGGAGACCAGGAACTGCACCGCTTCCTTGCCGTCGATGATCCGGTGATCGTAGGTCAGCGCCAGGTACATCATGGGTCGAATGACGATCTGGCCGTCGACCACCACTGGCCGTTCCTGGATCTTGTGCATGCCCAGGATCGCGCTTTGCGGTGCGTTGACGATGGGCGTCGACAGCAGCGAACCGAACACGCCGCCATTGGTGATGCTGAAGCTGCCGCCGGTCAGGTCTTCCATGGTCAACTGGCTGGAGCGCGCGCGCGCGGCAAAATCCGCCACGGCCTTTTCGATCTGCGCAAACGACAGCGAATCGGCATCGCGCAGCACCGGCACGACCAGGCCGCGCTCGGTGGAAACCGCAACGCCAATATCGTAGAACTCCCGATACACGATGTCCGCCCCGTCCACCGCGGCATTGACGATGGGAAAGCGCTTGAGCGCCTCCACGGTCGCCTTGACGAAAAACGATGAGAAGCCCAGCTTCACGGCGTTGATTTTCTCGAACCGGTCCTTGTGGCGGGCGCGAAGCTGTTGCACTGCAAGGAGGTCCACTTCATTGAAAGTGGTCAGCAACGCCTGCGTCGCTTGGGCGGCGACCAGGCGCTCGGCAATCTTTGCGCGCAGCCGCGTCATGGGGACGCGTCGCTCGGCGCGACTGCCGGCCACGGCCGCGGCCGGCGCATCCGCGCGAGCCGGCACGGCAGCCTTGGCCAGGTCCTCCTTGGTCACTGCGCCGCCCAGCCCGCTGCCGGCCACGGACCCAGCATCCACGCCAGTCTCGGCGACCACGCGCCGTGCCGCAGGGCCCAGCTTGGCCTCAGCGCCCGGGGATGGGGCGCCTGGCGCCGCAGCGGGCGGCTTGGCGGCCTTCTCGGGCACCGCGGGCGGCGTTGCGGCGGCAGTCGCGCCGGCTTCCACTACGGCAAGCACCTGGTCGCTGGTCACGGTGGTGCCCGCGGCAACCCGGATCTCCCGCAGCACGCCGGCTACCGGCGCCGGTACTTCCAGCACCACCTTGTCGGTTTCAAGGTCAGCCAGGTTCTCGTCCCGTGCCACGGCGTCGCCGACTTTCTTGCGCCAGCTCACCAGCGTCGCATCGGCTACGGACTCGGGCAGCCTTGGTACCTTGATTTCGATTGTCATGTACGGTCTATATCAGACATTGTTGAAAGTAAGGGAGTCTTGCGCGCCGGCTGCGCCACCTGGGGCTCAGTCTGCAGCCGGGAAGCATCCCGTCCACTTGCCCCGCGCGCAGCCGCGCGCAGTGCGGCCTCCACCAGCTCGCGCTGTTCGGTCTCATGCAGCTTGGCGATACCCGTTGCCGGTGCCGCCGCGTGCCCGCGGCCTGCGTACAGCAACGTCTGGAAGCCGGCCTGCAGCGCATCCTCCAGGCGATGGCGAATCTGGTACCAGGCGCCCTGGTTCTGCGGCTCTTCCTGGCACCAGACCACTTCCCGGGCCTGCGGATAGCGACGCAGCGCCGCACCATAGGCCTGGGTGGGGAACGGATACAGCTGCTCGATACGCACCAGTGCCACGTCGCGCAGGCCCGCCGCCCGCCGCGCCTTGAGCAGGTCGAAGTACACCTTGCCGCTGCAGAACACCACGCGCTGCACCTGCGCGGGCTGCAGGTCGTCCACTTCGTCGATCACCGTGGCAAACCCGCCATCGGTGAGGTCAGCAAGGGACGAAACCGACAGCTCGTGACGTAGCAGGCTCTTGGGGGTCATCACGATCAGCGGCTTGCGTAATGAGCGCAGCATCTGCCGTCGCACCATGTGAAACATCTGCGCCGGGGTGGAAGGGACCACCACCTGCATATTGTTCTCGGCACACAGCTGCAGGAACCGCTCCAGGCGCGCCGAGGAATGTTCCGGACCCTGTCCTTCATACCCGTGTGGCAGGAACAGCGCCAGGCCGCACAGGCGGCCCCACTTGGATTCACCGGAACTGATGAACTGGTCGATGATCACCTGCGCACCGTTGACGAAATCGCCGAATTGCGCCTCCCAGATCACCAGCGCCGCGGGGTTGGTGGTCGAGTAGCCATATTCGAAGCCCAGTACCGCCTCTTCGGATAACACCGAATCGGTCACCGCAAACTTCGGCTGCCCCGGGCTGATGTGTTCCAGTGGCGTATAGCAGGCGTCGCTGTCCTGGTCATGCAGCACTGCATGGCGGTGGAAGAACGTGCCTCGTGCGCTGTCCTGGCCGGTCAGCCGGATCGGCACGCCGTCCTCCAGCAACGCGGCATAGGCCAGTGTCTCGGCACAGCCCCAGTCCAGCGGCAGCTCACCGGCTAGCATCCGTCGGCGGTTGGCATACACCTGTTCGACGCGCGGATTGAGCTTGAAGCCCTCAGGCACGGCCACGATGCGCGCGCCCAGTTGCTGCAGTCGCACCTTGTCGACGGCCGTCGGGGTTGACTCCGACCAGTCGTTGCGCAGGAAGCGCGTCCAGTCCACGGTGTACTGGTTGCCGATCAGGCCCAGCGATGCCGGCACCTGTGAATGTCCTTCATCGAGGCCGGCCCGGTACTCGTCCATGAGCTGCTTGGCGCGATCGGCTGTCAGTAGGCCCTCACCAGCCAGGCGATCTGCGTAGATCTGGCGTGCGGTCGGGTGCTGGCGGATCTGCGCATACATGACAGGCTGGGTGGCCGCCGGTTCATCGGCTTCGTTGTGGCCCAGTCGCCGGTAGCAGACCAGGTCGATCACCACGTCCTTGCGAAAGCGTTGGCGGTACGCCAGGGCCTGCCGATTCACGAACAGCACCGCCTCGGGGTCGTCGGCATTGACGTGGTAGATCGGGGCCTCAAGCATCTTGGCCACGTCGCTGCAATACATCGTGGACCGGGCATCGCGCGGGTCGCTGGTCGTGAACCCCACCTGGTTGTTGACAATCAGGTGGATGGTGCCCCCGGTGCAGAACGCGCGCGCCTGGGACAGCTGCAGCGTCTCCATCACCACGCCCTGCCCGGCAAAAGATGCGTCGCCGTGCACCAGCACCGGGATCACCCGGGCGCCGTCCTGGTCACCGCGACGCTCCTGGCGGGCGCGCACGGATCCTTCGACCACCGCGTCCACGACTTCCAGGTGTGACGGGTTGAAGGCCAGGGCCACGTGCACATTGCCCCCGGCGGTGCGCAGATCCGCGGAGAATCCCTTGTGATACTTGACGTCACCGGAACCCTTGAGGTGCGCGGTGTCGTACTTGCCCTCGAACTCCGAGAACAGCTCCGAGGGCGCCTTGCCCAGCACGTTTACCAGAACGTTGAGCCGCCCGCGGTGGGCCATGCCAATGACGAACTCCTCGACCCCGGAAGCACCACCGCGCTGCACCAAGTCGTTGAGCATGGGTATCAGCGCATCGCCGCCTTCGAGCGAAAAGCGCTTCTGGCCGACGTATTTCGTGTGCAGGTAGCGTTCCAGTCCTTCCGCCGCCGTGAGCTGACGCAGAATGTCGACCCGCTCCTCGGCGGTGAACTTCTGGTGCATGCGCCCGCGCATGAACTCATCCTGCAGCCACAGCCGCTCGTCGGTATCCGACACGTGCGCGAACTCTGCGCCGATCGGGCCGGCGAACACGTTCTCCAGCAGCGCAATGATTTCGCGCAGGCGCGCGCGCCGTGGCACGGCATCGGTGCGGCTGGCGGTAAAGAACTCCGTGTCCAGGTCCGATTCGCTCAGACCCATATAGTCGAGGTCCATTACGCGCGGCTTGCCGCGCTTCATGAGCCCCAGCGGATCCACCTTGGCGATCAGGTGGCCGCGATTGGTGTAGATCTGGATGAGCCTGGATACCGCGGCCTGCTTTTCGCTCTGCACCGAGCCGTTCAGCGGCGCGGCAAACTTCCTTGGCTGCTGGGCACGCTCGGCCAGCGCGCGGACGATGGGGCCATGCGCGGTATCGGTCCGACTGGCGGCCAGGATGATGAAGTAGCGCTGCCAGTCCTCCGGCACCGCTTCACCGGCAAGGTAGCGCTCAAACAGGTCTTCGACGTAAGTCGAATTGCTGCCCGATAGGGGTGTGCTGGCCGTTTGCCGCGCGAGTTCACCACCCGCTGCGCCCGAACCTTGCTGTTGATTCATGAATCCGTACAGGACGTGACGTGACGGGCGCTAGTTTAAGGCATGGGCCCCGGATAAGAAATGAACTTGAGCCACGCGCGCCCCAATCCTGTGCAGCAGCGACCATTCATACGAGATCAGGGCCACGTACAGGGCCAGCACCACGTACAGCAGCGCCCCCACGCGCACTCGGCCGAATAGCCGGTACCTTGACAACAGGACCAGTACCACCACTCCTGCCGTGGTCAACCCCACCTTCCACATCGCGAACCAGCCCCCGCTGCCGGCGACCAGCGGCGCCATCAGCGGGTTGGCCTCGTAGGCACCGTGCTGCAGTAAAGTCAGGGTCAGCAGTGCATCCGCCGCTGACAGCAGCAGGATCACGATCACGACGCCCAGCCAATGCGACTTGTGCCAGTCAACGGCCACGGGGTGTTGTTCGCGGTCGCGCCGCGGATTGCGGCGCCGACCAGCCCGGTGGCCGAACCAGATTGCGCGAAAGGGACTGCGCCGCCGCTCTTCGCCATTGCGCCGTTCGATGTCGTTGGGGGGTGAGATCCGGGCGTCCTCCGATTCCAGGGCTAGTCTGACAGGGGCAGCCCGAAGGCGAGTGACCTGGATCTCACTTACGGCCAGGCAGCGGCCCGGGGGCGGCAATCCGGAGGGGCTCTGCTAGACTTCGCGGCCACCCGCGAAGTCCCTATGTCGAACCTTAGCCCCACACCGAACCTGACCCATCTGCAGCAACTGGAGGCCGAGGCCATCCACATCATGCGCGAGGTGGTGGCTGAGTGTGAAAGACCGGTAATGCTGTATTCGATTGGCAAGGACAGCTCGGTAATGCTGCACCTTGCCCTCAAGGCGTTTCATCCGGCAAAGCCGCCCTTCCCGCTGCTGCACGTCGACACGACCTGGAAATTCCGCGAGATGATCCAGTTCCGGGACGAGACGGTCCGGCGCCTGGGCCTGGAATTGCTGGTCTATTCCAACCCGGAAGGCCTGGCGCAGGGCATCGGGCCGTTCACGCACGGCTCGGCCGTGCACACCGACGTCATGAAGACCCAAGCGCTGCGCCAGGCCCTGGACAAGTACGGCTTCGATGCGGCCTTTGGCGGCGCGCGTCGCGACGAGGAGAAATCCCGCGCCAAGGAGCGCATCTTCTCGTTCCGTTCAGCGCAGCATCGATGGGATCCGAAGCGGCAGCGTCCCGAATTGTGGCAGGTCTATAACGCCCGCAAACACAAGGGCGAAAGCCTGCGGGTGTTTCCGCTGTCCAACTGGACGGAACTGGACATCTGGCAGTACATCTACCAGCAGGGCATCCCCATCGTGCCGCTGTACTTCGCGGCCAAGCGCCCGGTGGTGGAGCGCGACGGTACTTTGCTCATGGTCGATGACGCACGCATGCCCCTGAAGCCGGGTGAGCAGCCGCAGCTGCGCAGCGTGCGGTTTCGCACGCTGGGCTGCTATCCGCTGACCGGCGCAATCGAAAGCGAAGCGGACACGCTGCCTGAAGTGATCCAGGAAATGCTTCTGGCCACCAGTTCCGAGCGCGAAGGGCGGGTCATCGACCACGACTCGTCCGGCTCGATGGAGAAGAAGAAGCAGGAAGGGTACTTCTGATGGCCCACAGCATCGACCTGTCCGGCCAGGACATCCTGACCTACCTGCAAACGCACGAGAACAAGAGCCTGCTGCGCTTCATAACCTGCGGCAGCGTCGATGACGGCAAGAGCACGCTGATCGGCCGACTCCTGTACGAGTCCAAGCTGGTCTACGAGGACCAGCTGGCGGCGCTGGAGGCCGACTCGAAGAAGGTTGGCACCCAGGGCGATGAGCTGGACCTGGCCCTGCTGGTGGACGGCCTTGCTGCGGAACGCGAGCAAGGCATCACCATCGATGTCGCCTACCGCTTTTTCTCCACTGATCGCCGCAAGTTCATCGTCGCGGACACCCCCGGCCATGAGCAGTACACGCGCAACATGGTGACCGGCGCCTCCACAGCGGAGCTGGCCATCATCCTCATCGACGCACGCAAAGGCGTGTTGACCCAGACCCGCCGCCACAGCTACATCGTGTCGCTGCTGGGCATCCGGCACGTGGTGCTGGCCATCAACAAGATGGACGCGGTTGACTATTCCCGGTCCACCTTCGATGCCATCGAAGCGGCCTATCGGGAATTCGCCACCCAGGTCGGTCTGGAGAATATCGTCTGCATCCCGGTGTCGGCGCTGCGCGGTGACAACATCACCAGCCGGAGCCAGGCCATGCCCTGGTACACCGGCCCGGTGCTGATGCAGCATCTGGAGACAGTCGAGGTCGAGAACACCGTGCGCAGCGCGCCGTTTCGCATGCCGGTGCAGTGGGTCAATCGCCCCAATCAGGACTTCCGAGGGTTTGCCGGCCGCATCAGCAGCGGGCACATCGCCGCCGGTGATCGCATTCGTACCCTGCCCTCCGGTCAGGAAGCCAAAGTTGCGCGAATCGTTACCTTCGACGGTGACCTGCCTCGGGCCGTGGCCGGACAGTCCGTCACGTTGACGCTGGATCGCGAGATCGACGTGTCGCGCGGCGACCTGCTCACCACCGCCGCCGAGGCGGCCAGCGTCGCCGACCAGTTCCAGGCGACGCTGATCTGGATGCACGAGGACCCCATGCTGCCCGGACGGCAGTACCTGATGAAGGTGGGCACACGCACCGTGGGCGCCAGCATCACCTCGCCGCGCTACAAGGTGAACGTGAATACCCTCGAGCACCTGGCCGCCAAGCAGCTGGATCTCAACGAAATCGGCGTCTGCAATATCAGCATCGACCGCCCGATCGCCTTTGACCCGTACTCAGACAACCGCGAGACCGGCGGCTTTATTCTGATTGACAAGCTCAGCAATGACACGGTGGGCGCCGGACTGCTGCAGTTTGCCCTGCGGCGTGCCGACAACATCCACTGGCAGGCGCTGGACGTGAACCGCCAGGCGCGCGCGCAACTCAAGGGCCAGCGTGCCTGCGTACTTTGGTTCACGGGATTATCCGGATCTGGCAAGTCGACGATTGCCAACCTGGTCGAAAAGCGCCTGCACGCGCTGGGCCGGCACACCTACGTCCTGGACGGCGACAATGTGCGCCACGGGCTCAACAAGGACCTGGGCTTTACCGACGCTGATCGCGTGGAAAACATCCGCCGTGTGGGTGAGGTATCGAAGCTCATGGTCGACGCCGGCCTGATTGTGCTGGTGTCGTTCATCTCGCCATTTCGCTCTGAGCGGCGCGCCGCGCGCGAGCTGCTGGGGCCGGGCGAATTCCTCGAAGTGTTCATCGACACGCCCCTTGCCGAGGCCGAGAAGCGCGATCCAAAGGGCCTGTACGCCAAGGCCCGGCGCGGGGAGCTTAGGAATTTCACCGGCATCGATTCGCCGTATGAGCGCCCGGAGAATCCCGAGATCCGGATCGATACCAGCAGCACCAGTTCCGAACAGGCCGCCGACAGCATCATCGCCGCGCTCGACAAGGCCGATATCATTGGTTATCCGTATGGCACTCCCTTCGCCAGCCTCTGACCTGCTGGCTTGGGTCGAGAAGATCGCGCAGCAGGCCGGCAGGGAGATCCTTGAGATCTATGGCACTGACTTTGAATCCCATCCCAAGGCAGATAACTCGCCGCTCACCGAAGCGGATCTGCGCGCGCACCGGCTGATAGTCGCGGCGCTGCGCGAGCTGACGCCTGACATCCCGGTGCTGTCCGAGGAATCCGTGGAGATTCCGTTCGGCGAACGCAGCACCTGGTCCCGCTACTGGCTGGTGGACCCACTGGATGGCACCAAGGAGTTCGTCTCGCGAAACGGCGAGTTCACCGTGAACATCGCCCTCATTTCCGGACACAGGCCGGAGATGGGCGTGGTGCACGTACCTGTCACTGATACTACGTATAGCGGCATTCCAGGGGTCGGCGCCTGGCGCGACACCGGTGGACGCGGGCGAATGAATATCGTTGTGCGGCGGGTCGCCAAGCCGCCGTTGCGCGTCGTGGGCAGCCGCTCGCATGGCAATCCTGCACTGGGCAAGGCTCTGGATGCGCTGGGTCCGCATGAAATCAAGCCGGCTGGCAGCTCCCTCAAGCTGTGCCTAGTTGCCGATGGCTCAGCGGATCTTTACCCGCGACTGGGACCCACCTCGGAATGGGATATCGCTGCCGGCCAGGCGGTGGTAGAGGCGGCCGGTGGACAGGTGGTGCGGCTGTCAGATGGCCACGCGCTGACTTACAACACCAAGGCCAGCTTCCTGAATCCGGAATTCCTCGCCTATGGCGATCCGGCCTGCTACCGGAACTGGCCCAGGAATTGATTGCACCCCTGATGGGGCTAGTGGTCGCAGGCACCAGGTGTCGTTGCCGAAGACGGGGCCGGTGCGGCACTGACTAGCCGTTTTTGCATTGCGCCGACAGGGACCAGGACCCCCGTCAGCCCATGCTCAGTCCAGTCCGCAGGTCATCTGGTCAGGGCTTCTATGGCGTCCACGACAAGCAGGCTGCCAACCACGAGCTTTACCAGGTCGCCATCGACCACACCATAAACGTAGCCGGAAGGAGGCGGCCCCAATCGCCGTGACAGGTCGGTGGGCACAGCCTGCACCGTAATTCCCGATTGCAACGACTGGCCCACGCTGTACCGTTTTTTGGCCTGCCCTGGCGGTAGGCATCCGTTGCCCTTTTTGGCCAGACCGGGGGGGCACTTGCCCTTGCCGTGCTGCTCGACGAAGTACCCCTGCACGGCATCGCGCTGCCCGCTTGTAAATGCCACGGTGACATTTGAATCGTGGCTACTGGGCTGATCGGCCCCCGCCTTCGGGTGCTGACCTGCCACGGCGCAGGTCGAGAGGGCGACGAAAAGCAGAAATCCGGGAGTGAGATTGCGCATGGCCCGCCCTCCTGACAACACTGCGCAATTGTAGATTCAGCCCCTGACGGGAAACGCGCAATGCGTCACAGGCGGCAGCTTCCCCGCGCAGGACAGGTGGCTATGCGCATGCGCTGGCATCCGGGCCATCCGGTGCGGCGGTTCAACTTCAACTGCCTGCCTCCACTCTGGAGTCCCGCATCCGAGCTCTGAAGATTGATAAGAACCGCTTCAAGTGCACAGCTTCAGCTAGCCTTGCGTAGCGAAATAGCGAGTGCGCCAGCCTTCAGCCAACCGAGGTTCGCAGGAGGAGGTCTTTACGTTGAAATCTCCCCTGCGATGCGTCGCAAACAAGATGATCTCCGCCTACGTCGAGGCGCCTTGCCGGCTCCGGCTTGCGGCCCGCGTCGGCGATTTTCCCTCTGACGGCCATTTTTATGCTTACTGACTGACTGCCACTGGTGCGCAGCCAAAAGGCTAAGATATCGCTCCGCCCGTTCTGGGCGCCCGGCGACTACAAGAGGGTCTTGCCATGTCCAATCGCCTTCTGAATGCTCCCGTCCTGCTCACCGTTTTCGCGCTCGCCCTTTCAAACGTAAGTCATGCGCAAACTTTCAAGGTCACAAAGTTCAGCGTCGGCGGCGAGGGTGGCACGGACTATCTAACGGCAGAGCCTGGTACCGGCCGCGTGTTTGTATCGCGAGGCACCCATGTAATGGTGCTAGATGGACCAACGGGCAAGGTCCTCGGAGACATCCCAGATACGCCACGCGTGCATGGCATTGCACTGGCCCCGAAATGGAATCACGGCTTTATTACCAATGGCGGCGATTCAACCGTCACGATGTTTGATCTCAAGACGCTCGCAGTGATCATTAAGATCAGCGTTCCATCAGGTGGGTTGGACGGAATCATGTATGACGACCATTCGGATCGCATCATCCTCACGAACCACAGCCGGCCGATTGGAACGGTCACAGCTATCGACGCAAAGACCGGCGCCATCACGGGCACGGCAGAACTGGAAGGAAATGCCCCGGAGGGCGCTGCGACTGATGGCAACGGCAAGATCTTCGTTAACAACGAGGGCACGAGCACGATGCAGGTCATCGACCAAAAGACCATGAAGGCAATCACATCCTGGCCGCTGGCGCCGTGCGAGGGACCTACCGGAATCGCCTATGATCAAAAGACAAAACGTATCTTTGCGGGCTGCAGCAAGACCTCGGTCGCGCTGGATGCCAATTCCGGAAAGATCGTTGCCACCATAGCCAACGGTGAAGGCGTGGATGCGCTGGGATGGGATCCGGCCGAGAAGCTGATCTACATCCCTGCCGGTAGGGACGGCAATATTACGGTTGTGCACGAGGATTCGCCGAACAAATACACAGTGGTGGCTACAGTTCCGACTGCGGTGGGCGCAAAGACCGTCTCGGTCGATACCGTGAAGCATGTGGCCTATTTGCTTGCCATTGAGTACGGTCCCGCGCCAGAGCCCGCGCAGGGGGCGTCTCAGCCGCAGGTTCCCGGGCGCGGGCCGCCGCGAGGTCCGGTCATTGGCGCGCAATTCTTCGCGATTAGCCACTGAACTCAACCCCATATGCTAATGGGGTACGTGAGGGCGCTAATTAGTCTGCACCAAGCTCATCTGGTGCCCCGGGCAGGAGTTGAACCTGCGACCCCTCGCTTAGGAGGCGAGTGCTCTATCCACTGAGCTACCGGGGCATGAATAGTTTGCGCAGCGGTTGCTACTGCATCGCGCGGCGGCAATGATACCCGTACTTATGCGTATACATCCCGTGACACTTGTCTTTGCCGGCGCCGGGGTCGGCGGCGTCGCCCGCTACCTGCTGTCGGTGGTACTGAATCCGCTGGTGGTCGCCCTGCCCCTTGGCACCCTGGTGGCCAACGTGCTTGGTTGCGGCATTGCCGGCGCATTGGTCGGCTTGCTGATGGCACGTCCGGCATTCGATCCAACGCTGCGCCTCTTGCTGATCACGGGCTTTCTGGGTGGCCTCACGACATTCTCGTCGTTTGCCCTTGAAGTGCTGGCAATGTTCGAATCAGGACGGCCCGTGCTGGCCGGCGGAACCATTGCCCTGCACGTCGGAGTTTCGCTGGCCGCGGCATTCCTGGGTCTCTGGGCAGTTCGCGCGCTGATGGCCTGACCGGGCTCGTCCGACACCCGGACCGTTAATCGTCGCAGTTCATGGTCGCGCGCCCTCGAGAAGCGGCTGCAGGGCTGTATCGAGCGCCCGGTCACTGATGGGCCCCATGGTAAAGGCCCCGAGGCTGCCGCGGGGTGACGCGCTCCCATCCCATTTCCCGAGCATCGCCAGGATGTCTGCCGTCACTTTATCAATCTGGGGTCGCAAGTCCTTTTCCAGGTCCAATACCCCGGCAAACTGGCCAATGTCCTCGCGCCGCCAGCGCTCGAACAGCTGCGTCTGCAGGACCTTTGCCGCACTGACCTGCGCGCTGAAGACTCGTTCGATCAGCGCCGCGTCAATACCCAAAGCGATACCGCGGGAGCGCAATAAGTCCAGCTGCGCGCGCTCGCGGGGCAGGTCCTCGATGGCAACCTTGCGGTTCCATTTCCATCGCGCCACCTCAGTCATGAGCGCCAGACGCAGGTCGATCAGTCGCGCGAGCCTCGCCGATGGAAGTTCTGCACTCCCTGCCAGGCGCTCGTTTTCCATCCACTGGGCACGCAGGCGTGCGTAGGCTTGTGTCATATCCATCCTGTCGAGAGCACGATTGATCTGATTTTTGAATGCCGGATCTGGCGCCAGCATAATTGCCTTGTGCGCAGGTGCCCACTTGGTGGTCCTGCTGGCCTGGCACAATCCCTTGCCCGCAACGGCCTGAAGTTGCGCCTCTACGGCGTCGGTGACCATCACGTCGGCGCGCCGCGCCACAATTTCATCGAACACCGTGCGATTGTCCGGGTGAATCGTCAGCGAAGCGGCCGGCAACTGGGCGCGCGCGAATTGTTCGTTGGTACCACCGGCATTCTCGATCAATCGCGTATCTGGCCGGTTGATCTTGGCGCGGGTGTCAAATCGCAGCTCCTCGCCACATCGGGTCAGGGGCACCTTGAAGTCCGTCGAGTACGCCTGCGAGAACAACTGGGTGCGCTCCCGCTCTGGCGTTATCGAAATCCCGCCCACCGCGACATCAAAGCGATCAGCGGTCGCATCCGCCAACAGGGTCTTCCAGGTGGTGGGAACGAACTCGGCACGCAACCCAAGTTCCAGTGCCAGGCGCCGCGCCAGGGCAATATCTGCACCGACATACTCACCGGTGCGGGCATCCAAATTCGAATAAGGTGCGTAGTCGCCGGTTGTGCCGATGCGCAGTACACCTCGCGTGCGCACCTGCTCCCAGGTGGATGTCGCCGGCGACGCCACGGAGGCTGCCGACAGGAGAAGCGACAAGAACAGCAACGGAAAAAAATGGTGGAGCGGAAGTCCCTCTCATTCGTGATCTAACTTTCTGGTTTTCAATACCTTTTCCGATTTCCAATTTCCATCTTACCCTCAAAGTTACCCTCGGACATTTCTGCGGCGGAAGGAGCAATCGAGTCTGCTGAAGTATTAGCCGTGACATAGAACGGTTTCCAGCACGCAGCCCTGCGCGTGATTGTTATGCGCCGATGGCTTGAAAGTGTAATGCCTTCAAGTTCAGCCAGAGCCCGCCTTATCTCAGGAGCCAGAGCTTGGTAGCGAATGGAGGTCATTTCTCACCGCCCTGACCAGCAAGATGGCAATGGGCAAGCTGGGAAGGTGTTGCTGGTTCTCGATGTTGGAATCAACGGTGAGGAGCCAATCGAACTCGGTCGCTGCCAAGGCAAGAAGCTTGCCGTTCGTCGATTCCGGACCAGCCCATTTCCACGACAGTGACTACGTCGTGCTCGGGAAGCTCTTTACCCAGGCGCTTGGGGACGCACTCGTCAAGCAACACGCGCATGGGCGAGAGCCAAATCTCCAGCTTGCTGAAGGGCCGCTACCGCCATTTCGCGCGTGACACTGGGAAAGTTCTCAAGGAATTCGTCCAGGGGGTCGCCGGCCTCGAGGAAGTCCAGCAGCGTCTGGAACGGCACTCGCGTACCGGCAAAGCACGGCGTGCCGCCCATTATGTCCGGAACGCTAAGGATCGCGGGCTTCATGGCATCAACGATAGCTGGCCTTGGACGGGATCGAACCCTCGACCTTCGCATTGCGAACGCGACGCTCTCCCAACTGAGCTACCGCCCCACAGCAGGCGCGGTAGTCTAGGGAAGCAAGGGCCGGCCCGCAACGGCAACCAGCGGTTCATCGTGTCATTCAGCCGGCGTGCGGTTGTGCGGCAGGCGCAACCGGGGGACTGGGTGGCGCAGCCGGGGGTGGTGCGCTGTTTTTGGCCTCGATTGCCCGAGACACCACGTAGGCCCTGACGGCCTCGGCGTCGGCGGCACTGATACCCTTGGCAAACGACACCATGCCATTTTGGGTCAATGCCCCATCGATCACGATTGCCTTGAACGCACTGGCACTGCCCAGCGCACCGCTGTAGCGAAGGTCTGGGAACATGCCCCGGCTCAGGCCATCCGATCCGTGGCAGGTGCTGCAGAAGCGCCCGTAGACCTCCTGACCATGGCTCAATGTATCGGGCGTGCCAAATGCCGCCGGTGGATTGAGCGGCTGCGCCGGGAACGGCACCTCGGGAGGCAGCTTGTTGGTGGCGCCCAGCTTGTATACCAGCAACCGCGAATAGTTGGGCGCGTAGTAGCTGCCGGTCTGACGGAATCCGCCCACCACGGCCACGTACTGCTCACCATCGACTTCATACGTGACTGGCCCTGCCAGCGTGCCCGTCTGCGTATCGGTCCGCCACAGCTTTTCGCCCGTGTCTGCACGGTAGGCAGCAAACTCATTGTTGGAATTGCCCGCGAAGACCAGCCCTGCAGCGGTCGCCAGCGTGCCACCGCTGCGGCCAGCTTCCCCTGCAACAGGTGCGCGCCATCGTTCCTTCTGCGCCACCGGATCCCACGCCACAAGGTAGCCCAGGCTCACCGGCGGGGTCTTGATCCTGCTCATCATGTCCTGGTTGCCCTTGAAGCTGATGGACAGCTTCTGGCCCATGGGATTGTCATCCTCATGGGTGGCCACGTAGGCGTAGCTGCTTTGCGTCACGGGGATATAGACCAGCCCGGTGGCCGGACTGAAGGAGATCGGCACCCAGTTATGCGCACCGCCATAGTAGGGACTGACCAGCGCGCCCTTGCCGGTCTTGCCGTAGTTGTCCTCCGGATTGACGATGGGGCGACCGGTCTTCTTGTCTATTCCTTTGGCCCAGGTAATGCCTTGCACATAGGGCTCGGCCGACAGCAGCTTGCCGCTCTTGGCATCGAGCACGTAGAAGAATCCGTTCTTGGGCGCCTGCATGACCACGTGATGCTTCTGGCCACCGATGTCAAGATTCGCCGTCATCATCTGGGAAGTGTTGTCGTAGTCCCAGCTCTCGTTGGGCGAAGCCTGGTAATGCCAGACGTACTTACCGGTATCCAGATCCAGCGCAACTATCGAAGACAGATACAGCTGATCGCCATCTCCCGGGGAGCGAATCGCGGCAGGCCACGGCGCACCATTGCCGGTACCTACCAGAACGTAATTGGTTTCCGGGTCATAGATGATCGAGTCCCACGGAGCCCCGCCACCACCGGTCTTCCACCACTGCCCGTTCCAGGTCTTTGCCGCGGCTGCAAGTTCAGGCGTCTCGAATCCGTTGGCCGGATTGCCGGGCACGACATACCAGCGCCAGTCGAGCTTGCCAGTCTGTGCGTCGTACGCGGAGACGTAGCCGCGCTGGCTGAACTCCGAGCCGCCCTGCCCGATCAGCACTTTGCCCTTGGCGACCCGCGGGGCGCCGGTGATCGCATACGGCTTGCCCGGATCAATGGTCAGGACGTCCCAGATCACCTTGCCGGTGGCCGCGTCCAGCGCGATCAGCCGCGCGTCCACAGTGGCCAGGTACAGCTTCCCTTGCCAGGCGGCCACACCGCGATTGACTACGTCACAGCAGGCGTTGACCGCCCACTCGCCCGGCACCTTGGGATCATACTTCCACAGCAGCTTGCCGCTCTTGGCGTCGAAGGCGTACACCTTGCTCCACGCCGTAGTCACGTACAGCGACCCATCGATGACCAACGGCGTGGACTCCTGCCCGCGCCGGGTGTCGAAGTCGGCAAACCAGGCCAGGCCCAGCTGCCCGACGTTCTGCGCTGACACCGTGGTCAACGGACTGAATCGCTGTTCACTGTAATCGCGCCCATGCGACAGCCACTGGCCCACGTTGGCAGCCTCGTTTACGGCCTGCATGCGCGCCTCATCCACCTGGGCGCGCGGCCCCACGGGATTGTCGACCACCGGCGGCGTTGCAACCTTGGGGGCACAGGCCACCAGTGCCAGCACAGCGGCGCAGCAGGTAAAGAGGCGAACATTCATGAGGCTTCCCCGTTTTCGAATTGCGGGCTATTTTGTGCCGCCACGCGTCAAAACACTACCCTTTGCCCCGGACGTGCCAACTCATGTACTACGAACCCGGCCGAACGCCACACGGGCTGCCGTTCAACCCTTTCAAGGCTTGCATTGTGCCGCGCCCTATTGGCTGGATTTCCACCACCGGCCCCGATGGCATCGACAATCTGGCGCCGTTTAGCCAGTTCCAGATGATCAGCTACGACCCGCCTACATTGATGTTCAGCGCCAACCTCAACAGTCGCGGCCAGCGCAAGGACACCGTCGTCAATGTGGAGGCCAGCGGTGAGTTTGTCTGGAATATGGCGACTTGGGCGCTGCGCGAACAGGTCAACCTGACCTCCGAGGAGCTGCCGGCATCGGTGGATGAGTTCGCGTACGCGAAACTTGAAAAGTCGCCATCGCGACTGGTACGTCCGCCGCGCGTCGCCGCCGCACCCGTGCAATTCGAATGTCGGCGCCTGCAGGCCTTGCATCTGGAGGGCAACACTCCAACCGGCACCGTCGATGTCATCTTCGGCACCGTCGTGGCCATGCATATCGATGACGCCTTCCTGCGCGCCGATGGCCGGGTGGATGTGCAGCGCATCCGCCCCCTGGCACGCCTCGGCTATCACGACTACACCAGTGTGGAGAGTGTGTTCGAAATGAAGCCACGTGGCTCGTTGGCCAGGATGGCGGGGCTTGAAGGGTCGCCAGAGAAAATGGCCGCTGCTGTTGGTTTATCGCGGCCCGCCGAGTGACAGCGCGTATTTGATTCCCACCCAGAAGCTTCGCGGCGCGCCCGGTGCGTAGAATGTCGACCCCAGCAAGGGTCGCTCGCCGCCCACGAGAGGCCCGGCAAAGGGTTGCGCCACGAAGTTGCCGGCAGCATTGAACCCCGTCAATCCCAGCTGCGACCCTGTGAAGTATTGGTGATCCAGGACATTGTTAACCTGCGCAAAGACCTTCAGCACCGGCATGGGCCGCAACTCGGCGCCCAGGTTTACAACGGTGTAGCCCCCGGTCCGGCCTGGACCAAGGTAATAGACACCATCGGAAAGGTGCTCATTGTTCTCGTTGCCGCGTGAATAGGAACCGGCAACGTTCATAGCATCGGCATTGACCGAGAACAGGGGCACGATCTGCCAATCCATCACCACCTTGAGGATATGGCTGGGAACCAGTGGAATCTTGTCACCAGGCTCGATCTTGATAGACCCCGCGAAGCCGGCCCCCTCGTCGTTGGCGCTGTTGCCCACACCGCCGATTTCTTCCGCGGATCGGTATGTGGCATCCAGGTAGGTGTAATTGGCACCGACAGTGAGGGGACCTATGCGGCTGCTGACCCCTGCCTCCACACCTTGTCGCCGAGTCTGGCCAAAGTTCTTGAAGTAGCCGAAACCTGACTGCTCATCGGCCACAAACAGGATGTCGTCGCGATTGTCGGCGCGAAACACCCCGAGGTTCCAGCGGGCAGTTCGCGCAAAGAGCCCCCTCACGCCCGCCTCATAGGTACGGGTTACCACCTGGTCCAACGGCGGATCGCCGGCCATCGAATTCGGCAGCTTGCACGGATTTGCCGGGTCCGCGCAGCCCAGCTCGATTACCGATGGCGCGCGACTGCCTTCCGTGTAGCCAAGGTAGGCGGTAAAGGTCTCGGCAGGCGTCACGGTCAGGCCCGCAGCGGGATTGATACGCTTGAATACATGCCTGCCAGATAGTGAACCTGGATCGCCTTCTGGCGTGAGCGCATCGGTGCTCACCAAGTCGGTGCGGTCGTAGCGACCGGAGACTGTCAACGCGACCATCGATGACAACTGCAATGTATCGGTCAGGAACAGGCTGAGCGTGCTGCTTGTCCCGTGCAGGTCAACGCGAGCATCAAAGGCATTTGCGGAATCCTGACTGCCATCGGCGAACGCACCCGGGCCGGCGACCAGCTCGACCCCGCGATCCGGCACCAGATACCCGAACTGGGAGGACTGGGTGAAGTGGGAACTGGTGCGGACTTCGCCCGCGCCGGCAACCAGGTGATTGTCGCGACCCCATAACTCCGGCTCGAGCGCCACCTGCGCATTGAATCCGGCATCGTGCTGGTCGGTAGCGGTGCGATTGTACAATCCGTTGCACTGCTGGTTGGGTTCGCTGTTGAGCAGAATGTTGGCAATGCAGCGCCAGAACGGAAACGGCGTATTGGCCTGTGTCTCGCCACTGGTTGGATAACCCGTATACCCTGCCGCGGCAAGGGCCGCCTGTTCAACCGCGTTTGGCTGGTATAGCCATTGCCCGAGAGAGTCATCGTTGACGTCCGCGTTGAGGGTATGGGTCTGAATGTTGCGGTAGAACACGTTGCCCGACACCGAAATCGTATCGCTGACTTTGGTGGTCGCCACTAGGTTGAGCAGGTACGACGTGTTACGGGTATTGTCCGGCTTGGTGTAGATGCTTGCGTAGTCATGGATGATGAACTGCTGCTCCTGCAGTCCATTACCGTTCAGGTCGGTATCCGCATAGGACGCTGACAGCGAGACGTTGCCTGCGGCATTGCGCAAACCCAGCTTGCCGAAGGCCTGTGTCGCGTCGCTGGCCGAGGAATTGCGCCAGCCATCCTCCTTGAACCTGTTGGCAGCGCCGTACCAGTAGAGGCCACCGTCTGCGTGCCCGCCGAGTTCGGCCTCGATTGCCAGGCGATCGTGCGATCCATAGTTGACCCCCAGTGACAGGCCCGGATCGCTGTAGCCATCCTTGGTACGCAATGCAAGCGCGCCGCCCAGCGTGTTGAGCCCAAACACGGGATTCGATCCCGGAATCAGAGTCAGGCTGGCGATTGCCTGTCGCGGGATGAGATCCCAGCTGACGACATCGCCGAAGGGCTGGTTTAGCCGCACTCCATCCATGTAGACCGAGAGTCCCTGCGGGGTCCCCAGCAGGGGTGAGGCGGTATAGCCGCGATAGTTGACGTCCGGCTGCAGCGGATTGTTCTGCATGTCGTTGACGTACACGCTGCCAAGGGCGCGGTTCAGGTACGAGGTCAGATCCAGCGCATGCAAGCGGTCAATGTCTTGCGCGGTAGCCGTTTGGACCGGCGCGGGGATCCGGTCAATCTCCAGCTCCGAACCGGGCAACGGTGTATTGCCGACGACCACGACGGTCTCCAGCGCCGCATCTGGCTCCGCCGCACGCGCGACGGGCGCCAGCAATGCCATGACACTGGCAGCTGCAACGCGCGCCCTCATTGCGGCCGGTCGGTTCAGTTTGCTTTCTCCGCAAGATCTGCATTGGATTAATATGCCGGGACGCGGAGTCTTCCCGACCCCGGAGTGCAAGGCCAGAGAAGACTTCCCGGGGTTTTCGGGAATTCTTCCCAAGGTAGCCCAACCAATGTCTTTGTCCGTCGACGACCAGATAGAGCCGCCAGCGCGCCAATCGGCGCGCCGCGACGCGTTTGTCGTGCTTGGGCTGGTTGCAGTAATCGGCTTTCTCGCGGGCCACTTCGAGCTCAACGAGCGCCTTTATGCCTTCACGCGTCACTGGGAGGGCTACCAGCTGGACGAATGGCCCACGGTCGCCCTCACCCTGACCCTGGGTCTCGTGTGGTTCTCGATTCGCAGATATTCCCTGGCGCGCACTGAGCTGCGCGCCCGCAGGCGCGCCGAGGCAGATCTGGCTCAGGTACTGGCTGAGAACCGCCGCTTAACACAGCAGCATGTATGGCTGCAGGAGTCCACGCAGAAGCACCTGGCGCGCGAACTGCACGACGAGCTGGGGCAATACACCAACGCGATCAAGCTCGACGCCGTGGCCATCCAGCGCAACGCGGACTGCACCTGCAACACGTCCCGGCCGGGTGCAGCAAGGATTGTGGAAGCCGTCAATCACATGCACGCAGTGGTAAGCGACATGGTCCGGCGACTTCGTCCTGCCGGGCTCGATGAACTGGGCTTGGAAGCGGCGCTCGACCAATGCGTGACCCACTGGCGGCAGCGCATGCCGGACACCACCGTAGTGCTGTCCCTGGATGGAGATTTCGATGGCTTGGGGGAACTTGCAACCCTGACGCTGTATCGGCTGGTGCAGGAAGGGCTGACCAATGCTTCCAAGCATTCTGGCGCCCGCCACGTGGAAGTGCGCCTCAAGGCGCAAGGCGATCACGGCGCCGCAGGGCGGATCACCGTTGAGATAGGTGATGACGGCCGCGGCGCCGACATCCAACCCTACCGCCCAGGATTCGGACTCAACAGCATGCGCGAGCGCGTGCAAATGCTGGGCGGCACGTTTGCGGTGGCCACCGCCCCGCAGAGTGGCTTTCGCATTGCCGTGACCTTGCCGGCATCTGCCCGCCAATGACATCCTCCGGACACCAGGAACAATTGACGGTGCTTTTGGTTGACGACCATGCGGTCGTACGCGAGGGCTACCGGCGGCTGCTGGAGGAAGGCGGCCAGATCATCGTCATCGGTGAGAGCGACACCGCCGAAGCGGCGCTGCAGCAGCTGGAACAGCTCAATCCCGACGTGGTGGTCATGGATATTGCGCTGCCGGGAATCAGCGGCATTGAAGCTCTGCGCCGCATGCGCCAAAGCCGGCCCACCTCCCGCGTCCTCATGTTCAGCATGTACGAAGAGGCCATCTATGCCGATCGCAGCATGCGGGCCGGCGCCAGCGGCTACGTGACCAAGGCCAGCGCGCCCAACGTGCTGGTGGAGGCGGTGCATGCGGTGGCTGCAGGTGGAAAATACCTCAGTCCCGATATTGCACAAGTACTGGCCATCCAACAGGTCTCCAAGCACGATCCCCTGGGCGAGCTGTCCACCCGCGAATTCGAAATCCTGCGACTCCTGGTAGAGGGTCTGTCGGTCAAGGACATTGCGGAGCGGATGAACCTCAATCCCAAGACCGTGGCCAACCATCAATCCATCATTCGCCAGAAATTCGGCGCAGAATCCGCGGTCCAACTGGCGCGCCTGGGTGAAAGGATCTTGCAGGATCCACGCAATGCCGCACGGTATTCAGATTGAAGTCGACAGGCAGGAGACAAGCATGAATCATCCCCTGGCCCGCAAGGCCAGCTTCGTTTTTTCTCTGTGCATGCTCGGGATGTTGTCCTGTCCCCTTGCGGGTCGGGCCGAGTCGGCCGGGGGATATCAGATTTTCGTTTCGAACGAGCGGTCGGGTGATGTGACCGTCATTGACGGCGCTACTTTTTCGGTGGTCGCGAACATTCCAGTTGGCAAGCGCCCGCGCGGCATCCACGCCAGCCCGGACGGCCGCACGATCTATGTCGCGCTCAGCGGAACCCCGGCGGAAGATCCGCCGCAACTTGACGCCCAGGGCAATCCGATCTTCAAGAAGCGGCAAGACGATGATGACGATGCGCCCAACGCCGACAAATCTGCCGACGGCATCGGCGTGGTCGACGTCGCGACCCATCGAATCACGGGCAAGATCAAGTCCGGTTCCGATCCGGAGGAATTTGCCCTCAGCAAGGATGGTAGTCGGCTGTATGTCTCCAATGAGGACGTGAAGACCGCCAGCGTCATCCACATTGCCAGCGGCAAGGTCGAACACATCATCCCCTTGAGCCAGGAACCCGAAGGGGTGACGACTTCGCCGGACGGCAAGAGCGTCTACGTGACCTGTGAGACCGGCGGCGACATTTTTGTCATCGATACCACCCGATTCCAGGTCACGTCGCACTTCAAGGTGGGGGCCAGGCCGCGCAGCGTCGACTTTTCGCCGGACGGCAAGCAAGCCTTTATTCCCTCGGAATCCACCGGACAACTCAGCGTCGTTGATGCGACCCAGCCCAGGGTCGTCAAGACCATCGCCTTGCCCGCCGGATCGCGACCAATGCGGGTGCGTTTGGCTGCCGATGGCAGCCGCATCTACGTAAGCACTGGTCGCGGTGGCATGGTTGCCGTTCTGGATGGCAAAACTTACGAGGTGCTGGATACGATCAAGGTTGGGGCGCGACCCTGGGGTATCGCCCTCTCGCCAGACGGCCGTTTCCTGTTCGCCGCCAATGGACCCTCCAACGACGTGTCGATAGTGGATCTGTCCAGCCGCAAGGAGGTCGCGCGGGTCAAGGCAGGCAGCAGTCCCTGGGGCGTCGCCGTGGTGGCCACGCCGCACTGACCCGGTCAATCGAAGGTGAAGGTCTGCTGCACGGCAATGCTGCGCGTATAGCCGTCGCGAAAGGCGCGTGCCCGCACGACGGTGGGGCCGGTAACCTTGATGGGACTCTCGTAGACGGGGTCCTGCGCTCCCGGCGCCGAGCCGTCGAGCGTGTAGTGCACTTGGGCGCCCTGCTCCGCGGCAATCGTGACGGTAACCCCATCGCGAAAGTGGCCACCTGCTGGCGACATGACTGGCGGGGCCAGAACCGGGCGCCCGGGCATGCTGTCAATCCAGTCGCGAATCAGTGCCGCGCCCTTGTGGTCGACGCTGAGCCGCGCCAGGGGCGGCATGCGGATGTCGCTGTTGGTATCAATACGGGCCAACGCAATGGAGCGCCAGGGATCATGGGGCGCAATGACGCGTGCGCGATCGATCCCCTCGTCGATCAACACCACGCCGTCGACCAGCGACTGCTTTTCAAGCGGCGTGTTGTATCGCGCATCGAAGTTGGCCACAGTGCCGCCAGGCCGATGGCACTGTGAGCAATTGGCGTCCAGGTACGAGCGCGCACGCTCCTCGAGACTGCGCGACGCATCGTCGCTGCGCGTCAGTGTCGGGTAGCTGTGGACCAGCGAGGCGTCGAATTCCTCGGACAACAACCCGAGGCGGCTCCAGGCCAGCAGCTGGTTCTCCGCGGTTCCGTCGGCACTCAGGACGTCGCGGTTCAGCTGGCGCGTTTTCACGCCCAGCACACCGCCCGCCCTGGCCGTGTGGCAGGTCAGGCAGTCCTCGCGGCTGGGAAAATACCAGATCTGGTGGTGGCGTTGGCCCGTTGAGGTGCGAATCGCCACCGACTTCACGCCCGACGTGTCCAGCAGGTCGGCGTCGGATAAATCCTTGCGCCAACGATAGACGACGCCGTAGACGCCCCCCGTGCGATCCACCACCAGCAGCCGCGTTTCGAGTCGGCGCGTACGCTGCGGATTGCTCTCATCGTTTGGCAGGCTGAACGTTTTCACGAACACCGTCCCCGGTGGAAACGTCCATTCTCCCGTGGGCGAAAACCCCACCTTGCCCGCGACGAACGCCAGGCGCTGCTTGACCGCGCCGTCAGACCAGAACGGCTCAACCAGATCGTAGGGAATCGCCGCCGCCGCGGGTTGCAGGGCGCGCAGGTCCTGAAATGCCCCGGTTTGCGAAAGCCTGGACGGCATCTGGCCCAGCGCCGTATCCGGCATGTTCAGGTAGGGTTTGCTGGCAACCGGCTGCGCGGGCAGCGCAGTGAACCCCGGCGCCGCGGCGTTAACCGACAGTGGCGACAGGCACAGCGCAGTCAGCAGGGCACGCAGGCTGGACATCTGACCCAATGACCGCGCCGATGGCGCGGAGTTCCAGCCCTGCACCGGCCCGGCTATTTTCCGGCCTTGGGAATCGCGTCGTACACCGGATCCTGGTGCTTGGTGTAAGGCGAGCGGATGAAATACGGTGCACCCGTGAACGTCGATTCCACCGCGGTGATCTGGTCGTTCTTGACCTTGAAGGCCTCAAGGAACGCCCAGGTCTGGGGCTCGCGGTACACCGAACGCGCCGCGGTACCGTCAGTGAGCGGAACCATGTCGAGCACTCCCTTGTGGTCGATGAAGCCCCGGCACATCACGGCGCTGCGTTCCTCGTCGACCAGGAAACAGTCGCGGTCGCGCACCCGGTTGTTGAACCCGTAGCGACCACTCTTGAAGCCCTTTTCGATTTCCTTGAATTGCATGCCGTTTTCGTTGCGCGTGGCATCCGGGGTGAAACGCGTACCACGAATCTCGCCATTGTTGAACTGCAGGGTAGAAAAGTAGCCGTCTGCATGTGCCTTGAGCCGCTCGCGCGTGGCACGTTGTTCAGCGGACACCACTTTGGGGAAATCCGGGTCCCGCGGGTTGTTCCAGACATCGCCGATAGGCGTCGGCGGCGCACTGAGGTTGCGGCGCGTCGACAGGACGTGCTCGATCTCAGTAATTTTTCCACCGGCAACCTTGAGGCGCACGGCGGCAAAAGTGGGCTCGGGGTTCTGCAGGAAGGTGGTGTAGATGCCCACCTGCCCGGTCACCGGGTCCGACAGCACCATCGGTGTGCCTACTTCCCGGCTGATGGTGTCCCAGGTGCCGTCGGGGAACGTCATTTCCACGTTGTTCTCGACGAACCGCACCTTGCTGGAAATGGGTGCCTGCGAAGCGTCATGCATGCGCCAGGCCAGAAGGTACTTGGCGGCGATGCCCTCCAGACAAGCCTTGTCACAGTTGGCGGCACGGCTGGGCTGGCCGGCCGCCGTTGCAACCAAGCCCAGTGCAATGACAAGACGGGTGACTACGCGCATGGCTCCCCCTTTGGCGTTGCGGCCGGGCGCAGGCTTCAGGCCAGCGCCACAACCTGAATCTCGACCAGATACTCCGGAGCCACCAGCTTAGCTTGCACCGTGGCACGGGCCGGCTTGCCGGTGGGTGATACCCAGGCCTCCCAAGCGCGGTTCATCTGACCGAAGGTCGACACGTCCGCAAGGTAGATCGTGGCGCTGAGGATGCGCTCCTTGCCGGTCCCGGCCTCGGCCAGCAGGCGATCGATCTCGCCCAGTACCTGGCGCGTCTGGCCTTCAACATCGGCCTTGGGGTCAGGCGCAACTTGCCCGGCGAGGAAGACAAATCCATTGGCCACCACGGCCTGCGACATGCGCGCGCCGGGCTCGATTCTCCTGATGCTCATGGTGTGGCGGCGTTCACGTGCAAGGTCTGGTCCTGGTCGCGGTCGGCATCGCGCAGCGGCAGCAGCAACAACAACACCACGCCGATCAGGGACCCGGCAGTCATGACGATGGCCACCGGCAGCAGCTGGTGGTTGCCCAGCGCCGTAAACAGGTAGCCCGCGACGATCGGGGAGCCCGCTGCGCCAGCGCGGCCAATACCCAGCGCAAAGCCCGTGCCGGTGGCACGGGCATAGGCCGGGAAGCCGCGGGCAAAGGCGGCGTAGTAACCCACGATGGCGGCATTGAGGAAGAACATCTGCAGGAAGGTCGCCAGCCGCCACGCGTTGAGCGTGTCATGTCCCAGCCCGAAATAGACCACCGCACACACCCCGAGCAGCATTGCGCCAATGGTCGGGCCCTTGATGTCCCACTTCTTGAGCAAGAAGCCAAACAGGAAACCGCCAATGGCGCCGCCAATGTTGGCCCAGGTCAGCGTGCTGGCCGCCTGCGGTTGGGTGAAACCGGCATCCGACACGATCTGCACGGCAAACTTGAGCACGAAATAGAACGTGAACGTGTGGACCATGTAGCCCAGGGCCAGCAGCCAGGTGACCGTGCGCAACCCCGGCTTTGACAGGATGTCCGAGACCTTGGGCTTGGAGCCTTCCGCCTTGACTGGCGGCAACGCCTCGATGACCGGCTGCCGCAACTTGCGCAGCGAGCGGTTGATCCGCTCAAGGGCATCGGACTTGCGCGTAGCGGCATAGAAGGCCGGTGTTTCCGGCACCAGCAGCAGCACCAGTGGGATCATCACCGCGGTCACGACGGCGCCGAACATGAACACGGCGCGCCAGTTGTAGTCCACCAGCAGCCAGCTCTGGGCAGCGTAGCCGCCGATCACGCCGCCGAGCGGATAGCCGATCACATACAGCGCCATGGCGAGGCTGCGCGAAGCACTGCTCGTGGACTCAGCGACCACCGCATTGGTGGCGGCCAGCATGCCGCCGATACCCAAACCGGTGAACAGGCGAAAGTAGGTCAATGGCCACACGCCAACCGCGGAGTGCGCCAGATACATGCCCACCGCCATGATCCCCAGGCACAGCAGCATCGAAGGCTTGCGCCCGATCTTGTCGGCCAGGCTGCCCAGCAGTACCGAACCGAAGCCCATGCCGATGAGTTCGGCCGACAGGACAATCCCCAGCTCGGAGCGCGGGATGCCCCATTCCTTGGAGATGCCGGGAGCCGAGAAGGCGCTGGACAGCACGTCGAAGCCGTCGAGCGCGTTGAGCAGGACCATCACCCCGACCACGACCCACTGCCAAAGGCTCATCAGGTTCTGGTCGATCACCGCGATCGGGTTGGTTCCCCCGGTACTTCTTGCCATGACTTGTTATCCTTACTAAGCCCAATTGGGGCCGTTACCGGGCGAGCCGAGACTGACCGACGTCAAAACCTGCAATGCATTAAGTCCAATCGCGATCGCCCCAGCAGCAATCTGAAGGACACTCTTGCGCGAACTGGCGAGTGTCTGGCGTGGATCGATGGTCACGATCTTTGGTACTCCCCCCGGTCAGGTGGGTGCCACATAATTTAAGCGTGGTCAGCCCGTTGCAGTCGAGGATAACATAGGGTCTTCTGGATCACAGGGAGCGGTCCGCGAACACTGCATGATGCAAGATCACAGTCCCCTGCTGAAGCTGGTGCTTGGCAATCTCGCGGCCGAGCCCGAAAGCGTGCGCGCGCGCCTGCTGGCCACGATTCCGCAGTCGGCGCTGGCCCTGGTGGTCACCTCCATCACCATCCTGCTGATCTGCGTGACGACCGTGCTGATCCGGCCCACGATGTGGACCTGGTTCTGGCTGGGCATCTCGGCGCTGATCGTGAGCTGGCGGATCTTCTATCCCGCGCTGCGCCAACGCCTGGGCTACAACGTGCCCCTGGCGGGAATCATGACCACCAGCGCGCTGCTGTTCATTACCTTTGGTTTTGGCTGCGCCGGGAGCATCGCCTCCGGAGATGGCGCCCTGACGGCGATGAGCGTTGCGGCTGTCATGGGCATGGTGGCCGGGCTGGCCACACGCTGGGCGGCGGTGCCGCGCGCTGCGGTATTCACCATGGCCATGACGGCGTTGCCCCCCGTGGTCACGCTGGCATTGCAGGGTGGCGCAAGCGTGCTGGCTGCCCTGTGCGTGGCCTCGGTCGTCACCTCGGTGGCCGCCTACACCGTGCAGAACCATGAAAACCTGCTGGCGGCGCTCATTGGCGAGGAAGTCAGCGTGCGCTTGGCTCGGACCGATCACCTGACTGGCTTGCCCAACCGCATCGACCTCGACGCGCGCCTGCGGGCAGCCTGCGATGCGCTGCCCCCGGTTTCGGTCCCGGCCGCCCGCGCCGTGGGGTTCGCCCTGCTTTACCTGGACCTGGATGGATTCAAGTCCATCAACGATGCGCATGGGCATGCCACGGGCGATGAATTCCTGCGCCGTGTGGCCGGCTGCCTCCGGGCCACCATCGGGCCGGACGCGTTCGTATCGCGCATCGGCGGGGACGAATTCGTGGTGCTGCTGCCCGATGCAGACGAACTGGCGGCGCGCGCCGTGTCGCAGGACGTCATCGAAGCCATTTCCCGCGAGCACAGCCTGCCGGATGGCCGGCGTGCGCGAGTCGGTTGCAGCGTGGGACTTTCCCTGGCACCTGCGCAGGGCCGGGACCCGGAAGTGTTGCTGGCGCGGGCAGACGCCGCGCTCTACGAGGTCAAGAACCAGGGCAAGGGCGCAACTGGGGTGTGGCGCACGCTCAGTTCATGAGCGTACGCCAATGGCCACCTGGGCCCTTGGGGCCGGAAGATCAGGCCGGCAGGAAGCAATACGTGCAGATCTTGTTGCCGTCCGGATCACGCAGGTACGCCGCATAGGCCGTCGGGGCAAAAGCGCGTGGTCCCGGTGCACCTTCGTCAGTGCCGCCGTTGGCCAGGCCCGCCTTGTGAAACTCATGCACAGCCGCGCGACTGGGGGCCGCGAATCCAAGCGTGCCGCCATTGGCGAAGCAGGCAGGCTTGCCATTGGCAGGCTTGGTGACGACAAATTCCGGTGCGTCCTTGCCGTAGAGAAACGCGTTCTCGCCCATGGGGCCGAGATTGTTGATGCCCAAAGTGGCCAGCGCCGCGTCATAGAACTTGCGTGACTTGGGCACGTCGTTTGCGCCCAAGACCACATGCGTGAAGATCGCCATATATATCCCCTACTGTTGTACCAATTGTTCCTAACCGAATCCTGGCGCAAGGGTGGCATTCGAACCCCCTCGCAACCTGCTGTTATCGGGGCAGAATTTCCTGATGACAGATTTGAGTGCCCTCGGAAGTGGCCACACAATCCGCCGCGAGCAAATCACCGCGCCCTTGCCGGCCGAGGCTGCGCCTGGCTTCGGCAGCATCATAATCCAGCATCATGAGCAGCCGCTACGAAGCGGGCAACGACAGAAAGTTCCAGCCCCGCTCCCGAGGGCGCGTGCCGCGGACCTTGCCGGAAGCCAGACTACCCTGCCACCCCTGCGCTGCGAATCCGCCCCTTCCGGGATGCCCCGTCAGACAGCACCGCCTTTAAAATCCCCCGCCGACCGGCGTGTCCTGCGCCCCATGCGCCACCAACCGGCAGTCAAGCCGGGGCAAACCATGCATGACCCTCGCCCCATATTGGCTTCCATCTGTTGTCCGGCCATCGCGCAAATCCTAGCTTCGATCCTCGGGTGTCGACTTCTCCATCTGAAATGTCGAGTCGACGCTGGTGTAGTCCTTGTAGCCCAGGCGCGCAATCGGTCGGATCTTCAGCACGTCGAGGCGGCCATCGGCCGTAAGCGCCGCGTCGTCGATGTGTACAGCCACCACACGACCGATCACGACATGATGACCTGACGACGGCACGCGCCCCGGCAAACTCACGATCTCGTGCAGCCGGCACTCGAAGTGCACAGGGGAACCGCGCACGCGCGGCGGCGACACGAGCCGCGATGGCAGCGCTTCGAGGCCCGCCGCGCGCAGCTCATCCACATTGCGCTCGAGGATCCGTGATGTCTGATTCATCGCGTCCTTCTGCGCCCACGTGGCCATGTTGTAGACGAACTCCCGCGTTGCTTCGATATTGGCCACAGTGTCCTTCTTTTCGCCGTCGAGCTCGTGCGCGCCAGCTGAGAACAACACGAAGGGCGGGTCGTAGCTCAGCACGTTGAAGAAGCTAAAGGGCGCCAGGTTCACGACTCCCGCCGCGTTCATCGACGTGATCCAGCCGATGGGCCGAGGCACGACACATGCCTTGAGGGGGTTGTAGCGCAGACCGTGATTGTTCTTGTCAGTTTCGTAGTACATCGTTGATGGAACTCGGCGCAACGTTATCCGTGACCGGCCGCGACGGACGCAGGCGTCGCCGCCAGTACCGGGCGGGTTTGCCCGTGGACGACGGGCGTAGCCATCGTTGGATCGAACATCTTTTCGCGGATAAACATGCCCGGCACGAGCGCACAGACCGCGTACGCGACACCAAGCAGCGCGATACCGAGCCCGATCGAATAGCGCTCGGCGGCGAGGCCGATCAGGAGCGGCGATAGGGTTGCGCCAATGCGCCCGAGGTTGTACGACACCGCAACTCCCATCGCCCGAACGCCCGAGGGAAAACTCTCCGCGAGATACGTCGAGCTCACCGCGTATGGGGCAGCATAGAGAAAGCCGTACACCAGCAGCAGATACGGCACGTTGGAGGGCGTGGCGGTGTAGACCAGCAGCGGCAAATACGCCGCAGTCAGCAGGCCCGCAGCAAGCCACACCGCGCGACGTCCGAATACGTCGCCCAACCAGCCGCAGACGACCTTGCCCACTACTGTCATCGCATATGTGCTGGCGACGAACCACCCCATGCTCCGCGTGCTCACACCGAGATCGCTGACCAGATAGCTCGGCAGCCAGGTGTTCGCGCCGTAGTATCCAAACTGCAGCGCGATGTACGCGATCGTCCACAAGAGCACCGTGCGCCGGACCCCCGGATCTAGAAACAGAGCTGCGATCGGGTGGGCCGTTGCGGCTCGGGAACCGCGGCGGGAGGCGATCCAGCTGGGAGGCTCCGGTACGTTCCACAGCAGTGCGAGTGCGAGGATGCCAGGCCCGATCGCGCACAGGAATAGCGGCCGCCAACCGAAGTGAGGGAGCAAGTACGCGGCGAGCAGCGCCGCGGTCACAAATCCGACGGCCCAGCCGGCCTGTAGTGCGCCCAGCACGGTGGTGCGTACGCGCGTCGGCACGTATTCGGCCGCGAGCAGGGTGCCGATGGTGTACAGCGCGCCGATTCCGAATCCCGACACGAAGCGCATCAGCGCGATCTGCCAATACGAGTGGCACGCAGCGATGATGCCGGTGAACATGGTGAACACGAACACGGACCACCACACTACGCGAACACGCCCGACGCGATCAGCGAGCCACCCTGACAGCAGGCCACCGAGGCCCATGCCAAGCAAGGTGTAGGTCCCGAGCGCGCCCGCCGCCACGCGCGAGAGCTTCAGTTCGCCCGAGACGCTGGGCAATGCCAGCGCGAGCATCTGCAGGTCCATGCCGTCAACGACCAGCGCGACGAACACGCCTATGGCAACCATCATCCTTGCGTGAACAAGCGAGTCGGTAACGGGCATGCAGCCGAGTGTACCCAGCGCGAGCGTTTTCTGTTTGCCGTTGAACCGGTGGTTCAACCGCCAATACCACCCCGCCGATGGGCATCACGTTCCGATGCAACCCGCGCACCTCAAAGAGTTTTCCGAGCTTGCCTGTGTTTACGCAATGGAAATCTGGCGGTTGCTGGGCGTTTTGGCGGTACCTCCCGTGAGCCAGCAGTGCCGGCACCTCCGAAAGTACCCACACTTGGTCGCGACATACCGAGCGCTTGCGGGACGCTGTGCAGATCGGCAAAGCCTGCGAATCACGGCTTCTTCAGCGTTTGCCTTCTCGCGCGAGCCAGCGCCAGATCAAAGACTGGCGGAAGGGGTGGGATTCGAACCCACGGTCCCCGTGAAGGAACGCCAGTTTTCAAGACTGGAGCCTTAAACCGCTCGGCCACCCTTCCGACGAGCGGATTATGCGTCAGCCCGATTCATGGCGTCAGGAGTTGGACCCGCCCCGGTACCCGCCCCGCTGCGGCCTGGAATAGACCTTGTCCGGCGTGGTGATGAATTCCAGCAGCACCGGCTGGCCTTCCTTGGTGGCCGCGATGCCGTCGCACCAGCGCATGCGCGACCTGGTCCGGATCCGTGACCCGCTCGCCGTGGCCGCCCAGCGCCTTGGCGAACTCGGAGTAGTTGCCCGAGATGTCCGTGGAGCGATACTTCTCGCGCGAGACCGCCATCGCGCTTGAACTCCATGGCCATCCCGAAGTTGTTGAACAGGATGGACAGGATGGGGATCTTGGCGCGCACGCAGGTCTCGAAGTCCATGCCGGTCATGCCGATGGCCGCATCGCCCCAGAAGTTGACGCACAGCTTGTCCGGATGGGCCAGCTTGGCGCCCATGGCCAGCCCCAGGCCGTAACCCAGCTGCGTGGTCTTGCCCCAGCCGATGTAGGACAGCGGCGTGGTCGACTTCCAGAACGGCGACAGCTCATCGCGCGGACTGCCGGCATCGTGCGTGATGATGGTGTTGGGCACATCGGCGATGTGCATCAGATCCCAGATCACGCGATACGGCGACAGCGGCTTGTCCTCGCTGGTCAGGCGCGGCAGCCACTCGGCCATCCACGGGTCGTTCAGCTGCTTGATGCGCGCTGCAACCTGCCGCGGTCAGGCCGCGCGGCTTCTTCAGACGCTCCTTCAGCGCCTCGTGCAGCATGCCCAGCGCCAGCTTCGAATCGCCCACCAGCGGCGATCTTGGTCGGAATGTTCTTGTCGATGTCCATGCGGATCGAGGGTGTTGTGGATGAACGTCTTGTTCTTGGTCGGGAACTGGATGCCGAAGCCGGTCGCGGAGAAGCTGGCGCCGGCGCCGAACACCACGTCGGACTCCTGCCACGTTGGCCGCCACGGCGCGTGGACATGGCGACGCCACCCGAGCCCAGCGACAGCGGATGGGTCTCGGGGAAGGCGCTCTTGCCTTCCAGGCTGGTGGTACACCGGCGCTTCCAGCAGCTCGGCCACGGCCTTGAGTTCGTCCCAGGCCTTGGCGTAGTGCACGCCCTGCCCCGCGTAGATCAGCGGGCGCTTGGCGGTGATCAGCGCGGCGGCGGCCGCATCGACGTCCCGGGATCGGGCGCCGACAGCGATGCGGCGCGTCGGGGTGTAGTCGATCTCGCCCGGCACCTCGACGTTCCACATGTCGGCCGGAATCTCGATCAGCACGGGTCCGGGACGGCCGTTGCGCGCGATGCTGAAGGCGCGGCGCAGCGCCGGCACCAGCTGCTCGGGCGTCCTGACCATCTCGGCGTGCTTGGTGATGTGCTGGAAGTTGAGCGTCGCATTGAAGTTCGGCTTGACGAAGGCGATGCCGCGCGGATGCCGCCGGGAATCACGATCAGCGGCACGCCTTCGGACCAGGCCTGCGCCACGGCGCCGAAGGCGTTCTCGATGCCCGGGCCGCCTGGCAGGCAGAACACGCCGACCTTGTCACCGGAGGTCATGCCGGCTGATGGCATCGGCCATGTGGACGCCGACGCGCTCCTGGCGCACGACGATGGGCCGGATGTCGACTGCGGCCGCAGCTTTCGGTGAGCGGATTGAACGGATAGGTGAGCAGAACCTCCACCCCTTCGCGCTTGAGAATCTGTGCCGTGATCTGCCCGACGTTCATCGATTTCCCCTGTTGCTTCTGACTGGCCCGCGCATTAAATGCCCGTTCGCCCTAGGATTCACATTATCACCGGATCAGGAGGCCGTTGGGACCCCGAAGTTCCCGGCCGGGATTGGCGCAGGCAAGCCGATCCTGAGACACTCCGGCCAGCCGAATAGTGGGGGTTAAGAAAGATGAAGGCGAAACTGGGTGGCATCCTGCTGGCCGTGGTCGGGGCCTTTGCCCTGGCCGGCATCGCGCTGCAGCGCGCCGAGCCGATCAATTCGCTGTGGATCGTCACCGCGGGTATCTGCATCTACGTCCTGGGTTACCGCTTTTACGCCCGGTGGATCGAGACCCGGGTCTTCGTGGCCAATTACGACCGCGCGACGCCCGCCGAACGGCTCAGTAACGGGCGCGATTTCCTGCCCACCCATCGCTGGGTGGTATTCGGCCACCACTTCGCCGCCATTGCCGGCGCCGGGCCGCTGGTCGGGCCGACCCTGGCCATGCAGTTCGGCTACCTGCCCGGCACCTGTGGATAATCGTCGGCGCCGTGCTGGGTGGCTGCGTGCAGGACATGCTGATCCTGTTCATGTCCACGCGCCGCGACGGCCGCAGCCTGGGCCAGATGGCGCGCGACGAACTGGGGCCTGTCGGCGGGACCGCCGCGGTGGTCGGCACGCTGATGATCGTCATCATCATCATCGCGGTGCTGGGCCTGGTGATTGTCAACGCCATGAAGCACAGCCCCTGGGCGACCTCCACCGTCCTGGCGACCGTGCCCATTGCCGTGCTGGTGGGCTTTTATGTACGACACTGGCGGCCCGGGCAGATCCTGGAAGGCTCGCTGATCGGCCTGGTGCTGATGCTGGCAGCGGTGGTCGCCGGGGGCGCCATCGACCACAGTCCCGCGATCCGCTCCGTGCTCGAACTGGGATGGGGTGACGCTGGCGGGATTCGTGATCGGCTATGGCTGGATCGCAGCCATCCTGCCGGTATGGGTGCTGCTGGCGCCGCGCGGCTATATTTCCACCTTCCTCAAGATCGCCGTGGTGGTACTGCTGGCGGTGGCCATCCTGATCATGCATCCGGAAATCAAGATGCCGGCCCTGACGCGCTTCGTCGACGGCACCGGGCCGATCTTCGCCGGCAAGGTGTTCCCGTTCGTGTTCATCACCATCGCCTGCGGCGCGCTATCGGGATTTCATGCGCTGGTATCCAGCGGCACGACCCCGAAGCTGGTGGCCAGCGAAGGCGATATCCGCCTGGCCGGCTACGGCAGCATGGCGGTTGAATCCTTCGTCGCCATCATGGCCGTGATCGCCGCGACCTTGCTGGATCCGGGCGTGTACTTTGCCATCAACACCGGCGCCGGAGTTGTCGGGGCCACTGCAGATGCCGCCGTGCAGACCATTTCCAGCTGGGGCTTCCCCGTCACTGCCGGCCAGATGCACCAGCTGGCAACGGACATGGGGGAAAGCACGCTGTTCGCGCGTACTGGTGGGGCGCCATCCCTGGCAGTGGGCATGGCCAGCATCTTCGGTTCGGCCTTCGGCAAGAGCCTGCTGGGCATCTGGTACCACTTCGCCATCATGTTCGAGGCCGTGTTCATCCTGACCACGGTGGACGCGGGCACGCGCGTAGGCAGGTTCATGCTGCAGGATGCCATGGGCCAGATCTGGAAGCCGCTGGGCCAGACCTCCTGGTACCCGTCGGTGATTTTCTCCAGCTCCATCATCGTGTCGGCCTGGGGCTACTTCCTGTACGTCGGCGTCGTCGACCCCAATGGGGGCATCAACATACTGTGGCCACTGTTCGGCATTGCCAACCAAATGCTGGCGGCCATCGCCCTGGCGGTGGCCACCGGCATCCTGGTCAAGAGCACACGGCTGCGCCATGTCTGGGTCACTGCCCTGCCGCTGGCCTGGATCGTGGTCGTGACCTCGACCGCGGCCTGGCAGAAGGTCTTCAGTACGGACGTCAAGCTGGGATTCTTCTCCGCGGCCAACGACATGGCCGCGAAACTGGCCGCCGGCACGCTGGCACCGGAACG
This sequence comes from uncultured Pseudomonadota bacterium, assembly GCA_963726085.1. Classification (GTDB taxonomy): domain Bacteria; phylum Pseudomonadota; class Gammaproteobacteria; order Steroidobacterales; family Steroidobacteraceae; genus ZC4RG30. The sequence continues at coordinate 94,419 of CAVSAR010000001.1, read as the reverse complement.
TGTCGCGGTTGCCCCGACGCTGATCTTCAACCAGCGCCTGGATGGCTACCTCACCGTGTTCTTCACGGTGCTAATGTGGGTGGTGATCCTCGAGATGCTGCGCATCTGCAGCCGCCAGGTGCGCGGCCTGCCGGTGCCTGCCAACTCCGAAGCGCCCTTCACCCGTACCCAGCTGGACGCCGCGGCATTGTCGCGCGCGCACTGATGAAGCAGTTTCTCGCCTCCGGGTTCAGTCTGCTGCGCGGGGTGACCGGGGATGATGCCTACGAGAAATACCTGGCGCACCAGCAGCGCACGCACCCGCAGCAGACGCCCATGAGCGCGTCGGAATTCTTTCGCGCGCAGCTGGACCAGAAGTGGAACTGCGTCAGCGGCTGCTGCTGACCGGCTTCCAGGCGGGCGTTGTGCTGGCGGCCATGGCCGCCGCATGGCGTACGCAGCTGCTGCCCCTGAACTTGCAGAGCTGGGCAAGCTGCAGGCGGCGGGCGCGGCCGTCTCCGCGGTGATCTGGGACCTTGATGCCGCCAAGCCGCTGGCTGAACTCAATCCCGCCACCCGCCTGACGCCGGCGTCCCTGAGCAAGATCTTTGTGGCCGCCGCGGCACTGGATGCCTTCGGACCGGACACTACGTTCAGCACCGAGCTGCGCAGCGCAGCCGCGCCGCGCAACGGGACCCTGGACGGCGACCTGGTGCTGCACGGCAGTGGCGATGCGACGCTGGACGAACAGGGGCTGTGGTCACTGGGCGCACAGCTGCGCAGCCTGGGTGTGCGCAATATCACCGGCCGGATAATCGTGGAACGCGCGCCATTTGGGGAACTGGAATGCGCAACCGCCGATCGCTGTGCCAGCCAGCAGGGCAGCAATCGCGCCTACAACGCGGCACCCAGTGCCATCGGCGTCAACTACGGCAGCTGGTGCGTGGCCGTACGGCCCACGCGACCGGGCCAGCCGGCGCTGCTGCACAGCTGCGGCGTGGGCCAGATGCCCATCCCCACCCAGGGCCAAGTAATGACTTCCAGTGGCGGCGACAACCTGCAGGTCGAACGCAGCACCGGCGCTGACGGGGATCGCCTGATTGTCGGCGGCACGGTCGCAGCCGCAGGACCCGAGCGGCAGTTGCATCGCGCCATGTCCGATCCGGCCATCGGCACCGCTTTGCTGCTGCGATCGGTACTGATGCAGCTGGGGATCAGCGTCTCGGGCAAGACCGAAGCGGTTGCCGGTAGCGTTGCCGGCGCCACTGAACTGCTGGCCAGCACCGCTGGGCTGCAGCTGCAGGAACAAATCGGCCGGATGATGCGCTATTCAAACAACTACATCGCCGACGTCTTGACCATGGACATCGCCGTGAAGCTCGGAGCAGCGCCACGCTCGCTGGCAGCCGCCGCGCAGCAGCTGGTGGGCGGATTGCCCGCTATAGCCATCACTCCCGACGCGTCGCCACCGATATTGGCCAGCGGCAGCGGCCTGACGACCGAAAGCCGCGTGTCGGCGCGCAACCTGGTCGAAGTGCTGGCGCGCGAGTATCGGGACCCGCGCCACTTCCCGGTGTTCTACGGTTCACTGGTGGTGCCGGCCGATGCGCCCTTTACATTCCTGCAGGGCGGCAACACGGACTGGCAGCAACGGGTCGCACTCAAGAGCGGGACCTTGAGCTCGCCCTACCCGGTGCTGGGGCTGGCGGGGTACCTGCGTAAGAAATCCGGCGGCTGGATGGCCTTTGCCGCCATCATCAACGGCACCGACAAGCTACATGACTTGTCCACCGAGCGCTCGCTGCGGGCACTGCGCACCGACCTGGAATCCATCCTTGAATCGCACTGACGCCGGCAGCCCGGTCACGTTGCGTCGATGCGCTCGGCCCCAAAGTACGGGTGCAGTGCCGCCGGCAGGCTGATCGATCCGTCGGCGGCCTGGCCATTTTCCAGCACCGCGATCAGGGTGCGGCCCACGGCCAGACCCGAGCCATTGAGCGTATGCAGCGGTTCGGGCTTGCCCGTGGCCGGATTGCGCCAGCGCGCCTGCATACGCCGCGCCTGGAACGACTCGAAATTGCTGCACGAGGAAATCTCACGATAGCGTTGCTGCGCCGGCAGCCACACTTCGATGTCATAGGTCTTGGCGCTGCCAAACCCGATGTCGCCCGCGCACAGGGCCACCACGCGATAGGGCAACCCCAGCAGCTGCAGTACGGCCTCGGCATGACCGGTCAGCTCTTCGTGGGCGGCGCGCGATTGCTCCGGGGCCACGATCTGCACGATCTCCACCTTGTCGAACTGGTGCTGGCGGATCATGCCGCGCGTGTCCTTGCCGGAGGCGCCGGCTTCGGAACGAAAACATGGCGAGTGGGCGACCAGCTTCAGCGGCAGGTCGCGTGCCTCGATGATCTGGTCACGCACCAGGTTGGTCAGCGGCACTTCCGCGGTCGGTATCAAGTAGAAGTTCTGGTCGCTGCGCACCGCAAACAGTTCATGCTCGAACTTGGGCAGCTGCCCGGTGCCGGTCAGTGACGCCGGCGAGGCCAGGTACGGCACATAGACTTCCGTATAGCCATGCGCGCGCGTGTGCAGGTCGAGCATGAACTGCCCGAGCGCGCGATGCAGGCGCGCAATCGCCCCGCGCAGCACCACAAAGCGGGCGCCGGCGATGCGGGTGCCGGCTTCGAAATCCATACCGTTGGCCAGTCGCTCCCCCAGCTCGACATGATCGCGCGGGGTAAAATCAAGATTCCGGGGCGTACCCCAGCGCCGCAGTTCCACATTGGCGTGTTCGTCACTGCCGCTGGGAACTGAATCCTGCAGCAGGTTGGGCAGCCCCAGCTGCAGGGCATCCAGTTCCGCCTGCACCTGGTTGCTGGCCGCCTCCGCGGCGACCAGTTCATGGCCCAGCCGCTCTCCCTGCGCCAGCAACGCGCTGACATCCTCGCCCCTGACCTTGCCCTGGCCAACGCTGCGCGCCGTTGCATTGCGTTCCGCGCGCAGCCGGTCGGCCTCGATCTGCGCGGCCTTGCGCCGCTCTTCCAGCGCACCCAGTGCGGCCACATCCAGCACGAATCCCCGGCGCGCCAGGTTGCGCGCCACATCGTCGGGGGAACTACGCAGCAGCTTCGGATCAATCATGGTGCAAATGCTACCAGCTGACCCGAGGCTACGGCTTGGGATCGCGCTGCTTGCGGCGCGCCATGGCCTCGGCGATGCGGATCTCAAAGCCCCGATCCACCGGCTGATAATAGCGTCGATCGGGCATATCGTCCGGGAAGTAGCGTTCGCCGGCAGCGTGTGCGCCCGGTTCGTCATGTGCGTAGCGATAGCCGGCGCCATGGCCCAGTTCGCGCATCAGGCGCGTTGGCGCGTTGCGAAACCTGGCGGGCACTTCCAGCGACCCGAACTGCGCCACATCCGCGCGCGCTGCATCGAACGCGGTGTAGACGGCGTTGCTCTTGGCGGCCACGGCCAGGAACACCACGCATTGCGCCAGCGCCAGCTCTCCTTCCGGCGATCCCATGCGCTCGAATGCCTCCCAGGCTTCCAGCGCCATGGGCAGGGCACGCGGATCGGCCAGACCGATATCCTCAACGGACATGCGCGTGATGCGCCGCGCCAGGTAGGCAGGATCGCAGCCGCCCTCGAGCATGCGTGCCAGCCAGTACAGCGCCGCGTCCGGATCACTGCCGCGCACGGCCTTGTGCAGGGCGGAGATCTGGTCGTAGAACTGGTCGCCGCCCTTATCGAAGCGGGCCCGTGTTCCGGCTGCCAACTCCGCGATGTGGGTGGCGGAAATCACGCCACCCTCGGCAAGGTCCGCGACGGTCTCCAGCAGTGACAACGCGCGCCGCGCGTCCCCGTCGGCCCCTGACGCCAGCGCCCGCAGCGCATCCTCATCGATGCTCAGGTGCCGGGCACCCAGCCCGCGCTGCGCGTCGGACAGCGCGCGGCGCAACAGCGTTTCGATATCGGCCGGGCCCAGTGCCTTGAGGACATACACGCGCGCGCGCGACAACAATGCACCGATGACTTCAAACGACGGGTTTTCGGTGGTCGCCCCGATGAACACGATGGTGCCGTCCTCGACGAACGGCAGAAACAGGTCCTGCTGGGCCTTGTTGAACCGATGCACTTCGTCCAGGAACAAGATCGTGGCGCGGCCGCGCTCACGGGCGGCACGCGCGGCTTCAACTGCCGCGCGGATTTCCTTGACCCCGGAGGTCACCGCCGACAGCGCGATGAATTCCGCGTCCATGGTCGAGGCAATGATCCGCGCCAGGGTGGTCTTACCGGTTCCGGGAGGGCCCCACAGGATCATTGAATGGGCTTGCCCGCGGTCCAGTGCAACCCGCAGGGCCTTGCCCAGGCCCACCAGGTGCGCCTGCCCGGCAAACTCGTCGATGGTTCTGGGCCGCATGCGGTCGGCCAGCGGTCGCAGCAACCCGTTCACGCCAGGATCCTGGCAACTATCGCCTCCACGCGGCCCGGCCAACGCGCCAAGGGGGTCGCAGCCAGCAGGATGCCGATGGCGCTGCCCACCACATCGGCCAGCAGGTCCGCCCATTCGGCATGGCGCCCCCAGTGCATCGCGCCTTGTGCAAGCTCGATGACACCCCCGAATGCCGCCAGTGCCAGCAGCAGCGGCAGCCACCGGCGTCGCTGCAGAATGCTGACGAACCAGAACGCCAGCACGGCGTAGGCAAACCCGTGTTCGATCTTGTCCGAGACACCGATATCCGGCACGTCGCGCGCCGGCATGAGGCAGCTCACGGTGATAAACGCGGCAATGACAAGCCCCAGGCAGACCCACAGGCGTGGATACTGCAGGCCGGATCGCAACATGGGACTCACGGCGGCAGTGGCTTGCCGATCACGTCTGTGCCAGCAGGCGGCTCGAACCTGACCTCGGCGGGATCCACGGCCAGATTGCGCTGCACGTTGGTAAACTGCAGGTTGGAGCGCTGCCCCAGCTTGTCGACGATTTCCAGGCGCACCAGCTCGCGGTCGCGAAAGCCGAACCGGGCTTGGCGGAAATCCGACCCCTTGTCCTTGGGCAATACAATCACCCAGTCCAGGTCGTCATGACGGCCTTCGGCGCGCACGTCGAACGCTTCGTTGAGGCCCGCGCCACCGGCCAGCAGCATGGCGGGGGATTGCGGCATGGCCTGCTGCAGTGGCTTGACCGTGGCCTGCTCCAGATCGCGATCGTAGAACCACAGGTTGCGACCGTCCGCGACCAGCAGTTGCGCCGCACCGCTGGCGCCGGCTGGGGCTGACTCCCAGCGAAAGCGCCCGGGGCGAACCACCAGGAACCGGCCGCTGCCCTCGCCCACCCTGCGCCCGTGCGCATCGTTGACGGTCTGCTGGAACTGCGCCGACCAGGTGTTGAGGCCATCAAGGTAGCGGTCCAGCGGGGTCACCGCCGGCACAGCGGCAAAGCCGGTGTGCGCGGCGCCGGTTACTAGCATCGCCAGCAACAGCACCGGCGCGATCAGTCGGCGATGCCGCCTATTCATCGCCACCTGGCGAGGGTGCCAGCACCTCGCGCGAGCCATTGGTCTGCAACTGCCCGACCACGCCCGCCGCCTCCATTGCCTCGAGCAGGCGCGCGGCGCGGTTGTACCCGATCTTCAGGCGCCGCTGGACATATGAAATGGACGGCTTGCGCTCCTGCACCACAATCTTTACCGCCTCGTCATACAGCGCGTCCTGCTCCGCCTCGCCACCCAGGATGGCCACGGCCTCATCCTCGCCGCTGATGCCGGCAAGCGCATAGGCCGGACCGGTCAGAACCTCGTCCACGTAATCCGGCGCGCCGGACTTCTTGAGTGCATCCACCACGCGGTGCACTTCTTCATCAGACACGAATGCGCCGTGCACGCGCGTCGGTACCGACGTGCCCGGCGGCAGGTACAGCATGTCGCCGTGCCCCAACAGGGACTCCGCCCCGCTCTGGTCAAGAATCGTGCGTGAATCGACCTTGGCCGACACCTGGAATGCGATGCGCGTGGGAATGTTTGCCTTGATCAGGCCGGTGATGACATCCACCGAGGGACGCTGTGTCGCCAGGATCAGGTGGATGCCGGAGGCGCGGGCCTTCTGCGCCAGCCGGGCGATCAACTCCTCGACCTTCTTGCCGACAATCATCATCAGGTCGGCGAGCTCGTCGATGATGACCACGATGTACGGCAGCGGCCCCAGGTCCGGAATCGTGCGTTGGTCAAAGGACGGGTCGACGGATGCGCGCTGCATCATCACCGGGTCCTTGATGGGCTTGCCCTGGTCAATGGCGTCCTTGACCTTACGGTTGTAGCCGGCGATGTTGCGCACGCCCAGTGCCGACATCAACGCATAGCGTCGGTCCATCTCCGCCACCGACCAGCGCAGTGCGTTGGCCGCGTGCTTCATGTCGGTGACCACCGGCGCCAGCAGATGCGGGATGCCCTCGTACACCGACAGCTCGAGCATCTTCGGATCGATCATGATCAGGCGTACGTGCTCGGCCGTGCTCTTGTAAAGCAGCGACAGCACCATCGCGTTGATGCCCACCGACTTGCCCGAGCCGGTAGTGCCCGCGATCAACAGGTGCGGCATGCGCGCCAGGTCCGCCACCACCGAATTGCCGGAAATGTCCTTGCCCAGGGCCAGCGTCAGCGGCGAGGCGACCTCCTCGTAGGAGCGCGACTTGATGATCTCCCCGAGCGTGACCATGTCGCGCTTCTCGTTGGGAATCTCCAGGCCCATGACCGACTTGCCCGGGATTACCTCGACGATGCGCACGCTGATGGCCGACAGGGCGCGCGCCAGATCCTTGGCCAGCCCCGATATCTGGCTGACCTTGACCCCGGGGGCGGGCCGCATCTCGAACCGCGTCACCACCGGGCCCGGATGCACGGCCACCACCTCGACCTCGACGCCGAAATCCTTGAGCTTTATTTCCACCAGCCGCGACATGGCCTCAAGGGCCTCGTCCGAATAGGTGGCCACACGATCCGGTGGATCATCCAGCAGGTTCAGGGGCGGCAACTCACCGGACTTGGGCGCATCAAACAGGGGAACCTGGCGCTCCTTCTCAACCCGGGAACTCTTTTCCACAGGCGCGGCCGGCTGTTCGATCACCGGGGCCACGCGAACGCCGGTCTTCTTCTGCTGTTCCTGGCGCACGCTGTCGCCACGGACGCGCTTGCGCTCCTTGCCGTCGGCGACTTCGCGACGCGTCGACACGCGCTCGCGGATCCAGCCCAGGGCCAACCAGAAGCCCCTGCCGATCGCATCCATCACCGCCAGCCAGGAGACATGGAACGCGATTGCTGCCCCTGCCATCCATCCGGCCAGCAGCAGCAGCGTGGCGCCCAGTGGCCGCAATGCCCCAGCCAGGCCATTGCCCACTACCTGGCCCAGCACGCCGCCGGCCGACTCGCGCAGGACGCCAGGATTCCAGTGCAGGGTCGCCAGGCCGCAGCTGGCCGCAAGCAGCAGCACGAATCCGGCCACACGCACGGCAACATTGGTCCGTGTCGTGGGCTTCATCGCCTCAAGGCGGTTGCGGAAGGTCAGCCACGCCGCCACCAGCAACACGACGGGGAACAGGTACGCGGGCCGGCCAAACAGATAAAGCAGGAAGTCCGCCAGCCACGCGCCCAGCGGGCCGATCCGGTTTTGCACCGGATCGCCGCTGCCGGAAAAGGAGAAGCCCGGGTCATCGGCATGAAAGCTGAACAAGGCAGCTAGCAGCACCAGCGCCAGCACCGCCAGCAGGATCGCGGCGCTCTCGCGCAAGGCCTTGCGCACCGCCTGGGTAAAGCGGGCACCGCCGGACAGGGATGATGTCTGACTCAAGCCTTAGAGGTCTCTTGCAAGCGTTCCCGGGTGTAATACGCGCTGCAGGCACCGGCGCGTGTCGGCACAATATATGTATATGTGCCGACCACATATCGCTCCGCGGGAAAATTATACATGACCGAGATTACCCACAGCCGTCTGATCATCCTGGGCTCCGGCCCTGCCGGTTACAGTGCCGCAGTGTATGCCGCGCGCGCCAATCGCTCACCCTTGCTTGTCACCGGCCTCGAACAGGGTGGGCAGCTGATGACCACCACTGATGTGGACAACTGGCCAGGCGACGTGGAAGGCCTGCAGGGCCCTGCCCTCATGGAACGCATGCAAAAGCATGCCGAACGATTCCATACGCGCCTGGTGAACGACCAGATCCACACCGTGCGCCTGACGCAGCGCCCCTTTCTTCTCGAAGGCGATTCGGGCAGCTATACCTGCGACTCGCTGATCATCGCCACCGGCGCGGCGGCCAAGTACCTAGGACTGCCGTCAGAGGAAGCATTCAAAGGCAAGGGCGTCTCCGCCTGCGCGACCTGCGATGGGTTCTTCTTTCGCAAGCAGCGCGTTGCGGTGATCGGCGGCGGCAACACCGCCGTGGAGGAGGCACTGTACCTGTCCAATATTGCCGCGCACGTCACGCTGGTGCACCGGCGCGACCGCCTGCGCAGCGAGAAAATCCTCCAGGATCGCCTGCTGGCGCGCGTGGCCGAGGGCAAGGTGACCATCCGCTGGAATCACGAGGTGGACGAAATCCTGGGCGACGACAGTGGCGTCACAGGACTGCGGATCCGCTCCACCCATGGCAAGCCCACCACCGATACGCTGGCACTGACGGGCGTGTTCGTTGCCATCGGGCATACGCCCAACACCAGCCTGTTCGTGGAACAGCTGGCCATGAAGGGCGGCTATCTGCAGGTGCAGGGCGGCAGCGCTGGCAATGCCACGGCCACCAGCATCGCCGGGGTCTTCGCCGCCGGCGATGTGGCCGACTCGGTATACCGCCAGGCCATCACCTCGGCCGGATCCGGCTGCATGGCAGCGCTGGATGCCGATCGCTATCTTGAGTCTGTGGACAGCGGGCACTGACAACGCAAACCACGCACGGCATCTGTAGGGCGCAAGGATGACTGAACTGCGCGAACTGCACTCGATCGACTCGGTCGCGGCCGCCGACTGGAATGCACTTGAAGGAACGGACTGCCCGTTCCTGCGCCATGAGTTCCTCGCCGCACTGGAGCATGCCGGATGTGTCGGCCGGCGCACCGGGTGGATCCCGGCACACCTGGTGGCCTACGAGCACGGTCGCCTGGTCGCCGCCGCGCCGCTGTATCGCAAGACGCACTCGTGGGGCGAATTCGTGTTTGATTTCGGCTGGGCGCAGGCCTACGAGCGGCACGGGCTGGCGTACTACCCCAAGCTGCTGTGCGCAGTCCCGTTCTCGCCCATCAATAACCCGCGCCTGCTGCACACAGCGGGTCGGCGCGAGCTGCAACGGGTACTGATCCAGGAACTTCAGCGGCTGTGTGCGCGTGAATCGATTTCGTCCGCCCATGCACTGTTCATCGGCGCCGAGGAACACCAGGCGTACCAGGAGCAAGGCTGGCTGCTGCGCCACGACGTGCAGTTCCATTGGCGCAACCCCGGCTATGCATCATTCGACGCATTCCTGGACACGCTCAGGTCCGAGAAGCGCAAGAAGATCCGGCGCGAACGCCGCCGCTGCGAGGAAGCCGGAATTACCTTCGAGACCTTGTCCGGCAGGCAGCTGACCCCCGAGCTGCTGCACTTTGTGCACCACGTGCACGCGCGCACGTTCATCCATCACGGACACGAGCCGTACCTGAACCTGGCGTTCTTCACCGAGCTGGCGGCGTGCCTGGGAGATGCGTTGATGGTGAAGCTGGCCCGGCAGCAAGGTCGCGCGGTGGCAGCCGCGGTGTTCCTGTGGTCGCCAACGGCGTTGTTCGGCCGGTACTGGGGCGCGCTTGATGACTTCCACAGCCTGCATTTCGAAGCCTGCTACCACCAGGGAATCGAGTTTTGCATCGAGCACCGGCTGCAGCGGTTCGAGCCGGGAACCCAGGGCGAACACAAGGTCATGCGCGGCTTTACCCCGGCGGCCACCTGGTCGGCCCACTACATCGCTGACCCGCGGTTTCGCGAGGCCATCGGCGACTTCCTGGCGCGCGAAGGCGCCTCCGTGGATGCCTATGCCGACCAGATCCAGGAGCATTCGCCCTACCGACAACCCGGTGCCACTCCCACCCCATGAAGCGCATCCGCTGGCTGGCCGCAGGCGACGCCCCGTCGGCCTTCCCTGACGTGTCGGAAGCCCTGGATGACCCTGCTGGGCTGCTGGCCGGGGGTGGCGACCTGTCGGCGCAGCGCCTGGTGGAAGCCTACCGGCGCGGCATTTTCCCCTGGTACTCACCAGGACAACCGGTGCTGTGGTGGTCACCGGACCCGCGGGAAGTGCTGTTTCCGCAGGAAATGCACCTTTCGCGCCGCCTGCAGCGCCAGCTGCGTCGCAATCCCTTCCGGATTACCGACGACCAGGCATTCGCGCAGGTGGTAAGTGCCTGCGCCGAGCCTCGTGCCGGGCTGTCCGGCACCTGGATCACATCGGAAATGCAGTCCGCCTACTGCGCGCTGCACCTGCTGGGCGTGGCGCACAGCATCGAGGTCTGGTCCGGTGACAGCCTGGTCGGCGGACTGTATGGCGTGCGTACCGCCACTGTGTTCTGCGGGGAATCCATGTTCAGCCGCCAGAGCAATGCCTCCAAGGCCGCGCTGGCGTGGCTGGCGCAGACGGCTCCGGAGCGCGGCATTGGCCTGATCGATTGCCAGATGCCTACCCCCCACCTGCGCAGCCTCGGCAGCCGCCCGATGCCGCGCGCGCAGTTCCTGGAATGGCTCAACCGGCCGGCCGACAGGTTTAATTGATTAACGGCGCAGGTTTATGCAGAATTCGCGGCCTTTCGGGGGCGACACTAAGGACCATGGCAAAAGACGATGCGATTCAGATGGAAGGCGAGGTCATCGAGACCCTGCCGAACACCACGTTTCGCGTGCAGTTGAAAAACGGCCACGTCGTCACGGCGCACATTTCCGGCAAGATGCGTAAGAACTACATCCGCATCCTCACCGGCGATGCGGTCACGGTGGAAGTCACGCCCTACGACCTGACCAAGGGCCGCATTGTCTATCGCGGTCGCTGAGGGCCGGCCAAGGGCCGGCCCGGATGGGTCCTGCGCGGCCCTTTAGGCCCCTAGACCGACTGCGTCAACGCCGGACGCGACACCGGCGTGCTGGCCAGGACCAGTGACTTGCCATCGGCTGCCACGCTTACGGTGACCTGACCGCCGTCAGCTAACTTGCCGAACAACAATTCCTCCGCCAGCGGACGCTTGATCTGCTCCTGGATCAGCCGCGCCAGCGGCCGCGCACCCATCTTGACGTCGTAGCCATGGTCGGCGAGCCAGCCACGCACGGCCTCGTCGATGCTCAGCTGCACGGATTTTTGTTCCAGCTGCGTTTCCACTTCGACCAGCAACTTGTCGACCACCCGCTCGATGGTGGCCTTGGACAGGGCCCCAAACTGGATGGTGGCATCCAGGCGATTGCGGAATTCCGGCGAGAACAGCCTGCGGATGGCCTCCGTGCCGTCGCTGCTGTTGTCCGCCTGCATGAAGCCGATGGACGGGCGGCTCATTTCCTGGGCGCCGGCGTTAGTGGTCATCACGATGATGACGTGGCGGAAATCGGTCTTGCGGCCGTTGTTATCGGTCAGCACACCGTGGTCCATTACCTGCAACAACAGGTTGAACACGTCGGGATGGGCCTTCTCGATCTCATCCAGCAGCAGCACGCAGTGCGGATGCTTGGCCACCGCCTCGGTGAGCAGGCCGCCCTGGTCGAACCCAACATAGCCCGGTGGCGCGCCAATCAGCCGCGACACCGTGTGCCGCTCCATGTACTCGGACATGTCAAAGCGCAGGAACTCCACCCCCAGGGTGATGGCCAGCTGGCGCGTGACTTCCGTCTTGCCCACTCCAGTAGGACCGGCGAACAGGAAGCTGCCCACCGGCTTGTGCTGCTCGCCCAGTCCAGAACGGGCCATCTTGATGGCGGCACCCAGTGCCTCGATGGCCTGGTCCTGGCCGAAGATCACCAGCTTGAGGTTGCGCTCCAGGTTACGCAGCACCTCGCGGTCGGAGGTCGACACCGACTTGGCGGGGATGCGCGCCATACGGGCCACGACTTCCTCGATCTGCGACAAGTCGACCACCCCGGTGCGTTCGGCCAGCGGTTTGAGCCGTTGGCGCGCACCGGCTTCGTCCATCACGTCGATGGCCTTGTCGGGCAAGTGTCGGTCGTTGATGTGCCGGGCCGCCAGTTCCACGGCGGCGCGGATGGCCGCGTCGGTGTAGGTGACGCCGTGGTGTTCTTCGTACCTGGGCTTCAACCCGGTCAGGATACTGATGGTCTCCTGTATCGACGGCTCGACCACGTCGATCTTCTGGAACCGCCGCGCCAGGGCATGGTCCTTCTCGAAGATGCCACGGTATTCCTGGTAAGTCGTGGAACCAATGCAGCGCAGCTCGCCGCTGGTGAGCACCGGCTTGATGAGGTTGGAAGCGTCCATGACGCCGCCGGAGGCCGCGCCCGCGCCGATCACCGTGTGGATCTCGTCGATGAACAGCACGGCCCCGGGCTGCTTGCGGATCTCCGCGATCACCGCCTTGAGGCGCTTCTCAAAATCGCCGCGATACTTGGTGCCGGCGACCAGGCTACCCATGTCCAGCGCATAGATGGTGCTGTCGACCAGCACATCCGGCACGTTGCCCTCGACGATCATGCGGGCCAGGCCCTCGACGATGGCGGTCTTGCCCACGCCAGCCTCACCGACGTACAGCGGATTGTTCTTGCGACGCCGGCAGAGGATCTCGATGGTCCGGTCGACCTCAAGGCGCCTGCCAATCAGCGGATCGATCCTGCCTTCCTGCGCCGAACGATTGAGGTTCACGGCGTACTTTTCCAGGGCGCTGCTGGCACCGCCCTCTGCCTCGCGTTCGCCCTCACCGGCCGCCTCGTCCTTGCCCGGCTTGTCATCGCCAGTCTTGGACAGGCCGTGAGAGATGTACTGGGTGACGGCCAGGCGCGAGATGTCGTGCTTGCCCAACAGGTAGACCGCGTGGCTTTGCTTCTCGCTGAAGATCGCCACCAGCACGTCGGACACACCCACGTCCTTGCGCCCCCCCGATTGCACCTGGAATACCGCGCGCTGCAAGACGCGCTGGAAGCCCAGGGTGGGCTGGACCTCGCGATCATCCTCACCGCCTGGCACCTGCGGCGTGGTTTCATCGATGTGACGACGCAGTTCCTCGGCCAGGCGTGGTCGATCCGCGCCGCCGGCCTTGAGGATCTCGCGCACCCGCGGGGTGTCGAGGATGGCCAGCAGCAGGTGCTCCACCGTCAGGAATTCGTGACGGGCTTCGCGTGCCTGCGAGAACGCGGCATTTAGACAGTTTTCCAGTTCAGTCGACAGCACGATACGGACCTCCGCTCGCCATCAGGCCTCTTCAAGCGTACACAACAGCGGGTGCTGATTGTCACGAGAATAAGTGGTCACCTGGGCGACCTTGGTTTCCGCGATCTCGTAGGTAAATACCCCGCAGACGCCCTTGCCGCGCACATGCACCTCGAGCATCACCCGAGTGGCCGCGGAACGGTCCATCCGGAAGAACCGCTCCAGCACGTCCACCACGAACTCCATCGGCGTGTAGTCGTCATTGAGCAGCACCACGTTGTACAGGGGCGGCTGGCGTACCTGCGGCTTGGCCTCCTCCACCACCAGTCCCGCGTGACCCTCATTGGCTCCCTCGCCACCGTCGGGCGGCGGTGGCCGCGCAGCCCGTTCAGGTCGCCACTCAGCGACAGCGTCTTGGGAAAAAATGTGATGGTTTTGTGAAGTCAAAACAATTGCTTGAGGGGGTTATCCACAGCACCGCATAATACTTCGATTGTGGCGAACATTGCTGAAGCCCTGCACCTGGACAGCCAACTGCTGGACCGCCTGGTCGTCGCTGCACCGCGTCTGCTGGCGGGCCTGCTGATAGTGTTGATCGGCGTTCGCGCCGCGCTGTTCGTGGCCGATTTGGGCAGCGCCCCGGCAACCACTGCCAGTACAGCGGGCGCACCCCCGTTTCAGACACGCAATGTCGTCGACCTGCCATCCATCCTGCGTGCGAACCTGTTCGGCCAGGTCGCCGCCCCCGGGGGCGGCAGCGCACCGGTGACCAGCATGGCCCTGCTGCTGTCAGGCACCATTGCCGACATTGACGAGAAGCGCGGCTTCGCCATCCTGGGTCCATCTGCCACCGCCATGAAGATGTACTCCGTGGGTGACACCTTGCCCGGCGGAGCGCGCCTGCACGCAGTGCTGGTGGACCGAGTTCTGCTGGACCGCGGCGGAACCATCGAATCGTTGATGCTGCCCAAGCGCATGGGCACCGGGCCGGTGGTTGCGGCCGGCACACCCGCCTCCTCCCAGGGTGCGGCCGAACGCGTACAGCAATTGGTGCGAGCCAATCCCGCGTTGGTCGGGGAAATCCTGCGCCCAACGGTGGTCATCGCCGATGGCAAGCAGCGCGGCTTTCGGGTGTACCCGGGGTCCAACTCCGAGGCGTTCAATCGCCTGGGCCTGCGCCCCGGGGACCTGGTAATCGCCATCAACGGAACCTCGCTGGACGATCCGCAGCGCAGCACCGAAGTGTTCAACTCGCTTGGCAGCGTCGCGGAAGCGCGTATAACCGTGGTCCGCAATGGAAGTCAGCAGGACCTGCTGTTGAACCTGGCGGAGGTTGCCAACGAAGCCGAACAGTTGGCGCGAAATTCAGGCACGACGCCGCCCCCCGGCACGACGCCGCCTACAGGCACGACGCCGCCCCCCGGCACGACGCCGCCTACTGGCACGACGCCGCCCCCTGGCGCGTCGCCCCCTGGCGCGTCGCCCCCTGGCGCGTCGCCCACTGGCGCGCCGCCCACTGGCGCCCCGTCAGGCGCGCTGCCGGCGCAGTCGCCGGCGCCGCCGCCAGCCACCGCGAGATAGAAATGACCCTGCTGCGACTGCATTTACGGCCCCTGATACCGGTGTTGATACTGGCAAGCTCGATCGCGCTGGCACAGAACGCACCCCAGGGGCCGGCCGCGCCCCCGGTCGCCGCCTCGACCCAACGTTACACGGCCAATTTCCGCGACGTGGACATCGCGGTGCTGGCCGAGACGGTGGCGGCGGCCACGGGCAAGACCTTCATCCTCGACCCGCGCGTGCGCGCCAACGTCAACCTGATCAGCTCCGCACCGATGACGGCCAACGAGCTGTACCAGGCATTCCTGTCCATCCTGCAGGTACACAGCTTTGCGGCCGTGCCCACTGGTAACCTGATCAAAATCGTCATGGATGCCAGCGTGCGCACCGTGCCGGGCAACGACCTGCCAGACCGGGTCAACGCCAATTCCGACGAGATGGTCACCCAGGTCATCGCTGCCAAGAACGTCAGTGCCGCGCAGCTGGCCACGGTGCTGCGGCCGCTGATCGCCCAGTACGGCAACCTGGCGCCGGTGCCGGGAACCAACACGCTGATCATCACCGACCGGGCCAGCAACGTTAATCGGATCATGCGGATCATCGCCCGCGTCGACCAGGCCAGCGATGCCAACATCGAGATCATTCCCCTGCAGAACTCCACCGCGGCGGACATCGTGCGCACCATGACCGCGCTGACCACGGGGCAGACGGGCGCGGACGGGGCGATGCCTTCGCGGGTGGTCGCTGACGAGCGTTCCAACAGTGTCCTGATCAGCGGCGACAGCGCGCAGCGGCTGCGCATCGCAACGCTGATCGCGCACCTGGATACACCGGTGGAAAACGGCGGCGACACACAGGTGATCTTCCTGCACTACGCCCTGGCCGAGAAGATCGCGCCCAAACTCAAGGAGCAAATGACCGGAGTGGTGGCCGCGGCCGGTGCCACCGGCGGGGCTGCGGCGGCCGCGCTGGACCGAACCACCACGATTGTGGCCGAACCGGAAACCAACGCGCTGATTATCACCGCGCCGCCCAAGACCATGCGTTCGCTCAAGAACATCATCGATCGCATCGACATCCGCCGTGCCCAGGTGCAGCTGGAAGCCATTGTCGTTGACGTCAGCACCAACAATTCGGCTGACCTGGGTGTCAACTGGGCCATGTACTCCAACCAGAATGGCACGCAGGTCCCGGCCGGCGCGTTCATCTCCCCGATCGGCGCGGCCAACAACAACCCGGTCAGCATCGTGGACCTGGCAAACGCGGTGAAAAATCCCACAACCGCCACCACCGTGCCGCTGGGGGCCACCTTTGCGGTCGGCCGGCTGGTGGACAACGGCCTGAATTTCGCCGCGATGATCCGTGCGCTGCGTTCCGATGCCAATACCAACGTGATCGCCACGCCCAACGCCATCACCATGGACAACCAGGAAGCCGAACTGAAGGTGGCCCAGGAAGTGCCGTTCATCACCGGCCAGTACACCACCAGCGGTGGCGGCACCACCGGCGGCGGCACGCAGCCCAATCCGTTTACGACCATTCAGCGCGAGGAAGTGGGCCTGATCCTCAAGATCACCCCGCAGATCAACGGCGGCGACGCGATGATGCTCAAGATCGAACTGGAGAGCTCCGAGCTGGCCGGAACCTCCGGCGATGCCGGCAGCCTCATCACCAACAAGCGCTCGATCAAGACCAACGTGCTGATCGAGGACGGCGCCACGGTGGTGATCGCCGGCCTGATCCGCGATGCCAAGACCGAGGGCGAGAGCCGAGTGCCGTTCCTGGGGCGCTTGCCGCTGATCGGCGAGGCGTTCCGGGTGCGCAGTGGCAAGCGCGAGAAGACCAACCTGATGGTGTTCATCCGCCCCAAGATCCTGTCCGATGGCGTGCAGTCGGCGCTTGAGACCAATGCCAAGTACAACATGCTGCGCGACCTGCAGCAGAAAATGGGCGCGCGCCAGGACCGCGAGCTGATTGAGCTGCTGCCCGGGGACAGCCCGGTGCTGCCGCCGGCGCCGCCGCTGCCGGCCGCCCCGGCAGCCCCCGCGAACAGCAACAGCAAGCCGGAGTCGAAGCCGCAGCCGTGAGCGCCAGCGCCGATATGCTAGTGCTGCCGGCGCGCGGCAATCCCTCCGGCGACTCCACGGCCAGCGGTGCGGGCCGCACGCTGCCCTTCGCCTTCGCCAAGCGCCAGGGCATCCTGCTGCGCGCGGTGGAGGATGGCGTGGCGCTGTGCGCCGTGCGCCAGGGCGCGACCCCGGCGGCGGTGGCCGAAACGCAGCGCCTGCTGCGCGTGCCGGTGAAGCTGGAGCGCGTCAGCGACGAGGACTTCGACCGGCTGCTGCGCGAGACCTACGAGGCCGGCGCCGCAGCCATGCAGATGATGGGCGGGTTCGAGGAGACCACGGACCTGGCGCACCTGGCCCAGGAGCTGCCCGAGCAGGCTGACCTGCTGGAAAGCAACGATGACGCGCCCATCATCCGGCTGATCAACGCCGTGCTGAGCCAGGCCATCCGCGAGAACGCGTCCGATATCCACGTCGAACCCTTCGAGAACCGCCTGGTGGTGCGCTTCCGGGTCGATGGGGTACTGCGCGAAGTGCTGCAGACCAAGCGCGCCGTGGCGCCGCTGGTGGTGTCGCGCATCAAGGTCATGTCGCGCCTGGACATCGCCGAAAAGCGCCTGCCGCAGGACGGTCGCATCAGCCTGCGCATCGCCGGCCGCGCCGTGGACGTGCGCGTATCGACCATACCTTCCGGCCATGGCGAGCGCGTGGTGCTGCGTATTCTGGACAAGCAGGCTGGGCGCCTGGAGCTGGAAAGCCTCGGGATGCATGCGCGCACCCGCGACCTGGTGGATGAACTGATCCACAAGCCCCACGGCATCCTGCTGGTGACCGGCCCCACTGGCTCCGGCAAGACCACGACCCTGTACTCGGCGCTCGAGCGGCTCAACGACAACAGCCGCAACATCATGACGGTCGAGGATCCCATCGAGTACTACATCGATGGCATCGGCCAGACCCAGGTCAACACCAAGGTGGAGATGACTTTCGCGCGCGGCCTGCGCGCCATCCTGCGCCAGGATCCGGACGTGGTGATGGTGGGTGAAATCCGCGACCTGGAGACCGCACAGATTGCCGTGCAGGCCTCGCTGACCGGCCACCTGGTCCTGTCCACGCTGCATACCAACACCGCCGTGGGCGCAATCACGCGCCTGCGCGACATGGGCATCGAGCCGTTCCTGCTGTCGTCGAGCCTGGTCGGGGTGGTCGCGCAGCGCCTGGTGCGGGTGCTGAACCCGGAGACGCGCCAACCGGCCCCGGCCAGCGAATACGAGCGGCGCCTGCTCAACGTGCCGGCGGGCGAGCAGTCCCCGCAGATTTACCGCCCGGGGCGCGACGCGGGCAATGGCTATCGCGGCCGCACCGGCATCTACGAGCTGGTGCTCATCGACGATGCGCTGCGCACCATGATCCATGACGGGGCAGCGGAACATGACCTGGAGAAGTACGCGCGCACCCTGACCCCGTCGATCCGCGACGACGGACGATCCAAGATCCTGACGGGGGAAACCACGGTCGAGGAAGTCCTGCGCGTGACGCGCGAAGACTGATCGCGAATGGGCGCCTACGAATTCACCGCGCTGGATACCAGTGGCAAGGAGCGCCACGGCATCATCGAGGGCGACACGCCCAAGCACGTGCGTAGCCAGCTGCGCGAGCAGCAGCTGCTGCCGGTCACGGTCATGGAGGTGGTGGCCCAGGAAGCCCGCCGCCATGCCAAGCCGCGCTTCGGCATCGCACTGGGTGGCGGGGTATCGGCCGCGGAACTGTCCATGCTCACCCGCCAGCTGGCCACCCTGTCGCGGGCCGGACTGCCGCTGGAGGAGGCGCTGTTGGCCGTATCGCAGCAAAGCGAGAAGGCCAGGGTCCAAAGCATACTGCTGGGCGTGCGGGCCAAGGTGCTGGAGGGGCACACACTGGCGGCCGGCCTGGCCGAATATCCGCGCGTGTTCCCGGAGATCTATCGCGCCACGGTGTCGGCCGGCGAGCAGGCGGGGCACCTGGACGAGGTGCTGGAGCGCCTGGCCGACTACACCGAGAGCCGCGAGGTGATCCGGCAAAAGGTACTCGGCGCCCTGCTCTATCCCATCGTGCTGACCGTCATGTGCTTCGCGATCATTTCGGTACTGCTGGTATTCGTGGTGCCCAAGGTAGTGGGGGTATTCGACAGCTACAACGCCAAGCTGCCGCTTTCAACCCGGGTGCTGATTGGGGTCAGCGGCTTCCTGCAGCACTACGGCATCTGGTTGGTCATTGGCATCGCGATCCTGGTGTGGCTGGGCATGCGCAGCCTCAAGAACCCGGTCACGCGCCTGAAATTCGATCGCTGGCAGCTGCGCGTACCGGTGGTCGGACGCATCGTGCGCGGCTTCAACACCGCCCGGTTCACGCGCACCTTGAGCATCCTCACCGGCAGCTCGGTGCCGGTGCTGGAGGGCTTGCGCATCGCCGGGGAGGTGGTCACCAACCTGCCCATGCGCGAGGCGGTCGACATTGCAGCGCAGCGGGTGCGCGAAGGCGCACCCATCGGCCGCTCGCTGGGGGCCAGCCGCCTGTTCCCGCCGATGATGATCCACCTGATTTCCAGCGGCGAGTCCAGCGGCCAGCTGGAGACCATGCTGGAGCGCACCGCCCAGAGCCAGGAGCGGGAGCTGGATGGACTGCTGACCGCCCTGGTCGGGTTGCTCGGTCCGCTGCTGATCGTTGGCATGGGCCTTTTCGTCGTCGGCATCGTTTTTGCGATGCTGTTACCAATTTTCCAGATGAACTCACTGATCAGGTGAGGTATATATCGCCTCCACGGCTACGATTTTTTTCCTTCATGAGTGATGGTCATGATCGAGAAACAGGAAAAGGAAGACTTCGACGACGCGGATGACGAAGACACCAGCCTCGACGGCGAGGATGTCGATGTCGCGCGCCTGGCGCGTGACATGGAGCTGGCCAAGTCGCGCAAGCCGCGCCAGGGAACCCCGGCACTGCGCCAGCTGGAGCTGCTGGCCGAGCAGAAGCGCATCGCGGAACTGACGTCGGATTTCGACGACTACGACCTGGATGATCCGCGCCCGCGCCGCGAGGCCTAGTGAAACTCGTGGCTGCTGAACTGCAGCGTGCCCAGCAGGAACGAGCGATCCGCCAGGCCGGCGGCGATCACATGCGTCACGCCGGCTTCGCGCTGTAGCTGGCCGCGCACTTCCAGCAGCCGTGAGCCCACCAGCACCCCGTGCTGCCGCTCGCCCAGCGCGCGCCACACCAGCACGTTGACCTGCCCGGACTCGTCCTCCAGCGTGACGAAGGTGACGCCGCTGGCCGTGTGCGGTCGCTGGCGCGTGATGACCAGCCCGGCCACGCGCACCGAGTCCCCCGCGGCAGCCTCCTGCAGCTGCGCGGCCGTCAGGATCCGCGCCGCCTGCAGGCGCTGGCGCAGCAGCGCCAGCGGATGCCGACCCAGCGTGAACCCCAGCGAGCGGTAGTCCGCGACGATGTCCTCGGCCTCGGTGGGTGTGCGCAGCAATGGCGCGCCGGCAAAGGGCGCATCCGGGGCCGCCGGCAGCGGCGGCTGGTAACCGGCCACGCCCCAGTACGCCAGGTGCCGGTGACCTTCCAGTGCCGCCAATGCCCCGCACGCGGCCAGCATTTCCAGGTCATGGCGGGTCAGCCCGGCACGGTCGCCCAGGTCCGCCACGCCACTGAACGGCGCGGCCGCGCGTGCCGCGACGACGCGCTGCGCGGCGTGCTGGGGCAGCCCGCGCGCACAACCCAGGCCCAGCCGCAGTGCCACGCCGGCACCGGCTGCCGCATCCGCACCAGCGTCCTCCAGCGTGCACAGCACGTCGCTGACGCCCACGTCCACGCCACGCACCTGCACGCCATGCGCGCGCAGGTCGCGCAGCAGCTGCGCCGGCGCATAGAACCCCATGGGCTGGCTGTTGAGCAGCGCCGCGGTGAAAGCCGCCGGGTGGTAATGCTTGAGCCAGGCCGACACGTAGGCCAGCATGGCGAAGCTGGCCGCATGGGCCTCGGGAAAGCCATATTCTGAAAAGCCGCGGATCTGGTCGACGATCTGCCGCGCGAACTGCTCGGCATAGCCATTGCGAAGCATGCCGCTGATCAGCTTCTGCTCAAAGTGCCCCACCCCGCCGCGCCGCTTCCACGCGGCCATGGAGCGGCGCAGCTGGTCCGCCTCCCCCGGGGTGAAGTCCGCGGCCACCACCGCCAGTTGCATGACCTGCTCCTGGAAGATGGGCACCCCGCAGGTGCGCGCCAGCACGCTGCGCACCGCCTGGCTGGGAAACACCACCGGCTCGGCGCCACTGCGGCGGCGCAGGTAGGGATGAACCATGTCCCCCTGGATGGGCCCGGGGCGCACAATGGCCACCTCGATCACCAGGTCGTAGTAATTGCGCGGCTGCAGGCGCGGCAGCATGGACATCTGCGCGCGCGACTCGATCTGGAACACACCCACGGTATCGGCGCGGCAGATCATGTCATAGACGGCCACGTCATCCATGGGGATGGCCTCCATGCGCAGCGCTGGCCTGTCAGTGGCGCGCGCGACCAGCTCGAAGCAGCGACGGATCGCGGTGAGCATCCCCAGTCCCAGCACGTCCACCTTGAGCAGCCGCAGGTCCTCCAGGTCGTCTTTGTCCCACTGGATCACCGTGCGCTGGGGCATGGCCGCGTTTTCCACCGGCACCAACTGCGACAGCGGCCCTTCGGAGATGACAAAGCCGCCCACGTGCTGCGACAGATGCCGGGGGAAACCCACTAGCGTCGCGGCCAGCCGCAGCAACGTGGCCACCGGTTCGCTGTCCGGATCCACGCCGGCGGCGCGCAGCTTCTGCGGTTCGGCCAAATGCCCATGCCAGCCGCGCAAGGCCGCGACCAGGCGCCGCTGCGTGGGTTCATCCACGTCCAGCGTGCGCGCCAGGTCGCGCACCGCGCTGCGCACCTGGTAAGTAATCACGGTTGCGGCCAGCGCCGCGCGCTCGCGTCCGTACTTGCCGTAGATGTACTGGATCACCTCCTCGCGCCGCTCGTGCTCGAAGTCAATGTCAATGTCCGGCGGCTCGTCACGCTCACGCGATACGAAGCGCTCGAACAGCATCGACAGCTGGTCCGGCCCCACCGCCGTGACCTTGAGGCAATAGCAGACCAGGGAATTGGCCGCCGAGCCACGCCCCTGGTGCAGGATGCCGGCGCTGCGCGCGAAGGCGGCGATGTCATACACCGTCAGGAAGAACGGCTCGTAGCCCAGCTCGGCAATCAGCGCCAGCTCGCGCTCGATCTGCGCCTGTACCGCCGCCGGCACGCCGCATGGCCAGCGCTCGGCCGCGCCGGCGGCGGTCAGGCGCCGCAGGTAACTGGCGGGAGTCTCGCCGGCTGGCACGATCTCGCGCGGATATTCGTAGCGCAACTGGTCGAGGCTGAAGTCACAGCGCGTTGCGATCGCCAGGGTTTCCTGCAGCAATGCCGCCGGGTAAAGCCGCGCCAGTTCGGTGCGTTCGCGCAGGTGCCGTTGGCCGTTGGCAAACAGCCGGCCCCCGGCGTGCTGCAGCGACACGCCGTGGCGGATCGCAGTCAAGGCATCCTGCAACGGTCGGCGCCCGGCCTCATGCATGTGCACGTCACCGCAGGCCACGCAGGCCATGCCCAGTCGCGCCGCCAGCGCTGCCGCGGCGCGCAGCTTGCCGGCATCCAGTCCCTCGCGCAGCACGCTGACGGCAAGCCAGGTGATACCCGGATAGTGCGCGGCCAGCCAGCTGCCAGGTTCGCTGTGCGCCACCGGCCCGGCAATCGCGCCGGGGCGCCACAACAGCAGGCAGTGGCCCTGCGGCGCGATGCAGTCGAGCAGATCAGCGCGCGACAGGCGATAGGAACCTTTGGGCGCGGCGCGGCGGCCGCGCGTGATCAACTGGCACAGCTGCCCGTAGCCGAGGCGCGTGGCCGCCAGGATGACCAGCTGCAGTCCGCAGGTGAGCGTGAACTGCGCGCCGATGATCAGTGGCAGTGCCAGTTCCCTGGCGCGCACATGTGCGCGCACCACGCCGGCCATCGAACACTCGTCGGTCAGGGCCAGCGCGTGATAGCCCAGCGCGCTGGCGCGCTCCACCAGTTCTACCGGATGCGAGGCGCCGCGCAGGAAGCTGAAGTTGCTGACGCAGTGCAGCTCGGCGTAGGCGGCGTGCGCGGCGGCTGCGCCGGGCCGGGCCGCATCAGGCAAAGCATCCATGCAGGAACCAGCGCGGCCGCGCGGCGCATTCGCGAAACACCCACCACAACGCGCCGGCGCCGTCGCGGGCGACATAGTAATCACGCGCGATGTCCGCGCCATCCCACCAGCCGGACTCGATGCGCTCCGGACCGCTGACCAGCCGCAGCGCGCGACCTTCGTGAAGCAGCCGATGCGTGCGCCCTGCTGCATCGTGGGTGGCCTCGAGCGCCCGCGGTGTCGCCAGCAACCCCAGCGGCCGGGCCGGCCCGTGCAACGCCGGCACGATGCGCGCCGGCGCGGCGGGCGCATGACCCGGCCACACGCTGCGCCACTGCCGTTCGGGGCGATGCTCCCCGACCTGCTCCAGGCCATAGCACCGCCCGCTCACCCAGGCGCGCCATCAGCGTCTGCAGGAATTCCGGCAGCTGCGCGTCGCCGCCACCGCCATGCTCACCGGGTCGCCATAGCGGGTGGCTGTCAGCATTGAAACTACGCAACCTGCCAGCCGTGACTTCGAGGCGACGCACCGGCGCGGCCAGCGACAAGGATTCCAGCCGCGCCATCAGCAAGGCGGTGAATCGGGCAGCCCGATACTCCGGCACCACGCAGCGCACCACACAGGGGGTGGGCGTCCCGTGGCGATGCACCAGCACCGACGCGCAGCGCGGTGATGCCACGTTGGCGCTCGCGCAGAAAATCCTCCAGTCGCGCCAGCGTGGGTGCCAGCGCCGCCAGCAGGCGCTGGCGATCCACTGTTTCGAAGTCCGGATCGACCCGCTGCAGGAAACGCTGCGCCGGCTGCAGTGCGGCCCGCGGATCGGCGCGCCGCCCGGTGAGCTGGTCCAGCTGCAGCAGGCGCTGCGGACCGATGCGCCGCGCCAGACCGGCGCGTGGCAGCCGCAGCAATTCACCCAGGCAGGTCACGCCCATGCTGCGCAGCCGCTGCAGTTCCGCTGGCGGCCAGTGCAAGTAAGACAATGGCAATGATGCGAGCCTGCCGTGCAGGCGGCCCTGGCTGGTGATGCAGCAGTTGCGGCCGGCGCGCGCCAGCAGCACCGCGGCCAGTGGCGTGGGCGCCATGGCCAGCTTCAGCGGCTGCGGAAACGCGGCGCGCAGCGCGCGCAGCAAGGCGTGCAGGCCACCGAACAGCCGCTGGCTGCCGGCCAGCTCCAGCAGCAGCTCGCCGGGCGACTCGATGGCCACGCGCGAGGTGAAGGACTGCGCCTGACGCAGCGCGGCCAGTTGCGCGGCGCTGGCCGCATCGGGGCCCGCATCGGGGCCCGCATCGGGGCTGGTCAACAGCACCGCGGCCCACAGTTCGCGCGCGGCGCGCGGTGCTGCAACCGGTTCGGGACCGGCGGCCACTGGCACGGCCCGCAGCTGCACCGGCGCCGGCAGTGCCGGTTGCAGCATTGGCGCTGGCTGCAAGTCCAGTTCCTGTTGTGGCGGGCTGGTCATGGCCATGACAGTTCGATCACCCGCGGCGTGACGCCACGGCCCTTGAGCAGCTCGATGCGCAGCTGCGTGGCGGTGCGGGTCAGCGCCATGCGCAGCACCGCGGTGGTGTGTTCCATTGCGGCGCGCAGCGGCCGAAACAGCACGCCCAGCGACGCGCCGCGCTCCGTGGCCAGCGACAGCCGGCGCAGCTGCGGCATGGTGGCGCGCTGCGGCCAGGCAAAGCTGATCGAGCAGGCACCGGACAGCAGACTCTGCTCCAGCGCCCATAGCGGCTGCCCGGTGCGCACCACCAGCAGGCGGTCCAGCCGCACGCCCTGGGCGCTCCAGGCCGGCACAAAAGGTTCAAAAGGTGGCGCGATGAACGCGCACCAGCGCGCCGTCTCGGCCCGGGTCAAACGGGTGACCAGGGGCGCCCACAAGCCCAGCTCACCGAAACCGACACCCGGCGCGAGGATCTCAACCAGCCCGCGTCGCGGCCAGCCACCGCCCGGCAGCGCTTGGTCGAGTGTTGCGAAGCCGGTGGCAAAGCCTTCTGCAACCGCGACCCCGCGCCCCCGCCACAGTGAAGGATGCTGCAGCAGCGCTTCAAGCTGCGGGGTGTCTGCTACCTCCGGCATGCAATTCCCGGCGCGAGATCAAAGCCCCATGCCCTTGCCGCGGCGGATCACGCCGACCACCACGCCCTCGATCAGCAGCGACTGCTGCTTGAGATCGACCCTGATCGGCTCGAAGTCCTCGTTCTCGGGCAGCAGCCAGACCACCGGTCCTTCCTGCCGATAGCGCTTGACCGTCACTTCGTTCTCGAGCCGCGCGACGATGATCTGCCGGTTGCGCACATTGGGCGTGCGATGCACGGCCACCAGGTCGCCATCGAGAATGCCGGCGTCCTTCATGCTCATGCCGACCACCTTGAGCAGATAATGCGGCTGCGGTTGAAACACCGAAGGGTCGATCGGCAGGTGATCCTCGATGTTCTCTTCGGCCAGGATCGGGCTGCCCGCCGCGACCCGACCGATCAGCGGCAGGCCCATCTGCTCGCGCAATGCATCCTTGAGCTGGATGCCGCGCGATGCGCCGGGCAACAGCGAGATCACGCCCTTGCGCGCCAGCGCGCGCAGGTGTTCCTCGGCAGCGTTGGCGGAACGGAAGCCGAGTTCGGCGGCGATCTCCTTGCGCGTCGGGGGCATGCCGGTTTCCTGAACCGTGCGCTGGATCAGCCGTAGAATCTCGGTCTGGCGGGGGGTGAGATCTGTGTCTGACATGGCCAGGCTCCGTAACTGTTTTTCCATACAGGGGACTGTGATTATATACAGTATCGGGTGGCTGGCAACTGCTCTTCCTGGCCGCCGCCCGCCATGAAGCCGGCCCCCGCGGACCTCGACGTGGCCATCATCGGCGCCGGCCACAATGGCCTGACCTGCGCGGCCTACCTGGCCCGCGCCGGCCTGTCCGTCACCTTGTTCGAGCGCCGCGGCGGTCGTTCGGCGGCGCGGCCGTCACCGAGGAATTCCATCCCGGTTTTCGCAACTCCACCGCCAGCTACACCGTCAGCCTGCTGCACCCGCAGGTCATCCGCGACCTGCGCCTGGCACGAGCATGGTCTGCGCATCATCGAGCGTCCCATGCAGAACTTCGTGCTGGAAGCACCGCGGCGCGCGGTTTGCGCATGGGACCGACCGGCGCCGACACCCGACGGCACCTGGCAGAGCGTTCACCGCGCGATGCCGAGCGCCTCGGCCTTATCACTCCCAGCTCGACGCGGTCGTCGCGTTCCTGCGGATCTGCTGCTGCGCACGCCGCCGACGGACCTGCGGCGCATCCGCGACCTGTGGTCGCTGCTGCGCCTGGGCAACGCCTTCCGCACGCTGCCCCTCGAAACGCAACGCGTCGTGCACGAGCTGTTCACGCGCAGCGCCGGTGAGCTGCTGGACGGCTGGTTCGAAATCGACGCGATCAAGGCCGCCTATGGCTTCGATTCCATCGTCGGCAACTACGCCAGTCCCTACACCCCCGGCAGCGGCTACGTGCTGCTGCATCATGCCTTTGGCGAGGTCAACGGCAAGACGCGGCATCTGGGGTCATGCCATCGGCGGCATGGGCGCGATCACGCAGGCGATGGCCGCGGAAGCCGTGGCGCATGGCGCACGCATCGAGGCCGGACGCAGCCGGTGCGCCGCGTGCTCGTGCAAGACGGCCGGGCCCGCGCACTGGTGCTGGAAGGCGGCCGCGAGGTCCGCGCACGGCGCATTGCCGCCAACGTCAACCCGCAGCTTGCTGTACCTGAACCTGCTGGATGCAGCCGACGTCGCCAGCCGAAGTGCGCGCAGCGCATGCAGCGCTACCGCTGCGAATCGGCCAGCTTTCGCATGAACGTGGCGCTGTCCGAACTGCCGCGCTTCGACGGCAGCGGCCGGCCGGCAGCGACCTGCACCGGCTCCGGCATCATCATCGCCCCTTCGCTGGACTACATGGATCGGGCGTATCTGGATGCGCGCGCGCGACGGCATATCTCGCGCGCGCCAGTCATCGAGATGCTGATCCCGAGCACCATCGATGATTCGCTGGCACCGCCCGGCGCGCACGTGGCGAGCCTGTTCTGCCAGCACTTTGCGCCGCAACTGCCCGGTGGCCACTGGCAGGACGCACGCGACCGCGCCGCGGAGCTCATCATCGATACGGTTGATCAGCTACGCACCCAACTTCCGCCGCAGCATCCTTGGCCTGTCTGGCGCTGTCGCCGCTGGATCTGGAGGAGCGCTTCGGACTGCCATCGGGCGACATCTTTCATGGTGCACTGGGACTGGATCAGATATGGGCCGCCCGGCCCCTGCTGGGATATGGCGACTACCGCACGCCGGTGCGCAGGTCTGTACCTGTGCGGTTCCGGTGCGCATCCGGGTGGCGGCGTAACCGGCGTGCCCGGTCGCAACTGCGCGCCATTTGGTGCTACGTGAAGGACAAAGCTGACAACATTTTCATGATCTTTCTCCGCGCGGTGTTGCGTATTGTTGCCGACAGGCGACATCTACAAATTAACGGTTGCCTTGGCGGTCAGATTTGATGCCATTGCCGCACCGCGTGAACTGCACTGAAGTGAGCCGTGCTGGTGTTCGCATGTGTTGGTGGAAGGCTCCACAAGATACACGAGGAATTAAAAATGAAGAGCACGAATAACGATTGCCGCCCTGGCTGCCGTTGCGGCCCTGGCTGGCTGCACGGACCTGAAGCCGCTGCAGGCCCAGGTTGATGATCTGAAGTCTCAGGTCTCCAAGCTGCAGTCTGAAGTGCAGGGTGCCAACTCTGCTGCCGCGCAGGCCTCCTCGCAGGCTCAGGCTGCCAATACGGCCGCTGCCGGTGCGCAGAGCACGGCGAACCAGGCGCTGGCTGCAGCCCAGGCCGCGCAGGCCGCGGTCGACGCGACCAATGAGAAGATTGACCGCATGTTCAAGCGTTCGATCTCGAAGTAAGCAGTCAAGCTTCCGTCCGTTCGAGGACGGACGCTGCGTACAGCGACGTCTTTCTCGGCGGCCGACGCGGCGTGTCTTATCGGCTACAAGCGGATCAGCGCCGAACCCCAGGTGAACCCGCCGCCAAAGGCTTCCAGCAGCAACAGATCGCCGCGTTTGATACGGCCATCGCGCACACCGACATCAAGCGCCAGCGGAATCGAAGCCGCCGAAGTATTGCCGTGATCCTGCACCGTGACGATCACCCGCTCCATGGGCAGATCGAGCGTGCGCGCCGCCGCCTGGATGATGCGGATATTGGCCTGATGGGGCACCAGCCAATCGACCGCGGAGCTGTTCCAGGCCATTCGCCGCCAGCGCTTCGTCCACGAGCCTTGCCCAGATTGGTGACGGCGATCTTGAAGACTTCGCTGCCGGCCATGCGAATCAGGGGACGATTGCTGATCCGGGCGCATCGCCTTTGAGATCCCGCCGTGCAGTACAGCAGATCCTTGTAGGAGCCATCCGCATGCAGATGCGTGGAAAGAATGCCCGGCTTGCCGAGGCCCTTTAGCACCACGGCGCCGGCCCCGTCGGCAAACAGAACCGCCGTCGCGCGATCGGTCCAATCGGTGATCCGCGACATGCGTCTCGGCGCCCACCACCAGCGCATGGCGCGCTTCGCCGGCTTGATGAACTTGTCCGCCACCGAGAGCGCATAGACGAAGCCGCTGCACGCCGCCTCGATGCTGAAGGCCGCGACCGCCACGGCAGCCCAGTCGCTGCTGCAGCAGTACGCCGCAATTGGGGAACACATAGTCCGGCGTCGTCGTCGCGAACACGATCAGATCGATGTCGGTGGGCTCGAGGCCCGCGGCCGCAATGGCGGCGCGCGCGGCGGGCTCGGCCAGATCAACGGTGCCCTGGGATTCGGCGGCGATATGCCGCTCGCTCGATGCCGGTACGTTCACGGATCCAGGCATCGCTGGTATCCATCATCCTCTCCAGGTCGTGATTGGTCAGGACCTTTCGGGCAAGTAGCTACCGGTGCCGGCGATTTGCGAGTACATCAGCGCCCTGACGCGGTCGAGTCCTTGCCTTCGGCGTCGGCCGGCTTCGATCACGCGCTTGCCGCGATAGAAGCCATCCGGAGTGATGCAGTGACGCAGGTGCGTCTCGCCCGACTGCGGATCGATCGACAACGCGGGCTTGCGCAGCCCATCGTGCGAACGGTGCATACCGCGCGTGGACGGGGTCTTGCGACTCTTCTGAACGGGCATTCTTGCAATCTCCTGAACACTGTCCCGATCAATCCGGCTTCATCAGCCTGCCCAGGTCGGCCAACGGCCGCGTGCAGGTTCATCAATCTCGTCCCGGGCGCTGCCGGTTTCATCCTGGCAGGTTCCCTCGGCATGTCGCGGCGCACCCGGGCATCGCCAGCAACATTTCCTCTTCGAACAGGTCGGCAAGCCGCATCCGGCCTTCCGGGGCCAGCGCGGTTTCCAGCTCTGGCGGCACCGCATCGGCCTCCCCGTCGGATCGCGAGCAGCGCGACCCGGGACTGGCTGCTGACCGGCAGCCACATGGCCCCAGACAACGCTGGCAGCGCACTTCAGGCCGCGCCTGAAGCGTCACATCGGCGATGATGCGACCCTGCACGCGCGAGAATGCGATTCTTCCCGTCGCCATGCCGCCGTGACTGGCCAGCTGTGGCGGCAAGCCGCGCGAAGTTCGCAAGCGGCACGCCAACTCCACTTGCCGCTCATCATCGGCCAGAACCGCGACATCGCACAGTTTCGAGCCGTCCTCGGGCATGGGGCGCGTATCATAGGTATGCACCCCTTCCAAGTCAAAGACTTGCGTGCGCGGCGCCTGGCACCGCAAGTCCTTGTTTGCCCCTGAACTTCTGCCCCGGCCATGCCCACCAGTCCACCGTTGATCCTGGCCTCCACTTCGCCCCACCGCAGGGCCCTGCTGGAGCGCCTGCGCCTGCCATTTACATGCGTGGCCCCACAGGTGGATGAGGCGCTGGTAGCCGGCGAAACCGCGCGCGAGCGGGCGCTGCGATTGGCCCGTGCCAAAGCCATGTGGGTGGCGCACCGGCACCCCGGCGCCATCGTGATTGGCAGCGACCAGGTGGCCAGCATTGGTCCGGCAGCAGCGCAGCAGATCCTGCGCAAGCCCGGTGACCGGGACACCTGCCGACGGCAGTTGCTGGCGATGTCCGGCGGCGCCGCACATTTTGCTACCGGCGTGGCCGTCGCGTGCGATGCCAGGGTATTGGTGCACCTGGAGCCAGTAGTGGTGCAATTTCGCACCTTGCAGGTGGGGGAAATCGATTCCTACATGGACCGCGAGCCGGCGTTCGACTGCGCAGGGGGCTTCAAGTGCGAGGGCCTCGGCGTGACCCTTTTCGAGGCGATCGAGTCGCGCGACCCGACGGCGCTGATCGGTTTGCCGCTGATTTGGCTTTGCGCGGCCTTGCGCGATATCGGAGTGTCGGTTTAGGCGCAGGTTCGGCACGGGCTTGCAGCGGCTGCGGTTTGGGCTTCGTGCCCAATGGCTTGAGCCTGCCGGCGCGGGTGGTCAGGGCATCCAGCACGCTGCGCAATGCATCGGGAAGTGGTGCGCTGATGCTCATCGCCACATGACGCTCCGGATCCTCGAAGCCCACGCTGTGCGCGTGCAGGAACAGGCGTCGCAGGCCAAAGGGGCGCAGCTGCTCGTTGAAATCCTTGTCACCGTATTTTTCGTCGCCGGCCACCACGTGGCCCGCGTAGGCCGCATGCACGCGGATCTGGTGCGTGCGTCCGGTCAGCAGCCGCGCTTCCAGCAACGTTGCCAGCTGGCCAAAGAACTGCACCACCCGAAATTCGGTGGCCGAGGGCTTGCCATCCGGGGCGACCTTCACCGTGCGCTCTCCGCCGACGCGCAGATCCGTGCGCAGCGGCGCGTCGATGAGCTTCTTGCCCAGCTCCCACTTGCCGCGCACCAGCACCAGGTAGCGTTTGTCGAATGCGTCTTCGCGCAGCATCGCGTGCATGCTGCGCAAGGTCGAGCGACGCCGCGCAATCATCAGGCAGCCGCTGGTGTCGCGATCCAGTCGATGCACCAGTTCCAGCGGTTCGTCCGGCCGCGCAGCGCGCAGCGCTTCGATGACCCCGGCACTGATGCCACTGCCGCCATGCACGGCAACGCCAGCGGGCTTGTCGATCACCAGTAATCGTTCGTCCTCGAACAGGACCGCGGCGTTGAGTTTCTCGATCAGCGCGTTGGACACCCGCGGCACCGCGTCCACAGTGGCCGCCGCAGGCGGGTCGAGCCGCACCGGCGGCACGCGCAGCACATCGCCGGCCTTTATCCGCGCCTCGCCGCTGACGCGCTTGCCATTGAGCCGGACTTCGCCGCGACGCAGCAGGCGAAACAACCGCGTGTGCGGGACCCCCGGCAGCAAGCGCGCCAGGACCCTGTCCACCCGCTGGCCGGCCTCCTCCTCCCCCATGGTCTGGCTACGGACGGCGGTGCGGGCCTCCGGCGTGGTCGGCTGCTCAGTGGTCATGTAAATCTTTGTTTTGCAAGCGCCTGCGAGTATACTGCGTGTCACGTGTCCCTATTCTGGGTCAGGTGCCTTCCCTTAGTTTGCACTTGCCCTCGAAGCGGCACGGAACATTGCGGCATATCAGCCGCAGATCAAGTGGCAGGCCAGGGGTGGATTGCTCCAGTGACCAAACCGCGTTCCAGCGAAATGGAGCGCAGGGTCGGAGAGCACACCTGCGGTCGGCAGTAGTAACGGATTGCGGCGTCCCGCGTCAGAGTCGGGGCGACAGGTTCATTCAAGCAGTGTACGTAACAATCCACGCTCTTCTGGCCAGTCTCCTGGCCCAGCTCGAAGCGTTCTCCTGCCTTTCCAGGTTTCCTGGAGCACCCGCTTACGCGCGTGCTTCCCCCTCGCCCGCCGCTCAACTCCAATTGAGTGGATTAAATGAAACGATTACTAGTCAATGCAACCCAGCAGGAAGAACTGCGCGTTGCGCTCGTCGATGGACAGAAGCTCTACGACCTGAGCATCGATATTTCCTCGCGGGAACAGAAAAAAGCCAATATCTATAAAGCCCGGATCGCGCGCATCGAGCCTTCGCTCGAGGCGGTGTTTGTCGACTACGGCTCCGAGCGCCATGGCTTCCTGCCGCTGAAGGAAATCTCGAAAGAGTTCTTCCGCGACGGCCAGCCGCAGGGCAACCGCGGCATCCGCGAAATCCTGTCCGAAGGTCAGGAGATCGTGGTCCAGGTCGAAAAGGAAGAGCGCGGCAACAAGGGCGCTGCCCTGACCACGTTCATCAGCCTGGCCGGCCGGTTCCTGGTGCTGATGCCCAACTCCCCACGCGCTGGCGGCGTCTCGCGGCGCATCGAGGGCGAGGACCGCGACCAGATGCGCGAGACCATGGCGCAGCTGAACATTCCCGACGGCATGGGCGCGATCATCCGCACTGCCGGCGTCGGTCGCAGTGCCGAGGAGCTGCAGTGGGACCTGGACAACCTGCGCACGCAGTGGGAAGCCATTGCCGCCGGCATCCAGTCGCGTCCGGCGCCGTTCCTGGTGTACCAGGAAAGCGATGCGGTGACGCGCGCCATGCGCGATTACCTGGGCGATGACATCGGGGAAATCCTGGTCGATGACACCGCGGCCTTCCAGAAGGCGCAGGAATACATGCAGCGTTTCATGCCGCCGGAGGCACAGCGCCGCCTCAAGCAGCACACCGAGGACGTGCCGCTGTTTACCCGGTTCCAGATCGAGAGCCAGATCGAGTCTGCCTATGCGCACAAGGTGCAGCTGCCCGCCGGCGGCAGCCTGGTGATCGACCACACGGAAGCGCTGGTTTCCATCGACATCAACTCCGCGCGCAGTACGCGCGGCTCGGATATCGAGGCCACCGCATTCAACACCAACCTGGAGGCGGCCGACGAGATCGCGCGCCAGCTGCGGGTCCGCGACATCGGCGGCCTGATCGTCATCGATTTCATCGACATGGAATCGACCAAGAATCAAAGGGACGTTGAAGACCGCCTGCGCGACGCCATGAAGGCCGATCGCGCGCGCATCCAGATCGGCCGGCTATCGCGCTTTGGGCTGCTGGAGATGTCGCGGCAACGGCTGCGGCCATCGCTGAGCGAGTCCAGCCACCTCACCTGCCCGCGCTGCCTTGGCATCGGCAGCATTCGCAGCGTGGAATCCCTGGCCCTGTCCATCCTGCGCCTGACCGGCGAGGAAGCACGCAAGGAGCGCACCGCACGCCTGGTGCTGCAGGTGCCGGTGCCGGTGGCCACCTACCTGATGAACGAAAAGCGCGCCACGCTGCGCAGCATCGAAGAGAAGTGCGGCATCGAGCTGGTCCTGGTGCCCAACGAAAACATCGAGACGCCGGAATTTTCGATCCGCCGCGTCCGCGCCGAGGAACTGGGTCTGGCGGAAAACACACAGTCCAGTTACCGGATGCCGACGGCCCCGGAGGCCCCCGACGTCACGGCGTTGCAGCCCAAGAAGCCCGCCGCCCCTGCAGCCGCGGTGGCCACCCTGCTGCCGGAAGCCCCGGCACCGATTCCGCAGGCCGCCCCGGTGCGCGCGGCACCGGAAGTCCAGCCTGCCGCCACCGGTGGATTCTGGGCCATGGTCAAGGGCTGGTTTGGCGGCAGCACGGCCCAGGCCCCTGTTGAACCCAGCCCGGCACGCAGTGCCGGACAGGGCGACCGCTACCGCAGCAATGATCGCAACCGGACCGGACATCGCAGTGGCCGCGGTGGCGAACGCCCGGAACGCGGCGGCAGGGGCCGAACCCGGACCCATGGCGCCGGCGCCGGCGACGGTGCAGATCGCGGTCGGGATCGCGGTGCTGCACGCTCAGGTCCACGCGATGCCGAACGCCCGGCGCGTGATGCAGAGCGTTCCGGTCGTGATGCCCCGCGGCATCGCGATCGCGATGCGGCTCCGCGCGCTGAAGGCGGCCAGCCACGTCGTGCCGCACCGCATGCCGAACAGGCAGCCCCGCGTCCGGAACCCAGTGCTGCCCCGATGAATGGCGCAGCCTTGGCCGACAACGGTGCCCCACGCGCTGATGGACAGCGAGCCGATGGCGAGAAGCGTTCACGCCGCGGCGGTCGTCGCCGTCGTGGCCGCGGCGGCTCGCATCGCAATGATGTCGCCGGTGCAGACAACCTCGGCGAATCGGCAGGTGGAACCACGGACTCCGGTGCATCCCAGATGCATGGCAGCGAAGGGTTCAGCCTGCAGCCAAGTGCGGGCCCGTCTGACGGGCAAGGAGCGCACGGAGGTTTCAACGGTGAGTCCTCTGCGCCGCAGGCAACCCCGCGCAATGACGCACCGGCAGTGCCGGCCGGTCTGGCCCCGCCGCGCACCGAAGGGCGTCCGGCAGTGGTCTGGTCGTCGGCGACGCTGCCGTCAGCGCCCGACCTGCGCGCCGATCGCGAGGAATAGCGCTCGACAGCCGTGCTCGGCCAGGTCGAGCACGGTTTCAAAATCCTGCGGCCCACCGTAATACGGATCCGGGACAGCCCGCAGGTTCAACTGTGGCGCATAGGACAGGAACAGCCGGGCACGGGAACGTGCCTTGGCTGGTGCCACCGCCTGCATTTGCACCAGGTTCTCTTCGTCCATCGCCAGCAACAGGTCAAAGTGCTCGAAGTCAGCACTGGACAGCTGTCGTGCGCGCAGACCTGACAGGTCATAACCGCGCATTCGAGCGGCGCGTTGGCTGCGCGGATCTGGCGCATCGCCAATGTGATACGAGGCGGTGCCGGCAGAATCGAACTGCAGGGGCAGCGCCGGGAATTCCGTCTGTGCCAGTTGCCTTGCCACGCCCTCCACGGTGGGGGATCGGCAGATGTTCCCCAAGCAGACGAACAAGATTCGCATATTTGCCTTATGGATCACGGCGGCAGGCCCTATTCTGACCCATCATGCATAATCGATCGAACTAGCGAGGGACGATGGTCGCACTGGAGCTGATTCAACTCGACGGCGCCGACACCGGTGCGTCTGGTCGAACCCAGTCCGACAGCCCGATCTAAAGCATGGCGCTGCTGGTCTCCAACAGGCGAAACAACTTCAACACCTTGCGCATGGCGATGGCGTTGCTCGTCATCTGGTCGCATTCGTTCGCGCTGTCCGTGGGTACGGAGGACAACGAGCCTATTTCCCGACTGACCGGTGGGACGCTGGACGCCGGAAAGCTCGCAGTCGAAGTCTTCTTCATGATCAGCGGCTTCCTGATCCTCAAGAGCTTCGACAGTTCCAGTAGTACCTGGAGTTACCTGCGCAAGCGCATCCTGCGGATCTACCCGGCATACGTCGTGGCGGTCGGGATTTGCGCCTTTGTGATGCTGCCGCTGATTTCGAATACCCGTTTCACCGTTGAAACCGTCACGCAAATGACCTGGCGCAATGCGCTCCTGCAGGGATGGTTTCCAGAATCGAACGTCTTTGCACAAAACCATTGGCAGGACGTAAACGGCTCCCTGTGGAGTATCCCTTATGAATTCGGCTGCTATCTGGGCGTGCTGCTCCTTGGGACTTGCTTCGCCCTGTGGGCACGCAAAACGGTGGTGCTGGCGGCATTTGTACTGATCATCGCACTCGATGCGTGGACGTTGCATACAGGCAAACGCTGGGGTGGCGGCATTCTCTCGGAACTGGTCGGATTGCCCAACCTCTGGTTGCGTGTGGCACCGTGCTTCCTGAGCGGAATGCTGGTCTACCTATACCGCGACAGCGTCCCCAGATCAGGGTTTGCAGCCTGCGCCGCGCTGGCAGCGCTGATTATCGGGACCCGGCTAGTGCCGATGTCGGCCAGCTTCCTGGTGCCATTGTGCCTGGGATATCTGGTGTTCTTCTTGGCCTTCGCTCGTCCGATCTACGATGCAGCTCGCTACGGGGATTTCTCCTACGGCACCTATCTCTATGCTTGGCCCATTCAGCAACTGCTGCTTGCTTATGGTGCCCTGAGCTTTCCGCAGTTCGTTGGAACCGCAATGTTGCTGTCGGTGCTGGCCGGCGCGGCCAGCTGGTTTGCAGTGGAACGCTGGTTTGTTCGACCTGTCAGCGGGGCGTTAGTCGCAGCGCCACTGGTGGCAGAGAGCTAACTTCCAGCCCGCCACGGCGCGCGACATTGCCGCTGCACTCCGGTCAGTAACACGCGGCTCACGGCATCCACCGCAGCACCAGTATCAGGCGCCACTACCATCGAGGGTGAGCAGCGGTGCGTACAGGTCAGGGCGCCGGTCGCGAAACACGAACCAGTTGTCGCGCAGCTGTGCCGCCGCGGCGAGGTCAAATTCCGCCAGCAGCACCGCCGGTTCATCGTCGCCGGCCTCGGCGACCTTTGCGCCCAGTTGATCGGCAATGAATGACGAACCATAGAAACGGATGAACAGCTCATCGGGCTGCTGCAAGGATCGCTCGAGCCCGTAGCGGTTGGCGGCCAGCAGCGGCACCAGATTGGCGGCCGCATGACCCTGCTGGGTGCGCTGCCAGTGCTCCCGGGAATTCACCGGCAGCGCCGGCGGCGGCTCGGTGCCGATCGCGGTCGGATACAGCAGCAGTTCCGCGCCTTGCAACGCCATCACGCGTGCGCATTCCGGGAACCACTGGTCCCAGCAGATGCCCACGCCAATGCGGCCAAAGCGTGTATCCCAGACGCGAAACCCGGTATCCCCAGGGCTGAAATAGGTCTTCTCCTGGTAGCCCACGCCATTGGGTATGTGTGACTTGCGGTACAGGCCCAGGACCTCGCCACCGGCATCGACGATCGCCACCGAGTTGAAGTACGCCTGCCCGCTGCGCTCGAAGAAACTCACCGGCAGCACTACGCCCAGCTCGCGCGCCAGCCGCCCCATCACCGCCACCGCGCGATTCTCCCGCAGCGGCGTCGCCAGGCGCAGGTGGCGGGAATCCTGCTCGATGCAGAAATAAGGTGTTTCGAACAACTCCTGCAGCAGGATCACTTGCGCCCCGTCAGCAGCGGCACGCCGTACCAGCGCCTCGGCCTGGGCAAGGTTTGCCTCCAGGTCCCAGCTGCAGGCGAACTGCGTCGCCGCAACGGTTACCTTGCGCGCCCCGCGCTGCAGGTGAGGCACCGCTGTGGTCAAGGGTTCTTGCCCTGCTGCGCCAGGATCAGGTCGGTGATGCGCGAGGCGGTCTGCAGCGCCAGCAAGCCGTCCTCGCCACTGACCACCGGGCGCTGGCCGCTGCGCACGCAACGCAGGAACGACTCGATTTCCGCGCGCAACGCATCGCCCTGCTCCAGATTCTGCTCTTCGATGGTCACCGGCAGCGGGCCGGGCGCGGCATCGGGCGCCCGCTTGCGGATCACGGACAGCACTTTCTGCTGCAGGTCCATCGAAATGTACGCATCGTCCTGGAAGATGCGCAGCTTGCGTTCGGTCTTCAGGCTCACCCGGCTGGCCGTCACGTTGGCCACGCAGCCATTGGCAAAGCGCAGCCGCGCGTTGGCGATATCGATCTCTTCGGAAAACACCGGCGTGCCCACCGCATCGATGCTGACCAGCGGCGCGCGCACGATGCTTTGCACGATGTCGATGTCATGGATCATCAGGTCGAGTACCACGTTGACATCGGTGCCACGCTCGCGAAATGGCGCCAGCCGGTGGCATTCGAGAAACTTCGGGTTGCGCAGCTGCGACTCGGCGGCCAGGATCACGGCGTTGAACCGCTCCAGATGGCCCACCTGCAGTACCCGGCCTGCGCTGCGGGCCAGTGCAATCAGTTCCTGCGCCTGGGCGACGGTCTCGGTAATGGGCTTTTCCACCAGCACATGCACGCCGGCGCGCAGGAAATCCGCGGCAATCGCGAAATGTGACGGCGTGTGGGTGACCACACTGACCGCATCCACCCGATCCATGAGGTCGCGGTGATCCGCGTGGCCGGCAACGTTGAGCTCGGCGGCCACCGCCGTGCGGGCCCGTTCATTCTGGTCGACCACCGCCACCAGCTCGCAATCGGGCAGGGTCGCGTATTTCTGGGCGTGGAAGCGGCCGAGGTAGCCCACGCCGATGACTGCAGTCCTGATTTTCTTCATCGTCCGCTATTATGCCCGGCGTGAGTAACTCGATCCGCAGAGCATGGTCCGGATATCGCAGGCTCAGGGGCGCCAAGCGCGAGCTTGCGTTTCTGGGGCTGGTGCTGGCGTTCTCCTTGTTTGTGCTGCCCGTACTCATATGGTTTGCGGGCAAGTTTTCCCTGGGGGAATACGTGCGCACGCCATCGGGCGCGCCTACCGGCGGCCCGCTTGCCCTGTGGGTGGATTACCTTCGCGGCCTGGGCACCGGCTCACTGGGATACTGGACAGTGCTGGTTGGGCCGTACGTCATCCTGCTGGCACTGCGCATCAGTCGCGTACTGCTGAAAAGATGACATAATTCAGCTGTTTATAGACGTATTTCGCGCACCTGCCGTATTATCGCGGGCCAATGAACGATCAGACAGCCAATGGCCTGGAGGAGCTGGATCCGGATTCCACCGCCAGGCTTCCCATTCGCAACACGGTATTGGCGCAGCTGGAAGCTGCCCTGATGGCCGAGAAGCTGTCGGTGTCTGAAACCCGGGCAAGGCGCAAGGGTATCGACCCCTACAATCAGGCTACCCCAAGGCCTGACACTTGGGCCAACCGCCGCTAGCCCGCGCGCTGTCAGCCCCTGGCGGCCGGTACCGCTCAAGTGGGCCAATAGGCCCATCCATAGGCCAGCAGCAGCATGGCCAGCGCGACCTGCACCCAATAGCGCCGGGGCCATTCCCGCAGTTCCCCGACAAAGGCACACGTGGATACCCCCACAAGGGCCGCCGCCCAGGCCACGGCGGCCAGAAGGGGCCGGAACTCCCCGGCCAGGCGCTCGTGAAACTCCGGCAGCAGCAAGTAGACCACCAGCGTCATCCCCAGACCCACCAACAGGGCCACGGCCGAGCCCATGACCACCCCCAACAACGTTGCCCACGGTCGCAAGTACCTTCTCCTGCTGCTAAGCCGCCCCAAGAGGTGGCGGGATCCCTCAATCCTAACCGCCGGACTTGCTGGCGGGGCCTGCCCCGTCTAGCCTGACGGCATGTTCATATCACTTCGCCGGCCCATGGGCTGGATAGCGCTGTCCGCGCTGACGGTGCTGATCCTGGCTGGCACCGGCTCCACCGGTGCGCCGGTCAGTACTTCCCAGTTGCCGCAGGGTGCCCTGGCGCCCCTGGAACGCGAACGGCCGCTGGCCCGACGCATCGGGACCATCCTCGAGGAATCCCATTACCGGCGCGCCACCATCGACGACAAGATGTCGGAGGAGATATTCGACGATTACGTCTCTTCCATGGACGTCCAGCGCAGCTACTTCCTGGCCAGCGACGTGGCCGAATTCTCCGTGTACCGCGACCGCTTCGACGACATGATTCACAGCGGCGATGTCGAACCCGCGTTCGTGATCTTCGCACGGTTCCAGCAACGCAATCGCGAGCGCCTCGCACTGGCAATGAAGCTGCTGGAAACCGAGCCGGACTGGACGGTGGACGAGAGTTATGAATTCGACCGCGAGAAGGCACCCTGGCCGGCCACCAAGCAGGAACTCGATGAGCTGTGGCGCAAGCGCGTCAAGAACGACGGCCTGTCGCTGTTGCTGACCGGCAAGACCTGGCCCGAGGCGGTCGACATCCTGCACAAGCGCTATGAGCGGGTGCTAAAGCGTGCCGACCAGGTCACGCCCAGCGAAGTGTTTGAAAATCTGATGAACGCCTACGCGCGCAGCTTCGATCCGCACTCGAGCTATTTCTCTGCGCGCAACTCCGAGGAATACCGCATCCAGATGAGCCTCAGCTATGAGGGCATCGGTGCCACCCTGCAGTCCACTGATGACCAGGTCAGCATCGTCAACCTGGTGTCCGGCGGGCCGGCGGCAGTGGACGGCACCCTGAAGATCAACGACCGGATCACCGCCATTGCTCAGGGCAAAGAAGGGGCGTTCCAGGAAGTCATCGGGCAACGCCTGGACGACGTGGTGCAGCTGATCCGCGGCAAGGGCGGCACGATGGTGCGGCTGCAGGTGCTGCCGGCGGGCGCGGCCCCGGGATCACCGGAAAAAATCATCGAGCTCAAGCGCGGCAAGGTCACGCTGGAAGGCCAGGCATCCAAGAAGGCGCGCCGCACCGTGACGCGCAATGGCCGCACGCTGAACATCGGCGTGATTACCGTGCCGGGTTTTTACCAGGACGTGCAGGCACAGAGCCAGGGTGACGAGAACTATCGCAGCACCACGCGCGATGTCAGCCGCCTCATCGAGGAACTGCGCAAGGAAGGCCCCATCGATGGCCTGGTGATGGACCTGCGTGGCGATGGCGGCGGCTTCCTGCCGGAAGCCACCGCCCTTACCGGCCTGTTCATTGACAAGGGCCCAGTGGTGCAGCTCAAGGACACCACCGGCCGGATCGAAGTGCTCGATGACCCGGTGCCTGGCACCGCCTATGACGGCCCCATGGTGGTGCTGGTGGACCGATACAGCGCCTCCGCATCAGAGATCTTTGCAGCGGCCATCCAGGACTACCACCGCGGCTACATTGTCGGACAACGCACGTTCGGCAAGGGCACGGTGCAGAATCTGATCCCGCTGGATCGATGGACGCAGAAACCGGTGGACGGCCAGCTGACCGTCACCATCGGCAAGTTCTACCGCGTTACCGGCGAAAGCACCCAGCACCGGGGCGTAGAGCCGGACATAGCGCTGCCCTCGCCCATCAGCCTGGAAGAAGTGGGCGAAAGCTCGCTGCACGACGCCCTGCCCTGGGACCGCATCGCGGCGGCGCACTTCACGCCCGTGGCACCTGCGGGCACCATGCCAACGGCACTGACGCTGGATCACGAGGAGGCAGCGCGCGGCAAGCTCGATCCTGACTTCCAGTGGCTGGTCAGCAGCATCGAGGCCAATGAGAAGCTGCGCCAGCAGAAGTCCGTGTCCCTGAACCTTGCCAAGCGCAAGCTGGAACGCGAGACGGTGGATGCGCAGCGTCTGGCACGCGAGAACATGCGCCGCGTGGCCTTGGGCAAGGCGCCGTTCAAGAAGCTCGAAGAACTGGAGGCTGCCCCGGATGTGACGGGCGACGATGCGCCGGACATCCTACTGGACCGTACCGCCCAGATCATGGCTGACATCGTCACCGCCACACCCAAGCCCGGTCCAACCGTCGCGCGCAAGGCGCCGCCGGCCGCCGCGGCCGACTAGCTGTACAGCAGGTCCGACACGCTCCACAAGTCCTGGCGCAGTACGTCCCAGGACATCGCGTCGGCCTTGGCCAGCGCCACCAGCAGGGCCGCCTGCACCGAGTCCTCGCTGGGCGTGGTGTCGACTTGGGTGAAGTAGCGCATCGATTCGCGAATGTGTTCAGCAAGGCGCCGCGCCTCCACTCCGAGGCCGGTACCGGCGCGGATCGCCGCCTTGGCACGGGCGATCTCCAGCATGGAGGCCACGCCGGCGGCAACCTCCGCTGGAGCCTCATCCCGCGGTCCACTGCGTGACATTGCATCTGCGGCCCGCGCCAGCAATCCGCTAGGGGCCAGGCGCAGCGCCAGGATTTGCGCGAACGCAATGGCCGTGAGATTCAGGGCCCGTCGCGATTCCAGCGAAAGTCCCGGGAACTTGGCACCGCTCTCGTCCTCGATCTGCTGCAGCTCCAGGCGCGCCTGTTCCAGCGTGGCGTCCGCGGTGCGTGATTCAGCCTGCATCGCATGGCGCCGGCGCAGCAAGTCCTTGCGGCGAAAGTACTGCCACCAGCTGCTGGCCTTGGCCAGCGATGCCTGGAGCGCCGCAAGCTTAGCCCGTACATCGGCGCTGGAATGCTCGGCGGCGGACAAGGCGCGCCGCGCCGCCTGCTGGCGCTCGAACACCTGGCGATTGAGGTCCGCCGTGAACTGGCGCCGCTCGCGATCCTCGCGCTGCTGGGCCAGCTCGCGCACCAGCGACCCGATCAGGGCATGACCGGTGGCCCACAGGTCGCGCAGCTGGTAGTGGATGAGCGCCTGCACGCCCGGCGCAGGTGCCGCCAGTCGTGCCTCCAGTGCGCCCAACTGCTCCTGCACCCGGCTGGTGGCCGCTTCCTGCA
Source organism: uncultured Pseudomonadota bacterium (assembly GCA_963726085.1). Taxonomy (GTDB): domain Bacteria; phylum Pseudomonadota; class Gammaproteobacteria; order Steroidobacterales; family Steroidobacteraceae; genus ZC4RG30. The sequence continues at coordinate 52,163 of CAVSAR010000001.1, read as the reverse complement.
GCTTCACCCGATCCTTCAGCCGGTGGATTTCATCCTGTGCATCGCCAAAGGCCTTCTTGAGCTCCGCGCGATTGCGGAACAGGCGCAGTATCCGCGTGTCTTCCGGTTCCTGGGGACTGGCAAGCACCACGCGACTGCGCAGCAGGTTCTGGACGACGTTCGCAAAACGTAACAGCAATCTATCTGGCTCCTGCCATTCCCGGACGCATGGCGCCCGGACGCCAGGTCACGCGAGTCGGTGTCCCAGATCCAGGCAGTATTCGAGCCACTTATTTAACATGCTGTTGAAGACCCAACGCTGATGCATTTCACGCTCCGAACTGGAGCGCGCGGCGGCCATCGCAGGCGGCGCGTCGGCCCACTGCTGGGCCTGAACGAGACGCGCGTCGCAATATGCCCGCACCCGCACATCCGGGTAGCTCAGCAGGGGCGATGGTTGCGCCCCGGCCGATGGCGACCGGTCGAACAGGTGCGTCAGGCTGAGGGTGACGGTATAGGCGGCGCGTTCCAGTACCAGCAGGCGCAGATCGCAACCGCCAGGCATGCGTGATACCCGCTCGCCCTTCAGTCGCGCCGGATCGCCACACAGCCGAACCAATCGCAGGTAATTGCTTTCATACAGCGACATCAGCGCCACGAAGCCCCTGGGCTTCATGCGCCATGCTACCGGCAACAATGTTTCGTTCTGCATGCGACCCGAATATAGCACGCACTTGTTGCGCACCAGCCCGGCCAACGCATCGTGTGTATCAGTTCACGGATCGGCTATAGTCGGCGGTACGGTCACTGGCACGATCGACTTGGCCACGTCGGCGAACATCCGCTCGCGATAGAACTGCAGCTCGCGAATGGAATCGTGGATGTCCGCCAGCGCCAGGTGCGCAGCCTCCTTCGTGAACTGCGCCGCGACCTGTGGCATCCAGCGGCGTGCCAACTCCTTGAGGGTGCTGACGTCGAGATTGCGATAGTGGAAGTAGCGCTCCAGCTGTGGCATCTGGCGTGCCAGGAATCGCCGATCCTGGCAGATGCTGTTGCCGCACATCGGCGACACGCCACCGGGTACCCACTGCCTCAGGAATGCCAGCGTCGCCGCCTCGGCCTTGGCCAGCGAGGTGTCGCTGGCGCGGATCCTGGCCACCAGGCCACTGGCCCCGTGCTGGCGGGTGTTCCACTCGTCCATGCCGGCAAGCAGTTCCTCGGCCGTGCCGATGGCGAATACGGGGCCTTCTGCCAACACTTCCAACTGCGAGTTGGTGACCACGGTGGCAATTTCGATGATTGAGTCCTGGTCCGTGCGCAGGCCGGTCATCTCCAGGTCGATCCAGATCAGATTTTCTTTGTGTTGCACCGGTTGCCTTTGAGGGTTGCGCAATTGGCGCCATGTGCCAACTCCTGTGTCATTCTATGGAACCTCTGCACCGCTTGCATGATCACCACGCCTGCCTACCTGAAACTGTGAACGCCGAAGTCATCGCCTCGTTCGGGCGCCACCTGCTGCTGCGCGACCCGGCCGGACGACTGCACAAGGCCCGACCCATGGGCCGATCGCTGGACATCGTCTGCGGGGACCTGGTGCACTGCGCCGACGATTCTGGCGATGAAGTGCTGGTGGACAGCGTGCTGCCGCGCCGCACCCAGCTGCGGCGCAGTTCGCTGCGCGGTCGCAGCGAACCGCTGGCGGCGAACCTGTCGCAACTGGGCGTGGTGCTGGCGCCAGTGCCGCTGCCGGACCTGTTCATGGTCGATCGCTACATCTGTGCGGCCGAGTGTGCCGGCCTGCGAACGCTGGTCATCCTCAACAAGGAGGACCTGCCCATCCCGCCCGAGCTCACCGCGGGTCTGGCCGTGTACCGTAAGCTGGGGTACGAAGTCCTGTCGCTGAGCACGCACCACAACGCGCAGCTGCCCGAGGCGCTGGCCGCGGCACTGCGCGGGCAGACCACGGTGCTGGCGGGGCAATCGGGAGTGGGCAAGTCCTCGCTGACGCGGCTGCTGACCGCCGATGCGGAACCCATCGCGATCGGCCAGTTGCTGCGTGACGAGGAAGGCCGCCACACCACCACCGCCTCGCGTCTGTACGAATGCCGCGCTGGCGGGCGCGTGATCGATTCACCCGGGGTGCGCGACTTTGCGCCAGCAATCGACGACCTGGAAGCCACGACGCTGGGCTTTCGCGAGGTGTCGCTGCTGGCGGCGGGCTGCCGCTTCCAGGATTGCCGTCATTTGCAGGAGCCTCGATGCGCGGTCCGCGACGCGGTCACCGCCGGCACCATGGATGCCCGCCGCTACGAGAGCTATCGACGCTTGCGGCGACTGCACGAGCAGCTGTGGGAACAGCGCCCGCCTGGGGAACGCGCGCACCGCTAATTCACTGCCCGTGAGGCCTGCGGTCAGGTGGCGGTCAGTCGTCCGGCCAGCGCGTGGGCCAGGGTGCCGCCGTCGACATACTCGAGTTCCCCGCCGAACGGAACGCCATGGGCGATGCGGCTGGTGACGATGCCGCGGGCACGCACCATCTCGCCGATGAAGTGCGCCGTGGCTTCCCCTTCCACGGTGGAGTTGGTGGCCAGGATGACTTCGCGCACCACGCCTTCCTGCAACAGCAGGTCCAGCTCCTGTATGCCCAGCTGGTCCGGGCCGATGCCGTCCAGCGGCGACAGGTGTCCCATCAGGACGAAATAGCGGCCCCGATAGCTGCCAGAGTTCTCCACCGCGATCACGTCGGCCGGTGACTCGACTATGCACAGCTGCGTGCCGTCACGCGACGGCGCGGCACACACCGTGCACATTGCCCCTTCGGCAAACATCCGGCAGCGACCGCAGCGCCCGACCGCATGCAGGGCCCCGGACAGCGCCAGGGACAGCTCCTGCGCGGCGCCGCGCTCTTCCTGCAGCAGGCGAAACGCCATGCGCTGCGCGGTCTTTGGACCCACGCCCGGCAGGGCCTGCAGTGCATCGATGAGGCGCGCCAGCGCCGCCGGATGCTTCATCGCTAGAACGGCAGCTTCATGCCCGGCGGCAGCTGCAGTCCGGCCGTGGCCCCGGCCATCTTCTCGCTGACCAGCGCCCCGACCTTGCGCGTCGCGTCGTTGATCGCCGCGGCTACCAGGTCTTCCAGCACGTCGCGATCTTCGCTCAGCAGTGCCGGCTCGATCTGCACGCGCGACACCTCATGCAGCCCGCTCATCGTGACCTTCACCATGCCGCCGCCTGACTCCCCGGTGGCGCTGACCAGCGCCACCTGCGCCTGCGCCTTCTGCAGGTTTTCCTGCATGGCCTGCGCCTGCTTCAGCAGATTGCCAATATTGCCACGCATACCTGTCAGGACTCCTCGTTGCGGGTGGGTCGGATGGATTCGGCGAAAATGGTCGCGCCCATGCGGTCGCGCAGCGCCTTGATGTTGGGATCCTCTTCGAGCGCCGCGCGCGCACTGGCCAGGCGCGCGTCGGCCTCGCGATCACGCTCTCGCGCCGCAGTCACCGGCGCATCGGCGGCCAGGTCAATCTGCAGGCGCAGCGGCTCCCCGGCATAACCTGACAGTGCGGCGGCCAGCTTTTCCTCGTTGCTGCGCGTGCGTATCGACTGGCTGCGTGGATCCAGCAGCAGCTTCAGCACTGCGCCCTGCCGGCCACCAAAGGCGCAGTGCGTGGCCAGTTGCCGCGCCATTCCGGACAGCCCCAGGCGGCCAACGATCTCCAGCCAGTTGCCGGCGTTCAACTGCAGTGGCGGCCCTGCAGGCGAAGGCGCGGCAGCCGGCGGCGCAGCAGCCGCCACCGGCGCTGCGGCCACCGTGGCCGCGCGCGGCTGGCCCGGGCCACCGGCACCGGCCGCAGTAACACGCCCGGCATCCGGCCGGAAAGCCAGCATGCGCAGCAATGTCATGGCAAAGCCGGCGGGCTGGTCGCTGGCCAGTGGCAGGTCACGCCGGCCCAGCAGCCCGATCTGGTAGTAAAGCTGCAGGTCCTCGGGCGAGATGGCCGACGCCAGGGCGGCAAGGGTGTCCACGGGTACCAGGTCCTCGTCGTCGTAGGGTCCGCCGATGGACTGGTACAGCGCCACCCGCGCCAGCAGGCTATTGAGCTCGTCGAGCATCTGCAGGTAGTCCGGGGCCCACTGTTCCAGGGAGTGCGCGAACCCCAGCAATCCGGCCGTATCACCCGCCGCCAGCAGCCGCGCCAGTTGCAGCACCTGTTGCCGGTCCACGGTGCCCAGCATGGCCCGTGCGTCGGCCTCCCCCACTGACTGGCCACCGCCAAAGGCCAGCAGCTGGTCGAGCAGGGACAGGGCATCGCGCAGGCTGCCATCCGCGGCGGTCGCCAGCAGCCGCAATGCGGCAGGCTCCGCCGTCACTGCCTCGGCCAGCAGGATCTGGGCCAGCCGCGCCGCAATCACCGCGACGGGCAGGCGCTTGAGGTTGAACTGCAGGCAGCGCGACAGCACGGTCACCGGCAGGCGCTGCGGATCGGTGGTCGCCAGCAGGAATTTCACGTGCGGCGGCGGCTCCTCAAGGGTCTTGAGCAGCGCGTTGAATGAATGCTGCGACAGCATGTGGACTTCGTCGATCAGGTAGATCTTGAAGCGCCCCCGCGACGGCAGGTACTGCACGTTCTCGAGCAGCTCGCGCGTGTCCTCGACCTTGGTGCGCGATGCAGCATCGACTTCGATCAGGTCGACGTAGCGCCCGGCATCAATATCGACGCAGGTCGCGCACACGCCGCAGGGTGTGGCCGACTGGCCGCGTTCGCAGTTGAGGCACTTGGCGAAGATCCGCGCGATGGTGGTCTTGCCGACACCGCGGGTACCGGTGAACAGGAACGCGTGGTGCACGCGGTTCTCGTTGAGCGCGTTCTCCAGCGCCCGCAGCACGTGCTGCTGCCCCGACATCTCGGCGAAGCTGCGGGGTCGCCACTTGCGGGCCAGCGCGGTATAGCTCATTCGCGAGACGTTCCTGATGACCACCCGGGGCAAAAATGGAGGCGACCCGCACCAGCCGGATCTTCGGCACCCGACCGGACCGTTACCGTTGCTCCCTTCCGGGCCTGGCGGGATTCACGGCAGGTCGTCGCGAAGGAGCCAATGCGGGCCACCATAAAAAACCTTCTGGCGGAGAAGGTGGGATTCGAACCCACGAATACCCGTTAGGGTATTACTGGAATTCCAGTCCAGCGCCTTCGACCACTCGGCCACCTCTCCAGAAGGCTGCACATTCTAGCAGAGCCCGGCCACCGCCTACTTGGCAGGCGGGCGCCCCGGCGCAGTGTTTGGCGCCACCAGGACCGGTGGCTCGTCAAGGCACGGGGCATCGGCCGCAGGCGGCGGCGGTTCCGGCTCATTGAGTTCGGGGATTTTCAGCGCCCCGCGGGTGTCAATGCCATCCAGCCCCACCGGGATATGCAGCGGCGGCACGGACTTGGCCTCTTCATAGACCTGCGTCTTGTGGCAACTCTTGCTATGGAACCACGAGCAGCTGCTCAGCAGCCCCAGACAGGCCAGGCCCGCAATCTGCGCCACCAGTCGAAACCGGACCATTGAATACCTCGTGCTTGCCATTCGGATCAGACGCCCAGCGCAATTCCCGCCTGCAGGGCGGCGGCCTTGACGGCGGCATGATATTGCCCCGCGAGTGGCGTCAGCGGCAGGCGCAGTGCGCCGCGCACCAGGCCCATGCGTTCCAGCGCCCACTTTACCGGAATCGGGTTGGCCTCGAGGAACAGTGCCTGATGCAGTCCGGCAAGCCGCGCATCGATGCTTGCAGCCAGCGCATGGTCGCCCCGGCCCGCCGCTTGGATCATCTGGCTCATCAGGGCTGGGGCCACATTGCCGGTCACCGAAATGACGCCACTGGCGCCATGGGCCATGGCCTCGCGTGCAGTCGCATCGTCACCGGACAGCAGGCAAAAGCCCGGGCACAGTGCCGCAAGATCGCGAATCCGCTGCATCGACGGCACGGCTTCCTTGATCGCAACGATATTGGCGACCCGCACCAGCCGCGCCACGGTCTCGGGCAACAGATCCACTGCCGTGCGGGAGGGCACGTTGTAGAGGATCACCGGCACGCCTGCGGCACGTGCGGCGGCCTCGAAATGCAGGAACAGGCCCTGCTGGGTTGGGCGGTTGTAGACCGGCGTGACCAGCAACAGGCCGTCCACGCCCTGCCCCGAATATAGCCGCACGCGCTCCACGGTGGTGGCCGTGCTGCTGGTCCCGCAACCGACGATAATCTGCATGCGCCCGGCAACCTGCTCGCGCGCACGCCGCGTCAATTCCATCAGCTCCGCTTCGAGCAGCGTCGGCGACTCGCCCGTGGTGCCCCCGATGACCAGGCCGCTGGTGCCACCGGCGAGGTGAAAATCGATCAGCCGCGCCCAGGCCTGCCAATCCACCGCGCCATCATCCTGGAAAGGCGTGACGATGGCTGTCAGGCTACCTGTGAATACTGTGGCCACGCGCAGAGCTTCCTGGAAGGGTTAAACCCATTGGATCGGGCGCGCGATGTTACGGGTCCGGTGCGATGGCAGGCAAGCACGACAATTGCACCCGTACGGAGGTTCCCGTGCGGATGGGTACTGAGGTTCGATAGACTGGGGGCTGACCATGACATTACCCCCCGCATGAAGCAGTTCCTGGCCATTTCGGCCGTCGGCCGGGACCGCCCGGGCCTGGCCCATGACCTGGTGCGCACGGTGGCCGACTGTGGGGCCAGCATTACCGACAGCCGCATGCTGCCCCTGGGCGGGGAGTTCGCGATGCAGCTGCTGGTGGCCGGCAACTGGCACTCGGTGGCGCGCCTGGAGGCCGAGCTCAAGCGCCTGGCGGAAACCGCCGGGTTGCTGCTGCAGCTCAAGCGCACCGAACCGCGCGGCCTGCACGAGGACCACATCCCCTACTCGATCGACGTCATTGGTCCGGACCAGCCCGGCATCGTGGCCGGGCTGACCGGCTTTTTCACCGGTCGCAGCATCGAGCTGGCCGAGATTGCCAGCCGCAGCTATGCGGCCACCCAGACCGGCGCGGCGATGTTCGCGGTGCAAATGATGATCAATGTCCCGGCGCGGCTGCCAATCGCCCAGTTGCGCGAGGACTTCATGGACCACTGCGACTCCCAGAATCTCGACGCGATTCTCGAACCAGTGAAGAACTAGGAGCGCCGGCAACGTGGCGCAGTTAAAGGTCGGGGCCAAGGTCCCGGATTTCGTGCTCCCCTCGACCGACGGGGAATTTCGCCTGTCCGCATGCAAGGGTGCGGTGGTGCTGTATTTCTATCCCAAGGACGCCACTTCCGGCTGCACCACTGAAGCACAGCAGTTTCGCGACCTGCACGCTCGGTTTCGTCGCGCCGGCGCACAGGTGTTTGGCATCTCGCGCGACAGCCTCGCCTCGCATGGGAAGTTCCGCGCCGCGCAGGAACTGCCCTTTCACCTGCTCAGTGACAGCGACGAGAAAGTCTGCAAGCAATTCGACGTGATTCGCGAAAAGTCCCTGTACGGCCGCAAGTACCTGGGCATCGAGCGCAGCACGTTCCTCATAGACGGATCCGGAAAGCTGCGTCGCGAGTGGCGCAAGGTGAAGGTGGCTGGCCATGCCCAGGAAGTCCTCGACAGTCTCCGCGCGACCGACTGAGACCCCGAAGTCACGACGCATCTATGTGCTCGACACCAATGTGTTGATGCACGATCCGGCCGCGATCTTCCGCTTCGACGAGCACGACATCTACCTGCCCATGGTGGTGCTCGAGGAGCTCGATCACCACAAGAAAGGCCTGTCGGAGCCGGCACGCAACGTGCGCCAGGTGTCGCGGTTCCTCGACGAGATCATGAGCGGCGCGGACAAGGCGCAAATCGACGCCGGCCTGCCGATTCCCACGGCCCTGTCGGCCAATGGCTCGGGCAGTGGCGCGGACAAGTCCGCACCCACGGGCCGGCTGTTCTTCCAGACGCGCAACCTGCCCAGCAAGCTGCCAGCGGAACTGCCCGGACAGGCACCGGACAACGTGATTCTTGCCCAGACGCTGGCCTTGCAGGCCGAGTACCCGCGCGTGCGGGTGACGCTGGTTTCCAAGGACATCAACCTGCGCATCAAGGCCGCCATTGTCGGCATTCATGCCGAGGACTACTACAGCGACCGCACCATCGAGGACGCCGACCTGCTGGATGCCGGCACGCGGGCCATGCCGGCGGACTTCTGGGAAAGCCATGGCAAGAACATGCGCTCCTGGAAGGAGGCCGGCCGCACCTGGTACGAACTCAGCGGCCCGGCCGTGGCCGACTGGCGCGTCAACCAGTTCGTGCACGAGGACACGCCCAACGGCATCGAAGCCATCGTGCGCCAGATTGACGGCGACCGGGCGCGCCTGGAGCTGGTCCATGACTATCGGTCCGGGCGCCACAGTGTCTGGGGCATCACCGCGCGCAATCGCGAGCAGAACTTCGCGCTCAACCTGTTGCTGGATCCGTCCATCGACCTGGTCACCATTCTGGGTCCGGCCGGCACCGGCAAGACGCTGTTGACCCTGGCAGCCGGACTGATGCAGACGCTGGAGACCAACCTGTTTGCGGAAATCATCATGACGCGCGTGACCATTCCGCTGGGCGAGGACATCGGCTTCCTGCCAGGCACCGAGGAAGAGAAAATGGAACCGTGGATGGGCGCGCTGATGGACAACCTTGAGGTGCTGACCCAGAACGCCGAGGGCGGCAACTGGGGACGCGCGGCGACCAATGATCTGCTGCGCAACCGCATCAAGATCCGGTCGCTGAACTTCATGCGCGGCCGTACCTTCATGAACCGCTACGTCATCATCGACGAGGCGCAGAACCTGACTCCGAAGCAGATGAAAGCCCTGCTCACCCGCGCCGGGCCGGGCACCAAGATGGTCTGTCTGGGCAACATTGCGCAGATCGACACCCCGTACCTCACCGAGACCACCTCGGGCATGACCTATGTGGTCAACCGGTTCCGGGGCTGGCCGCATGGCGGGCACATCACGCTGCGCCGCGGCGAGCGTTCGCGGCTGGCGGACCAAGCCTCCGAAATACTCTGAACCGCGGACCGATCCGGTTGTCTCACAGCTGCAAGTGAACGCCATCCCTGCCAGACCCGCTTTTCCCCGGACTCCCGCACATCCCAGCCGCTGCCTGGTGCTGGCGCTGCTGGGATTTGTCAGCGTGGTGCAGGCACAGGAAACCCCCGGTGGTATTGCCTCCAAGGGCACCCACCAGCCGGCCGCGGCTTCCCTGCCGGACCTGGGCAGCGGCGCCAATACCATCCTCACCCGCGCCGATGAGCGCCAGATCGGGCGGATGATGGTGCGCCAACTGCGCGACGAGAACGCCATTCTCGACGACGTGGAGTCCACCGAGTACCTGCAGTCACTGGGATCGCGCATTGGCGCCGCGGCCCAGGATGGTGAACAGCAGATCACTATGGTTGTGGTGCGCGACCCCACCATCAACGCGTTTGCCATGCCCGGCGGCTTCATCGCCGTCAACACCGGCCTGATACTGCTGACCACCCGCGAGTCCGAGCTGGCAGGGGTCGTGGCACACGAAACCGGCCACGTCATGCAACGGCACATCGTGCGCGCCGTGGAAGCCCAGGGACACGACAGCCTCACATCGATCGCTGCCATGCTCGGTGCCGTGATCGTCGGCGCACTTACCCACAGTCCCAATGCCGCCACTGGCCTGATCGCCATGTCGCAGGGCGCGGCCATGCAGCAGCAGATCAACTTCGGGCGCATGGAGGAATCCGAAGCCGATCGCGTCGGCATCGGCTACCTGGCCGCCGCCGGCTACGACCCCAATGGCATGGCCGGCTTCTTTGGCGTCATGATGCGTGAGCGCGGCGCGGCCGAGGACTTCGTGCCGGCATTGTTGCTGAGCCATCCGGTGGACTCGGTGCGCGTGGCCGAGGCGCGCGAGCGCGTTGCCGCACTGCCGCCCTACCCGCGCCGCCCCGACTCGCCCAATTACCTGCTGGCGCGCGAGCGCATCCGCATTCTGATGTCGCCCGAGGACTCGGACCTGCGCCGCTACTACGAAACCATGCGCGCCAACGACCCGGGCAGCGTGGCGCTGGCCTACGGCGCGGCGCTGGCTGAAGTGAAGTCCGGCACGCCCGCCGCGGCCATCGCCATCCTCAAGCCGCTGGTGGCCAAGCACCCGGATCTGCCCTTGCTGCAGGTCGCCCTCGGGCAGGCACAACTGGCTGCGGGTGCCGGCGACGACGCGATCGCCACGTTTGAACGCGGCCTGGAGCTGGCACCACGCAATGTGCCGATGACCCTGCGCTATTCGGAGGCGTTGCTGGACCTGGGCAAGGCGAAAAAGGCCCATGCGCTGTTGCTGGACTTGTTCAACAACGTGATTCCCACGCCGGAACAGATCAAGCTCACCGCACTGGCGGCCAGTGCCGCCGGTGACACCGGCGATGCCTACTACTACATGTCCGAGTACCACATTTCCAACGGCGAACTGATGCTCGCGACCACACAGCTTGACCTTGCCATCGCGACGCCGCACCTGACCGATGTGCAGCGCAAGCGCTTCATCGCCCGTCGCGACGAGATCCGGGCCGCACTGCGCGAACAGCGCGGTGATCGCGCTGCCCACGGGCAGCCGCCGGGTTAGAATCCACCCCATGCTGCGATATCGTTACTTGATAAGTCTGGCGCTGGCCGCTGCGGTGCTGTCTGGCTGCGCCTCGCTGCCGGAAGGACCGCGTGATCCGCGCGACCGCTTCGAGCGTGCCAACCGGTCGGTGTACGAATTCAACGACGTGCTGGATCGCTACATCGGCACTCCGGTTGCCAAGACCTACGTGAAGCTCACGCCCGATCCGGTGGAGACTGGGGTCAGCAACTTCTTCCAGAACCTGACGTATCCGACCACGGTGCTCAACGAGGGGCTGCAGCTAAAGCCCAAGCCCTTCCTGCAGTCGGCAGTGAGATTGCTGGTCAACACCACCCTCGGCATCGGCGGGCTGTTCGACCCGGCCACCCAGCTGGGGCTGCCCAGCGGGGACGAGGATTTCGGTCAGACGCTGGGTTACTGGCACGTGCCTGCAGGCCCTTACCTGGTACTGCCCATCCTGGGACCCAGTTCGGTGCGTGACGCGTTTGGCCTGGTTGGCGATCAGTTTGTGGATCCGAAGGCCTATATCAGCGACCCCTACGTTCACTATGGCCTGTGGGGGTTCGAACAGGTCGACAAGCGCGCGTCGTTGCTGGCCACCAACGACGTGCTCAAGCGCACCTATGACCCGTACGTGTTCATCCGCAACGCCTACCTGCAACGCCGCGAGTTCCAGGTCAGCGATGGCGCAACCAAGCCGGATGAAGTGGAGATTTACGAGGACGAGCCGGCGCCCAAGTCCAAATAGACCCGAAACCGTGGGTGCTAGCCGGACAGAAATTCCTGCGCCCCGGTGAGCCGCGCCAGCGCGATCAGCCTCTCGGGCACATCCTTCACGACCAGATCCCCGCCGCTGGCCCGACAGCTGGCTCGCCACGCGATCAGCAGCGCCAGGCCCGCGCTGTCGGAGCCGCGCACCTGACCCAGATCTACGCTACTGGTGCCGCGCAACAGGCCGTTGGCCTGCAGCTGGCGCCACAGCGTGCCCGCAGTGGCCAGCGTGAGATCGCCGGTCACGGTGCAACGCCCTGCTGCGGCGTCGACCAGCACGGGGGACGCGTCGGTCACGGACCCGTCACGTCTTCTTGCCCGGCGCCGGCAATGCCGTGCCTGATTCGAGCCGCTGGATTACCGCTTCCAGGCCCTTCTGCTCGATTTCCCGGCCGAAGTCCTCGCGGAAGCTCTTGACGTAGCTGATGCCCTCGATCACCACGTCCCATGCTTTCCACTCCCCGGTGGCGGTCTTGCGCATGCTGTAGTTGACGGCAACCAGGCTGCCATTGGAGCGGCGAATCTCGGTGCGCACGGTACCGCGATCCGCAGCCGCATCTCCCTGGTAGGGCAGCACCTTGAGCCGGTCCGAGGTGAACTCCACCAGGGCATCTCCATAGGTATGCAGCAGCGACTGGTAGAACGCGGTCACGAACCGCTTGCGCTGCGTCGGATCCGCGTCGCGCCAGTACCTGCCCAGCACCTGCTGGGCCGCGAAATCCACGTCGACATGCGGCAGGAATTCCTTCTCGACCAGCTTGTACAGGCCGGTGGGATCCTTGCGGTAAGTGGCCCGGTTGGCATCAAGGTCAGCAAGCAGCGCCTGGGAGCTGGTCTCGATCAGTTTTTGTGGCGCTGTGGCGTCGATGGCAGCAGCAGCATTCGCGCACGGCGCCAGCGACAACGCCAGCAGCATGGCCATGACTGCGTACCTAACTGAACCTGCGCTGAATGATAACTTTCGCATTGCTCACTTGCCTCCGTCGCTCGAACTCTTGCTGCCCGCAAATGCGGCAAACAAGCGATTTACCAATTTCTCCAGCACCATTGCGGACTGCGTGTTCTGGATTCGACCGTTGTCGGCCAGATAGGTTTCCGATCCGCCCGGATCCAGTCCCACGTACTTGGCGCCCAGCAATCCGGCGGTCTCCACGTTCGCCCAGGTGTCATCGGGAATGCGGTTGTACTTGCGTTCTATGGACAGGGTCACCACCGCCTTGTAGTCGGTGGAATCAAAGGCGACGCTGGTGACGCGCCCGACCTTGACGCCGGCCATGTTGACGGGTGCACCGGCCTGCAGGTCGCCCACATTGTCGAAGCGCGCGGTCACGCGGTACCCGTCCGCAGCCCCGAGCACCCCGAGCTTGCTGCCGGGCAATTGGGTGGTCAGAAATGCCAGCGCCGCGAATCCCAGCAGCACGAACAGTCCCGTGCCGATTTCCAGACTGCGTTGATTCTTCATTGTCCGATCCTTCCTGATGCCGCGCTCACAGGAACGCGGCGGTAAGCATGTAATCCACGATCAGCACCAGCACCGAGGAGGTGATTACCGTGCGCGTGGTGGCCAGTCCCACCCCCTCGGCGGTGGGCTCCGCGTGATAGCCCTGAAACACAGCCAGCAGCGTGCACACCACGCCAAACGCCAGGCTCTTGACCAGCCCCTCGTTGACGTCGCCGATGCGCACCGCACCCTGCATCTGCGACCAGAACGTACCGCTGTCCACGCCCATGACCGACACGCCGATCAGCTGCGCGCCGAAGATGCCAATGACGCTGAAGATGGCCGCCAGCAGCGGCATGGCGATCACCCCGCCCAGAAAGCGCGGCGCCACCACGTGGCGCATGGGATCCACCGCCATCACCTGCATGGCGGTCAGCTGGTCGGTGGCGCGCATCAGCCCGATCTCGGAGGCCAGCGAGGTGCCGGCACGACCGGCGAACAGCAGCGCCGTGACCACCGGCCCGAGTTCCTTGAGCAGGCCCAGCGCGGCGGCCACGCCCAGTGCCGATTCGCTGCCGAAGCGCGACAACAGGTCGTAGCCTTGCAGGCCCAGCACCATGCCGACGAACAGGCCGCACAACATGATGATGATCAGCGAGCGGGCGCCGCTGTTGTACACCTGGCGCACGATCAGGCCTGGCCGACGCAGGGCCGGGATGCAGGCGGCAAGCACCTGCAACAGGAACAGCGCCACTGCGCCGACGCGCGCGAAGGCCGCCGTCATTTGCTGTCACCGGCCCTGAAGTCATCCGCAGCCAGCAGGGTCTGGCGGTAGTCCGGAGCCGGGTAGTGAAAGGCCACGGGGCCCTCGCTGCTGCCCTGCATGAACTGGCGCACGGCCGGATCGGTGCTGGCGGCCAGCTGCGCGGTGGTTCCCTGGGCAACGGCGCGCCCGCCAGCCAGCAAATAGCTGTAGTCGGCAATGCTGCCGACTTCGTGCACGTCATGCGACACGACGATACTGGTGATGCCCAGTGCATCGTTGAGATGGCGGATCAGGCGGCAGATGATGCCCATGGACACCGGGTCCAGGCCCACGAAGGGCTCGTCGTAGATCAGCACTTCCGGATCCATCACGATGGCGCGCGCCAGTGCCACGCGCCGTGCCATGCCACCGGAGAGCTCCTGCGGCATCAGGCCTTCCGCGCCGCGCAGGCCCACGGCCTCGAGCTTCATCAGCACCAGGCGGCGCAGCACCGGCTCGGGCAGGCGCGCGTGCTCGCGCACCGGGAACGCCACGTTCTCGAACACGTCCAGGTCCGTCAGCAGTGCGCCGTTCTGAAACAGCATGCCCAGGCGGCGCCGCAGGGCGAACAGGTCCTTGCGCCCCAGCGCCGCCACATCCGTACCCAGCACCTGCACCGTCCCGGCGGCGGCGCGTATCTGGCCCGTCAGCAGCCGCAACAGCGTGGTCTTGCCGGTGCCGCTGGGTCCCATGACCGCGGTGATGCTGCCCGCCGCAACCGTGAGATCGAGGCCGTCAAAGATGGGATGGGATCCGGCCTGGTACCGGACCCCGCGAACCTCGACCACATTCGGCGCAAGCGCCGGAGGGACCACTGACGCCTCGCTCACCGTGGGTCAGGTCTTCGATGCCTGGAAGATGCTCTCGATCGACTGGTCGAGCGCCGCATTGAACTCAGCCTCCGACTGCTGCGCCGTCAACCCTTCCGTGAGCGCCCGCGAGAAGCTGGCGATCACGCCCTTCTGCCGCGCCAGCCGGGCATTGGCCTCGTCACGTGAATAGCCGCCCGACAGGGCGACGACCTTCAACACGCGAGGGTGCGCCACGAGATCCTGGTAGAAGTTGTCGATCTCCGGCAGCGTAAGCTTCAGCATCACCTGTTTGCCTGGCGGCAACTCTTCGAGCTGCGTGAGGATCTGGGCCTTCAGCAGCTTCTCGGCAGCGGCCTTGTCCGGGCAGTGGATGTCCACTTCCGGCTCGACGATGGGCGTGAGTCCGTATCCGAGTACCTGTCTGGCTACTTCGAATTGCTGCTCGACCACCGCGCGGATCCCCTCGGCGTTGGCCTGCTTGATGACGGAACGCTCCTTGGTACCGAAAATCCCCTTGGACCGGGCCTTGGCGAGAAGCGCATCGAGCGTCGGCATCGGTTTCATCAGCTGCACGCCGTTGGCCTCATCCGCCAGACCCTTGTCGATCTTGAGGAACGGCACCACCTGCTTCCTGGTCCAAAGGAATTCGGCCGTGGGCACGCCCTGGATTTCACGGTCCATCGTCGCTTCGAACAGGATGGCGCCGGCAATGCGATTGCCACCGAAGGACGGGCTGGTGATGATGCGCGAGCGCATGGCGTGAATCAGATCCATCATCTGCGTCTCGCCGGAATAGGTGTTCTCGGCCACGCCATACAGCTTCAGCGCCTTCGGGGTGCTGCCGCCGCTCTGATCCAGGGCAGCAATGAAACCCGGCTGGTTGCGGATCCTGGCGGCCTGCTGCTCGAAAATGCTCATGAACTGTCCTTGGAAGGATTGGTAGGGGTCTGCCTCTGGGGAAGCGCATGTTAGGGTGCCCCACCAGTCGAGGCAAACGGCCGACCGGATGACAGACAGGGGCATACAGGACTAAAATGGTCCTGTATAGACAAGGCGCCCCGACCATGCTCCGAATCAGCAGATTGACCGATTACGCCACCGTCATCCTGGCTTCCCTGGCCCGGGACGACGGCCAGCGCCGTACCACGACGGACATCGCCCGCAGCTGCCACCTGGCAGCCCCGACCGTCAGCAAGCTGCTCAAGCAGCTACAGCGTGCCGGCCTGGTGGACTCCACGCGAGGACTGCACGGGGGCTACTGCCTGGCACGGCCTGCCCGGCAGATCAGCGCCGCGGCCATCCTCGATGCCCTCGAGGGCCCGCTGGCCCTGACCGAATGTGCCACCGGGCACAGCCATTGCGACCTGCAAAGCACCTGCAGCGTCGGCGGCAGCTGGCAGCGGATCAACGAGGCCATTCGCCAGTCGCTGCTGGAAATCACGCTGGCCGAGCTGGCCGGTCTGGAAAGCAACCCACGGCACTTTGCGCTGTTCGACGTGAAGCTGCGCAACGCGGTGGTCGCAGGAGTCAACCGCTGATGAGCACCGGCGAGCCACAACTCGATGCGTTGCTGGGCCGTGGCTACCAGCACGGCTTCGTCACGGACATCGAGTCCGACACTATCCCCCCCGGACTGGATGAGGATGTCATCCGCGGGATATCGCGGCGCAAGCACGAACCGCAGTTCCTGCTGGACTGGCGACTGCGGGCGCTGGAGCGCTGGCGCACCATGCGCGAGCCGCATTGGGCAAAGGTGCACTACGCGCCCATCGACTACCAGGGGATTTCCTACTACTCGGCGCCCAAGGCGGGCACCGGACCCAAGAGCCTGGCGGAGGTCGACCCGAAGCTGCTGGCAACCTACGAGAAGCTCGGCGTGCCGTTGCACGAGCGGGCCCGGCTGGCCGGGGTTGCCGTCGATGCCGTGTTTGACAGCGTGTCGGTGGCCACCACGTTCAAGGAGCGGCTGGCGCAGGCCGGCGTGATCTTCTGCCCGTTCTCCGAGGCCGTGCGCACGCACCCGGAACTGATCGAGCAGTACCTGGGCAGCGTCGTGCCCTACGCGGACAATTTCTATGCCGCGCTCAACTCGGCGGTGTTCACCGATGGATCGTTCGTCTACATCCCGCCGGGCGTGCGCTGCCCCATGGAGCTGTCCACGTACTTTCGCATCAATGCCGCCAACACCGGGCAGTTCGAGCGCACGCTGATCGTCGCCGACCGCGGCAGCCAGGTCAGCTACCTGGAAGGCTGCACGGCACCCATGCGCGACGAGAACCAGTTGCACGCGGCGGTGGTGGAACTGGTGGCACTTGAGGATGCGACCATCAAGTACTCCACGGTGCAGAACTGGTATCCGGGGGATGCGGCTGGCCGCGGCGGCATCTACAACTTCGTCACCAAGCGCGGCGAGTGCCGCGGCCGCAATTCGAAGATCTCCTGGACCCAGGTGGAAACCGGCTCGGCCATCACCTGGAAATATCCCAGCTGCGTGCTGCGCGGGGAGAACTCAGTGGGCGAGTTCTACTCCGTGGCCCTGACCAACAACCACCAGCAGGCCGACACCGGCACCAAGATGATTCATCTGGGCGCCAACACGAAGAGCACCATCATTTCCAAGGGCATCTCGGCCGGCCACGCGCACAACACCTATCGCGGACTGGTTTCCATGATGCCGGGGGCCACCGGAGCGCGCAATTTCACGCAGTGCGACTCGCTGCTGATCGGCGGCGACTGCGGGGCTCATACGGTGCCGTACATCGAAGTAAAGAACCCGCAGGCCATCGTCGAGCACGAGGCCAGCACCTCGCGCATCAGCGAGGAGCAACTGTTCTATTGCCTGCAGCGCGGGTTGTCCGCGGAGGACGCAGTGAACCTGATCGTCAGCGGCTTCTGTCGCACCGTACTGCGCGAACTGCCCATGGAGTTCGCCGTCGAGGCGCAGAACCTGCTGGCCGTGAGCCTTGAAGGAGCCGTGGGATGAGTGAACCGATGCTTTCGATCCGCGACCTGCACGTGCGTGTCGGCGACCGCGAGGTGCTACGCGGCATCGACCTGGAAGTGCCTGCCGGCGAGGTCCACGCGATAATGGGTCCCAACGGCTCGGGCAAGAGTTCGCTGGCGTACGTGCTGTCGGGCAAGCCCGGCTATGAAGTGGTCTCCGGCAGCGTGCATTACCAGGGCCGTGACCTGCTGGCCCTGGCACCGGAAGAACGCGCCCGCGACGGGGTATTCCTCGGCTTCCAATATCCGATCGAGATTCCCGGCGTCAACAATGCCTACCTGCTGCGTGCGGCCATGAATGCCGGGCGGCGGCACCGCGGGCAGCCGGAAATCGACGCCTTCGATTTCCTGCACCTGGTGCAGGATCGGATGAAGCTGATGCGCATGGACGAGTCGTTCCTGTCGCGCGGCGTGAACGAGGGATTTTCCGGCGGCGAGAAGAAGCGCAACGAGATCCTGCAGATGCTGGTGCTGGAACCGAAACTGGCAGTGCTGGACGAGACCGATTCCGGGCTCGACATCGACGCCCTCAAGGTCGTGGCCGCGGGCATTGCGTCGCTGCGCGCGCCCGAGCGTGCCATCGTGCTGGTCACCCACTACCAGCGCCTGCTGGATCATATCGCCCCGGACCGCGTGCACGTGCTGGCGCGAGGCCGCATCCTGCGCAGTGGCGGCCCGGAACTGGCGCTGGAGCTGGAGCAGCGCGGCTATGACTGGCTGCTGGACGAAGCTGCATGAGCGCGACGCCCGAAGCCGCCAGTGCGCAGACCAAGGCGGTGCCCACTTATGAGCAGCGCCTGCGCGCGGCCATCATGAACGCGGCGCCGATGCTGGATTCACGAACCGTGCCCCTGGCCGCGCGCAGTGCGGCCCTGGACCATGCGCTGGCCGCCGGCCTGCCGCAGCGGCGCGACGACCTGTGGCGCTATGCGGACCTGCGCTATCTCGACACGGCGCCACTGGGGCCGGTTGCCGGCGCCAGCCCGCCGGCGGTTCCAGAGTTGCCGCCGCGCCTGCCCGGTTTCACGCGGCTGGTGCTGCACAACGGGCGACTGGTCATGTCGTTGTCAGACCCCTGCCCGGCCCTGTCGCGTGACGCCATGCCACTGGTGCCGGCGCGAACGCGGCACGAGCGGTTCGGCTGGCTCAACGACGCATTCGCAACCGACGTAGCGCGCCTGGTCGTGGACGGATCGGCAATGATCGAGATAGTCATTGTTTCCACCGCCGGTGCCACGGCACTGGCTGCCCATCCGCGCGTCGAAGTCTCGCTGCGCGACAACGCTGAACTGGTGTTGGTGGAACGGCAGGTCGGCAGTTCTGGCGGCGAGGGCCTGGTCAACATCGCGGTGCAGGTGCATGGCGCGGCCAACAGCTCTTGCCGGCACCTGCGCTGGCAATCCCTGGCCACAGACGCACAGTTGCTGGACACGGTGCAGGTTGCCCTGGACAGGGACGCGCGCTACAGCCTGGCACAGCTGCAACTGGGCGCGCGCAGTGCCCGCAGTTCGGTGCGCGTGTCGCTGTATGGGCGCGGCTCGCAGGTCACGGTCTGTGGCGTCAGCGTTGCAGCTGAAAAACGCACGCTCGACAACTCACTGCTGGTCGACCACATCGGGGCCGATACGCGCAGTGCCCAGACGCTGCGCGCGCTGGCGCGCGACCGGGCCCAGGTGGCCTGGCGCAGTCGCGTGGAAGTGACGGCAGGTGCGCGCGGCAGCAGCTGCGAACAGTCCCTCAAGGGACTGCTGGACAAGCCCGGCGCCGAAATCGACCTGCGACCGCAGCTGGAGATCCACACCGATGCGGTGCGCGCCAGCCACGGCGCCACCACCGGCGCCCTCGACCAGAACATGCTGTTTTACCTGTTGTCGCGCGGCCTGGACGCCGACACCGCGCGCGGCCTGCTGGAGTGGGCGTTCTGCGAGGACGCCATACGCCTGATCGACCAGCCGCTGCGCCGACCGGCGGAGCTGGCGCTGGCGGACTGCCTTGGCAACCGGGTGGCGCACGAGGCCCTTGCCCATGAGGCATTGGCCCATGAAGCATTGACCCGCGAAAACCCCAGCCGAGCGGAGCAGGCATGAACGCGGCCGGCAGCCTGCAGGCACGCGCGCCGGCCTACGACGTCGCACGGGTGCGCGCGGACTTCCCCCTGCTGGCGCGACACGTCAACGGTCGACCCTTGGCGTACCTGGACAACGCGGCCTCCACGCAGCGACCCCAGGCGGTGCTGGACGCCGTCAATCACTATGAAACGCACCTGCATGCCAATGTGCATCGTGGCGTGCACACCTTGAGCCAGCTGGCAACCGATGCCTTCGAGGCCGCTCGCGAGCGCGTGCGCCGGTACATCAATGCCGCCTCCACCCGCGAGATCATCTTTGTCCGCGGCACCACCGAAGCCATCAACCTGGTCGCGCAAAGCTGGGGCCGAAGCCGGTTGCAGCCCGGCGACGAAATCCTGATTTCGGCGCTGGAACATCACGCCAACATCGTGCCCTGGCAGATGGCAGCCGCAGTCACGGGTGCGCGCCTGGTGATCGCACCCATCGACGCGCGCGGCCAGCTGCGTGAAGATGAATTCGAATCCCTGTTGAACGAGCGCACCCGACTGGTGGCCATGGCGCATGTCTCCAATGCGCTGGGGACCATCCTGCCGGTGCAGCGCATCGTGGCTGCCGCGCGGCGCCACGGCATACCGGTACTGCTCGACGGCGCGCAGGCCGTGGCCCACGAGCACGTCGACGTGCGGGCACTGGACTGCGACTTCTATTGTTTCTCCGGCCACAAGCTCTACGCACCCACCGGCATCGGGGTGCTGTACGGGCGCGAGCAGATGCTGGCGGCCATGCCTCCCTGGCAGGGTGGCGGGGAGATGATTCGCACGGTCTCCTTCGAGGGCAGCACCTGGAACGACCTGCCGTTCAAGTTCGAGGCCGGCACTCCCAACATCAGTGGGGCCATCGGCCTGGCAGCGGCCATGGACTACCTCGAGGGGCTTGGCATCGCGCAGGCCGCAGCCCACGAACAGGCCCTGCTGGCAGCGGCCACCGAGGCGCTGGCGCGGATTCCCGGCATCCGCCTGCATGGCACGGCGGCCCACAAGGCCGGCGTACTTTCATTCACGCTCGAGGGCGTTCATCCGCATGACCTGGGTACGGTGCTGGACTACGAGGGCGTGGCCATCCGCGCCGGGCACCACTGTGCCATGCCGCTGATGGGCGTGCTGGGCGTGCCGGCCACGGCCCGAGCCTCCTTCGCCTGCTACAGCACCATGACCGAAGTGCGGCAGCTGGAGCAGGCCGTGCTCAAGGCACGCGAGGTATTCAGCTGATGCAGCTCACCGAGCTCTATCGCGAAGTGATCCTCGATCACAACCGCCATCCCCGCAATTTTGGCCGGCTGGAGCCCCATGACGCGCATGCCGATGGCCACAATCCGCTGTGCGGGGATCGCCTGTCGATCACCTTGCGCAGTGCCGGGGACACGCTGCAAGACCTGCGCTTCGAGGGCCAGGGCTGCGCCATCTCGGTGGCCTCGGCGTCGATGATGACCGAGGCGGTCAAGGGCAAGGACCGGGCTGCCATCGAATCCCTGTTCCAGCGCATCCACGCGCTGCTGACCGACCCGGGTGCCAGCAGCAGCGACCTTGGCAAACTGGCGGCACTGTCCGGCGTGCGCGAGTTCCCGGCCCGCGTGAAGTGCGCCAGCCTGTGCTGGCACACGCTCAACGCGGCGCTGGCCGGGCTTGATGCAGCTGCCATTGCCGGCGCGCCGGCGCCCCCGGCAAGCGTCACCACCGAGTAGCCCATGAGCAGCCACAACCACGAGCCGTTCATCATCCAGCGCGAGGTCGACGCGGTGATGGTGCCATCGGGGCACGCAATCAAGCTGCAGCCCGGACTTGCCGGGTTCATCAGCCAGGCGCTGGGTGGCAGCTTCACCCTCTACATCGAAGGCAACCTGTATCGCCTGGCGGGAGCCGATGCAGATGCCATCGGCAAGGAAGTCGTGCGTGCGCCGCAGTTGCCGCCCAATGCCACGGAGAATGACGTGCGTGAGGTGGCCTGGCAGCAGATGCGCGGCTGCTTTGACCCGGAAATCCCGATCAACATCGTGGACCTGGGCCTGATCTACGATTGCAGCGTGGTCGCCAACGATGATGGCAGCCGCAGCGTCGACGTGAAGATGACCCTGACCGCGCCGGGCTGCGGCATGGGCGAAGTGCTGGTGCAGGACGTCAAGGACCGCATCGAGGTCATTCCAACGGTGCGCGAGGCACGCGTGGAACTGGTGTTTGATCCGCCCTGGCGGCGCGAGATGATGTCGCCGGCGGCACAATTGCAGACGGGAATGATGTAGACCAGGATCGTGCCGCAGCCCTCGCCTCCTCCGCGGCTTATCACCCTCGTGCGCCACGCGCACGCCGAGTGGCCCAACTACTCAGGTCGGGACTTCGACCGGCCCTTGACCGCGCGTGGCATCGAAGACGCGCTGGCCACGGCGCGCGACATGCTGGCGGCGGGACTGCAGCCCGACATACTGCTTTGCAGCTCGGCGCGTCGCACCCGCGACACCGCCGTGATCCTCGCGCGAGAGCTGGGACTGGCAGGCACAGCAGTGCGCTTCACGGACCGCCTGTACAACGCCAGTGCGGATGGGCTGGAGTCCGCCGCGCAGGACATTGCCACGCGCAGCAGGCATATCATGCTGGTCGCGCATAACCCGGGCATCTCCGACCTGGCGCGACGCCTGACGTGCGATGCCACGCTGGCCCTGTTGCCGCCTGCAGGCTGGGCAACAGCCAAACTCTGACCGGTCCGGCCGGCTCAGTCGGTGGGGGCTATGTTGCGCAACTTGATCAGCCACTTGCCATTGACGCGCACCAGCTCATCCACGCTGCGGCCCACCGCGCCCACGCGCGCCGGTGTGTCGGGGCCCAGGGCCGTGAACATCGTCACCCAATAGGCGTTGTAGGTCGCATGGTCGGCATCCTTGAACACGATGCTGTGATTGGTCTCCATGTGCAGGGTGCTGGGCCGCTTGGGCTCACCCTTGGCTTCGCGATCCACGCGTCCCTGCTTGAGGTCCGCCACCATCTTGTGCAGCGCTGCACGCCCCTTCGTGGCCTTGTCACCCGTGCCGAACTGGCCGTCCTCGGTGTAAACGGCCGCGTAGGCGTCGGCATCGGAGGTATCCAGGGCGCGCGCGTAGCGCCACATCAGGTCCTCGATGGCGGCGCGGTCCTGCGCTTCGCGCAACACCTGTGCCCCTGTCATCGCCGCATCGGCGGCGGCCAGCGGCAGGCTGACGAGGGCGACACCGGCCACTGCCGGCAGCAGCCTGGCCAGTGCAAACAATGTGCGAATTCCCCTGTACGAGCGCATGTTGTTCTCCGGAGTTATCTGGCTGCTTCGTGGCAGCCGTGCAATGCGCCCAAGGTAGCGCCCCGCCAGGGGTTGTGCCACCGGCCAGGGATGCGCCGAGATCACCCGGCCAGCGCCAATGATTGCGCCGCGCCGGGGTCAGCAGGCTGCCCAGATGGGCCGTACGTGGGTTGCGACTACTGGACCGAGCAGAAACAGTAGGCCAGCAAGGCCTGGCGCGCCGTCACATGGCGCTGCAGGTTGGCCAGTTCGCGCTGCATGGGCGCCAATTGCGCCAGCGGCGCCAGTGCCGCATCCAGCTTGCCCAGTGACGGACCTGCGACCCGGCCGGCAACGCGCGCAATCTGCACGTGCAATTGCAACGCCAGTTCCTCAGCCCAGGACAGCTCCGGCTCAAGCCGCTCCACCGCATAGCCAGGGGGCAGTTTGGCCAGCTGCGCGGCGGCCTTGACCGCGTCGTCGTAGCTGCCCAGCGAGTCCACCAGCCCCAGGCGTTTTGCGTCCTTGCCAATCCATACCCGCCCCTGGGCTATTTCGTGCACCTGATCGCGGGTCTTGCCGCGACCCGAGGCCACGTGCGCCAGGAAGGTCTCGTAGCCGTGGTCGATGCTCAGCTGCACGTAGTCGCGCAGCGCCGGGTCCATGGGACGGTCCAGGCGCATCTTGCCGGACAGCGCCGTGGTACCTACCCCATCCACCGTCACGCCGATCTTGCCCAGCGTGCGGTCCACCGTGGGCAAGGTCGCGTAGATGCCGATGGATCCGGTAATCGTCATCGCGCTGGCAATGATCTTGTCTGCAGGCGCCGCGATGTAATAGCCACCGGAGGCCGCAAGGTCGCCCATCGAGATGACCACCGGCTTGCCCTCGGCCTTGAGCGCGGCGACCTCGCGATATATTTCTTCCGACGCCTGGACGCTGCCACCGGGGCTGTCCACGCGCAGCACCACCGCCGCGATGTCGTCGTTCTGGCGCGCGTCGCGCAGCAGCTGCGACGCGGTGCGGCCGCCGACGGTGCCCGGTGGCTGCTCGCCATCGAGGATCTCGCCACTGGCCACCACGACCCCGACGCGACCGGCGGCGCCGGTATGCAGCTTCTTCTCGGCGGCATGGACGCGCACGTAGTCCTTGAACTGGATGGTCGGATAGTCATCCTCGTCGGCATCGCTGCCCACCAGCTCGATCATCCGCTGGGTGACTTCGTCGTCTGACTTCAGTGCCGTGACCAGCCCGGCGCCCAGCGCAACGGCCGCGGAGTCGCCATTGTTAAGTCGCAGGGCGTCGATGTAGCCGTTTGCGTACTGCGAGATCGCGTCGGCGGGCAGCTTGCGGGCAGTGGTAACGGCCTCCTGCCAGCCTTTCCACAGTGCGTCCAGGTAGGCGGTGGATTCGGCCTTGTCCTCAGGCGACATGTCCGTGCGCACCAGATCCTCGGCACCGGACTTGTAAGCCCCCACACGGAACAGGTGCATGTCCACGTACAGCTTGTCGAGCAGTCCCTTCAGGTAGGTGCGGTAGCGCTCGTAGCCTTCGATCAACACCTCGCCGGTGGGATCCAGGTAGATCTCGTCCGCCTGTGCAGCGAGGTAGTACTGCGCCTGGTTGAAACTGGTGCCCTGGGCCACGACCTTCTTGCCGGTGGCGCGGAAGGTGCGCAGCGCCGCGGCGACTTCCTCCAGCGTGGGCTGGCCGGCCCCTTCCATGTCATCGAGCTGCAGCAGGATGGCCTTGACGCGATGGTCCGTGGCGGCCGCGGTGATCGACTCGGTCAGGTCCCAGAGCAACGTTTGGGACGGGCCCTGGCCGCTGGCTTCGTCAAAGGCGCGGCGGATCGGGTCACTGGCCAGTTGCTCGACGATTTCCCCCTGCGGGGCGATGAACAGCACCGCATCGGACGGCAGCCGCGGCACCGAACCGCGCAACGCGCCAATGATGATGCCGAAGATCAGCAGCAGCAGCAGCAGGTGCAATACGCGGCGCAGCCCGTCCAGGCCACGCCATACACCTCTGAAGAAGCCGCCGACTGCGCTCATGCTGGCAGTCGCTGCGCTCAGACCTTTTCTTCGATGCGGGCAGCCTTGCCCGACAGGTCACGCAGGTAGTACAGCTTCGCGCGCCGTACGTTGCCGCGACGCTTCACGACAATGTCGGCGATCGACGGGCTGTGCAGCTGGAACACGCGTTCCACGCCCTCGCCGTGCGACATCTTGCGCACGGTGACCGAGGAGTTGTAGCCGCGATTGCTGCGCGCGATCACGATGCCCTCGTAGGCCTGCACGCGCTCACGATCCCCTTCCGTGACCTTCACGTTCACGATGATGGTGTCGCCCGGCTTGAAGGCCGGCACCTTGCGCGTGGCCTTCTCGGCCTCGATCTGCTGGATAATATGGTTCATTTTTCGCTCTGCCTTTCCCGCAGGTAGTCATTCAACAATTCAGTCTCTTCCGCCGCCACCGGCCGGCCCAGGAACAGGTCCGGGCGCCGTCGCCACGTCCTGCCCAGCGCCTCGCGCAACCGCCAGCGCCTGATGCGCTCGTGGTCGCCGCCCTGTAGCACTTCCGGCACCTTCAATCCCGCGAACTCTTCGGGCCGAGTGTAGTGCGGCCAGTCCAGTAGACCAGTCGCAAACGACTCCTCGACGCTCGAGCGCGCATCATTCAAGGCGCCATCCATCAACCTCGCCAGCGCGTCGATCACGACCAGCGCCGGCAGCTCCCCGCCGGAGAGCACATAGTCCCCGACCGACAGCTCCTCGTCGATCGACGTCGCGATCACGCGCTCGTCGATCCCCTCATACCTGCCGGCCACCAGCACCAGCCCCGGCTCGCGGCGCAGGCCGTCGGCCATCGCCTGGTCGAACCGCCGGCCCTGCGCCGACAGGTACACCCTGCGGCTGCCGGCCGGCACCCGCGCCGCCGCCGCGGCAATCGCCGCGCACAGGGGCTCAGGCTTGAGCACCATGCCCGGACCGCCGCCATAGGGCCGATCGTCCACCGTGCGGTGCGGATCATCCGTGTGCGCACGTGGATCCTCCACGCCGACGGACAATAGCCCGCGCCGCAGCGCGCGCCCCACCACACCGTGCGTGAGCGCCTGCCGGATCATTTCCGGAAACAGCGTCACGACTTCAATCTTCACGCCAACTGCTCCGGCCAGTCCACGCTGACCCAGCGTTCCGCAGCGTGCACCTTCAGCAGATGCCGCGCCACTGCCGGTATCCAGTGCTCGTTTGCTCCGCGCACCACCATCACCGCACCGGTGGGCAGGTCCACGAAGTGCGAGATCCTGCCCAGCGTGACGCCCTCGGCATTGCGCACCTCAAAACCCAGCAGGTCGTCGCGATAATGCTCACGCTCGCCCAGTTGCGGCAATTCGCCGCGGGCAACCTGCACCCACCAGCCAGACAGGGCCTGCGCCTCGTCACGATCAACTACGCCGTCCAGACGCACCCGCAAGCGATCGCGGTACGCTGCGCCCTCTTCGAGCCTGACGGTGCGGGTCGCGCCACTGGGTGACACGACCTGCCACTGCTCATATTCAAGCAGGGCCACCGGTGGGTCCGTGAATGATCGAACCAGCAACCAACCGCGAATGCCCTGCGCCTTCGCGATCTGCCCCAGTGTCAGGAACGACACGGCGTCACGCGAATTCATTTGCAATGCCGGCTTCAGCCGGTTGCGGCAGCCGACTGCTTGCGATATGCCTTTACCAGCGCACCTACGCGCTCGGACTGCTGCGCGCCCTTGGCAAGCCAGTGATCGATGCGCGGCAGGTCGAGCCGGATCTTCGGATCATTACGCCTGGCAGTCGGATTGAAGAATCCCACCATCTCCAGGCTCTTGCCGCCCTGGCGCTTGCGATGGTCAGTGACCACCACATGATAGAAGGGCGTGTTGCGCGCACCGCGCCGGGTCAAACGAATCGTCACCATAGGGATATTGGCCGTCAGTCGGGGTCGAAAAAGAGCGCGGATTCTACGCAGATCAACGGTTTGGAGCAAATGGGCCACCACCACCCAGTTTGCCGGCCATGGCGCCCATCATGCGCTGCAGTTTGCCCCCGCCCAGCTGCTTCATCATCTTCTGCATGCCCTGGTGCTGCTTTAGCAGCCGGTTGACGTCCTGGACCTGCATTCCGGCCCCTGCTGCAATGCGGCGCCGCCGCGAACCATCGATGATTTCCGGCCGCCGGCGCTCCCGGGGGGTCATGGAATCGATCAGGGCGATCTGGCCCTTGAGCTCCTTGTCGCCCTGGCCTGCCGGGAGCTTGCGGGCCATGGCCGCCCCGCCGGGCAGCTTGTCCAGCATCTGCGCCATGCCGCCCATCTTGAGCAGTTGCTGTAGCTGGCCCTTGAGATCGTTGAAGTCGAAGCCCTTGCCGCTGGACATCTTCTTGGCCAGCTTCTCGGCCTGCTCGGCGTCGACGTTGCGTCGCACGTCCTCGACCAGGGACACGACATCGCCCATGCCCAGGATGCGCCGCGCCATGCGATCCGGGTCAAACGGCTCCAGCGCCTCGCTCTTTTCACCGGTGCCGACGAAAAGGATGGGTTGCCCGGTGACCTGGCGCACCGACAGCGCCACGCCACCGCGTGCATCGCCATCGGCCTTGGTCAGGATCACGCCGGTCAGCGCCAGCGCCTCGCCAAATGCGCGCGCCGAGTTGACGGCATCCTGCCCGGCCATGGCATCGACCACGAACAGGCGCTCGTGCGGCGTGACCGCAGCGTCAATGTCCTGCACTTCGCGCATCAGCTCCGCATCCACGTGCAGGCGGCCGGCCGTATCCACGATCAGCACGTCGTAGACGCCGCGACGCGCCTCGGCCAGTGAATCCGCAGCGATGGCGCGCGGCTGCGCGCCGGCGGCCACGGGGAAGAAATCCGCGCCCACCTGCGTGGCCAGTCGTTGCAGCTGCAGCACGGCCGCGGGGCGACGGATGTCGGTGCTGACCAGCAGCACTCGTTTGCGCGCTTCGACCAGCTGCCGTGCCAGCTTGCCGGCGGTAGTGGTCTTGCCCGCGCCCTGCAGGCCGGCCAGCAGGATCACGGCCGGCGGCTGCACCCGAAGGTTCAACTCCTGGCGCTGGCCGCCCATCAGGGCCACCAGCTCGTCGTGGATCACGCCCACCAGCGCCTGTCCTGGCGTCAGGCTGCCGACCACCTCAGTGCCCAGCGCCTTTGCCTTGACCTGGTCGATGAAGCCCTTGACCACTGGCAGCGCGACGTCCGCTTCCAGCAGCGCCATGCGTACCTCGCGCAGGGTCTCGCCGATGTTTTCGTCGGTCAGGCGGCCGCGGCCGCGCAGGGTGTCTACGGCCTTGGACAGCCGCTCAGTCAGTCGATCGAACATCGCTCAATTATACGGGCGCCCGACCCAGCGCGGCGTTCAATGCCGCGTCGATCCTGGCCACCCCGTGCGCTTCGATGCCCGCCACTCGGCGCGCGCGGCAGATTTTCCTGGGGCACCAGCGCGCGGCGAAATCCCAGCTTCGCAGCCTCCCGCACCCGCTCTTCCCCGTAGGTAACCGGCCGCACTTCCCCGGTGAGCCCAAGCTCGCCGAACACGACCAGATCCGGCGGCAACGCGATATCGCGCAGGCTGGAAGCCAGGGCAATGGCCACCGGCAAGTCCCAGGCCGGCTCATCGATGTCCAGACCGCCGACCACATTGGCAAACACATCATGTTGCTGCAGGTCGATGCCCGCATGCCGGTGCAACACCGCCAGCACCATGGCCAGTCGTCCGGCGTCGATGCCCTGGGCAACGCGCCGCGGCGCCCCGAAACGCGCGGGATCGACCAGCCCCTGCACTTCCACCAGCAACGGCCGCGTGCCATCGCGCGTGACCATGACAAGGCTGCCGATTACCGGCTGTGGCGCGCGCGACAGGAAAATGGCCGAGGGATTGCGTACCTCGCGCAGGCCGTTTTCCTGCATCAGGAAGAAGCCCAGCTCATTGGCGGCGCCGAAGCGGTTCTTGGCCGCGCGCACCCGGCGAAAGCGGCTGCCGGCATCGCGCTCGAAATACAGCACCGTGTCGACCAGATGTTCGAGCAAGCGCGGACCGGCGATCGCCCCGTCCTTGGTCACATGCCCGACGATCAGCACCGCCACACCCGTGGCTTTGGCGTGCCGGACCAGCGCGGCGGTGCATTCGCGCAGCTGCGTCACCGAGCCGGCGGCATTGGGCACTGCCGTGCTGGACAGGGTCTGGATGGAATCGATGACCAGAAGGGCCGGCGCACTGGCCTGCGCAAGTTCCAACACGCTGTCCAAGTCGGTTTCCGTGGCCACCTGCACACGGTCGTAGCCACCACCCAGGCGCTGTGCCCGCAAGGCGATCTGGGCCGAGGATTCCTCCCCACTCACGTACAGCACGGCACGCTGACTGCCCACCGCCTGTGCGACCTGCAGCAGCAGCGTGGACTTGCCGATGCCGGGTTCTCCTCCCAGCAGGGTGACCGATCCGGCAACCAAGCCGCCACCCAGAACCCGGTCCAACTCACCCAGGCCCGATGCCAGCCGCTGCGTGGCCGAACCGGCAGAAAGCATTGATTCCGTAAGTGCCGTGGTACCGGTTGCAACCAGGGGCCTGCCGCGCCGATCCGCTACCGCCGCCTTGCCCAGGACAGTCGGGCCGGAAAGCGTGTTCCATTCGCCACAGTGCGGGCACTGCCCCTGCCATTTGACCGATTGGCCCTGGCAAGCTGCGCAAATGTGGACCAGTTGGGGTCGGGCCAAGGGACGTTCCGGGGCTCTAAGGCCCAGTCAGCAGAGAAGGGGTGGCGCTGATCGTAACACGCGAACTGCTGCTCAGAACCGACGCAAAGGTTCACAAAACAAGCGCTTATCGAGTGCAGACGAGAGGCAAGTTCAAGTACGATTCGACCGATGAGCCTGAAAGGGAAGTTGCTGTGCGTCGGTCAGACCGACACCGGCAGGGTCCGAGAGCACAACGAGGACATGATCGCCTTCGACGGCGAACTGGGCCTGGTAGTGCTCGCCGACGGCATGGGCGGATACAACGCCGGCGAGGTGGCCAGCGGTATTGCCGTCAAGACCGTGTTCAACCTGATCCGCGAATCGGTGGGTCGTGAAAACTTAAGCCTCGCCGATGACAACAGCGGCATGTCACGTCCCAGCATCATCCTGCGTGACGCCATCCAGCGGGCCAACAAGATCATCTACCAGACCGCGCGCAGCCAGCCGCATTGCGAGGGGATGGGCACGACCGTGGTGGCGGCCCTGTTCTTCGATGACCGGGTGTCGATAGCGCACGTCGGGGACTCGCGCATCTATCGCGTGCGCGGCGGCGCCATCGAGCAGGTCACCCTGGACCACTCCCTGCTGCAGGAACTGGTGGACCGTGGGTTCTATTCCCCGGAGGAGGCCCAGCGGGCCTCCAACAAGAATTATGTGACCCGGGCCCTGGGGGTGGAATCCAACGTCGAGGTTGAGATCCAGCAGCACCCTGTCCACAAAGGAGACATATACCTGCTGTGCTCTGACGGGCTGTCAGACATGGTCGAGGACGACGATATGGTCCTGACTATCAGTACTTTCGGGGCAAATCTCAATTCCGTTGCGCAACATCTGATTCAATTGGCCAACGACAACGGCGGGAAGGACAACATTTCGGTTGTCATGGCTCAGGTTCTGGACTCCTTCCCGGTCCGGCACGGTATATTTGACAGAATATTGAAGTGGTTCAGCTGACCCTAGGGCGCACAACATGGCACGGTTGATATTGAGTTTGGACGGTCAGGTGCTGGCCGAATACAACATGAACAAGGAGCGCTACACGGTCGGGCGCCTCCCGGACAATGACATCCGGATCGATAACCCGGCCGTCAGCGGCCACCACTCCCTGATCATCAATATCCTCAATGACTCGTTCCTTGAGGACCTCAACAGCACCAACGGCACCTACGTCAACGGCAAGCTGATCAAGAAGCACGCCCTGCAGCACGGCGACGTGATAACCGCCGGGCACCACCAGCTGCGCTTTGTCGAGGACGACGACGCCCAGCAGGACGAATTCGAGAAGACGATGGTGATCCAGCCGTCGCAGCGCCCCATAGAAAGGATCCAGGCCGCCCGCGCGGCGCTGGAAACCGGCGCGACCACCACGCGCCGCGCCCTGCCCGATGGGGCCAATCAGCCGGTCAAGAAGGCCCGGCTGCAGGTGCTTTCAGGGGCTTTTGCCGGCCGCGAGCTGGAACTGGTCAAGGCCCTGACCACGCTGGGCCGCCCTGGCATCCAGGTGGCAGCCATCACGCGGCGGGCTGACGGGTTCTATATCGTGCACGTGGACGCGGATGCACCCGACAACTATCCGCTGGTCAATGGCACGCCCATCGGCGCGCAGGTCCGCAGGCTGGTCGACAACGACGTGATTCAGCTGGCCGGCGTGAAGATGGGGTTCTTCGAAAGCTGAGGCAGGTTGGCGCCCCGCGGGTGGGGCGCGGATCGATGCTCGGCAAAGCACTCCCGGGCACTGCCCAGGCAGGTACCACAGCCCTGACCCACCTGCAGTTGGTCCTGCAGGGCCGCAAAGCTGCGGCACCCCGAGGCGGCTTCCCGCGCGATATCGCGCTCCGAAATGTTGTGGCATACGCAAACGATCATGGTGAGTTATCGTAATGCGAACGCTTCTTGTTAGCAAGCAATACCCACTCCGACCCCTCCAAATCGAACCTGATACCGTCCAGCCTCGTCCCTTTCACTGATTTAGCTGCCAGGACAACCAGTTATGCAAGGCGACAAGAAGGTCATCGGTTTCCTCAACGCCCAGCTCAAGATGGAACTGACGGCGGTCAACCAGTACTTCCTGCACTACCGGATGCTCAAGAACTGGGGTTTCGAGCGCCTGGCCAAGTTCGAGCACGACGAGTCCATCGGCGAGATGAAGCACGCCGACAAGCTCATCGAGCGCGTGCTGGTGATCGGGGGACTGCCCAACCTGCAGGATCTGGGCAAGCTGCTGGTCGGTGAGTCGGTGGTGGAGATCCTGACGTGCGACCTGAAGGCCGAGCGCAGCGCCCAGGCACACCTCAAGGACGCCATTGAATACTGCGAATCCGCGCGCGACTACGTCAGTCGCGAGTTATTCGAGGACATCCTGAAGGACACCGAACAGCACGTGGACCACCTGGAAACCCAACTGGAGCTGGTCGACAAGGTTGGCGAGCCCAACTACCTGCAGTCGCAGATGAATGCCAGCTGAGGCGCACCCGCCCTAGCCCACGCTGATCGGCACCCGCTGGCTGACTGCGCACAGCAATTCGTAGGGAATCGTGCCGGCGCGCTGCGCCACGTTCTCGACGGGCAGTTCCGGTCCCCACAGTATGGCCGGGTCCCCCAGGGCAATCCGGCCATCGCCCGCGTCGGTCACATCGACGCCGATCATGTCCATGGACACGCGTCCGGCCAGCGGGTACGCCTGCCCGTTGACCAGCACCGGCGACCCTTGGGCGAGGCTGCGCAGCAGTCCGTCACCATAGCCGGCGGCGACGATCGCAATCTTCGAGTCGCGTGCCGCGCGCCAGGCCGCACCATAGCCCACGGTTTCGCCGCGCGACACGTCGCGCAGGCTGATCACCGTGGACACCAGGCGCATCGCCGGCACCAGTCCCAGCGCCGCGCCGGTTTCCCCCGTGAACGGCGCAACGCCATAAAGGGCCAGTCCTGGCCGGATCCAGTTCCCATGGGCGGCCGGCAGGCTGAACACCGCGGCGGAGTTGGCAAGGCTGGTCGCCAGTCCCCTGCCCTCTGTCAGCTGCGGCGAATCGTGCCAGCTGCTCCCCGGTCATCGGCGCACCACGTTCATCAGCGCAGGCGAAATGCGTCAGCAGCCGCGCCTCGCGCACTGCCCCTGGCAGCCCCGCCAAACGCGCCAGCGCGCCGGCGAATTGTGCCGCGCGAAAACCCAGGCGGTTCATTCCCGTATCGAGCTTCAGCCACACCACCAGGGGTTGCCCAATTGCGGCTGCTTCAAGCAGCGCCAGCTGCTGCGCCTCGTGCACCACAAGATCCGAGCTGCAGGTGCGCCGCCAATGCCTGCTGCTCCGCGGAGAACACGCCTTCGAGCAATACGATGGGCGAGTCGATCCCAGCCTCACGCAGCGCCACGGCCTCTTCCATCCGCGCCACGCCGAATGCATCGGCTCCCGCCAGGCACCGTGCAGTGGAGACCAGTCCATGGCCGTAGGCATTGGCCTTGATGACGGCCATCACGCGTCGTCCTGCTGCCACCTCGCGCACACGGGCCAAGTTGCCGCGCAGCGCCGCCGCGCTGACTTCGGCGCGGATCAGCGAACTCAAGTCAGCAGGTCCTTCACCTCAGGACCCCTTCCGCAAACGCATCGGGCATGAAGTTCTGGAAGCGCGTGAACTGCCCCTGGAACGTCAGCGGGAAATACGCGGTCTCGCCGTTGCGATGCTTGGCCAGATCAATGTCCGCCACGCCTTTGCGCGGCGTGTTCTTGTCATAGACTTCTTCGCGATAGATGAACAGGATCATGTCTGCATCCTGCTCAATGGCGCCGGAGTTATGCGTGACCACGCCGTCGGCCAGCCAGCTGGCAGGTCCCGGAACGGTCAGGTCAAACACCTCTTCCTCGCCCTGCGGCTCGATGCCGGTGATGCGATCCCAGAAAAGATCCGAATCGGCCCAGGTCTGCAATTCGGGCACTTCCAGGAGCTGCGCGTAACTGGCCAGTGTCCGCCTGCTGGGGGCGAAGCGAAAATGACTGGTTCCGCCGTATGAGGTGCCGCGCATCCTGGCCATGGCGCGAGTGCTGACGCCGCGCGCACTCATCTGTGCGCGTACCTGGGCAAAGACCTCTACCGGCAGCGTATCCACGTTCGGATTTCTCTGCATGCCGCCCAGGTTTTCAGCCAGCCTGTCCACCGCACCGGCGCGCGGACCCATCCCGCCCACCGTGCTCACGAACTGCTTCTGCGCATCCGCGCCGCTGACATCCACCGTATACATCGGGCGACCGGCGCCGGCGTGGACGCACCTAATGCTCGCCACGATGCCCAGTCGCAGCAGCAATGCAGCCACATCGTTGGCCAAGACCTGGCTGCAAGTCGCGAAATAGACCCGCGCTGCGCCGCGCTGCCCGGGCTTGCGCAGCGTGACCGAACCATCCGTAGCCCACAGATGGCGCAGCAGCAGCGCAATCTGCCGGTCCGCAAGCGTGAATACCTCGGGAGGCAAGCGCTTTTCATGGGAGCGCTGGCCGAAGATTCCCAGGCCCTTGAGCCACGCACCCACACCGGCGGGCTGCCAACGGTTGCCGTTGCCGCTGATGACCAGCTGGTGCCAGGCGCCGCGCCCGGCATGCCGGGTGACGCGACACCCGAATGCCTCAGCCGCCGCTCGCACGGCCGCGCTGTTCTCTTCGGAGGCGGTCGTATAACGCAGCGGCTGATGAGTAAGATAACTGCCATCCCCGACCAGATGCCCCAGCAGCACCAAGTGGTGGTCCGGCCAGCTTTGAACCTGCGCGGGCTGCGGCACGCGCCGCGAGAGCGCGACGCGATCGCCCACGGCAAGCTGCGACACCGTCGCCCAGCCCGTGCCGGCCAGCAATCTGTGTTCAGCAGTGGCGCGAATCGAGCGCCCGCTGGCCAGTTGAACGCTCAGGGTCTGCTTGCGCCCCACGGACCACACCAGGTCCGAACGCGCCGCCACGACCTTCTGCTGCTCATCAACCGCCCAGACTTCAGGGGTTGAACCCACCAGCTCACGAATCGGCACCCGCCTGCCGTCCGTCAGGCACACCAGCGTGTCACCGGCAACACATTCGCGCAGATCCGACATCACCGGCTTCTTGCTCTCGCGCTGTTCGACGCTGCGATTGAGCTGCGACAATGCAATCACAGGAACGTTGAGTTCCTTTGCCAGTGCCTTTAGTCCGCGCGATATCTCGGAGATTTCCGTGGCGCGGTTTTCCTTGGTGCCCGTCACCTGCATCAGCTGCAGATAATCCACCACCACCATGTCCAGTCCATGCTCGCGCTTGACGCGGCGCGCGCGGGCCCGCAACTCGGTGGGCGTGAGGCCCGGGGACTCGTCGATGAACAGACGCGCTTCCGCCAGCTGGTTGGTGGCGCTGGTGATGCGCACCCAATCCTGGTCAGAGATGCGCCCGCTGCGAATGTCGTGCAGCGGCACACCGCCCACGGAGGACAGCATGCGGGTCATCAGCTGCTCGGCCGGCATTTCCATGCTGAATACCAGCACCGAACCGCGCACGTTCTGGTCCAGGGCCACGTTCTCGGCCATGTTGATGGCCAGGGTGGTCTTGCCCATGGACGGTCGCCCGGCAACGATCACCAGGTCCCCGCCGCGCAGGCCGCCGGTCTTGTGGTCGAAATCGGTGAATCCGGTGGCGATGCCGCGCATCTTGTCGGGGTTGGCATGCCAGTCGTCGATCTTGTCGATCAGCGCCGGCAGCATGGTGCGCACGGATTGCGCGCCGTCGCTGCGCCGCGTGCCACGCTCGGCGATTTCAAAGACGCGCTGCTCTGCCTGGTTGACCAGGTCGCGCGCCGACATGCCGTCATCGCTGAACACCGAGGCGGCAATGGCGCTGCCGACGCTGACCAGCGCGCGCAGCAACGCTCGCTCGCGCACGATCTGCGCATAGGCGCGAACGTTGGCGGCGGTGGGCGTATCGCGCGCCAGCGTGCCCAGGTACGCCAGGCCGCCGGCGTCCTGCAGCTTGCCGATGCGGTCCAGCTGCTCGGAGACGGTGACCACGTCGCAGACCTTGGACTGCGCCACCAGCTCCGCGATGGCCTCGAAGATCAGCCGGTGATCAGGACGGTAGAAATCCTCGGCGCCGACGGAATCGCCGACCTGGTCCCACGCCGCGGTGTCGAGCAGCAGGCCGCCAAGGACGGCCTGCTCGGCCTCCACCGAATGTGGAGGCGTGCGCAGCAGGTCGGTGCCGCTACCGGCATCGTGGCGCAGTCTCTGTGGACCGGCCATTTGCGTGCCTGCGCCGGGCCCCGCGGGGACCGTCAGCCCTGCTCTTCGGCAGTGATGGTGATCGGCAGTTCGATGTTGACGTCGGTGTGCAGGTGCACGATCACGACGTGATCGCCCACGCTGCGCAGCGGTCCGCTGGGCAGGCGCACTTCGGCGCGCTGCAGCGGATGGCCGGCGGCAGTTGCCGCCTCGGCGATGTCAGCGGTACCGATGGATCCGAACAGCTTGCCTTCGCTGCCCGCCTTGGCGGTGAGCTGCAGCCGAAAGCCCTCGAAGTTGGCCTTGCGACCCTCGGCGCCGGACAACTGCTCCGTGGCAGCCTTCTCCAGCTCAGCGCGACGCGCCTCGAATTTCGTGACGTTGGCCGGAGTGGCCAGCGTGGCCTTGCCCTTGGGCAGCAGGAAATTGCGCGCGTAGCCGGAACGCACTATGACGCGATCGCCCAGGTTTCCCAGGTTCGCAACCTTTTCCAGAAGAATGACGTCCATTGATTGCGACCTCAGTGCTGATCGGTGTAGGGCAGCAGCGCCAGGAAGCGTGCGCGCTTGATGGCCACGGACAGCTGGCGCTGAAAGATGCTCTTGGTGCCCGTGATGCGGCTGGGGACGATCTTGCCAGTCTCGGAGACATAGCCCTTGAGCGTGCCCAGGTCCTTGTAGTCAATCGACTTCACGCCATCGGCGGTGAAGCGGCAGAATTTCTTGCGACGGATAAAACGTGACATGTTGATTGCTCCGGAAAGTGACTAGCGCATGCCCATGTCGTCGTCATCGCCCAGGGGCGAATCACGATCACGGCGCCGGTCGGCGTCCTCGTCCTCGCCGCGCGCCATCGGCGACGGTTCGATGACGGCCTCGTCCATGCTCACGACCAGGTGGCGCAGCACCGCGTCGCTGAAGCGAAAGGAGCCATTGAGCTCGCCCAGGATCTTCTGGTCGATCTCGATGTTCATCAGGATGTAGTGCGCCTTGTGGACCTTGGCAATCGGGTATGCCAGCTGCCGCCGGCCCCAGTCCTCGACGCGATGCACGTTGCCGCCGCCGGCAGCCACGATGCCCTTGTAACGCTCGAGCATGGCCGGAACCTGCTCGCTTTGGTCCGGATGCACCAGGACCACGATCTCGTAATGCCTCATGTAGCCTCTCTTTTGGTTAAAGCCACCCGCTCAAGGCATTGGCGGTGTGGCAAGAAGGGGCGCGAAGTGTACTGACCGCCTGCCCGGGCCGCAAGGCGCGATGGCTTCTGGCCCCTGATAGCCGGGGTCTGGGGCTCTCTAATGGACTGCGGGGCGTTCAGGGCGCCCACGCCACTGGCATGCCGTAGGGCTGGTCCACCGAAATAGCCTCGACGGCCTGGATGCGGCCGCCGACCACCTTGTAGACCTCGAACAGCTCGCGCGCCATGGCGTGGAAGCGTTCGCTCTCGACCTTGCGCCCGTCCGTCAGGGTGTACTGGCGCTGGGCCAGGCCAAAGTCAGCCACCGAATCCATGATCACCAGGCCGCGCTGCTCGTCGACGCCCAGCACGCGCCGCCCGCGCAGCCGGTCCACCGGTCGGTAAAGGCCCAGCTTGAGCTGGGCCTCGCAGCCTTGGGCGTACTGCCCCGGGGATTTGACCAGGCCGATGGAGCCCACCTCGCCCTGCGAAACCACCACGCCGTTCTCGGTGCGCGTGCACGCGGAGTCAAAGCGCGCGTGCAAGGTGCCGTCGTTGCGCTGGACCGTATCGGCATACCCCTGGACTTCAGCCACCAGTTGCTTGCGCGAACCGCGCTGGCCGGATGGCACCACGGACTGGAACCGCGGGTCGACCGCAAAGCGCTTCGGGTCGCCCCACGGTCCCGGATTGCGTTCCCGCGCGACGATGACTTCTGCCTCGCTGATGTGCGCGCCGGTAGCCCTGAGGCGCACGCCCGCCCAGGCGGGGGCGTCATGGTCGTAGATCAGCCCGTACCAGGTGTAGGTTCCCGTCACGGCATCGGCCACGCGCAGGGCGACATCGGACTTGCCGCGGATCGAGCCCCAGATGCCCTCGCCGACCTGGATGCCTACGCCGTTCTCGGTGAAGCGCACGCTACGCGCCCAGGGTACGTCGCCGGGCTTCTGGGCTGGCGAACGACGTCATGAAGCCATCGCCCAGCGCCAGCAGGCAGGCCTGGTCGCAGTGCTCCTTGAGGGTCGCAGGCTCCTCCGCCGGCGGCGGCAGCGCCGGCGGATAGATGTAGAACGGGTTGTGCATGGCATAGGGCACGTAGCTGAACACCGCCTCGATGCGATAGATCTTGCTGTCGCGCACGCGAAACGCCTCGATCAGGGAAATCGAGTTGGGCCATTTGAGCGCGGTCTTCATTTCGCGCCCGTCGGTGAGCTTGTAGCGGTCGAACTCATTGGCGTGGTCGAAGAACCCGGTGGCCACAACCACGCCGCGCTCCACATCAATAAGTGGATAGCGGCGCTCGCGGATGCGCTTGTTGATGCGGTACATGCCCAGCTTGAACTGCGCCTCGCAACCGGTGGAGATGGCCCCGGCCGATCCGGCCGTCGCCGCGGTGGTGAGGATGCCGTTCTCGAGCCGCCCGCACTCCTGGTCGAAGGGGGTGAAGACATTGCCGTCGTTGAGTTCGACGGTATTGAAATAGCCGTCGGCCACCGCGCGCAGCCGTTCGCGCGAGCGCCGTTGCTCAGGCGGCAGGATGTCGTTGAACGAGGCATCGTGCACCACCTTGCTGGCATCACCGAACGGCAATGGCAATCCGGTATTGCGCACCACGACGGTCTCGGCCTCGGCGATGGCGCCCCCGCGAACGCCCAGGCGCAGCGCAAAGTACACCGGCTTGCCGTTTTCCTCTGCAGTGCCCAGCCAGGCCACCTGTCCGGTCTGCGTGTCGGCGGCAATCATGCCGCTGGGGGCCACGCCGGTGGCCGTAGCCCACAGCCCTTCCTTGCCGAACGGCAGCTCGACGTCGTTTTCGGTGAACCGCACGTCCGGCCGCACCTTGAGCCGGGAGGCATCCCGCGCCGCCAGTGCGCTCATGTAGTCGCGGGCCACCTGCGACAGGCAGGCGTGATCGCAGTCCACCGCCTTCCAGGCGGTGCTTTCTCCCGGTGCGTGGGCCAGGGCAGTACCGGCCAACACACAGCAGAAAACCGTCAGCAGTTTCTTCACGTTGGACTTCCTCAGCGCGGCAGCGCAATGGCAATGGCCTTGAACGGACCCGGGTCCTTGCCACGCAGCTCCGGATTGAACAGGTACTGGATCTTGCCTTCGACCACGTAGACGGTGTGGCCTATCAACGTGATGCCCGGCGAGGAATTCAGGCCATCGCGCAGCACCTGGATGGTGGCGTTGTCGCCCTTGATCGTCACCAGGGTGGCCCGGCCACTGGTGCCCTCGGCCTGCAGGAAGCGGTTGTTGCCGATGTGGCGCAGGCCATCCGGCCCGCCCATCTTCTCGGAAACCTTGAGCTGCGTGAGCTCGGCCTTGCCGCCCGCGCCGACCGGGAAGGCGACGCGCCACAGTTCATTGCGCTGCACGTTGTTGATGTACAAGGCGCCATCGGCCCCAAAGGCAAGTCCGTCGATGCCCTTGAGCCGATCGTCGCTGGCGACCACTTGCAGGGCGCTGCCGCCCCTGGCCAGACGCAGGATGCGGCCGCCCGGGGTATCACTGGCGTAAGCGCTGCCATCCTTGGCGATGCTGATGTCGTTGCAGGTACCCCCTGGCGCCGGAAAGGCCCAGCGCCCGACGAGCTTGCCACTGGTCAGCTCGAAGGCCACCAGCTCGGAGGGGGCCGGCGGCCCTGCAGGTTTGTCGAACGGATTGGCCACGGAGCAGGCCCACAGGCGATTGGCCTTCGAATCGGCCAGCACACCGAATACCGCGTGCAGGCCGTTGTCACTGCCGGGCCTTATGAACGGCACCGCCAGTGCATCGCGCGGACCGGCGCGATAGATTGTTCCGGTAATGCTGCCGACATACAGCGAGCCGTCATTGCCGGAGGTGACGCTCTCGGGATGCACCCCCTTGCCGTCGATGAGGATATCGCCGCGGGGCGATGCCGGATCCGAGGCACATCCGCCCACTGACGCCGCAAGCACTACCAGCGCTGCCAGGCAACTTGCTTTCATGACCCCCGCATCCGTTACGATCTTTGCATGAGAATACAACACCTCGGGGTCCTTGCCTCCCTGCTGCTGGCAGGTTCCATCGCCCAAACGGCATCGGCCGCTCCAAAGACCGACTCCGCGCGACTGCGCGCTGCCGACAGCGAACCCGGCCAGTGGTTGATGGATGGCCGCGACTACAGCGCACAGCGCTACAGCGCGCTGCGCGCCATCAATGAAAACACCGTCAAGGACCTGGGACTGGCCTGGTACGCGGACCTGGACACCCTGCGCGGCGTCGAGGCCACGCCACTGTTCGTGGACGGGGTGCTCTACAACATCAGCGCCTGGAACATTGCCAGCGCCTACAACGCCAAGACCGGCAAGCGCCTGTGGACTTATGACCCCAAGGTGCCGCGTGAATGGGGCCGCTACGCCTGCTGCGAGCCGGTGGCTCGAGGCGTCGCCTTCTGGAACGGCAAGCTGATCATCGCCACGCTGGACGGACGGCTGATCGGCCTGAACGCCAAGAGCGGCAAACCCGTCTGGACTGCGCAGACCTTCACCAAGGATTGGCCGTATTCCATCACCGGCGCGCCGCGCGTATTCGACGGCCTGGTGGTGGTAGGCAATGGCGGCGCGGACCTGGGCGTGCGCGGATTCGTCAGCGCCTGGAACGCCGATACCGGCAAGCTGGTGTGGAAGTTCTTTCTCGTGCCCGGGGATCCGTCTGCCGGACCCGATGGCGCGTCCTCCGACAACATGATGGCCATGGCAGCCAAGACCTGGAACGGCCAGTGGTGGAAATGGGGCGGCGGCGGCACCGCCTGGGATTCCATCAACTACGACCCGGATCTGGGACTGATCTATATCGGCACGGGCAACGGCGGACCCGACGCCCAGCTGTATCGCAGCCCTGCTCGCGGCGACAACCTGTTCCTGTGTTCCATCGTCGCGCTCGATGCCAAGACCGGCGCCTATCGCTGGCACTACCAGGAAGTACCCGAAGAGGACTGGGATTACACCTGCACGTCCTCGATCGTGCAGGCTGACCTGGTCATCGACGGCAAGCCGCGCAAGGTGCTGCTGCATGCGCCCAAGAACGGTTTCTTCTATGTCATCGATCGCACCACCGGGCAGTTCATCTCGGCCAAGAACCACGTGCCGGTCACGTGGACCACGGGCATCGACCCGGTGACCGGCCGACCGACGATGAATCCCGAAGCCCACTACGGCACCGACCCGGTGCTGGTCGCCCCCGGGCCCGGCGGTGGCCACAACTGGTTCCCCATGGCCTACAACCCGGAAACCGGATTGGCGTACTTCCCGCAGTACGAGCACTGGTTCGTGTACGCGCTGGATCCGGACTTCGTGCCCAAGCCGTTTCGCTCCAACGGCGGCTGGGGCGGCTACTCCGGTGAGGCCCTCAAGAAGCGATTGGAGTTACAGAAGGTAGCGGACCAGCGCGAGAAGGCAGCGCTGATCGCCTGGGATCCGGTCAAGCAGGAGGTACGCTGGCGCGTGCCGCTGCCGCGCCACGGCAATGGCGGCGTGCTGACCACCGCCGGCAACCTGGTCTTTGAAGGCACCACCAAACAGACCTTCGCTGCATTCAGGGCCTCCGATGGCGCGTTACTGTGGGAGATGCCCGTGCAGTCGGCGCCAGTGGCCGGTCCGATCACCTATGAAATGGATGGCGTGCAATACGTGGCGGTAAATGCCGGCTGGGGCGGCGGCGCCGCGCAGATCGAACGTGGCGCCGGCACGGCGCTGAATCGTGCGTCGGCACGCCTGCTGGTATTCAGGCTGGGCGCCAGCGGGCAGCTGCCGCCGCTGCCGCCGGCGGCACCCATTCCCGACCCGCCGCCGCTGCGCGCCAGCGAAGAGACCGTGCGCAAGGGCGCGGCGATCTACGCCCGCACCTGCGCCGGGTGCCACGGCCAGCTGGCAGTGGGCGGGGTAAAGGACCTGCGTCAGATGACCCGCGACACCCACGCGCAGTTCAATGACATCGTGCTCAAGGGCGTGCGCGTGCAAAAAGGCATGGCCAGCTTTGCCAACCTGTTGTCGGCGGACGATGCCGAGGCCGTGCACGCCTATGTCATCGCCCGTGCCCAGGAGGACTGGGGCACCGGCGGCGGCACCGGCGGGCCACACTAGCCCCGCGCACCCCAAGCCTAGATAAAGGTGTTCTCCAGCACCATGACACCGGCGCCGGTGTTGGAGATCGGCGCGTGGTAGTGCTTATGGATGATCTTGACGGTGTCCTGCAATGCCCCGCGCATCACCAGCCACATGATGGTCTCGATGCCTTCGGTGCCGGTGCGGCGCATGATGTCGGCGTTGCTGAACCTGGTAAACCATTCCGGGTCGCTGGCGATGCGGTCCATGGTCTCCAGGTCAAAGTCCACGTCAATCAGGCCGGCGCGTTCGCCCTGCAATTGATGCGACATCCCGCCGGTGCCCAGGACCACGACCTTGAGGTCCTCTGAGTAGGACTCCACGGCCCGGCGCAGCGCCTGGCCGAGCTTCAGGCAGCGCAGCGCCGTGGGCACCGGATGCTGCACGACGTTGACAGCCAGTGGAATCGTGGTGATCGGCCACACTTCGTGCGTGCCCCACAGCGCCCGCACCGGATTGACGAAGCCGTGGTCCACCTTCATCTCCTGGCAGGTGCAGATATCGAACTCCTGTTCGACCAGTTTCTCGGCAATATGCCAGGAGAACGCCGCGTCCCCCTTGAACGGGGCCACGGGCTTCAGCGCCCACCCTTCATCCGCGTTGTCGTAGGTATCGGCACAGCCCAGCGCGAACGTGGGCACCTTGTCGAGGAAGAAGTTCAGGCCATGGTCGTTGTAGACGATGATGGCCACGTCTGGCTTGTGCTTCTGCAGCCAGGCCTGGGCCGGCACATAGCCGTCGAAGAAACGCTTCCAGTACGGTTCCTGCTGCAGGTTGTTGGCGATGGCGTTACCCACTGCCGGTATGTGTGAACTGGTCACACCGCCGATAATCCTAGCCATTCCAGTAACCCCCGCGCGCCTTGATCTTCTCGATCAGCCCATCGGCCTTCTGCTGCAGCTTGGCCTGGAATTCCTTGGTGCTGATGCCCTGGAACTGCGCGCCCGCATCCTGAACTGATGTGCCGCGCGGGATGGCCATCTTGGCCATGTAGTAGATGTTGGCGCCGGCACGCAGCATGCCGAGGAAGTCCTTCTTCAGGACGAAGTCCTTGTACTTGCCCGTCACACCATACTTGTCGCAGTAGGCGGCAGGATCCTGGTCGAATTCGGACCGGTTGGCTTCCTCGCAAAACGAGAACAGCAGCTTGTTGAGTGGGTATGCGCCATGTGCGTGGCGGCCATCGAAGACATAGGTCCCCGGAATGTCCTCGTAGTCATGCTTGTCCCAGACCATGCTGCCGCCCTTTTCCCGCCCTGACTGTATTCGCGGGATTGTAGCGCGGACGGGCGGTGGCCAAGCAGGCCTCGGGACCGTGCGGTCTGGGTGTGGTGGCTGCCCTGGTCAGGCAGCGTCGCGAACCGCCTGCGGCAGTGTCTCGGCAACAAGATCCTGCTGCCGGTGCTCCCAGAGCCGCAGTTCGCCATTGCGATCCTCGATCAGGGCCGTGCAATGTTCCACCCAGTCGCCGTCATTGCAGTAAAGCACCCCG
Source organism: uncultured Pseudomonadota bacterium (assembly GCA_963726085.1). GTDB lineage: Bacteria > Pseudomonadota > Gammaproteobacteria > Steroidobacterales > Steroidobacteraceae > ZC4RG30. Next base: position 8,530 of record CAVSAR010000001.1, on the reverse strand, counting down.
TTGATCCGGGACACCTGCGGGCGATGGATATGTCCACAGACCACGCCGTCAAGGCCACGCTCCGCGGCGGCGCGGGCCGCGGCCAGCTCAAATCCCTCCACGTACTGCGTTGCGTTGCCCACCCGGGACTTGATCCAGGTTGCGAGGGACCAGCGCGGCATGCGCAACAGTCGGCGCACCGCATTGACGTACCGGCCCGCGATCAGCACCACCGTATACAGGGCGGACCCGGTGGCCTTGAGCAAGGGGCTGAATCGCACGGCACCATCGAAGGCGTCACCGTGGATCACCAGCAGGCGCTGTCCCTTGCGCGTGGTGTGCACGTACTCCTCGTGCACCTCGATGCCGGCGATGACGCTGCTGCACAAAGCGCGGACCAGGTCGTCGTGGTTGCCCGGCACGTAGATGACGCGGGTGCCGTTGCGGGCCTTGTCCAGGATCAGGCGCAGCACTTCATGGTGCGCCGCCGGCCAATAGATTCCGCGGCGCATATTCCAGAGGTCGACGATGTCACCTACCAGGAACAGCTGCTTCATCTGCACGGTGCGCAGGAACGAGGCGATCTCCTCGGCCTGGCATTCGCGGGCCCCCAGGTGCAGGTCAGAAAGGAACGCCGCCCTCACCTGCACTGCCGCACGTTTGGATGAACTCATAGGTTTGTCGGCCCTCACCACCCAAGTTATGAGAATTTTGGTGAAGAGGCATTACCAACCCATTACTTTCAAAAGAACTTTGGGTTACACGCCACTGGGGACGAGGTTGACCTCGAATTCGCGGGTGCAGCTGACCCAGTCAAATCGCTGCGCCCGAGCACGGCAGTCCGCGGGCCTGGCCAGCAGTGCCCTGCGCGACGCGGCAGCCAGGTCCCAGCCAAGGGCCCCGGTTACCCCGTCTTCGATTACGTCGATTGGGCCGGTCACCGGAAAAGCAGCCACCGGCACCCCGCAGGCCATGGCCTCCAGATTCACCAGTCCAAAGGTATCCGTCAGGCTGGGAAACACCATCACGTCCGCCGCCGCCAGATGCAGCACGAGGTCCTCCCCGTGCCGCAATCCCACGAATACCGCTTGCGGATGCCGGGCCTGCAGGCGCTGGCGCTCCGGCCCATCGCCGATCACCAACTTGCTGCCCTCCCAATCCATACCCAGAAAGGCGTCGATGTTCTTCTCCACTGAAAGCCTTCCCACATACGCGGCAATGGGCCGCGGCAGGTGCAGGAAGGCCTTGTCACGCGGCCGAAACAGCAGCGAGTCCACACCGCGGCGCCAGCGCACCAGGTTGCGAAATCCGCGACCTTGCAGTTCGTTGTGCATCGAGGGAGTGCTGACCATGCAACGTTCGCCGGCGCCGTGGAACCAGCGCAGCAGGGAATAGGAAAATCGCAGCGGCACCGGCAGGCGCTTGCGCAGGTACTGCGGGAACTGCGTGTGATACGAAGTGGTGAACTGCAGCCCCTGCGCCACACAATGTGCGCGCACCGCCAGCCCCAGGGGTCCCTCGGTGGCGATGTGTACCGCCTCGGGCCGAAACGCCTCGAACTGCGCGCGGACCACAGCCTGCACGCCCACGGCCAGCTGGATTTCCGGATAACCCGGGCACGGCACGGTCCGTAAACCCTGCGGTGTCAGCAGCCGCACCACATGACCGTTGCGCGATAACTGCGCAACGGTCTGTCGCAGCGTGCTGACCACGCCGTTGGTCTGTGGCAGCCAAGCATCCGTGACAATCAACATTCGCACAGGAGACGGTTATAGCCCTATCACGTGACGTGCCAGTGACACGTCAGGCGATACGGTGAGCGCGACCCCTGCGATCTGTAAGACGTGCCACTTCGGCAATACCTTCTTCAAGGCAAGGTATTGCCAATGGGTTAACGCCCGGTGAATCGGCGCCGGACTACCGAGCGGTGCCGCGCTGGCGCTGCGCCTCGTAGAGCAACATCCCGCAGGCCACCGACACATTGAGGCTCTCTACGCTGCCGGCCTGCGGCAGGCGCACCAGAAAGTCGCAGGTCCTGCGGGTCAGGTCCCGCAGCCCATCCCCCTCGCTGCCCAGCACCAGGGCCAGAGGCCCACGCAAGTCGGCCTCCCAGGCCAGTTTGTCGCCGGCCATGTCGGCACCGACTATCCACAATCCGGCTTCCTTGAGCAGCTTGAGGCTGCGCGCCAGGTTGGTAACCGTCGCGATGGGAGTGGTATCGGCGGCACCCGCGGCCACCTTGCGCACGGTCGGATTAAGGCTGGCGGCGCGATCCTTGGGCACCACTACGGCCAGTGCGCCGCAGGCATCGGCCGTGCGCAGGCAGGCGCCCAGGTTGTGCGGGTCCTGCACGCCGTCCAGCACCAATACCAGTGGGTCCTTGTGCGCGGCAAGGGCGGCGACCAGTTCGTCCTCATGCCAGGGCGGCAGCGGATCCACTTCGGCCACCACGCCCTGGTGCACCACGTTGCCCACCCGCGAGTCCAGCGACTTTGCCTCCACCCGCTCCGCCTTGATGCCGGCTTGTTCTGCCAGCTGCAGCAGCTCGCGCATCCTGGGATCCTCGCGCCGCGCGTCCACCAAAAGCTTGCGCACCCGCGGCCCGGAGCGCAGCAACAGGCTGCGCACAGCATGGACGCCAAAGACCAATGCCGCGCTCATGACTTGCGCTTGCGTCCGCCGGTTTCCGGCTCGATCACCAGGTCCAGGTCCACCAGTCCCTCGACGGGATTGACCGCCGTGACGATCACGCGCACGTGGCTGCCCAGCTGCAGGCGGCGCCCCGTGCGGGTGCCCACCCAGGCATGCAGGGCCTCGTCCTTGAAGTACTCGTCATCGCGCAGCGAATCCGTGTGCAGCAGGCCATCGGCCGCCGCCTCGATGATCTGCACGAAGCAGCCAAAGTCCACCACTCCGGTGATCAATCCTTCAAAGGTCTGACCGATCCGGTCGCGCAGGTACACGCACTTGAGGTAACTGTCCACGTAGCGATCGGCTTCGTCGGCGCGCTTCTCGCATTGCGTGAGCTGCTGACCCATCTGCTCCAGCTCGGCGGGCAGGTAGCGTCGACCGGCCGGGTCGCTTGCCGACACCATGGCCTTGATCGTGCGGTGCACGACCAGGTCCGGGTAACGGCGGATCGGCGAGGTAAAATGCGCATAGTGCTTCAGCGCCAGGCCGAAGTGACCGATGTTCTCCGGCTGGTACACCGCCTGCATCATCGAACGCACCACCAGCGTCTCAATGAACGGGCGCGCCGCCGGATCCTTGATGCGCGGCGCGATCTTTTGCAAGTCGCGCGTGCTGATCTCGGGCGGAAACTCCACGCCGATGCCCAGCGCGCGCAGCGTCGTCACCAGGATATCCAGCTTGCGGGCATCCGGCTCTGCATGGACCCGATACAGCGTCGGCACGCCGCGCGTGCCCAGTTCCAGTGCCGTGGCGACATTGGCCAGCACCATGCACTCCTCGATCAACTTGTGCGCGTCATTGCGCAGGGGCAGATCGATACCGGTAATCTGCTGCGCGGCATTGATGACGAACTTGGGCTCCGGCGCGTCGAACTCCAGGGCGCCACGCTTGTGCCGCGCCTTGAGCAGGGCGCGATATACCTCCACCAGCGGCAGCAGGCGCTCGACCAGCGGACCGATCATCTGGCGCGCCTCCGGGCGTCCCTCGAACAGGGCCGCATAGGCCTGGTTGTAGGTCAGTCGGGCCGCCGAGCGCATTACCGCCGGATAGAACTTCGCCGCCAGTAGCTGGCCACTGCGCGACACCTGCATGTCCGCAGTCAGGCACAGCCGATCCACGCGCGGCTGCAATGAGCACAACTCGTCGGAAAGCACCGGCGGCAGCATTGGCACGACGCGCTGCGGGAAATATACCGAGGTGCCGCGCTGTTGTGCTTCCGCATCCAGGGCCGTGCCTTCGCGCACGTAATGGCTGACATCGGCGATGGCAACGATCAGCCGGAATCCGTCGCCCTGCGCCTCGGCATAAACCGCATCGTCGAAGTCCTTGGCGTCCTCACCATCAATGGTCACCAGCGGCAGGCCGCGCAGGTCGACGCGACGCGCCGCCTCGCGTGCGTCCACGCTGCTGCCGTGGGACTGCGCATCGCGGACCGCCTCGGCGGAGAAGTCCCTGGGCAGGCCAAGCTTGGCAATGGCCGCTTCGGTCGCCAGTGTCAGCGGCTTCTCCGGATCCAGCAGCAGTTCAACGCGTGCCGTGCCGGCCTGCCCGTCGAGCGGATACTTGACCACCCTGGCGATGACCCAGTCACCGTTGCGGGCGCCGTTGAGATCGGCGGGTGCGACAATGCAGTACAGGCTCAAGCGGCGATCCGCTGACTGCACGGATGCGCTGCGCCCCTGGATGCTGATGGTGCCAAGGAACGCGGCCACACCGCGTTCCAGCACGTCGACCACTGCGCCCGACCAGCGCTCGTCAGAACCCTGCGATGCCTGCACCCGGACCAGGTCCCCATGCATCAGGCGCGTCATCTCGCGCGGCGGAAGGAAGATGCTCTCGGTCATTTCCCCGCTCTTCACGAAGCCGAATCCAGAGCGGTGGGCGCTGACCGTTCCGACCACGGTGCGCGAAGCCCCGGAGCGTGCCTGGTGGGCCGGTCGCCGGCCACCAAACTGGGGCGGACGCGGGCGTGACGGCGGGGCACCGGGCTTGGTGCGCCCGGAGGGGTGTTTGGAGCGGGTCTTCTTCAGGGGAATGGCCTTGGGAGCGGTGAAATTGCGGCGAGTTTAGCCGCTGGCTGCGCCCCGGGGCATGGTTTCGTTGACTTAGCCGGCCCCGCTGCGTAAATTGCGCCGCCCCTCCTGTGCCCAGGTGGCGGAATTGGTAGACGCACTAGTTTCAGGTACTAGCGGGTAACACCGTGGAGGTTCGAGTCCTCTCCTGGGCACCACCCCTCCTTCCGCCGACATCCAACTACGTCGGCCTACGTCCAGAAAACCCCTATATTTCCAGCACTTTTTCACCAGAGGCGTCTGAAACCGTCCTTGGACAGCTTGGGCCTGGTCGGGGAACAATTGGGGGTACAAAGCTAGTAACATTTTTTGTGCCCACTTTTGGGGGTACAAAGACCTTGTCGATTTTTGTGCCCATTGCAGGGGGTATGAAGATGCTTTCGGACACCGGTGCACTTACATCGCTTGCGATCAAGAACGCACGCGAAGGCAAGCACTTCGACGGCGGTGGTTTGTTCCTGTTCGTTCACCCCAGTGGCTACAAATACTGGAGGCTCAATATCGCCACGCGGGCAAGGAGCGAGCGCTCTCGCTTGGCGTATATCCGGAGGTGACGCTGGCCGAGGCAAGAATCCGGCGAGCCGAAGCACGGATGCATCTGCGCAGCGGAGTAGATCCTGCCGAACCCAAGGCGGACCGGATCAATGCGGCTCGACGCAATGCCGAATCCAGCTTCCCCAAGGTTGCCCAGGCATGGCTCGCCTGGCGCCGCAAAGATTGGGCAGAGGCGACATACCGCAAAGCCGCTTACGTCACTGAAGCCTACCTGACGCCTCTATTGCGGCGGCAGTCGATCGCCACCCTGTCGACCAAGGATGCCGCCCGCGCGCTGGCCGAGATCGGCGCAAAGGCCCCTACCCTTGCCGCCAAAGCCAGACAGTACCTGGGTGGAATCGTGAACTTCGCGATCCTTGAGGGGCTGCGCGACGACGGTCGGCTGCTATCTCTTCGCGGCACGGTTCCTCGGCATGAGAAGGGCCATATTGCGGCCGCGACTGACCTCGCCATGGTGCGCAAGGTGACCCAGATCGTCCATGACTATCCAGTACCGGTTACGCGCGCAGCACTGATCGTGGCAATGCTGACCGCCCAGCGTCCCGGCGTGGTCGCCGCAATGGAATGGTCCGAGATCGATCTTGACGACGCCACCTGGTCCATTCCTGGCGGCAAGATGAAGACCCGCCACGCACATGCGGTTCCCCTGCCGCCGCAGGCTGTAGAGCTTATACGGGGCATGCTGGCCTACACCCAGGGACGACAGTTCGTATTCCCGCCCCTGGCGCGCCAGAAGACACCGCATCTGCATCGGGATGCCCTGAGCTCAGCGTTGCGAAGCAAGGGCCTGCAAGGCGCGCACGCCACTCACGGGTTCAGAGGCATGTTCAGAACAGTCGCCCGTGAACGACTCAACATCGATGCGGACGTACTCGAAGCACAGCTGGCCCACGCCAAACGCGGCGAAGTGCAGAAGGCGTATGACCGAACCCGGTTTGACGACGCGCGACGGCAGGCAATGGACAAATGGGCAAACTATCTGGAGGCTCTGCGTCAGACCGATAAGGTTGTGATGCTCAAAAAGACGGGATAGATTCCCGCGCGAGCGACGGCAGCGATCCATGTGTCTCGTCTGCAGAAATGAAGCGCCGACAATCAGGCGCTCCCGGCTTAACGCTCCGAACTCCTAGTTCGAATGTCAGGGTGCGCGCGTAAGCGCGCACCCTGACCGCACGATCGGCGCGCAGCGCCGATATGAGTTGCCGGACGGGCGCAGCCCGACCGGCAACTCGCAAGTGCGCCCTTAGTTCTTCTCTTGGCTCTCGCCAGCATTGCCGCCGCCTTTCACAACGACGCTGGGTGCTGCGCGAATAGCGGGGTATGAGTCTGATCGCCGTGCTAAGTCATGGCCGTCATGCCGTCGCGCTCAACTTAGTTAGTTAGGCGTGTCGAATTAGTGTGACGGGGTTCTCTCGGACTGGGCTTGCCTCTGTTACTCTATATATGTAGACTTATGACATGCCGCAGTTTAGATCACCTTCCACGCAAACCAAAAGTCTCCTTGGCTTAATGCTGGCCCAGCGTGGCCAATGGCTCCACGGATACGACCTATCAGAGCAGACCAAGCTTAAGTCGGGGGCGCTGTATCCGATCCTTTTCGCGTCTGAGCGACAGGGGCATGCTTGACTCGAAGTGGGAGCCATCACCTCATCAGGGTCGCCCGCCCCAGAAGGCTGTATCGACTGACCGCAATCGGGGTCGCATATGCAAAGGAGCATTTGAGTCAGACAAGCGCCACAAGACGCCTGTCTTCGCCAGGGCGGGTCTAATGACTCAGGGCAGGAACACATTCGAAAGGCCGCCTGTTACCTATCGGCTTGTATCGTGGATGCTTCCCGCCCGCCGAAAGGAATGGGCAGAGGCGATGCTAAATGAAGCGGACTACATGTCTCGCCCGGCCGCGCTGCAATGGGCCATCGGGTGCGCATTTGCTGCACTCCGAGAAAGAGTCACCTACGAACTGGAGAAAACGTCCATGCCTCGCAAACTACTTGGGATTTTAATTGGGCTCGGCGCCGCATTGGTCTTAGGTGCCCTTGGCATCTATGTAACTGCAAAGCCCTATCAGCGCGAGCGAATCTGGATAACGATGCGTCAGACCGTATACTCCAATCAGCCGCAACACTCTGATCGAGACAATAACGCGCTTGCGCGGTGAGCGGTCGGGGAGATAGGTAACAGTCTCCTATGTCCTGGATCGCTCAGACGCCTCCAATTTCGCCGCCGGCAGTCCCGGCGTATAATCTCTGTCGAGGTACCCGCCATGCGTAAGGTTGAACATATTGAGCAGCAGATTCGCGAGCTTTCCGCCGGCGAATTCTCTGAGCTGCGTGACTGGGTCTTGGAGCAAGACTGGGTAGCTTGGGACGCAAAGATCGCCACTGACGTACGCGCAGGCAAGCTCGACAAGCTCATGACAGAAGCGACGACCGACTACACAGCCGGACGGTCCAAGTCCCTTTGAAGCACACGGCCTCTGCCGCCTTTTGGGCCCTCTATCGGGCACTACCTGAGGAAGTGCAGGCCATAGCCGACAAGAATTTCTCTCTGCTGAAAGAGAACACTCACCACCCCTCACTGCACTTCAAGAGAATCGGGCCATTGTGGTCGGCCCGAGTGGGTGAAAAGGACAGAGTCCTTGGGACGGCCGTCGATGACGGAGTGCACTGGTTCTGCATCGGTACCCATAACGACTATGACAAGTTGGTCGGCTAACAAACCGTTGCAGCAGTCCCGGGCCGGTATTGAAGAAGATTAAGCGGAAATCGAATGGCACCTGGTAAGCGCAACCTTGGTCTGGAGACCCTTGAGGGACTGAAGGAGCTCAGGCGTGGCGAGACTGGTCGAAAGACGATCGTCCCCTCCATATCGGGGATTCGTGACCGGACGGGCCTGTCGCAGGCGCAGTCTGCGACCCTTCTGGGAGTCTCTCGTCCGGACACTTCAGGACTGGAAACAGGGGCGTCGTGCTCCGTCGGGTGCGGTCCGGACATTGCTCCTGGTCGCTGCCAAGCACCCCAAGGCGCTCCTAGAGGTTGCATGAATCATCGGTCCGAAACCCCCACTCTCTCGGGTGGACCCGAGCTCCCGATGGTTGAAGGTGATCTAGCGCCCCTGAAACCGATCCGTTAGCGCGCCGCCCCCTGTAATCCTTTAGCGTGTGGGGAACATTTGGGGGTACAAAGAGAAGTCGTCTCACTATAAGTATTTAACTGTCATTGGGTTACGCCCGC